>NZ_JAKILA010000020.1 GCF_023283885.1 Shewanella basaltis
GCTAGCTATTGACGCGTCAATTCGCCTTGTTAGCAGAACAAATGACAAGCTTGAAAGTGAGAATGGGTAACATGTTGATTTTAAATAGTATAAGTTCATCCCTTATCCCGACCTCAGGTTAATCAGAGTGATAAGTTAACCTTATCGCGAACAAGTTCTCGTGGTAAGTTATTTTTTAGACGATGGCCTAAGTGTTTTACTACACCCAAAACAATGTTGTGATAGCTGACTAACATTTCTCCTTGAGCCAAATCTGCTAAATAATCTTGCAATGGCTCATTAAATGTTTGAGTTGCTATGTCTCTACCCATTAAAAAATCTTGCGCTTGCTCTGGCGTCAGTTCGATGGTTCTGGCTGCGTCACTTGTTGAGGCTAATGCAATAATGGCCTCATGTTTCGCTTTATAGCCTTTCTTTAATGCATCAGCGAGTTTAAGACCAATACGCTGAAAACGCATTTTGCCGATAAAATCAGTAAAGTGTGCCGGAAACAACCAATACTCGTCATCTCGTAACATCATGATGTCGTCATTTGGCAGCTCGATTGAAAAAGTCTCTTTAAAATAATTTTTCAACTCAATTTGTTGCTTATCACCTGCAACAGTAAAAGGAAAATTCTTTTGCAGTTTAGGCTGTTTTTTAACCCGTTCGACTGACGCTGTTTTACGGATTTTTGCAACAAAAAAACCTTCACTGTCATAAATTTGTGGCCAAACGTGTAAAAAGCCTTCCTCAGTGCATGCTTTATCAGCACCGTCGAATAAATGGTTAAGTGATACAAATTCAACGGCATGAGGAAATTGTTGTTGTAAATGTTTACAGATAGATTGGTTCTCTAGCTGGCTGAGTGTGCATGTGGAGTATACTAAGGTACCACCAGGTTTTAAGGCTAAAAAAGCAGACTCTATGAGGTCTTTTTGAGTCTCTGCAATAGCTGTAACATGTTCAATATCCCAGTGTTTTAGTGCTAATGGATCTTTACGTACCGTGCCTTCGCCGCCACAGGGCGCATCCAAAAGAATGGCATCAAATGATTCAAATAAATACTCACCAAATACACGACCATCAAAGTGGGTTAATGCAGTATGGCTGGCGCCCATTCTGGATATGTTAGCGTGTAATACTTTCACTCGACTGGCCGAGTATTCATTTGCCACCAAAAGGCCACTATTATTCATTAATGCAGCAATTTGCGTGGTTTTAGAGCCGGGTGCTGAGGCAACGTCTAGCACTATTTCTGGATGGGTATTATCAGCAAACAAGGCTATTGGCGGTAACATTGAGCTCGCTTCTTGGATGTAAAATAATCCTTGAATATGCTCTATGGCGTTACCAAGTTGAATGTCATCATTGCCTTCGATCCAAAAACCGTCATTACACCAAGGAATACTGGTTAATTGCCAACCTGCTTGCGTCATAATATCGACAAATTTCGGTGTAGCGATTTTTAAGGTGTTGACCCTTATCGACTTTCTAAGAGGTTGATTGCAATAATCTATAAAGTCGGTGAGTGAAAGATGCGCTGGCAGTTCGTTTTCAATATGTCGAATAAAATTTGGATGTAATGGGATCATAATAAGCGGGATCATTTATATATTGCCGAATTAGCACGATCATAACACGGAATTGTTGCTCCAGATCGTCAATGATTACTGTATATTAACTAATATATGTCTACAGGGTTATGGAGCCGTGAGTGCTAAATAGAGTTTGGTTGTTATTTTTTATTGTGGCTGCAATTTCCATTTTGGTGCAATTACTTGCAGGTAACACTGAGGTGTTGAGTGATTCGGTCACGGCATTGTTTGCAAGTGCAAAGTTAGCTGCAGACATTTCATTGGGGTTGATTGGGGTTCTTGCATTATGGATGGGCCTGATGCAAGTCGGTGAAAAAGCCGGTGTGGTTGGGCTATTTGCGCGATTGTTTGAGCCTTTATTGTCTCGATTAATGCCTGAAGTACCTCGAGGGCATGTTGCTTATGGCAGCATTAGCATGAATTTAACAGCGAACATATTGGGCCTAGATAATGCCGCCACGCCCTTAGGTATAAAGGCTATGCATGATTTACAGAGCCTTAATCCAATCAAAACCGTGGCCACCAATGCACAAATTCTTTTTTTAGTATTAAATACCTCGTCAGTGACCTTAGTGCCTGTGACGGTATTTTTATACCGTGCACAACAAGGGGCTGAACACCCTGCCGATGTGTTTTTACCCATTTTACTCGCCACGAGTGCATCGACGCTGGTCGGATTGTTGGTTGTGGCAATCATACAAAAAATTCCATTATTTAACAGTGTGATATTGGCGTATACAGGACTTGTCATGGGGTCATTAATGGCGTTAGTTGCATACCTTTTGACCTTATCTGCCAATGCTATCGGATCAATGTCGATGGTGTTGGGAAATGGCATTCTATTGTTGTTAATTTTCAGCTTCATTTTGGCCGCCGGTTACCGCAAAGTGGCGGTTTTTGATGAGTTTGTTGAAGGTGCAAAACAAGGGTTTAATCAAGCGATAACCTTAATTCCATATTTGATTGCGATGCTATTGGCGATTGCTGTTTTGCGTGCATCTGGCGCGTTAGAATACGTATTGCAAATGCTCGCCACCCTTATAAGTGGATTGGGCTGGGACACACGGTTTATTGATGCAATGCCCACTGCATTGATGAAACCCTTTAGTGGCTCAGGGGCGAGGGCGATGATGTTAGAAACCATGGATCATCACGGAGTTGATTCTTTCGCAGGTCGACTCGCCGCTATTTTACAGGGCAGTACTGAAACCACTTTTTATGTGTTAGCCGTTTATTTTGGTTCTGTTGGGATCCGTAATGGGCGTCATGCGCTCAGTTGTGGCTTAACTGCTGATGTTGCCGGCATTGCAGCTGCAATTGGCGTATGTTACTGGTTTTATGGCTAGCAATGGTATTTCTATAGATAATAAAAAAGACCGATAGCTGTATCGGTCTTTAACGGTAAATACTTAGACTGGGCTTCTAGCGTGACGCATTCATTAAAACGCGCTGGCATACTCTCAGTGGTCACTTTTTATTAGGTTAAGGCTGGTAAGTCGCACAGCCTTAATCGTATCAAGCAACCTTATTTAACCTGAGCTCGGGATAAGGGATGAACTTATGCTATTTAAAATCAACATGTTACCCGTTTTCACTTTCAAGCTTGTCATTTGTTCTGCTAACAAGGCGAATTGACGCGTCAATAGCTAGCCTATTGTCAGTCGATTCGACGCAGTGAGCAGGGCAAAGGACTGTTTGAAAGGCATTTATTATCCCGAGCTCAGGTTATTTAGTTTGCTCTGGTTGCCATTCTGCCCATTCTTCACGCATAGTATGCTGCAGATTAACTCGGTCATTTTCTGATAAGCGGTTAGCGTCTGTGGTGACATCTTTTGTTGCAATAGCGATACCGCCAGCGAGGATGGTTTCAAGAGATTGCGTTTCTAACTGTGCGCCAGAAAACAAACCAACATCCAGTTTAATCCCAGAGGCATCCCAAAATTGGCTTGTTTTATTCACGAGATGATCGTATTGAGCATCGACATGCACAAACAAAGTAATGTCAACACCGCTATCTGCTAATTGGTAGCCGTCAACTTGGCCAATATTGATTCCCCTGAAAAACAGTGGGGTACCAACTTTAATCGAGCCTAATTGACTGTCTACAAGTTGGAACTTAATGGCATCTGCTGGCACGTTTGCATCTAAGCGTGCATGATTTTTAACAATAAACTTATCTGCAGTTGGCACCGTTTTACCTGGGATCACGCCAATATAAGGTCCTGTTATTAAGGTTTCTGGAGCACGGATCCCGGCTAATGAAATTTGGGCATCTACGATAAAGTATTCACTGTCGGCACGACTAAAATGTGCTGCATAGTCTCCGTAAAGGTATGCTTTTGCCTTTAGGGTTGTTAGTGCAGGGTCTAATTTCACTTGTGAAAGCTCACCTATCTGATGGCCCTGATAACGAATCGCCGTTTTGGCTGACACTTTAGCGCTCACGGGTAACGTGAGCTCTATCACGCTTGCTTGCATCAGTGCTAACGCTTCACTGTCGTAGAGTTGATAGTGAGTAGGGCTGCTGCTGACGATGTTTTTATCATGATGGCCTAAGGTTATCCCACCATTAATCGCGCCTTTTAAAGGCGCAACATCAATATCTACTCCAGTAAGGCTTGCATTTATCTTTACAGCACTGTTGCGCCAAAATAGGGTATTTTCCTTAATTAAAGGGGTAAACTTTTTATCGATATTGATGTTAATGGCAAAGGTGTCTGCGTCGGCTTGCCACTCGACTGAAGATACACTGCCTACTTGCATTTTTTTGTAATAAACCGGCGAGCCTGCGATTAAATCAGCCCCATCGATACTGTTTAAGGTGAGGGATAGCATCTGCTGTTGAGCAAATTGTGCCTGAGCACTTTCAATCGATTCATGTAATGCCAAGGAGCTGTTTGCTTCTACCAAGGTGCTGTTTTTAGCCGGCACTAGGCTTATGGCACCTTCAAGCATTGTTGTTAAATCGCGAGTAGCAACAGAAATCCCTTCGAGGGTTGCATTAATTGATAATGCTTTTTCAGGCACAAAAAAACTGCCTTGGGTAACTAAATGTTTAAATTCAGGTAAGATTTCGATTTGATATTCCACATTGGCAAAATCGTCACTTAAATTAACGCCTGTGATCGCACCAATGGGTAATTGTTTGTAGCGTACCTGCGCGCCATTGGCTATTCCGAAATGACTCGCTGCTACAACTTTGAGTGTTAACTTAGCATCTTTAAGTAAATCAGGGGCCTTCGCAGCCAGTTCAAAGCGCATTTGCTCAGTAGGTGATTGATTACCAGGCAAGACGTTAATCACACTGCCAGTAATTAAGCGGCCAACATTTTTCATGCCTTTAAGAGACAATTCAGCACCGCTTAACCAGAAACGACTGTCAGGTGTAATTAAGGCTTTATACTGATGTTCAACACGAATGTTTAACAAAACACCTTGCTCTGATAGCTGTTTTTTCTCAACGTTACCTACCGTAATACCTCGGTATACTAATGCAGTGCCTTCACTGATGTCTTCAGCGTTGTCAGCGGTTAACGTAAACAGCACTCCGCCAATGGCTGTTTGTTCATCTTGGTATAAGGCATAGGTATCGCCGTTTTGGGCTTTTTCTGTTTCAGAACCACTGTCAAAGCTAATACCACCGGCTAAAATAGAGGCGATGCTTTCTGTATTAACTTTTATGCCTGCAAGTGATGCATCAATCTTTAATCCTGACACATTCCAAAAACGAGAGTCCTTGTGTACTAGGTGAGTGTATTGCTCTTGGACAAATGCACTGATTATGATTTGTTTATTGCCATCTAAACGGTAACTAACAACGCTTCCTACAGGTACTTGACGGAAAAAGACGGGTGACCCCACATCAATAGACCCAAGCTTAGGTGATTTAAGTTCAACCATAATACCTTCGCTACCCGGCAGAATAGCCGGTGCTTCACGTTGGGCTTCAAATTCAGTTGTAGATCGGCCATCACCGGGTTGAATGGCAATATAGTTACCAGAAAATAAGGTGTCTAACCCTTCAACTCCAGTAATACTTGCCTTGGGCTTAACTAACCAAAATAAGGTATTTTTATTTAAAAATGGGTCTGCTCGATAATCCATAACCACTTTGACGTTAACGCCTTTTAAATCATCATCAATACCAATGTCAGACACTTTACCTACAGTTAACCCTTGGTATTTAACTAACGTTTTACCAATATCGATACCCGCAGCGCTCGGGAAATGAATAACAATTTCAATGCCAGATTCTTTGATACTTTTCACCCCAAGCCATGCGCCTAAAATCAACGCGACCACGGGTAATAACCAAATTGGCGAGAATAGTTTTTTCTTCACAACTTTAGGCGATTCAATTTGTGTCATGTGTTTTTTCCAAGCGGTCCCAGAGTAAACGAGTATCAAGTACTTTCGCGGCTAATTGGGTTAATAATATCACTAACGCAAAAGCCGTTGCAGCAGGTGCGGGTTTAGCATCAAGTAATTGCCCCATGTTAACAAGGGCAACAGTTAATGAAATAACAAATAAATCCAGCATCGACCATCGGCCGATCCATTCAATAATATGAAACCCTACCATTAATTTCCTTTTAGAAATTGGCAGGTTAAAGCTAATTGCAGCTAAATAGGTTGCCAGCCCAACTATTTTGAGCCAAGGGACTAAAATACTGGCAATAAATACAATAATGGCAATTGGAAACATGCCTGTTTGAACTAAATGGCTGATCCCACTAAAAATAGTATCGTTAGTCACCACCCCACGATTAGTAAGCAGCGTAATAGGATATATATTGGCCAAGACAAGTAAAATGGTGGCGGTAACCAATAGCGCCCAACTTTGTTGAATACTTGCATAGTTTCGTGTTGATAATGGGCTATAGCAACGACGACAATGGCTATGTTTGCTTGTATTAAGTTTTTTACACACTGGGCATAAACACAAACCAAGTTGGCTGCCTTGTAAATGCACTAAGTTGGCAGGCTGATGCGGATTTGCGTTGGTTGTTGGCAAATCTGCTGTAGATTGATCAGTGCTCATCTACATAACTCCACATATGTTCAAGATTGTATTCTCGTTGTAAAAACAAAATGATCGCAAACAGCATGGTAAAGCTAAATGTGCCCATACCAAAATAAACATCAGAAAAATCAGATAATTGGAATGCGGACACTAAAAAACTGATGACATAAATCTCGAGCATCGTCATTTGGGTAATTAACCCATGGTTTTTGAGTAATGTGGTATAGATCCGCTGCCAAAAAGTGGCATTGAGTGATAATTTAACGATAATGACTTGGGTTAAAATCGATAAAATTAACAAAGCTGGCGCAATCACTGCTGCCACAAGTACCGCAAGCCCTACCACCCAATACCCTTGTGCCCACACCGCAATAGCGGCTTCAGTGACTGTCGTGGTTCTTATGCTTCCCAAAAAATGGATTTCAAGCACAGGCAGTAAATTTGCAGGTACAAAAATAATCAATGCAGCCACACACAAGGCTAACATACCGTTAATAGAACAATAAGGTGTGTCATATAATGCTGTGTCGCATCGGGGACATATTGCCCTTGCGCTAGATGGCAGGGCGCGCTTTCTTACTGCCAGATCACAAGAACGACATAAGATGATGGAGTCATGATCATCAATTTCATGCATCAAATGAGTTAATCCAAAGTCAAAAGCAATGTCAGTAGGGCAAATATGCCGCCATATTGTTAGTGTTACTAAGGCCTGTTGGTCTTTGTTGCAAAAAACAACCTTGAAGCCCCTAGTATGGACGGATAAATCTGAATATCTATTTATCCGCTTAGCACGATAATATCAGAATAATCAGAACACTTGCATCATAAGTTGAATATGTGAGATTCTATGTACTGTATATAAAAACAGTGAGGATTGAATCATGGCAGTGATTACCCAATTTGTCGTGGTCAGAGAAGGGGTGGAAAAGATGACATTCACATCTAAAAAGGAGGCTGATGCCTACGATAAGATGCTTGATATTGCCGATAATCTGCTCCCTTTTTTGATTAAAGCAGACTTAGATCTTGATGAAAATAAGTGCGAACAACTCGCCTTTTACTTAGCAAACAATAAAGATGAGCTTTCTAACTTGCTAAAAGGCACTGTACAGGTTAAAACCCCTGCTGCAGTCAAAAATAAAAAGGCCGCTGCAAAAAACACAACCGCAGAATAACGACGTTAGTCCAAGAGTGAGTCATTAACGTCATAGTAAAGGAACTGAGATGAAAACCGAATTTTACCAAACATTAAACCGCCAAGCTCAAGCACTACTAGAAGGCGAAGACGATTTAATTGCAGGTATGGCCAACTTTTCAGCATTACTGAATGACAACCTTGCCGATCTCAATTGGGTTGGTTTCTACATTAAACGTGATGAGCAATTAGTATTAGGGCCTTTTCAGGGAAAAGTGGCCTGTACTCGTATCGGTATGGGCAAAGGGGTTTGTGGTACGGCAGCTGCACTTAATGCAACCCAACGCGTCGCAGATGTACATCAATTTGAAGGTCATATAGCGTGTGATTCGGCAAGTAATTCAGAGATTGTGATTCCTGTTCGTTGTGGCGAAGAGGTCGTTGCCGTGTTGGACATTGACAGCCCATTACTTAACCGATTTGATGAAGATGATCAAAAAGGCTTAGAAATGATGGTAAAAAGCTTTGAATCTTGCTTATTTGCTCAAATAGCGAACAAATAAGACTAAATCATAGTCGCATTCGCTGCTGTGGGCTTTATAATACGCAACTGCACGCATTTGTGCTGGATTTCACTGTTAGCGATGATTTAAGCTGATAGTTGGTTCGGCAAAATTGTTAAGGTTTGTGTCAATGACTTTAGCAAACAGGCGGATAGTGATAATTTGTACGTTGAGCTTTAACAGCAAAGTTTGGCGAAAGATGAACGACTGCGTGGCTAATGTTGCCGCTGAACAGTCCCTTTATTAACGTGGAAGTAAAAATGGAATCAACAGACAAGTTGACCGACACCAACGCAATTTTAGCGTATTTATATGAAACCTTTCCTTTATGCTTTATTGCTGAAGGTGAAACTAAGCCATTAAAAATTGGTTTATTTCAAGATTTGGCTGAACGGTTAGCTGATGATTCTAAAGTCAGTAAGACACAATTACGGGTAGCGCTTCGCCGTTACACCAGCAGCTGGCGTTATCTAAAAGGTGTTAAAGCGGGTGCTAAACGTATTGACCTTGACGGTAATGATTGTGGCGAATTAGAACAAGAGCACATAGATCATGCTCAAGCAACGTTAAAAGAAAGCCAAGAAAAGGCTAAAGCCAAGCGTCAAGCTCAAGCACCTAAAACGGCCGCGAAAAAGCCAGCCAAAAAAGCGCCACCAAAACGCGAATCAGTGAAAAAACAACGCCCAGCACCTGTCGCTGCTCCTGTTGTAAAACTTGAGCCAGCAAAGCTTGAAGAGTTAAAGCAACAGCAACGGGTCAATGTTAAGTTAGGTGCAACACCGGTACCTGGTGTGATTACTGACATTAACAAAGAAGATGTGCATGTTCAGTTAGACACTGGCTTGACCATTAAAGTACGTGTAGAACACATACTATTATAAAAATTTAAGGAGTACTTGTTGATGCGAAAACTTACCTTGGCCGTGTCGATTGCCAGCTTATTTGTCGGCTTTTCGGCGTGGGCAATATCACCAACGATTCAAATCAGCGAGTTACCTAAACTGGCCCAAGAGCCACAGCATAAAGTGGCTAGCAAGCGAGTAACAACCTTATTTACTCGCTCGCATTATCACCGTTTTAACCTCGACGATGCGTTTTCTGAACAAATCTACGCGCGTTTTTTAGAGCAACTCGATTATCGACGCAATGTACTTACTGCCCAAGATATTGCGAGTTTCGATAAATACAAAAACGAATTTGACAACATGGTCACATCGGGCGATATCAGTCCAGCGTTTACCATGTATGATCTTGTCCAACAGCGTCGTTATGAACGATTTGCTTACGCGCTTTCTCTTCTAGATAAAGAATTTGACTTCACCAAACCCGGTGATGCTTACGAGTTTGATCGTGAAGAAGCCGCGTGGCCAAAAGACGAAACAGAGGTCAATGAGTTATGGCGTCAACGTGTTAAATACGATGCGTTAAACTTAAAGCTAACAGGAAAAAATTGGCCAGAAATAGTTGAAGTGTTAGAAAAACGCTACAACAATGCCATAAAGCGTTTAAGTCAGACCCAAAGCGAAGATGTATTTCAAAGCGTTATGAATGCCTTTGCCCGCAGTGTTGAGCCTCATACCAGTTATTTATCGCCTCGTAATGCAGAACGTTTCCAAATGGAAATGAACCTAAGCCTTGAAGGTATAGGTGCTGTGTTACAAATGGACGACGACTACACTGTGATTAAAAGCCTTGTTGCCGGTGGCCCAGCAGCGAATAGTGAAAAACTATCCCCTGAAGATAAAATTGTCGGCGTTGGTCAAAAAGGCAGTGATATCGTTGATGTTATTGGCTGGCGTTTAGATGATGTTGTTGACTTAATTAAAGGCCCTAAGGGCACTGAAGTGGTATTACAGATTTTGCCTAAAAAAGGTGGCGCTAATGCCAAACCTTTTGAAGTCACCATCATTCGAGACAAAATTCGCTTAGAAGATCGCGCTGCAACCTCAAAAGTGATTGAGCCAAAAGACGGTCAATATGCTAAGCGAAAAGTCGGTGTGATTCAAATTCCTGGTTTTTACATGAATTTATCACAAGATGTTGCCAAAGAAATCGTTAAGCTTGAACAAGAAAACGTGGAAGGTATCATTATCGATCTACGTGGTAATGGCGGTGGAGCACTCACAGAAGCAACCTTGTTAACAGGTTTATTTATCGACATGGGACCGGTTGTTCAAATTCGTGATGCCAATGGTACTGTAAATGAAAATCGTGATAACGACGGCAAAAGTGCTTACACGGGCCCATTAACTGTGATGGTAGACCGTTACAGTGCCTCAGCATCTGAAATTTTTGCTGCCGCGTTGCAAGATTACGACCGAGCTTTAATTGTAGGGGAGTCAACCTTTGGCAAAGGGACTGTACAGCAACATAAGAGTTTAGGTCGCATTTATGACATGTATGAAAAACCTATTGGTCATGTGCAATACACTATTGCTAAATTTTATCGTATCAATGGTGGCAGTACCCAATTAAAAGGCGTCACGCCTGATGTTCGCTTCCCAAGTGCGTTAGAACCTGGGGAATACGGCGAATCTGAGGAGAAAAATGCCTTACCTTGGGATAAAGTCCCAGTGGCACAATACAGCACGCTAGGTAATATTAATCCAAACTTAATCAGTGCGTTAGATGCGAAACACAAGGCGCGTATTAGTACTGATACTGAGTTTAGCTATATTTACGAAGATATTAACGAATTTAAAAAGCATCATGATGACAAAACAATTTCGTTAGTTGAACGTGAGCGTATTGCATCGCGTGAGTCAGATGATAAACGTGCTTTAGATCGTGCAAATGCACGCCGAATTCAGCAAGGACTTGCCGCGGTTAAATCGCTAGATGAGATTGAAACCACTGACGACAGTAAACTGCCTGATGCATTTTTAGATGAAACTGCCTACATCACTTTAGATATGGCCGATGCAGAAAAGTTGGCCAAGATTGGCACTCAATAATTAATCATCTTTACAACAAAAACGCGCTTTAGGCGCGTTTTTTCTTAATGAAATGACTATTGTACAGTGACAAATTAACTGATTGGCGGTGAGGATCAGTGTAACTGTACTAAATACAAAGCGACATCAATGAGTTTGTTCGAAAAGGATCCTGTATGAGCCAAGCACAAGAAAAACACTTAAAAGATTATGCCAAGCCCGCTTTTACTATTAGCCATGTCGATCTTAATGTTATTTTAGATGGTAAAAACACCAAAGTCACAGCCACTAGTAAAGTGCATCGTACTGGCGATCATCAGCACGAATTGGTACTTGATGGTGAACAAATTTCATTAAGCTCAGTAAAATTAAATGGCGTTCCTGCTAAGTATCGTCAACATGACAATCAATTATTTATTACAACTGATCAATCAGAGTTTGAACTGGAAGTTATCACTTTATTAGATCCAGAAGACAACTCGAGCCTCGAAGGACTGTATATGTCTGACGGTGCATACTGCACACAATGTGAGGCAGAAGGCTTTCGTCGAATCACCTATTTTTTAGATCGTCCAGATGTATTGGCCATATACACAGTTCGCATTGAAGCAGACAAGAGTGCTTTTCCATTTTTATTGAGTAACGGTAATTTAGTGGATAAAGGCGAGATGCCTCGTTCTGGTCGTCACTTTGTGAAATGGCACGACCCATTTCCAAAGCCAAGCTATTTATTTGCCCTTGTGGCAGGTGATTTTGACGTATTAAACGACAGTTTTACGACTATGTCTGGTCGAGAGGTTAAGCTGCAAGTTTTTGTCGATAAAGGCAATTTGCATAAAGCTGATCATGCAATGGCCTCGTTAAAAAAATCGATGGAGTGGGACGAAACACGTTTTGGTTTAGAATATGATTTAGATATCTATATGATCGTCGCCGTCGACTTTTTTAATATGGGGGCGATGGAGAATAAAGGCTTAAACGTATTTAACACCAAATATGTGTTAGCAGACAAAGCCAGTGCTACAGATGATGATTATCATGGTATTGAATCGGTAGTGGGCCATGAATATTTTCATAATTGGACCGGCAACCGCGTAACTTGTCGCGATTGGTTTCAGTTAAGTTTAAAAGAAGGCTTAACGGTATTTCGCGATCAAGAATTTAGCTCTGACGTTGGCTCACGTGCAGTGAACCGCATTCAAGCAATCCGCGTAATGAAAAACCAACAGTTTGCTGAAGACGCAGGCCCAATGTCGCATCCCATTCGTCCGGAAAGCGTAATAGAAATGAATAATTTTTATACGGTGACGGTTTACGATAAGGGTGCGGAAGTCATTAGAATGATGCATACCATTCTGGGTGAAGCAGGGTTTCAAGCCGGAATGAAATGTTATTTTGAACGCCACGATGGACAAGCTGTGACTTGTGATGACTTTGTCGATGCCATGCAAGATGCCAGCGGTAAAGATCTCACATTATTCAGACGTTGGTATAGCCAGGCAGGTACACCGGTGTTAACAGTAACCGATAGTTATGATGCAGAAAAAGGCGAATATCATCTTACTGTTTCCCAGCAGGTTATCTCGAAGGGCATAAAAGGCCAAACCTTACATATTCCTTTCAGTATTGAGCTGTTAGACGCCACAGGACTTTCTTTAGTTAATAAAGTACTTGATGTGACTAAGGCAAGCCAAACGTTTGTATTTGATGGTTTAAGCGCTGCTCCAACACCTTCTTTACTGCAAGACTTTTCTGCACCTGTAAAATTGGTTTACGATTTTTCTATCGATCAGCTAGTTCATTTAATGCGACATGCATCGAGTGAGGTTGCAAGATGGGAAGCATCAGTACAATTAATCAGTCAAACGATTTGGTTGAACATTGAACAACTGCAGCACCAACAAGTGATGATGTTAGATGCGAGAGTGATTGAAGCGTTTAGAGGAATTATTTTAGACGGTAACCTTGACCGTGCTCTGGTGGCTGAAATCCTTTCTGTGCCGTCGGCTTCTGCTTTAATTGAACAAGTTGATAGCGTCGATTTAGATGCGCTAGCCAAAGCAAGAGAGTTTGTTGTGGAAGAACTTGCTAGCGCTTGTGAAGATGAGTTGCTGGCGCGCTATCGTGAACTGGCTAACATTGATGATGCGGGGGCGAGAGCGTTTAAAAATATCGCCCTGAGCTTACTGTGCCAAGTTTCTGATGTTTATGAGAGCTTGGTTGAAAAGCAATATCATCAAGCGAAAAATATGACCGATTGTTTAGGTGCATTAAAAGCGGCGGCGATATCACAATTAGCATGTTTGCCTACACTCCTTGATGATTTTGAATCTAAGTGGCATTCAACGCCGCTTGTTATGGATAAATGGCTGTCATTACAAGCGCTTATCAATTCAGATGACGTAATCGAAAAAATTAAACATCTAACACAGCACAGTAGTTTTAGTTTTTCTAATCCTAACCGTGTGCGCTCATTAATTGGTGCGTTTGCATCTCAAAATACTTATCAATTTCATCGGGCAGACGGTGAAGGTTATCGCTATTTAACTAAAATTTTAGTCAAATTAAATAAAAGTAACCCCCAAGTTGCTTCACGTATGATTACACCTCTTATTCAATTTGCAAAATTTGATGCTTCAAGACAAGCATTAATGAAGCAGTGTTTACAAGAGCTTAAAAATCTACCTGATCTGTCTAAAGATTTATTCGAAAAAGTGACAAAAGCCTTAGCAGAATAGTTGTCGTTTTACTGTTATTTTAGTCAAAAATTAACTCACAGTTTCTGTCATCAATCAGGAGAGCTTGCTCTCCTTTTTTTATGGTAATTAGCATGGAATTATATTTTTCATTACACGTAAGTTATGACGCTTTTTTACCTTACTACCAAGGGCTTGCAGAAAAAGTTGAGGTTCGTGATGTGCACGGCAGAGTGTTACACATCAATGGGAAGTACTTTAGGCCTTTTTTAACGCCTCAAGGAATTCGTGGAAAGTTTAAATTGGTGTTAAATAATGATGGTAGCTTTAAATCGCTCAATAAATTATAGAGCATATACTCCAAACGTTTGATTGATTCATGTTATGGGTATGTAATATTTTTGTTTATACATAAGTGCATGAAAATAAACTTTTTTCGTTAGCTGTTCATTCTCTGTAAAAAAATTGACTGTCTCAATTCAAATATTGAGTCGATTATTTTGTGTTTATTTCACTAAACAGCGTTAATTTTCTTAAACATTTTCTTTTTTTTGACCTTGCTCAATATAGTTAAATGCTGTAACAATGGTGTTGCCTGTGGGCTAACAAGATGTTGGTTTCAATTCCTATAACAACTAATCCAACAGGTTACGGAGATGAACTAAAATGAATATTGTTAAGAAAAGATTTAACAAGTCGGCTCTCGCTTTGGGGGTGGTGTCGGCATTATGTATTGGCATGAGCAGTTCAGCATCAGCAGTGTCATTTGATTGGGGTGATGTTCAAGGAACATTTGACTCAACATGGACCGCAGGTGCAAGCTGGCGTGTATCGGACCGAGATTGGTCAGGACAAATCGGTAAGGTTAACCAACCGCAATTTGACTGGTCTGGTTATTCTGCTTTTGGTGGCGCATTTGGGTCAACTAAATACACATCTGCTCAAATTTGGGACCAATCGGGCTCGTATTCGAGCAACAACGATTTAAGTAACTTATTATATTCAAAAGGTGATACCACCTCTGAGATTGTAAAAGGCCTTCATGAGCTGTCACTAAAATATGAAAACTACGGTTTATTTTTACGTGGAATGTATTTTTATGACCGCAAGTTAAATGATGGCAGTTATGATTTCAATGACCCATTAACAGGTAAAGAATTTGATCCTTGTGAAGACAGCAAAGCTTCAGAAGTGCAATGTAAAGACATTCGCCTACTTGATGCATTTGTTTATGGTAACTGGGATTTAAATGACGGTGCCAATCCACTGAGCGTCCGAGTTGGTAGCCAGGTGGTGTCATGGGGTGAAAGTGCGCTGATATCTCATGGTATTTCAGAAATCAACGCCGTAGATCTTAACATCCTTAACGCTCCAGGTTCTGAGCTTAAAGAAGCGTTCCGTCCTCAAGGCATGGTATGGGCATCGTTAGGGTTAACTGAAAACCTAAACGTTGAAGCTTTTTATCAATATGAATGGCAAGGAATTTGGGTGCCGACTCCAGGATCTAACTTTGCAACCAACGACTTTGCTGGTTTTGGTGGTTATGATCAAAATGCTCAGTTAGGTTTCAATGCTAACCCAGATATCAATCAAGATTTCTTAATTTCTGAATATTCACGTTTGTATGAAGCTGCTGCAGCTACAGGCTTTAACGCTGCTTATGCTGCCTACATGACAGCTTACTCAACCAAAGTTGCTTTGGTTCAAGATGCTGCTGATCCAAGCGATGACGGTCAATATGGTGTTAAATTAGGCTACTATTCACCTGAACTTGGTGAAACAGAGTTTGGTTTGTACTACATGAATTACCACAGTCGCCGTCCTATTATTAGTGGTACCGCCTCTAACTTCACATCAGAAGCGATTGCTCGAGATTATGGTCGGTTAGCGGCTAGCGGCGGTAATATTGATCGTGACTTATTACTTAGCATGGAAACATTTACTAAATCTCAAATTGTGTATCCTGAAGATATTCAATTATACGGATTTAGTTTCAACACTTTGGTGGGTGAAACCTCTGTTGCCGGTGAAATTGCACATCGTGTAGATGAACCGTTACAAATTGACGATGTTGAATTACTGTTTGCTGCGATGCCGCAACAGTTAGCTAACGCAGGTTTACGACCTGATTTAGACGGCATTTCTCAAATGGATGTATTCCCACCTGGTGAAACCGTCGATGGGTATATCACACGTGATACTACTCAAGCTCAAATGACGTTCACTCATTTATTTGGCCCAACGTTAGGGTTAGATAATTTGACCATGTTAGCTGAAGTGGGTGGGGTTTGGATCCATGACATGCCTGGTTTTGATGAGTTGCGTTTAAGTGGTCCAGGTACTGCTCGTTCTGGTGGTAACCCTGATATGCCAGGTATCATTGAAGCGTTACATAATGGTCCAGAAACTAATCCATTCCCAACCGATTTTGCTTGGGGTTACCGTTTAGTTGCTAAAGCAGATTTTAACAACGTGTTTGCTGGGGTAAACATGTATCCTCGTGTGATTTTCTCTCACGATGTTGACGGTATTACACCCGATCCAATGTTTTTATTCACTGAAGGCAGAAAATCTGTTGCTGTGGGTCTAACCTTTGACTATCAGAGCCGCTGGGGTGCTGACATCTCTTACAACAACTTCTTTGGTGGTGTAGGAACAACTAATGCGATGACTGACAGAGATTATATCTCTTTCAACGTCAAGTATTCGATTTAAAAGGATAATTATAATGAAGAAACTGACGATATTATCGGCAGCAGTGATTATGGCACTTGGTGCACCTGCTGCGCTGGCGAAAGTATCACAAGCTGACGCTGATAAATTAGGTACAACATTAACGCCATTAGGTGGTGAGAAAGCTGCAAATGCTGATGGCTCAATTCCTGCTTGGGATGGTGGTATTACAAAACCAGTTGCTGGCTACACTAAAGGGATGCATCACCCAGATCCGTTCCCAGAAGATAAAATTTTATTTACCATTACCAATGCCAATAAAGCGCAATATGCTGAGTTTTTAACCCCTGGGCAAAACAAGCTATTCGAGTTGTATCCTGATACGTACAAAATGAATGTCTACCAAACGCGTCGTAGTGCATCAGTACCTCAGTATGTTTACGATGCAACAAAAAATAATGCTGTTACTGCTGAATTAGTTTCTCAAGGTAATGGTATTTCTGGTGCGACGATTGGTGTGCCGTTTCCTATTCCATCTAATGGTTTAGAAGTCATTTGGAATCATATTCTTCGTTATCGTGGTGTAGATGTTGAAACGTATCGTAGTCAAGCAGCACCTACGTCAACCGGAGCGTATACTTTGGTTGAAAATGCTGAAGAGATCCGTTTTGAGTATACCCGTCCTGAAATTACCCTAGACAAGCTTAAAGAAACCAACACCTTGTTTTATTTTAAACAAGTTGTTACCCAACCTGCGCGTTTAGCTGGCACCGCGCTACTCGTGAAAGAAACCATGGATCAAGAGGCATT
This sequence comes from Shewanella basaltis, assembly GCF_023283885.1. Classification (GTDB taxonomy): domain Bacteria; phylum Pseudomonadota; class Gammaproteobacteria; order Enterobacterales; family Shewanellaceae; genus Shewanella; species Shewanella basaltis. Next base: position 17,414 of record NZ_JAKILA010000020.1, read on the forward strand.
ACCTCGCCAAGCTTGGACTTACAACACTGGGCAACGTCGCGTTCGTAAGGCACCTAACGTGGCATTTGATACGCCAGGTACTGTATCTGACGGTTTGAGAACCACAGACGATTTCGATATGTTTAACGGTTCTCCATCGCGTTACAACTGGGAATTGGTTGGCAAAAAAGAGATTTATATTCCTTACAATGACTACAAGCTACATTCAGATAAGCTTAAGTATGATCAGATTTTAAAACCTGGCCATATTAACCCTGAATTTGCTCGTTATGAAAAACACCGTGTATGGGAAGTGAAGGCAACGTTGAAAGACGGTATGCGTCATATCTACAAATCGCGTGTATTTTATATTGACGAAGATTCATGGCAAATTGCGCTAACCGATATGTATGATAACCGTGATGAGTTATATCGTGTTGGTGTTGCTCATTCAATTAACTACTACGATGCGCTAACAAACTGGAGTACCTTAGAAGTATTCCATGATTTGCAGTCTCGTCGCTATTTGGCTATGGGCTTAGACAACGAAGGTCGCATGTACAATTTTGATGCTTCTCTTTCTGAATCTAATTTTACTCCAGATGCATTAAGACGTGCTGGTATTCGTTAATTAGCCATAAAATTGGGGCGCTTAGCGCCCCTTCATTGTTAAGGAAGTTTGTATGACGTTTAGCATGCTTCGCAGTGCAGTGGCGATTGGGATTAGTGCATGTTTATATACTGCTTCAGTAGATGCCCAATTTGACCCACTAACTGTTCAAATTCAACCTTTAGCTCAATCTTCTCTGTTACTTGATATTGCCAATGCAGGCGACCACCTTGTTGCCGTTGGGCAACGTGGTAATGTGTTATTACTTAAAAATGGTCAATGGCAACAGGTTGCTACTCCTGTGTTAACCCAGTTAACAAAAGTCTTTTTTTTCGACGATAAGCAAGGCTGGGCGGTCGGTCACGATGCCACCATTATTCACACCAATGACGGTGGTGAAACGTGGACCTTGCAAATGCAATCTACCGAGATTGAAAAACCGTTTTTAGACGTCCGTTTTTATACTGCAAATGAGGGTATTGCTGTGGGCGCTTATGGGTTGTTTTATCGGACAACCGATGGCGGTAAAACATGGCAGGATGAATTTCATCAAGAATTATTATTTGAAGAAGATATTGCCTATTTAAATGAATTAAAAGCAGAAGATGAAGCCCTATATTTATCTGAGCGTTCTGCTTTATTGCCTCATTTTAATCGTTTAATTCGCTTAGCTGACACTCGATTACTACTCGTCGGCGAATTAGGCATGGTTGCCGTATCAGATGATAACGGACATACTTTTACGAAAGTGGATTTTGATTATGATGGTTCAATGTTCAATGCTATACAGGTTAACGATAGCATTTACGTAATGGGACTTCGTGGTCACGTGTTTAAATCAGATTTAACTTTGTCGCAATGGCAACAAGTTGAATTACCCGTTGAGTCATCTATTAATGGTGCTCTCGTGACTGCTAAAGATGAATTATACCTTGTGGGAAATGCTGGGATTGTATTGTCAGTTGACGATACCCAAGCAGAGATTGTGACGCGTAGGCAGGGTGAAAACATTGTAGCAATAGCAAAGGACAGTGAAGGCCAATTATGGTTTGCCGGTTCTAAGGGACTGTTCCAGCTTAAATAACCTTATGGTTAATTTGGATAATTAAAACAACAATAATAGGGCCGATAAGATGTTAGAAAAACTGGTCAATGGATTTGAGTCTCATTTATTCCGTAATCGGAAGTGGGTCATTATTTCGTTTATTTTTATAACCGTTTTCTTAGGTTATCAAGCCAGCCAATTAAAAATGGATGCGGCTTTTAGTAAAAATATTCCGCTCAACCATTCGTACATGAAAACCTACACCAAACACCAGAAAGACTTTGGTGGTGCAAATAGCATTATGGTTGCCGTTGAAGACACGAGTGGCAATATTTTTAACCCAGTCTTTTTTGATGCGCTAAAAAATGTGCATGACCAATTATTTTTTATTCCGGGTGTTGAGCGTTCGCAAGTAAAATCTCTTTTTTCACCGTCAACGCGTTTTACCGAAGTGGTTGAAGACGGTTTTGCCGGTGGCCCAGTCATACCTGCAGACTTTAGTAACGATGAATACGGTTTGCAAGTTGTACGTGACAATATTGAAAAAGCTGGAATTGTTGGCCGATTAATTGGTAATGATTACACGTCAGCAATGGTAACAGCACAGTTAATGGAGTTTGACCCACAAACGGGCAAAGCTATTGATACCATTGCATTTGCTAATCAATTAGAGCAAGAGCTTCGTGGTAAGTTTGAAAATGATAAAATAAAAATCCATATCATTGGTTTTGCCAAAATGGCTGGCGATGTAGCAGAAGGCGCTAAAGGTGTTTTGCTGTTTTTCTTAATCGCTATTTTAGTGACTGCCGTGATGGTGTATTTATTCTCTAAATCGGTCATGTTAACGATTTTGCCGTTAGCATGCAGTTTAATTGCTGTATGTTGGCAGTTAGGCTTATTGACAGTGGTTGGATTTGGCTTAGATCCCATGTCGATTTTAGTGCCATTTTTAGTTTTTGCCATTGGTGTGAGCCACGGTGTACAGATGATTAACGCTGTGCGTCGACGAGTGCTTGATGGCCAATCAACTAAAGCGGCATCGGCGTCAGCGTTTAGAAGTTTACTCGTACCAGGTGGCGTCGCGCTGTTATCTGACACTGTGGGCTTTTTAACCTTGCTTGCCATTGATATTGGCATTATTCGTGAGTTGGCTATTTCTGCTTCTTTGGGTGTTGCGGTGATTATTCTCACCAACCTTATTTTGCTACCGTTGGTAATTTCGTATTTTGAATTACCTAAAAAGCCAGATAATCCGCAAAAGGCACAGCAAATTGAAAACATTTGGCGCTGGTTATCTAATTTTGCCACCCCCAAATATGCCGTTGTTGTTTTAGTCTCTACAGTGATTTTGTATGGTGTTGGCTTTATGCAAGCCACCAAAATGAAAATTGGCGACTTGCAAGGCGGTGCACCGGCACTTCATCAAGATTCACGTTACAATCAAGATACCTTCTTTATCACTGACCATTTTTCTATTACAACAGATGTGATGACAGTGATTGTTGAAGCTGCGCCTGAAGCCTGTACCTACCATTCTGTGTTGTCACAAATTGATCAATTTGAGTGGATGGTGGCCAATACCCCTGGTGTTGAGTCAACGGCGAGTTTGGCTTCGGTTGCACAAAAGGTCAATGCGGGCTTCAATGAGGGTAATCCGCGCTGGGAGATTTTACCCCGTACCACTGCAAGTTTGGTCCAAGCTGTGGGGCAGGTTCCAACCACTTCTGGTTTGCTAAATGGCAATTGTTCAGTGATGCCTGTGTATTTGTTCTTAAAAGATCATAAAGCAGAAACTATTGAGGTCGTGGTTACAAAGGTCAAAGCCGTTGCGGCAGAGCTGAACAGCGATACATTGCAGTTTAAATTGGCTTCTGGTCCTGTTGGTGTGATGGCGGCGACAAATGAGGCCGTAAGTGAAGCGCAACTGCCAATGATGTTGTATGTCTATGGTGCTGTGTTTGTATTGTGCTTAATAAGCTTTAAATCGCTTAAAGCGACCATCGCCGTGATCATCCCTTTGTATGTAGTGTCGACGTTAGCGCAAGCGTTAATGACGTTATTGGATATTGGCCTTGCAGTGAGTACGTTACCGGTGATTGCGCTAGGTGTTGGGATTGGTGTTGATTATGGTATTTATATTTTGTCGACTATGTCCAATAAACTCACCAATGGCATGCCCATTCAGCAAGCGTATTTTGAAGCGTTAGTTGAACGCGGCAGTGCGGTTATTTTTACCGGCTTAACATTAGCCATTGGTGTGAGCACTTGGTTCTTTTCCGATCTTAAATTCCAAATGGACATGGGGATTTTGCTGACATTTATGTTTTTAGTAAATATGTTAGGTGCAATTATTATTCTACCTGCACTTTCAGCAATATTTTGGCGAAAAAAATAATTAAAACATGTAATTGAATAAAAAAGGGAGCCTAGCTCCCTTTTTTATTTTGCATAGTTAGTCTATCTAAACGACTTAAATGTCATTTTAAACGCTAATATCACTTCACAACTGGATTTATAGAGGATGTACCACTAAAATTTTCCTCGATATAGCAGCAATTTAGTAATAAACTTTGCAGCGGATCTCAAATATGAGTTTCTTTTGTAAAACGCAAAACACATGTTTACGTGATAAATACAAATGACTCGGACCGACCGAATCAACAAGCCGAAGCATCCATATAATGATAAGAGCGCTGCCATAGACGCTTAAGGAATCTGCAACATGGCCTTGAAAGATGCAATGCCTTCTGTACTACTTGAAAATGTAGTCAATTTAATTCACACAAAAATCCCTAGTTCTCAAGCAAAACAAGTAGAGCAATTTGCTAATTGTCTCTATGCCCATATGTCAAAAGACGACCTCAATGCGCGTAACGACAGCGATTTGTATGGTGCAGTTGTCAGCTTGTGGAATGCCTTAAATAAAACCTCACCCGAGCAAACCCATATTCGGGTGTTTAACCCAAGCCAAGCGAAACATGGTTGGCAATCATCACACAGTATTATTGAAGTCATCCAACCAGATATGCCATTTTTGGTTGACTCATTAAGCATGGCGCTGAATCGTCTGGGGATTACAGCTCATGTAATGCTACATACACCATTAGCCGTTATGCGTGATAAAAATACCGTCACTGGCGTATCATTTTTAAATGACGCAGCAGAAAACAGCGGCAGTGTTGCAGTATTTTTAATTGAGATTGACAAGCAAAACACCGATGCCGACATTAAAATTATAGAAAAAGAAATACAGTCGGTACTTGCAGATGTTGCGGCGTCAGTGAATGACTGGCAGTTAATGACAAATAAATTAACTGATACAATCAAACAATTGCCTTCTCGACCATTTCCTGGTGACAAGACTGAATTACAAGAGTCGATTGATTTTTTAAATTATTTAAACAATCACCACTTCACGTTACTCGGTTACCGCTATTACGACTTAAAGCGTGTAGAAGGTGATGTGGAGCTTGTCCCGGATTTAGATTCAAGTCTTGGTTTAATGAATCGCTCTAAAACGTCGCAAGGCGAGCGTGGTTTGTTACTGTCCACCTTGTCCGATTCAGCCCGTAAAGAAGCATTAGATAACACCTTATTAGTATTAACTAAAAGCTCAGCTAAAAGCCGTGTTCATCGTCCGGCTTATGTTGATTATGTTGGTATTAAGCGCTTTGATAAAAAAGGTAACGTCATTGGCGAAGACCGTTTTATCGGGTTATATGCTTCTAATTTATATAATCGCAGTCCGCGTGAAATCCCATTATTGGCTGAAAAAGTCCAGCGGATTTTAAATAACTCAGGGCTTACACCACGTTCTCATGACTACAAAGCTCTGATGAACATTCTTGAGAATTTACCTCGTGATGAGCTAATACAAGCCAAAGATCATCAATTGGCCAGTATGGCTCATGGCGTATTAGAAATGCAGGACCGCGATAAGCTAAAACTATTTGTTCGCAAAGATGGTTTTGGGCGTTTCTTTTCGTGCTTGGTTTATGTGTCTAAAGATCGTTACAACACTAAATTACGTCAAGATACTCAGCGTATTTTGGCGCAGCATTTTAAAAGTAATGAAGATGTTGAGTTCACTACGTATTTTTCTGAGTCTACTTTGGCTCGAACTCACTACATTATCAAAGTTGATAATAACGATATGGATGTTGATGTGGCCGCGATTGAAAGAAACCTGATTGAAGCAGCACGTTCGTGGGATGATAAATTACATACTGCATTAAATAACGATCTCGGTGAGCAGGCTGGTACTGGCTTAACAAAACGTTATCTCAATGCTTTCCCGCCAAGTTACAAAGATGATGTGCTTCCAAGCTCTGCTGTTGTTGATATGCAACATTTAGAAGCGTTAGACGATGACCACAAGTTAGGCATGCTGTTTTATCAGCCACAAGAGTCAGCGTTAAACGACAACAAGGTTCGTTTAAAATTATTCCATAAAGATGAACCGATTCATTTATCTGACGTGTTGCCAATGTTAGAAAACTTCGGCCTACGTGTCATTAATGAACGTCCTTATGAAGTGAAAACCAACGACGGTGCAACGTTCTGGATTTTAGACTTTTTAATGACAGTACAAGGTGCTGCCACTGAGAACCTGGCAGACAGCCAAGACCGTTTCCAAACCGCGCTGTTACAAGTGTGGCAAAAGAAACTTGAAGACGATGGTTTCAACCGCATGGTACTGTCAACAGGCTTAAGTGGTCGCGAAGTGTCTATTTTACGGGCTTATGCTAAATACATGCGCCAAATCGATGCGACATTTAGCCAGTCGTACATCGAAGAAACCTTTAGTCGTTATCCAAAATTAGCTGACTTACTGGTGAAAATGTTCATCCGTAAGTTTAATCCAAAGCTAAAAACGCGTACCTTGAGTAAGTTCCTAGAACAAATCAATATTCAACTAGACGATGTATCAAGTCTTGATGATGACCGTATTATTCGTCGCTATCTTGATTTAATTAACGCGACGTTACGCACAAACTTTTATCAAACAACGGGTGGCGTGGCGAAAGACTACGTTTCATTTAAGTTTGCTCCTGGATTAATTCCAGAAATGCCCAAACCACTGCCTAAGTTTGAAATTTTTGTTTATTCACCGCGGGTTGAAGGTGTCCATTTACGTGGCGGCAAAGTCGCTCGTGGTGGGTTACGTTGGTCAGATCGTCGTGAAGATTTCCGTACAGAAGTGTTAGGCCTTGTTAAAGCACAGCAAGTTAAAAATACCGTTATTGTACCTGTTGGTGCAAAGGGTGGTTTTGTGTGTAAACAACTGCCTACCGAAGGCGGACGCGAAGCATTTTTTACTGAAGGTCAAGAATGTTACCGTATCTTTATTCGTGCATTGCTCGATATTTCTGACAACATTGTTAACGGCGAAGTAGTACCGCCTGTTGATGTTGTTCGTCATGATGAGGACGATCCATACCTTGTCGTTGCGGCTGACAAAGGTACAGCAACCTTCTCCGATATTGCTAACGCCATTGCGATTGAATATAACTTCTGGCTCGGTGATGCGTTTGCATCTGGTGGCAGTAATGGTTATGACCACAAGAAAATGGGGATCACAGCACGCGGTGCATGGGAATCTGTTAAACGTCATTTCCGCGAAATTGGTGTCGATTGCCAAACAACGCCTTTTAGCTGTTTGGCTATTGGTGACATGGCGGGTGATGTATTTGGTAACGGTATGTTGTTATCTGAGCAAACTCAATTGGTTGCTGCCTTTAACCACATGCACATCTTTATCGACCCAACGCCTAATATTGAAAAAAGTTACATTGAGCGCCAACGGTTGTTTGCTTTACCACGCTCAAGCTGGGAAGACTATAACGCTAAGTTAATCTCTAAGGGTGGTGGCATATTCTTACGTTCGGCTAAGTCAATTAAGCTGACGCCAGAGATCAAGCAAATGCTTGCCACTGACAAAGACAGCATGAACCCAACTGAGCTAATGAAAGAACTTCTGAAAATGCCAGTAGATTTGATTTGGAACGGTGGTATCGGTACTTATGTTAAGTCGAGTAAAGAAACACATGCTGAAGTAGGCGACCGCGCAAATGATGCATTACGTGTCAACGGTAAAGAAGTGCGCGCCAAAATTATTGGTGAAGGTGGTAACCTAGGTTGTACACAATTAGGCCGTATTGAATACTGCGCTAATGGCGGCCGTATGAATACCGACTTTGTTGATAACGTGGGTGGTGTTGATTGCTCAGACAACGAAGTAAACATCAAGATTTTCTTAAACACCTTAGTTGCAGAAGGTGAGTTAACGGTAAAACAACGTAACCGTTTACTTGAAGAAATGACAGATGAAGTCAGCGACATCGTGATTCAAGATTGTAAGGATCAAACGCGAACTATTTCGGTCACTCAAGTCCATGGTGTATCACAGCTTAAAGAACAAATTCGGTTTATTCAGTATCTTGAAAAAGACGGTAAACTTGATCGCGCTCTTGAGTTTTTACCAACTGACGACGATTTAGCTGAACGCTTAGCCAATGGTCGTGCGTTAACTCGACCAGAACTGTCAGTGTTAGTGGCTTACGCTAAGATGGTGCTAAAAGAACAGTTAGTCACGCCTGAAATCACAGAAGATCCATTCTTGAGTAAACTGTTGGTGGCTTATTTCCCTAAAAAGTTACAAGCCAAATATGCTGACAGAATGACGGCTCATCCGCTGCGCGGTGAGATTATTGCCACTTCGTTAGCAAATGAGTTAGTTAACGACATGGGCTTTAATTTTGTACAACGTATGCAAGATGAGACAGGTGCAACAGTTGCCGAAGCGGCTATTTGTTATACTATGGCGCGTGAAGTGTTTGGACTTGATGAATTAACCACATCAATTACAGACTTAAATGGCGTAATCCCAGCACATGTGCAAGGTGAAATGTTGCATCAGTTACGCCGTAATATGCGCCGAGCTTGTCGTTGGTTTATCCGCCATCGCAACCGTGCACATGATATTGTGCAAACCGTTGCATTCTTTAAGCCTGTATTTGAACAGCTTAAATTAAACGTTGACCAATATATGATTGCTGCTGAAGTGAAAGCCATTTCTGCTGAAATCACTAAGCTAACTAACCAAAATGTCCCTAAAGCTGTCGCACAAGTGGTAGCTAAAATGAGTACGTTATTTTCAGCGTTAGATATCGCTCAGATTGCTCAACTTGAAAATAAAACGTTAGAATTGGTTTCTGAAACTTACTTTAAATTGGGTGCCAAAGTTGAGTTACATTGGTTCTTAGAACAAATTAGTGCTCAACCTGTCGCAAATCACTGGCAAGCACTTGCTAGAGCCGCGTTTAGAGAAGAGCTAGATTGGCAACAACGTGCGTTAAGCTCTGCAGTATTACGTACTTGTACTGACACGTGTAACGCCGACAGTGTGATTAATGAATGGATGGCATTAAACAAGCCATTACTTGAAAGATGGTATCATATGCTTTCAGACTTCAAAGTCTCACAAACACATGAATTTGCTAAGTTCTCAGTCGCCTTAAGAGAACTGAACTTACTGATTTTACATTGCGAAGGTCAGAAGTAGTTTTATACCCAAACTTCAACTAGTTTGGGTATATAATGTCAACAAGCCCTGGCGATTGCCGGGGCTTTTTTTAGGTCTAGGAGAAACCATGTTTTACACTATCGCACAAAAAGTCATGTTTCAGATGGACCCAGAGCTAGCGCATAATGTCGCTATTGGCAGTTTGAAAATGACTGGGAATACACCATTAAATTGTTTTTATCGCCAACATGTTAAATCAGCACCTGTGACCTGTATGGGTCTCACTTTTCCCAATCCCGTTGGGTTAGCTGCTGGAATGGATAAAGACGGTGAGTCTATCGATGCGTTCCATGCGATGGGATTTGGCCATGTTGAAGTCGGTACCGTTACCCCTCGTCCACAACCGGGTAATGATCAGCCAAGACTATTTAGATTAAAACCTGCTCAAGGGATTATTAATCGAATGGGCTTTAACAACAAAGGCGTCGATAATTTAGTGCGTAATCTTATCGCCAAAAAAACCGATATTATGGTCGGGGTCAATATTGGTAAAAATAAAGATACGCCAGTAGAGCAGGGTAAAGATGACTACCTAATCTGCATGGAAAAAGTATACCAACACGCCAGTTATATTGCCGTTAATATCTCTTCACCGAATACGCCAGGTCTTCGCGCCATGCAATACGGTGAGTTATTGGATGATTTACTCAGTTCAATTAAAGCCAAACAAGCGCAATTGGCTGAAAAACATGGTAAATATGTACCTGTTGCGTTAAAAATAGCCCCCGATTTAACCTCTGATGAAATTCAGGCCATTGCTGATTCTTTAGTGAATAACCAGTTTGATGGCGTCATAGCAACTAACACTACATTAAGCCGCGATGCGGTTGTTGGCTTAGCGCATGCTGAAGAAATGGGCGGGCTCAGTGGTAAGCCATTAACTGATTTATCAACTCAAGTGATCAAACAATTGTCGATCTGTTTACAAGGTAAGATCCCGATCATTGGTGTGGGTGGCATCAACAGTGCAGCAGATGCATTGGCCAAATTTGACGCTGGCTCTACTATGGTACAGATTTATTCTGGCTTTATATATCAGGGACCCAAACTGATTGATCAGATCGTTAAAGCCTATTGTGCAAAATAACGACTAAATAGCTAAGTTATTGATCAAAAATCATGCCGCGATCGAAATGTTGATCGTTCGATCGCGCTAACACTATGATAGATATGTTATATTTTATAATTAAATTTTGATATTGCGTGAAAATTCATCTATTATGCACTGGTGTTCATTACTATTTAGGTGCAGACAGCCATGTTATTAATGCCAAACAAGGACTGGCATTGGGAATACAATGAGACTTGCAAGCAGCTGAGTATTTCATTGGGTTCCGAGATGGAGTTCTTAACCCCATATAAATCAAAAATACTCATTCCAGATGCACTATGTGCAGCTGAATTTTGCCTTGAGCACGCCAAATTTTATATCAAAATGCTTGAAACGCTTCCTAAAATACTGCATCTGTCAGACGCGGCGATTGTTCAAACTGCGTTAAACGCTACCGCAGCTCATTTTATGTTACAGTCACAAATGCCTAAATCTTGGTTTTTTGATGTCAGTGACGAATGTGTCTACTGTGAAATCGGTAAGCTATTTCAATTGAAGTGCGGCAATTCTAAGGTATTGGCATTAGTGATTGATAACGGTTTACAGGCCGCGACTGTGATGATTTTATCGCAACATTGTCAGTTATCAGACAACAAATCCTTGATGCAATTCGATACCATTAAAGTTATGCACAACCGTTTACATCCTTTACGTAAACTTAGGCAAGTGGTTGCAGCCTAGCGTGTTCGTGTTGGTGTTATTAAACAAAATGCCAAACGTTGAGTTTGGCATTTTGTTTAGATGGCTGTTTTTAAAATCGGCTAACTCATTTTGGCAATAATGCTAATTGGCGCAACGCGTAATATCCAATGTAACAAGGCCCAAGGATAGCTTGGCACAAAGGCATTGGCTTGCTCTTTTTGTATTGCATTGACCATGGCTTTACAGCCCGTTTCGGTATCAACAATAAATGGGACTTTTTTCACTTTTTCATTAATTTCACTGCGAATAAACCCAGGATGCACACAGGTCACTTTTATGGGGGTATTGATTACATCGATACGAATCCCTTCAGTTAATGAGGTTAAGGCGGCTTTGGTTGCTGCGTATACTGTCATTGCCCGTCTAAAACCTCGTACGGCACTTATCGATGAAATGGTGACTAAATGTCCGCTATTTTGCTCACGAAAAATAGCCATAGCCGCTTCACACTGTGCAATTGCTGCAATAAAGTTGGTTTGCGCAGTTTGTAAGTTAGCCGCAAAATACCCAGTACCTATTGATGCGCCTTTGCCCATACCTGCATTGACGATGACACGGTCAAGTTGTCCCATTTCTTGTTTAAATTGGCTAAATACTTCAAACACTTGTGGGTGGTCATTCACATCAAGTGGCTTAATGAGTACATTAATATTTGGGTTGATACTCAATAAATGTTGCTTCAATTCTTCTAGTTTATCTACGCGCCTTGCACATAATGCAAGGTTATGATTTTGTTTTGCAAATTCAATTGCCATTCCGCGCCCTAAACCTGAGCTTGCTCCGGTAATTAATATGTTAGTCCGTTTCATAAGTGACTCTTTATTATTGTTAGCTCTTTTGTGCGGCAAAAGAGAAAGTGAGTGTAGAGGGTTAAATTAAAGTGTGTAAGTGATGTTGTTCACCGCTAAAGTAACTGTGTTCATTTAATGTAATGACACTTAACCTTTGTCGTTTTAGTTGTAATTGAGTGATCCCACAATTGACTAATTGCTTATTAATATTAAAAAATTCGGATTCTTTTATGGATAATATTTGCATAACAGCAGCACTAATTACACCACCAGATGTGTAAATAAAGACGGTATCATTTTCGGGTGTTTGTTTGATTAACTCTGTTAAACCGTTTGCAACACGCTGATTAAATTGTCTCCATGACTCTGTATATTGTGAATGATTGCTTGAACATTGCCATTGCTCAATGGCTTGGCTAAACAATGTAATGAATGCCCTTGTCGGCGAGGCTTGCTCACTAAGGTATTGCTTCATCGTGTTAGGATTGGCTAAATCAGGGCGGTAAACGGCAATGACTTCTTCATGGTTGAATTCATTCCATGCGGGGCTTATCTGCTGTGAGTCATGCAATAACGCAGGTGATAATGCCGCCAAACACGCATTTCGCGTTTGTTGATGGCGAGCCATATTGCCACAAATTACATGATTGGGTTGAACTCTGCGTTGGTTCAAATGTTCTGCTAGATGGCGTGCTTGGCTATGCCCTAAAGGCGACAAGTTGTCATAGTTGTTTGCCCCGAAACTGGCTTGACCATGACGAATTAAATAAATGTTTGCCATGTGATCCCTTATGACTTCATTGCACGGTGACAACGCCAAATTAAATAATGTGAGAAAACCCAAAAATGCTTAAATGCTGGATTACGTGTTTGCTTGTGGTGATAGCGGTAATATATTTGTTGCACAATGCCTGCTAAACGGAATAATCCAAACACTTCATAAAAGCGAAAATCCTCAATTGTGATAGCCATCTTGTTGCAATAATACTCAACCACCTGTTGGCGAGTGAGCATTCCATTAAGGTGTGTCGGTTGGCGGCGGGTCATCTGTGCTAAAAAATCATCATTGGCTTCAACCCAGTAGGCTAGGGTGTTGCCTAAATCCATCAGGGGATTACCTAATGTTGCTAATTCCCAGTCGAGCACTCCGGTGACGTTACTGATGTTATCTGGATCTAAAACGACATTGTCAAAGCGAAAGTCATTGTGCGTGAGGCAAATGGTTTCTTGTGTGGGTTTGTGTTGTTCAAGCCAGGCCATCACGCGTTTTGCTGAGGGCACATTCCAGGTTTTTGCCTGGGTATAGCGTTGGCTCCAACCTTCAATTTGGCGTTGGGTGTAACCTTCGCCTTTACCGATATGATTGAGATTGGCAGCATTCACATCCACTTTATGCAATTCAATTAAGCAGTCGATGACATTGGTGCAGAGTGTTCTGGCCTGCTGTGCATTAAGGTTGAGCCCTTTTGGGAGGTTTTGCCTTGGAATGATGCCATTGAGTTTTTCCATGACATAAAACTCAGTACCTATTACGCTTTCGTCGTCACAATGGGCAAGCATGGTCGGGACATAAGGGTAAACGGGCTTTAATGCTTGCTGCAAGCGATACTCGCGCCCCATGTCGTGAGCACCTTTGGCTTTTGTACCTATTGGTGCTCGGCGTAATATGAGCTCACAATTGTCGTATGTAAGGCAATATGTCCAATTAGACGCGCCGCCAGTATATTGGGTTATTTTAAGCTCGCCTTGAAGTCCTTGAATATGTTGCATTAACCAGGGACCAATAATGTTTGGGTCAAGTTCTTCACCGGTTCTAACCGGTTTTGCTTTGTCTAAATACTGTTGATTCATTGAGTTTGCTCATTCCCTAGCAATTGTCTTAGTCTACGTGTTTGTGCTAATACCAATGTAAAATACAAACTACGTGGCAATAAACGTTTTAGCAAATACAAACGCTTACCCTGTTGATGGGTTAATAACAGAAACTGTTTATTGCTCTCACCTTGATAGGCAATCTCAGCCACTTGTTCGGCATTGATGGGGGACTTATCAAATAGTTTACCCAAGAGTTTTTCCATTGTAGGTAATTGAGTTCGTAAACTACTGCCTAAATTGGTTTTAAAGAAACCTGGGCACAAGACACTGACATTGATATTGTCACTGGCAAGCTCTAAACGTAATGTCTCTGACAGTGATACTACTGCAGCTTTTGAGGCATTATAACTAGACATAAAGGGGATTGGCGTCAAGCCCGCTTGTGAGGCTACATTCAAGATACTGCCATAGCCTTGTTGTTTAAACACCGGAATAAATTGCTGACACATATTAACAATGCCAAATACGTTGATTTCCATTACCCAGCGCCATTGTGCTATGGGTTCTACTTCCATTATATCTGCGCTGGCTACGCCGGCATTGTTAATCAATAAATCTATGCTTTGCCAACGTGATAGTAAGCATTCCTTTAGCGACGTAATACTGTCGATATTGGTGATGTCACAGGGTATAAAAAATGCCTTTCCTCCTTGAGAGAGAATTTCAGCACACACTTGCTCACCGGCCTGTTGATTGATATCGGCTACACAGATCTCAGCTTGCATCGCGGCCCATTTGAGTGCCAATGCTTTGCCTAAGCCAGAGGCGGCACCAGTAATGAGTACGTGTTTGGTTGATTTCATGGGGATAACCTTATTTATATTTGGCCATTTCTAGGCGTGACACCATGGCTGTGTGTACTTCATCAGGTCCGTCTGCCAAGCGTAAGCTGCGTGCCATGGTTGCAAACCCTGCCAGTGGCGAGTCATGATTCATACCCGCACCACCATGAAGTTGAATCGCCATATCAACCACTTGGGTTAGCATATTAGGCACGACAACTTTAATGGCAGATATTTCTGTCATGGCATGTTTAATGCCTTGATTATCAACTTTCCAAGCTGCATTGAGGGTTAATAGCCTAGCTTGATCAATTGCCATACGTGCATGAGCAATACGTTCTAAATTACCCCCAAGCTGAATGATGGGTTGCCCAAAAGCAGTACGTGACAAGCCACGCTCTATGGCTAACGACAAGGCGCGTTCAGCAGCGCCAATTGCGCGCATACAATGATGAATTCGTCCAGGACCTAAGCGACCTTGGGCTATTTCAAAGCCTTTTCCAAGCCCCATAATCACATGACTTTTAGGCACTCGAACATTAATCAGTTCCATTTCACCGTGGCCATAGGGAGCATCGTAGTCACCATAGGCGGTTAACATACGCTTGATATTGACACCAGGAGTATTCATCGGCACCAATACCATACTGTGACGTTGATGTTTTGGCGCATCAGGGTGAGATAGTCCCATAAAAATCATGACTTTACTCTTTGGATGACCTAATCCTGTAGACCACCATTTACGGCCATTGATTATCACATCGTCTCCATCGTCAATGATGGTTGCTTGCATGTTTGTCGCGTCAGACGATGCAACGTCAGGTTCTGTCATAGCAAACACTGAGCGTATTTCGCCATTGAGTAGAGGCGTGAGCCACTGGCTTTGTTGATGTTCATCACCAAAATGGTAAAGAACCTCCATGTTGCCGGTGTCGGGGGCGTTACAGTTAAAGATCTCTGGCGCTAGCATTGAACGGCCCATTTCTTCAGCTAATGGAGCATATTCTACACAAGTTAGTCCTTGACCATAGGTGGCGTCTGGCAAAAACAAGTTCCATAATCCGCTTGCCTTTGCCTGCTCTTTAAGGGCTTCTATTTGCGGTATTAATTGCCATTGAGTCCAATCACTATTGTGATTTAGTTTTCTGTTTTGGTTGAGCAATTCAGTTTCAATGGGCAGCACTTTCTCATTAATAAATGTGCTGACTTGTGCAAGATAATGTTGTGATTTTTCAGTCGCGTAAATATTCATCTCTATGCCTATATCATCTCAATACTCAAAGGAGATTAAGGGGATTTCGTACTTGATGTTGTCAGCATAGCCTAGTATCAAAAATGAATGAAATGAAATAAAGTGATAGCCTACTATGAATGTGAATCATAGCTTGATAACCCATTTTGACTGAGGCTCTTATGGCAGATACAAAAGCAATTCAACAACTTGATTTAAATTTGCTTAAAATTTTTGAAGCGTTATATCGTGAACAAAATATGACACTGGCAGCGAAGTCGCTTTTTATTACGCCATCGGCAGTCAGTCACGCCATAAAACGATTACGGCTAGTGTTAAATGATCCGCTGTTTGTACGTCAAGGTCAGCAAATGCTTCCCACCGCGGCTTGCCAGCGTATGGCACCACAATTGATAAATGCGTTAAACAACATTAGAGAAGTGTTGCAGCAATGTGGTGATTTTGACCCATTAACGACTCAGCAAACATTTAATATTGCAATTCATGAGGCGTTAGAGAGTCAAATTATGCCTGTTATGATTAATCATTTGGCTAGGCTTATTCCGTGTGCACATATTGCCAGTGTCGCACTTTCTCGGGAGCATATAGCGAGACAACTGAGCAACGGAGAAGTTGATTTGGTCATTGATGTGGCTAGAGCGGTGAATGCTCCTTTAATGCACTCGGCATTAGTGTCAGATCCATTTTGTGTATTGGTTGATCCACGCCAGCACGCGTTTGAGCATGGTTGTTTAAGCCAAGCTGATTATATTGCCGCGCAGCACATTGCGGTATCAAGTCGACCAACAGGCAGGGTAATGGAAGATTTACTATTACAACAACAAGGGATAAATCGTCAAATTAAGTACCGATGTCAAACCTATCAAACCGCAGCCAAAATCGTTACAGGTTCACCGTTTATGCTCACTTTGCCACGTTCAATTGCAGAGCAGTTTTTATCTTCTAATCATGCAATCTATCCACTGCCATTTTCACTATCAGATATTGATACTCATTTATACTGGCATAGCAATACACAAAATGACCCCGCGCTAAACTGGTTGCGCCAGCACATTACAATTGCGGTGCAAAATTCACCTATATAACAACAGTAAAATGTAAAAGTATTTTGATGAATAAATACACATCACCTACACTGTAAATAACACGATAAGTGGATAAAAAACAATGAATGTCAGTGTTAGTTTGCCGATATATGAGCTCTAGCGAGTGTTTGTTCATCAATAAAAATCAAAAGAGATGGTATACACATGAACATGTTAAATCTGTTGTTTCGTAAAACATCAATTGCTAACAGATTAATGGGGATGTTAGCACTTGCGATTAGCGCCACATTAATCGTTTTCTGGTTTTCTCTTAATCGAGTCGAGACTGTGTTGGTCGACGAGAAGGAGGCCAAGTTACATGCACTGGTTGATGCTGCGGTCACCATTGCAGATAAATTTTATCAAGATAGCCAATCACAATTGTTACCTGAAGCAACCGCAAAAGAACTTGCACTGGCCGCCATAGATAAGCTGCGTTATTCGGGTAATGAATATTATTTTAGTATTGATACCCAGGGTACGATGATCCAGCATGCATTTGCCAAACAGTTAGTGAATACCAGTGTCAGAGGAATGAAAGACCCAAACGGTGTCGCATTATTTGAATTGATGATCCAAGGAACAGAGTCTGCAGATGCGGTTCGGGTGGATTATATGTGGAATAAACCTCAGCAAGATCAACCCAGCCCTAAAATGTCTGTGGTTAAACGTTTTAGACCTTGGGGATGGATTATCGGTACAGGTATTTATGTTGATGATATTCAAACGGATAAACAACAATTTATTAGTGACTATTTATTGCTTCTTGTGTTGGTTTGGTTGCCCGTTATTGCATTGTTATATTTTATTATTCGTAGTGTTTCGGTCCCTATGCAAGAAACCATTAATGCATTTGAAAATATTGCCAAAGGTGAGGGTAATTTAACGTTACGTTTATCAGAAGAGGGCAATGACGAATTAAAACACATAGCACATCACTTTAATGTGTTTACCAGTAAAATCCAAAAACTCATAAAATCGGTGGGAGAGTCTGTAAACGAATCGAGTCGTTTGGCGCAAGAGATGTCTGCGGTGGCGGCATCTGCGAAACAATTTTCAATTAATGCTCAAGCAGAAACAGAAAACGTTGCTACGGCAATTAATCAAATGTCGATGACAGCAGAAGAAGTTGCATCAAATGCTAAGTTAGCAGCAGATAGCACCCATGAGGCAGACCGTGAAGCCGACATCTCTGCAAATGTTGTTGATAATGCGATGAGGAAAATTACCGAGCTTTCAACTGAATTAACATCAACAGAAAATGTCGCTAAAGGTTTACAAGTGAGTTCAAGTAAAATAGGGCAAATCTTAGATGTGATTGTCGGTATTGCAGAGCAAACTAACTTATTGGCCTTAAATGCTGCAATTGAAGCGGCAAGAGCTGGAGAAGCTGGCCGAGGCTTTGCTGTGGTTGCCGATGAAGTCCGAACATTGGCAAGTCGCACGCAGGCATCCACCAACGAGATTAATCAGATTATCGACGCCATTAGAAAAGATATTGATTCTGTTAATGGGTCTGTTGCCATGGCAAAAAACAAATCTACAGAAACGGTTAACGACACCCAAAAAGTGGTGGCTGCTTTAAATAATATCAAGCAATCGATTGGACAAATATCGCAAATGAATATTCAAATTGCCAGTGCCACAGAAGAGCAAAATGCAGTGATATCAGAACTCAATGTAAACATTACACGTATTAATGAGCTATCGATAGAAAATAGATCGCAAAACGAAAAAATTAGCAAAGGCAGTGTCGCAATAGTACAAGAAGCACAAAGCTTAGACACTCAAATAGAACAATTTAAAATATAATACTCATTAACCAGTGAGAATGTGTTCAGCGTTTTTAGTTAAAGGCATCACTATGCAGTTATGATTGCTCTTTTTATAAAGCGCCTAGGGTGTTCTTCTGAGGCGTGTTATCACTTATCTAATACACATTTAATACGCAATTTAATTCGCAATGGTAATAGTGACGATGTTTTGAAAAACGAGGTTTGTGTTAATACCGTATTAACACAAACTGACGATAAACAAGAATAAGTCGATAAAATAAGTTATCTTATACAACTCAAATAAAACTGATTAACGGTTTATTACTCATTTTTATTTAGCAAGCTGAACCATGATATTAATCACGTCTTGATATGAAATGTTATATTGGCGTGACAAATTGATAATTTTGGTTTTATAAGTTTGAATATGTTCTTGTTTAATAAGATCAGACTGTTTTTGTTCTACGATCTCATTAACAGACTCTTGGAGAATCAACAAACGGCGCAAACTGTAATCTAATGAATTAATGTAAGCAGTCATTTGTTGCTTATTACGTGCATTTTCAAGATTCGACGTCGTGCGTTTCTCGAAATCTAATTCGTCAAATGCATTTATCATTTGTTGTAAGTTTAAATCGTTGCTCATAAGTATGATGGTCGACATTATTTTGTCAGATTATATTCATATTTCACTGCTAAGTCACCTTTGAAATGCTAAATTGCGCAAAAAGCATTCTCAAGATTACCTATAATTAACAATACTTGTTGAAACACATAATTATCAGTAACCTGAGATTTTGATACTCAAGGAGGACTTATGCAAGATCTATTACCTGACTTATTCGATAACTACCCAAATGATTTGACTTTATTGTCGGCTCCATGGCGTACCTATGGTGCTAAGCCATTATTTTATGGCGAAATTGTCACGGTTAAATGTTTTGAAGACAACTCAATGGTGAAGTCAGAATTGGCCAAAAAAGGACACGGTAAAGTGTTGGTGGTTGATGGGGGTGGCTCAACAAGACGTGCATTACTTGGTGACATGATAGCGCTTAACGCTGTTGAAAACGGATGGGAAGGTATCATTATTTATGGCTGTGTTCGTGACGCGGGCACAATCAGCACCCTTGATATTGGGGTTCAAGCCTTGGGCACCAATCCGATAAAAACAGACAAAAAAGGGCTAGGTGAAGTCAATGTCAGCATTGAAATTGCAGGGGTAAGCCTAACACCTGGCATGATGATTTATGCCGACCTTAATGGCATTGCCGTGAGTCAAAAAGCACTAGATATGTCTGTATTACTTTAGAAAAAATTGAGATAAGGAAGCAAGAATGAAACTCGTGAAGTGGTTGTTGGCCATGATGCTAACACTGGTTGTAGGCATTACTGTTTACCTAACAATGTTTTTCGACCTTAATGATTTTAAACCGCAAATTGTCGACGCTGTTAAAAAGAAAACCGGGCGTGATTTACACATTACCGACGATTTGAGTTGGAGTGTTTTTCCCTCTTTAGGCATTAAGCTTGGGGGGATCACACTGTCAAATCCTGAGAATTTTACGCCTGCATCAATGCTTGATGTTAACGAAGCGGTTGCCAATGTGGCGCTCATGCCATTATTTAGTCAACAAATTGAGGTCGATTTATTAAAGCTTGATGGCTTAACCTTAAATTTAGTCACCCAAAAAAATGGTAAAACAAGTTTTGACGGCCTAATGGATGATAGCAGCACGGCTGAAACTCATGTTGACTCCCAAACGAGCGATGCCAAGGCTAATTCGTTGCAAACTCTGGATATTGGCGGCATTTCGATAACCAATAGTACTGTTAATGTGATTGATGTGGCGAGTAATACTACGCAAACATTTAGCTTAAAAAGCTTTACCTTGGAGCAGTTTAGTTTAGGAAAATTAGCCGATTTTGCTTATGAGTTTTCGGCCACGTTACCTGATATGTCCCTTATGTCATCTGGCAAAGGTCAAGTTCAAGTTGCCCAAGATCTTAACAATGTCACTATCACTGACTTTACCATGAGCCATCAGGCTAACGGTGACAGTTTACCAAACAAAACGCTCACAGCTGAAATGACGGCGCAAGTCGCGATGGCATTAGAGACTAAAACCATCGAATTACAACTCACCAAATTGTCTGCTTTAGATATTGCGGCAGCAGGAGATGTAAAGGTTAATTATGCCAATAAGATCCCTAAGGTAGCGATGAACTTAGCACTAGGAGACATTGATGTTGATGCGCTATTGCCAAAAGAAGCAACAAGTGAGGAGGCAACAACAGAAGTTGCCACAGTGTCCAATACTGAACCTGATTTATCAGCACTCAGTGCAATTGATTTAACGGTTAAGTTAACGGCAAAATCAATCAAAGTGAATAACATGTTGACTCAAAACTGGCTAATGGACATGGCCATCAGTAAAGGCGTGTTAACGTTATCGCAATTAACCGCTGATCTTTATCAAGGCAAACTGGCCTTGAGTGCCAAACTTGATGGGCGTAAATCCCTGCCTAGTTATCAATTTGATAAAAAGCTGACTGGTGTCAACATTAGACCATTGTTAATGGATGCGGCAGAGATTGATTTACTTTCTGGGCTAGCCAGTTTTGAAGTTAAAGGCAGTGGTGCAAGCTTGATCCCCGATAACGTGAAAAAGAACCTTGATGCGGTGGGCAAATTTGAGGTGAGTGATGGTTCATTGTACGGTGTTAATATTCCGCAAATGATCCGCAGTGCCCAACAAAAGTTGCAGGGTAACTTGTCTGCCGACAGTAAAGAGGAACTTAAAACCGATTTTACCAGTTTAACCGGCAGCTTTACTTTAAAAGACGCCGTTGTCACAAACCCTGATTTAGCAATGGCTGCGCCATTAATCCGTTTAAAAGGCAAGGGCACTGCTAATATTGCTTCAGAAGCGCTCGATTACACACTAACTACCAGTGTGGTTGGCTCGCTTGCAGGGCAAGGTGGCGAGATTGATGAGTCGCTTAAGGGCGTTGATATTCCATTAACGATTAAAGGAACCTTTCAAGCCCCTAAGTTTGGCCTTGACACTAAAGCACTGTTAGAAGGTCAATTTAAAGATGAAGCAGATAAAGCAAAAGAAAAGCTTAAAGACAGTTTATTAAAAAAACTGGGTGTTTAAAGGAGCGTGAGAAACTGTTATGCATTAGTGTGGTGTCGTATCGAGCCTATTAAGGCGCGGGACACCACACCTCACAACAATGCAATGCACAACACATAAATCAGTGACCAGAAAGTGCGTCGGATAACTCGCTCAGCATAAGGCAGAGGTTGCAGCGAGTGTGTTACTTTCAACATTGCTAACCAGGTGATGAGAAATGCTAACCAGCCAGGGTGTCAGCTATCGCTAAAGTCCTGCTAATCCACACTGTATTTTGCATTATGTAACCTGAGCTCGGGATAAGGGATGAACTTATACTATTTAAAATCAACACGTTACCCATTCTCACTTTCAAGCTTGTCATTTGTTCTGCTAACAAGGCGAATTGACGCGTCAATAGCTAGCCTATTGTAAGTCGATTCAACGCAGTGAGCAGGGCAAAGGACTGTTTGAAAGGCATTTATTATCCCGAGCTCAGGTTATGTAGCTCAGATTTTGCGAAAAAAGCATAAAAAAACGGACAAGTAATTGCTTGTCCGTTTTTTATTATTAGCCGTGGATCAAGAATTAGTCATGATCAGTTTTAAGATTTGCCCTGGTTGAATGAGTCTACTGTTTTGTAAACTGTTCCATTCAATTAACTCGGCAACAGTGACATTATATTTCGTTGCTATACGCGCTAAAGAGTCACCTGAACGCACACGATAGGTGATGGTTTTTTCTGTGCCGGTATTGTTTGTGGCAATTTCATTTGGGTAAATAACTAAGTTTTTACCTACAGTTAAAGTAGATTGTTGCTTGAGGTTATTCCATTTCATTAATTGAGCTACCGTCACCTGTTGTGATTGAGCTATTTTCCATAATGAATCACCGGATTTAATGGTGTAAGACTGTTTATTCTGGCTCGATTTAACCACTTTTTTGCGGGCTAGGATTTGATCTGCTGACAATGTCGCTAAATCAGGATCTTTAGCTGCCACAGGGATAATTAAAAACTTACCTGCAATAATATTGTTGCCTTTAATACCATTACTGCTACGAATTAACGTTGCTGTGGTTTCAAATTGATCCGCTATGCGACTGATGCTGTCACCAGATTTGATTTTATAGCGTACCCAATTGATGCGAGAGTCAGGCTCTACAGTGGCTAATGCACGTTTAAAACTTGCTGCTTTATCGCTTGGCACGATAAGTTGATGTGGGCCTTGTGGTGCTGTTGCCCAACGTTTTAAACCTGGATTAATCGCTTTTAAGTCAACAATATCGATTTGAGCTAAGTCAGCGGCTAAGTTGATATCAAGCTGGCTTTCAATATTAACGACTTCAATTTGTGGCGCGTTTTCAATTGGCGCGAGAGTGATACCGTACTTTTCTGCATTTTTTATCACATCGGCTAAGGCCAGCAATTGCGGGACATAATGCGCCGTTTCTTTAGGCAAGCTTAATGACCAAAAGTCAGCTGATTTACCCCGCGCCTGATTACTTTTTATGGCGCTCAATAAACGCCCCTCGCCAGAATTATAGGCTGCAATGGTGTAAAACCAATTATTTTCCATTTTAGGATATAAATACTGCAATAGGTCTAATGCCGCTTTGGTTGATGAGGCAACATCTTGACGACCATCAAACCACCAGTTGGTTTTTACGCCAAAAGAGAGTGCGGTTGGTGGTGTTAATTGCCATAAACCTGAGGCGTGACTGTTTGAATACGCTAATGGATCAAAACCGCTTTCCACAATCGGCAATAAAGCTAATTCGATCGGTAGGTTACGTGCTTCGAGTTGTTCGACAATATAGTATAAAAACGGGCTGGCACGTTGAGTGACGATTTCTAAATGCTTTGGGTTGTCGAGATACCACTGTCTGTAATGGGCAACAAGGGCATTGTCAACAACAGGTAAACTCATTTGATTACTGATCCGCAGCCATAAATTATTGACCTCAGCAACTTGTTCTTCTATTTCATCTATTGTGACGCTAGCAGATTTTTTGCTTTTGGCTTTTGTTACTGTGCTGACTTGATCATCATTTGTTTGTGATGTTGTAGACTGGAGCGTCTGGCACCCCGTTACCGCCACAATAGTGCCGGCAATAATTAATAAATTTACTTTCATTGAAGATACACTTCCTCAAGTTCTCAGGCCTTTACATTAAGGATCGAACATACCAAATGCCTATGAGACTCTTTTGGTCATGCTTTAGTTCAGATTGGCATTGTAGATTAAAACATTTAGCTTGTCTTATTAAAGTGTTTTCATGTTGGATTAAAACTGATTCTTCCACTCTCTTAATATGGTAAACGTCTGAATATTATCGATATTTTCAATGTTATATTTGCTCGATATTGCGACTTGAGTCTCATTTAAATGACATCGCAGGAAGGGGTTTATCGCTTTTTCTAGTGCAATTGTGCTAGGTATGGTTGGTTTATTTTGTGAGCGTAATTGTGCCGCTTTTAACGCGTATTGGTTCAACTTGCTGTTATGGGGGATGACGTGTTGAGCAAATGCAAGATTTGCGAGGGTGTATTCGTGGGCGCAAAATACTTGGGTATTATCGGGTAACGCAGCTAACAAGTTAAGCGACTTAAGCATTTGCTTTGGTGTACCTTCAAACAAACGGCCGCAACCTCCGCTAAATAATGTATCACCGCAAAATAGTTTATTGTCGATGCAATAGGCAATATGTCCGAGAGTGTGGCCTGGCACTGCAAATACCTGTGTCTTACCCAAACTTGGTATGTCGATGTAAATAGCCGCATTGGGCGAGAGCTGCTGAGTTAGCCCTTCAATAGGTTCGTTACTTGGACCATAAACCTCAAGTTTATGATTAAAATGTTGTTGTAACTGTTTAATTCCACCAGTGTGATCATTATGATGGTGGGTAATTAAAATACCGACTAAATTAAGATCCGTTGTGGCTAAATAGTCGATAACACTCTTGGCGCAACCAGGGTCGACGATATAAGCGTTGCGATCGTCACTGCGATGAACTAGCCAAAGGTAATTGTCATTAAAAGCTGGAATGGTATGTACGTTAAGCATATTCTGGCTCGAGTGAGGCTACATTATTTGTTAGGGTAACGGATAAATCAGAATGACAGCAAGTGCTGAACCACTTAAGGTATCTAGAATAATAAACCGAGGAGTAAATTGTGACTAACTCAAGGTTAGTACCACAACAGTGGCATGACTTACCTTTTGGTGAGGTGTTGCAAGCCGAGATTGAAACTGCGCTTGCGCCATGGTGGCCACGCATTTTTGGTTATCACTTACTCAAAGTGGGTGCGCTAAGTAGCCAGATAAACAGTTTACATTGTTCAATTACCCGTCATTTTTCATTGTTTGATGGTGATGAGGCCAATATTCAAGCCGATCCTAACCAATTACCGTTACAACAACACGCAATAGATGCCGTAATTAGCTGTTTTTTATTAGAGTTTGAACAGAACCCCTATCAAATATTACGTGAATTTGACCGAGTGTTGATCAACAGTGGTTATGTCTTTATTGTCGGTTTTAATCCGGTCAGCCCCGTCTTTGTTGGAAAAATGTTACCTAAATATCAATCTAAATTGCCATGGAATGGACAGTTTTTCATGCCATCTAGGGTAAAAGATTGGCTGGGACTACTTGGATATCAAGTGTTGGCAGATGAACGTTTAATGCATCATTCATTACTTGGTCCAGTAGGTAGACAAACCAAACATCACCCATGGTGGCAAAAAAGTTTAGCTAATTGGTTACCAAGTACTGGCAGTGTCTATGTTATTGTTGCCCGTAAAATCACTGTGCCATTTACACCGATTAAAGATAAATCTAAAGTCAGTGCCCCCAATTGGTCGACCGCTCCTACCGCTGGGCGTACCAGCCTGTAGGCTGTAAAGCACACTCGGTTATCACTTTGATGTTGGTTGGCACTCGTAAGTGGGCCCAAGACACGTTATGGTACATAACCCTCATCAATTTGGGTCGGTTTTGCCTCTGCAGCTTGCCTTGCCAGTGTATCGCATCGCTCGTTTTCCACGTGGCCAGCATGGCCTTTAACCCAGCGCCAATCAATAATGTGCTTTTGACTGACGGCATCTAAGCGTTGCCACAGGTCAACATTTTTAACAGGTTGCTTGGTTGATGTTATCCAACCTTTCTTTTTCCAACCGTGGATCCAAGAGGTAATGCCTTGTCGCATGTATTGGCTGTCGCTTGATAAAATAATGTTACAAGGTTCATATAAGGCTTCAAGTGCCATAATAGGAGCCAGTAATTCCATTCGGTTATTGGTGGTCAGAACAAAGCCGCCAGCGAGCTCCTTAACCTGATTTTTGTATTTCATCACCACACCATAACCGCCATAACCAGGGTTACCTAAACAAGATCCATCAGTAAAGATATACAGCTGTTTGAGATCGGCCATCAAGTTGTTACCATAGTCAAATAATCGCGCCAGTATACTCAATTTAGTAAAGGGCGAGGGCTTAAAGAGTAAAAATTATGAACATTATTTCAAGTGCGAGTCGCCAAGTTATTTTGGATACCGAAACAACAGGTATGAATCAAGCTGGTGGTCCGGTTTATGTTGGTCATCGAATTATTGAAATTGGTTGTGTTGAAGTCATTAACCGTCGTTTAACTGGCCGTACCTACCACCAGTATATTAATCCTGGTCAGGCGATTGATGAAGAAGCGATTCAAGTACATGGTATTACCAATGAACGAGTAGCAAATGAACCTAGGTTTCATCAAATAGCTCAAGAGTTTATCGATTTTATTGATGGTGCTGAAATTGTTGCACACAACGCCAACTTCGACGTGAGTTTTATGGACCACGAGTTTGCAAAACTCAATCCTGTTGGGCCAAAAACCAAAGACATTTGCACAATCTTAGACAGTTTAGCCATTGCAAAACGGCTGCATCCGGGGCAAAAAAATAACCTAGATGCCTTATGTAAACGCTATGGTATTGATAATAGCCGCAGAACGTATCATGGCGCGTTACTCGATGCCGAAATCCTTGCCGATGTGTATTTAATTATGACCGGCGGACAAATTAAATTTAATTTGTCTAACGAGAAGGCAGGACAGGAAGCGGGTGGTATAAAAAAAATTGATACATCGGCGTTTAACCTTAAAGTAGTCGGTGCTACGGCCGATGAATTAGTATTACACGAACAACGACTTGACCTCATTGCCAAGTCTGGAAAATGTCTCTGGAGAGGGTAAATCCACCTTTATGACTGCTAGCCTTTCACGCCGTGCGACCTTTGCTTGTTTATTATTACTATGCCCACTGTTGGCGTGGCAATCTGTGGTGTTAGGGGCACCGGTTAAAGCATCGCAAGCCGCTGAACTTAAAAACCGATTTCGTATAGATCATATGGTAGACAGTTTAACCCTAGTGATTCAGCGTGATTATGGTTCCGCTCCGGTGGTTGTTGTTTTACCTGATGGCAGTAAATGGTATTCAACTCGTCACCCACAGCATGTCAAATGGGTTGACGGCGTTGCAGCCGATATGATCCAAATTGAAAAACCGATGCCAGGGCCTTGGCAGTTGCTTGGGCAAGTGACTGACGGTTCTACCATACAAAAAATCTCTAAACTGGATATCGAAGTAGAGCCTTTGCCTCAACCGCTCTTTCAGGGGGAACGTCTTAAAGTCACCGCCCGATTATTAGGCGATGAATTAACCATGAGGATGCCCGGTTTAGAATATATGGTTGAGTGGACATCACGTTTTACCAGCCAACATAGAGCAGGCGATGATAATTTTGCCACAGGCACAATCATTGTTGGTGCATATAAAGATAATGGTGAAGAGTTAGATGAAGCACCTGATGATGGCGTATTTACTGGCGCTCATAACTTAGAGCAGCCAACGGGTCATTACATGTTAACGGTGACCGCGCGCAACAATGTATTTGAACGTGAATTTGTTATGCCGTTTGTGTTATCTAAACAGCCAGTTAAAGCCGAAATGGTACCCAACAATGATCCTTTAAAAGGCATTTGGCAAATACAGTTATCGGTTGATGAAAGCCAAGTGTTACTCGCAGAAACACACTTTGAATTTGAGCTTGTCGGCCCAGCTGGCCTACAAGTGCCCATAACACTACAAAAGATGAGCAGTGCAGAACAAATATTGTATCTGCCTAAAGTGACTGAATATGGGAGTTATCGGGTGAAAGGTACAGCGGTAACAACCGCCGTCGGTGGCCGCGAAGTTATTTTTAATTTACCTGAAATGTTTTTCAATTTGATCGAACCTCCAGCGCCTGGCCCTTCTGCTGAAGAGCTTGCTGAGCAGGCCGCTGCACAAGCCGCGATAGAAGAGCAAATTGCCAAAGACAACGCGATATTTTGGATTGTGACGGTCAATGGTGTGTTGTTCCTATTGGGCATTATTGCTGTTGTGGTGTGGCGCAAAAAACAGACGCTTGCTAAAGCAATGGCCGCTGCAGAAGAAAGGTTAAAACAAAATCCTCCCACAGAGGATAAGCCAACCAAAAATGAGATCGAGACTTTAGATTTAGATGACATTGATTTAACAATGCCTGACGATAAAAATTGATCGACTAAATCAGGGGTAAGTTGCTTAATTTTTGTATTTAAAAACAATATTTGTGTATTTTTTAGCTAAACGCATCAAAACATTTAAAAAACAGTTGACGATTAATTATCACAACTTTATTATTCATCGCACTTGAGTGGAGCGGTAGTTCAGTTGGTTAGAATACCGGCCTGTCACGCCGGGGGTCGCGGGTTCGAGTCCCGTCCGCTCCGCCAATCAAGTGACTGTTTATACTTAATAAAGTTGATATTAAGTTAATTTTATTAAGTGTAAACAAACCGTTTTGGAGCGGTAGTTCAGTTGGTTAGAATACCGGCCTGTCACGCCGGGGGTCGCGGGTTCGAGTCCCGTCCGCTCCGCCAAATAATGAAGCCCTTACAGCAATGTAAGGGCTTTTTTATTGTTTGAGGTTAATCGCTCAGTCTAAATTGCTCGTTTCCGACTCTAGATAACCTCAACTCTGGATAAGAGATGTATTGATAACGATATAAATCAATAGATTGACTAAAATCCACTGTCAAGCTTGTGATTTGTTTTGCTAACAAGGCGAATTAACGCGTCAATAGCTAGCCTATTGCAAGTTAATTCAACGCAGTGAGGAAGGCAAAGGACTGCTTGAAAGGCGTTTGTTATCCAGAGCTGAGGTTAGATATTAAAACAGGCCCTAAAATGCGTAGTTAACACTCAGTTCTACAGTGCGGCCAGTTGCTGCCATTTGTTGAAACCCTTGGCTATTATCTGCTTTATAGTTGGCAATACTGACACCGCCCAATGGCAGTTGATAATAGTGGTCAAGTAAGTTTTTGACAGAAACAGCTAGGGTGGTGTTTTGCCATTCGATAGTGCTTGTGACGTTTATCAGAGAATAACTGTCAGTGGTATTTTCTAAGCGATTGTTGTCAACACGATCTTTTGCTGTAACCCATTGCCAACTTACGTTGTTTTGCCAATCACCGAGTTGATGTTGCAAGGCCAGCTCAGTTTGTAATGGCTTAATTTGGTATAA
The DNA here is from genome assembly GCF_023283885.1 of Shewanella basaltis. Taxonomy (GTDB): domain Bacteria; phylum Pseudomonadota; class Gammaproteobacteria; order Enterobacterales; family Shewanellaceae; genus Shewanella; species Shewanella basaltis. The sequence goes on from NZ_JAKILA010000020.1 coordinate 46,719, forward strand.
AGGCTCATTGGTATCATCACGTTCACCCCGGGTCATACTGATACTGGCTGAAGTTGACCATTGCCCATAAGTATTTTCCGTTAACTGGTAGGCCGCGTCCATTCTGGCGCCAAATAGCCTGGCGTTAACATTGGTAAATTGTAAAATATTTCGTTTGCTCAAATCATTACCTGTTGAGGTAAAGCTGCTCAAGACATTTGCATCAATATAGTCTGTGATCTTGCTATACCATGCGGTGGCAGAGGCTGAAAGATCATCTTGAGTCAATTGGTATGCGGCACTGAATGTATGTGCCGTTTCCTCTTGTAAATCAAGATTGCCGACATAGCCGTTGCCATCACCATACCAACCAATCATGGTGGTAGCCATAGTGCTTTGGCCCCAGCTATAGCGTTCATACAAATTGGGTGATCGGCTTTTACGTGCTAAGCCCAATTCTATTATTTCAGTATCACTTAACTGATATTTTGCTAATAGGGTTGCATCAATAATGTGATGATGACGCTGACGGTCACTCTGGTTGAATGTGTCTGCAGCCAGTGCATTAACGTTTGTCATGCCCATCAAACTCATGGTGTTGTAAGGCTGTACTTCATCGGCGCGAGTGGTGACGTATTCGTAACGTACACCCGCTGAAATCCACCATTGTGTATTGAGTGTTTCCTGCCATTGTGCAAACACCGCAGCTCGTTTGCGTTTACCGTTGTTAATATTAATATAATCGTTTGGGCCCATCATGCTTGAGCCTTCTATGGCAGGCCAGCTATCGTCAAGTTGGTATAAATAATATCCCTGCCCAAGAAGTAATGTGCTTTGATTGGTTATCGGTAATAGCCAATGTAACTGATAGCTTAAGTCGTTACCCGTGGTTTCCATCGGCATCATGCCGGTTTTTTCAGGGGTGAAGAATCCCATTTCATGTTCGACACGTTGCCAGTTTGCTTGTGCTGTGAATAAGCCTTCATTGTCGAGTGACAACTGATAACGCACCAATGCGCCATAACTGTCATTATTGGTCATATCCATATACTGATTGGCAAAACCTTGAAATGGAATATGCTGGTGAGTCAATTTAACCGCAATTTGTTGTGAGTCGTCTTTCCAGGCCGAGAGTAAAGCATGGTTTTGAGCTTGATATAGCGTGTCTAACACCTTGTTACCATGACCATCTGTGTAACTGTTTGCATCTTCATAAGCCCCCTGATAGCTGAAACTCAATGCTTCGCTTGCCATAGTGGAATTGACACTGGCTAAGCGGGTATCGCTGTTACTTCTGTATCCTGCCGAGACAATACCACTGTCCCATATCAGTTGTTTACTGTCGTTAAACACAGGTTCTAAGCTATTGATATGAATGACACCGGCAATATTATCGCCACCAGCACTCACAGGCGAGACTCCAGCAATCACTTGAGCAGTAGCAATTTGGTTTGCAGCAACATAAGACAGTGGTGGGTTCATGTGATTAGCGCATGACGAGGTAATGTCGCTTCCATCAATTAAGACTTTAATACGATCGCCCATCATCCCGTTGAGTACAGGTAATGCAGATACACCACCTGCTTGCGAAAAGTCCACACCTTGTTTGGACAGTAATCGTTCAGCAGAACCTAATAGATCTTGATGAGCATGGTGTTGGCCATGGATTTCCATCCGTTCAATATCAGCTTGATTGTTTGATTCCGATTGCTGCGCTGAAACCTGTGGCGATAAAGCCAAGATTATGGCTAAAGAAATTGATGAGTAAACAAAATTTAAATTACATTGAGAATGAGCCACTTGTGTTGTATTTAGATTCAAAATCATCACCGCGATTATATTGTTTGTTTAATTTGATGAATAATTTTCATCAAATATTCATTTTGTTTGATGATTATAACTCGCTAATAATTCAATGGAATGCGACATATTGCCGCACCCTGAGGCATGTTGAATTACCTATTTTAGTGATTTTAATTGATAACCATTTCAGGCTAACTTAGCCACAGGTGTAATGGATAAATTGACAGGATTGCTACAATTAAAGGCTTGTTTTTCTCTTGAAAGCTTGCTTATACTGCTGCACATCTTGTCGGAGTGCCATTTATGGCTGAGACCGTTTATTCGGGATCCGTTGAACCTGATCAGGCTAGAACCTGCGAAGGAAACAAGCGTAATATCATGTTATTAGGATGTCATTTTAACCTTGTTATTGACCGTATTGTTGTATCCCTTGATATAACAGCGTTGTTTGATAATGGTTAACCTACAGTCGCATAAACCATGATTAACATAAGCCCCAGGTGATAATGGGTTTATGGCTTCTCAACACCTCTCCAGACAAGCAACTCTACTCTTAAAAAATGAGGTTGCTAATGTCAAATTCAAACCGCCGTCAAACTCGAGCAGATGCTCAACAATTTATTGATACTCTCACACCACTGCAACACCCTAATTCCGAGAAAGTGTATTTAACAGGCAGCCGTGATGATTTACTCGTAGGCATGCGCAGGATCTATCAATCGAGCACCAGAATTGGTGGTAGTGATGAATCCCCAGTGATGCAAACAAACCCTGCAATTATGGTCTATGACTGTGCAGGGGCTTATTCAGATCCTAAGGCAGATATTGATGTACGTCGCGGATTAGCCAAGTTGCGTCAGCACTGGATTAATGAACGCCAAGATACCGAGCAGCTCAGTCATGCCAGCTCTCAATTTACCCAACAACGCTTAGCTGATGATGGTTTGGATCATTTACGTTTTGATGGATTAACTGCCCCAATTCGTGCCAAAGCCGGTAAACGTGTTACCCAAATGCATTATGCTCGACAAGGCATTATTACCCCTGAAATGGAATATATTGCCATTCGTGAAAATATGGCGCGCAGTGAAGTTAACGACAAGGTGTTAACACAAAAAGCCGCTGGAGAAGCGTTTGGCGCACAAATTGGGGCGTTAATCACACCTGAGTTTGTCCGTGATGAAGTCGCCAGAGGCCGAGCGATTATCCCGCTGAACATTAATCACCCCGAAGCCGAACCTATGATCATCGGGCGTAATTTTTTAGTAAAAGTGAATGCCAATATTGGCAATTCTGCTGTGACATCATCGATTGAAGAAGAAGTAGAAAAGTTAGTGTGGTCAACCCGATGGGGGGCCGATACCGTTATGGATCTGTCAACAGGACGATACATTCATGAAACACGTGAGTGGATTATACGTAACTCACCTGTGCCCATTGGTACAGTACCTATCTATCAGGCCTTAGAAAAAGTTAACGGGGTTGCAGAAGATCTGAGCTGGGAAGTGTTTCGCGACACCTTAATTGAACAGGCTGAGCAAGGCGTCGATTATTTTACCATTCATGCAGGTGTGTTGCTGCGTTACGTGCCCATGACTGCAAATCGTTTAACGGGTATTGTTTCTCGCGGTGGTTCAATTATGGCCAAATGGTGTCTTAGCCACCACAAAGAGAGTTTTTTATACGAGCACTTTGAAGACATTTGCCAAATTTGTGCCCAATATGATGTGTCGCTCTCACTGGGTGATGGCATGAGGCCCGGCTCGATTGCCGATGCCAATGATGAGGCTCAATTTGCTGAGTTAGCCACACTCGGCGAGCTCGTAAAAGTGGCTTGGCGATATGATGTTCAGACCATAATCGAAGGTCCTGGGCATGTACCCATGCAGCTGATTAAAGTGAACATGGAAAAACAACTTGCCCACTGTGATGAGGCTCCTTTTTACACCTTAGGCCCTCAAACCACAGATATTGCACCGGGTTACGATCACTTTACCTCTGGTATCGGCGCCGCCATGATGGCGTGGTACGGAGTGGCCATGTTGTGTTATGTCACTCCAAAAGAACACTTAGGGCTACCAAATAAAGAAGATGTTAAACAGGGTCTTATCGCATATAAAATCGCAGCTCATGCTGCCGATGTCGCAAAAGGGCATCCTGGAGCGCAAATCCGTGATAACGCATTATCAAAAGCACGCTTCGAATTTCGTTGGGAAGACCAATATAACTTAGGATTAGACCCCGATACTGCACGGGCATACCATGACGAATCTTTACCCCAAGAGTCGGCTAAAGTGGCACACTTTTGTTCTATGTGTGGACCTAAATTTTGTTCGATGAAAATCACCCAAGAGGTTCGTGATTACGCAAAATCTTTAACCACCGGCGACACGATAACGTCAAATCAACACATTGAGTTAACCTCAGCCAGTGATTATCAAGCGATTGCGATGGCACAAAAGTCTGTTGAATTTAAAGCATCAGGCTCTGCTATTTATCATCCGGTTTCCACTTCTGATGCAAAAGAAGGAGTGGCATGATGGGACGGCTACAATGTATCAAAACCTTGGAACGTCAACCCATAGTATGGACTATTGCGGGGTCTGACAGTGGTGGCGGGGCGGGTATTCAAGCAGATTTGTTGACAATGAAAGATTTAGATTGTCATGGCTGTAGTGTGATTACGAGTATTACAGCACAAAATTCAGTGGCGGTTGAGCTAGTTGAACCTGTGTCAGAGCACATGTTAATCAGTCAACTTGATGCGCTATGGAGCGACTTACCGCCGCGAGCCATTAAAATTGGGCTCTTAGTGAGTCAACAGCAAGTCAATTGTGTTGCCAAGTGGCTGACTAATTTGGCTCAGCAAGACCTGCTACCTTTTGTGGTACTCGATCCTGTCATGGTGGCGAGTAGCGGTCATGGGTTTGGCCAATGTTCAATCGACTTTAAGCCAATGGCGGGGTTAATGAGTTTATTGACACCAAATCAACACGAACTTAGCCATTTATGTGCAAACTTGTTGTTGAGCCGCCAGCAAGATACGTCGCCGGTAAATGATGAACACACCATGGCCAGTGCGGCAACATGGCTGGCAAATGAATATCAGTGTCATGTGGTTGCCAAAGGTGGCGATGCGCGTTGGCAACAGCAAGATGCAATAGACATGTATGTCACTCAAAAGGTCGCCAATGCCAGTGATATTCATAATCATCGTGTCTTTAAGCTATCTAGCCCAAGAGTGAATACCCAAGATAATCATGGTAGTGGCTGCACATTTTCTGCCGCCATTGCGTGCTTTATTGCGCATCAATTTGTCCTTCATGACGCGATAGTGATGGCCAAAGCGTATGTTAACAATGGATTAACCAATAGTTATCAAGTCGGTCAAGGCCCTGGTGTGTTAGCTCGTACTGGCTGGCCAGACACCTTAGCATTTATGCCAACTATTACGCCTGTTGGTACTGTGCATCCTAGTCATTGTCAAACAAGGTTTAAACCTATACTCAGTCCATTGGGTGTTTACCCGGTATTAGACTCACTTTCACAATTAATTGCAGTATTAAACGCAGGATGTAAAACACTTCAATTTAGAGTGAAAGTTGATCCACCACTGAGTCCACTTCAGACACAAGCATTAGAACAATCGATTATTGATGCCATTGCAATAGGGCGAGATTTTAATGCGCAGTTATTCATTAATGATCATTGGCAGTTGGCCATTAAACACGGCGCTTTTGGTGTTCATTTAGGACAAGAAGATCTTAGCTGTGCCGATTTAAATGCAATTGCAAATGCTGGGCTTGCATTGGGTATTTCGAGTCATGGTTGTTTTGAAGCATTGTTGGCACATCAATATTCACCTTCTTATATTGCCCTTGGTCATATTTACCCCACTAGCACTAAGCAAATGCCCTCAGCACCACAAGGGCTCATTAAACTGGCACATTATGTGACGTTATTGGGTGAGCATTATCCCACAGTGGCGATAGGAGGGATTGATAGTGATCGTCTTGAACTTGTGGCCAGTACCGGGGTTGCAGATGTGGCCGTTGTGAGGGCCATTACTGAAGCACCCGATCCCGCATTGTCATATCGATTATTACATCAACGCTGGTTACAGCTAACTCGCAAGCGAGCCATGGCTCAGTGTTTACCATTTTCTTCGGAGTCATTATGCAGCGCTTAACCGACAGAGAATATTTACTTTATTCACGTACTATGTTGCTTAACGATATTGGTGAAGCAGGGCAACTGGCCATTTTAAACAGCAGTGTGGTCATTATTGGCATGGGGGGCTTGGGGCAATTAGTGGCGCAATATCTTGCTGCGTCAGGTGTCAAACATCTTATTTTGGTTGACCATGATAATGTCGAGCTTTCTAACTTGCCCCGTCAATTACTTTATGTGAGCACTGATATTGGTAAAAATAAAGCGTCTGTGGCAAAGCGTACCTTGAGCCGAGTGCATTCTGACATCCATATTTGTGCGATCACGGAGCCATTTACCGAACATAGCCATCCGCAATTGGCGCAACTTATCACTCATAACACTGTGGTATTTGATTGCACAGACAATATCCCATCCCGTCATAGCATTAATGCATTTTGCGTTAACAAACGATTAACCTTGGTCAGCGCCGCTATTAGTGCATATCAAGGCCAATTATTCTGTCTCGATTTTGCTAATCAAGTCGACGGGGTAAACCATCAAGGTTGTTATCAGTGCTTGTACCCTTTAGATACCGATCTTGCTCAAACGTGCTCACAGCAAGGCGTGTTTGGGCCTGCCGTTGGGGTGATGGCGAGTATGCAAGCATTGTTTGGTTTACAACATATTTGCCGCACATTTGACAATTACGGCATATTGCTGCGATTTGATGCGTTATCACTGCACTGGTATCGAGCAAAAATGAGCCGTGATCCATTATGTAATGTATGTCAGCAACCTCATTTAAAGGCACAAAACGATGAGATCTAGTCACAATTCAACCACTATCAACGTCACAATAAACGGCAAAGCAGAATCCATTTTGAACAATATTACTGTTTCTGAGTTATTAATATTAAAAGAAATACCTCAGCAACATGTTGCTATTGTGGTTAACGATACTGTGGTGCCTCGTAGTCGTTGGAATAATATTGTTTGCCAACACAACGACAACATCAATGTGTTTTCTGCTGTGGCAGGAGGGTAGCCATGTTAACTATTTCAGGACATCAATTTACCTCGCGACTCTTTACTGGAACAGGTAAGTTTAGTCATCAAGACATTATGCTTTCAGCCATTGCTAGTTCAAAATCAGAACTGGTTACCTTGGCGATGAAGCGCATTGATTTACAAGCGGATCACGATAATTTGTTAGGGCCACTCAATAGTTTAGGCGTCAAGTTATTACCTAATACCGCAGGAGCGCGAAACGCGAATGAAGCCATATTTGCAGCACATTTAGCCTATGAAATGTTAGGCACTAAATGGATTAAATTAGAAATCCATCCCGATCCTAAATATCTTATGCCCGATCCCATAGAAACTTTGCTTGCCGCTAAGCAGCTGTGCCAAGAGGGCTTCATTGTGATGCCTTATGTCCATGCTGATCCTGTTTTATGTCGACGCCTTGAAGATGTTGGATGTGCTGCAGTGATGCCACTAGGAAGCCCAATTGGCAGTAATCAAGGCTTAGCAACAGAATCGTTTTTAAAAATAATCATCGAACAAGCACAGGTTCCAGTGGTCATTGACGCCGGGATTGGTACGCCATCACAAGCATGCAAAGCGATGGAGATGGGCGCCGATGCCGTACTGGTGAACACCGCCATTGCCACTAGTGCCCATCCAGAAAAAATGGCTCAATGCTTTGCACAGGCCGTGCACACGGGTCGACAAGCGTTTGAGGCTGGGTTGGGTAAAGTGAATCTGCATGCTCAGGCCAGTAGCCCACTGACAGGATTTTTGGAGCAGAGGCGATGAAAACATTTGCTGATGAGTTTGCAACGCTTAATATCGATGCCATGTCATTACGTATGTATGCAACAACAACTGAAGATGTTGAGCGTGCCTTACTCAATCCGACAGGGGATTTAACTAGCCTAATGGCATTATTGTCCCCAGCTGCAATGGCGTATTTAGAGCCAATGGCACAACAAGCTGCGGCGTTAACTCGGCAGCGATTTGGGGCAAATTTAGGCTTATTTATTCCTTTATATGTATCAAATTTATGTGCAAATGAATGTGATTATTGTGGCTTTAGCATGAGTAACAAGGTAAAGCGCAAAACCCTCAGTCTCGATGAATTAAACCAAGAAGTCGCAATCATAAAGCAGCGTGGATTTGATTCTGTGTTATTAGTGTCAGGTGAGCATGAAACCAAAGTCGGCCCCAGTTATTTTGAAGCCATCATGCCATACATTAAGGCGCAATTTAGTCATGTCGCCATCGAAATACAACCGCTTGAAACCCTTGATTATCAACGCCTGGCCAGGCTCGGCGTCGATGCCGTTATGGTTTACCAAGAAACCTATCGATCACATACCTATGCTAAACATCATACTCGAGGCAAAAAACAAGATTTTAATTATCGTTTAACCTCCGCAGATCGTATTGCCAATGCTGGCATTGATAAGATTGGATTAGGCGTACTGCTTGGGTTAGATGACTGGCGTATGGATGCACTGTTAATGGCACATCACCTAGATTACCTAGAAAAAACCTATTGGCGAACCCGATATAGTATTTCTTTGCCAAGATTGCGGCCCTGTACTGGCGGAATCACGCCTAAAGTTGAGCTAAGTGATGCCGGATTGGTGCAACTTATTTGTGCTTTTCGGTTGTTTAATCCTCAAGTTGAAATGAGCTTGTCGACACGTGAATTACCTAGCTTACGCGATAATTTATTACCACTTGGTATAACACACTTAAGCGCAGGAAGCTCTACTCAACCGGGGGGATACCACAATCCTAAAACGGAATTGGATCAATTTGATATCAATGATGAACGTACAGTAGAGCAAGTGGTTTCAGCACTTAAACTTCGCGGGTTTAATCCGTTATGGAAAGATTGGGAGATGGCTTGGATTAACGTGCCATAACGTTAATTTATCAACAGTATTTATTGAACAGATAACAGTAACATTGACTAGCGCTGTTTATGGTTTGCTCCAATTTTGGAGTAGACCATATACAGGTCATCATTAGCGCTAGCAAAGGGGCGGTAACAACTATAAAGAGATCTTGTTCACAATCGATTTTACTCAAAACCGACCCTCAATGTGTCAGGCATTGTATTAACAAGCTGGGTATTAGCCGGTGCGTCAGTTGCCGATAAGTTATTGTTGCTTAAAAACTGTACATTTTAACGGCTTTAGGCAATAATAAATTGCCTATATTTTTAAACTTATGATCTAATTCAGGAGCAAGATTATGCAAGTTCAATCAGCGTATGCATCAGGAATGCAGGGATTGCAAAATGCACAACAAGGCTTAGCACAAGCTACAACATCTGTTGCCGCAACGGATCAACAAAAGCCCGCAGTACCAACACAGACTCAAGATACTGTGACCTTAAGTGCGCAAGCTGTGGCACAAAGCGATCAAGCTTCGGCGCTGATTTCTGCGACAGAATCGCTTAATCAAGCGCAAGCATCTACCAAAGTCATTGAGACTGCTTCTGAGACTCTTGGTAGCCTGATTGATATTGAAGTGTAAACATGGATGCGGTTTTCCGCTCAGCAACCATGTCCACGATGAGTTCTGCTATGACTCAACGCGGAAGTGTTCTCACTTCCGCAAATCTGGCTTCCATAACGCCTACTTCCACAACTCTCGCTGCAATAAATAGTCCCAATCAAGGTTCTACGCCTCGAATTGCCTTGACGCTGCCGGCTCAGTTAACAAGTAACCAGCAATCCACAGCCCATTTTAACCTACCAGTGCAAGCAACGGAGTTAACAGTTGCTGAGCAGGATGTGGTTGCAAGCCCGGTTACTTCTACTCAGACGGGCACCGCAAGCTACAGTTTAAAACGTGGTCCGCTATCAATTTCTGCGGTATTGCAACAAACACCACCTTCGATTGCGACTAACGAGTCAAGCAGTGATACAAGTGGCTTAAATATTTCAACAAACAATGAGCACTCGCACATTGCTCCTTATTTATCAGAACAAAATCAAGCATCAGGATCAGGAGCTTCTGCAGCCGATGCATCTGCTCAGTCTGGTTCACCTATCGCACAACCTTTAACACCTGTTGAAGATACCTACGATCCATTTGCAGCATTAGAGCGTGACCCTGTGTCTGGTACAGGCCAATCGATAACAGAGCAAACGGACCACAAAGACGCTGGGCAAAATGATGCAGATGACGAGCAACAACAAGTAGATAAACAGATTGAGCAAAAACAGCAACAAATAGAGCTGGCTGAAGCTCAGCAAATTGCTGAATTAGCTAAGCGCGACATTGAAGTAAAAAACCACGAACAAGCGCATGCGGCTGTTGGCGGGAGTCTTGCACAAAGCCCACGTTATGAATATGAAAAAGGCCCAGATGGAAGGCGTTATGCCGTTGAAGGTGAAGTCAGTATTGATGTGTCGATTGTGTCTGGCGATCCCCAAGCAACTATCAATAAAATGCAGAAAGTGTATGCCGCGGCAATGGCGCCGGTACAACCTTCTATGGCTGATATCCGTGTTGCCGCTCAAGCGTTGCAAAATATTAATGAAGCCAAACAAGCCTTAACAGTACAACGTCAGCAGTCAATCATTAGCACTGAAGATAATGAACAATTGATTGCCTTAGGTAACCTATTTCAAGACACAGATAGCAGCGACCCATTATCACCGTTTATGAAAGATCCATCAGCATCTGAACACAATCAACTCGACGCCGCAGTGGTTACTGCTAGCCAATCGACACTGAGGGCAAACGATAGTGCAAATACGTCATTAAATGACACTAACCGCGCAGCGCTTAACTCAAACACTAGGTCATCTGTTAACCAAGATGAACGCCCTCCAATCCGTTACAACCCTTACCAAGCAACGCTTAATCGCAGTAGCAATCCGTCAGCGCTTCATGGAGTTGAGCTCTACGTGTAACAGAATTAATACCATTGCGTGTTAGTAAGTGATCTCTTTGCGAGAATTTAAAAGGGCTTAAACAAGGCGAATGACTGAATGAATAGTTATTCTCTTTCGAAGTCATGCAACGCAGTGTAAGCCCTTTTAAAACTCGCCACAAAGGAATGCCCCAGTCGGTTTTGCTTTACGTTCTCGCTATTTGAAAGGGAACAACCATTACTACATAACCTGAGCTCGGGATAAGGGATAAACTTATGCTATTTAAAATCAACATGTTACCCCTTCTCACTTTCAAGCTTGTCATTTGTTCTGCTAACAAGGCGAATTGACGTGTCAATAGCTAGCCTATTGTAAGTCGATTCAACGCAGTGAGCAGGGCAAAGGACTGTTTGAAAGGCATTTATTATCCCGAGCTCAGGTTACATAGCGACGCCTTAATCAAAAACCGCTGGACGCATTCACAGTGGTCACTTATTAATGCGCAATGGTATAACACCTAAAACCACGAATTCTGCTTTCTACTCACAGTCATATTGGCGCTAATGCATTAATGCAGGGTTAGATAGGCAGTTTGTGTTGCTGCAAAATGAGATTTTCAAGTAATTTTGACGCAGGACCCTGTTGATCGCGATTGGGTACGACTAAATTTAAAATGGCTTTACGTTGTGAGCAACCTCGAAGTTGTAAGCGGGTTAATTGATTGCTGCTCAGCTCTTGCTGCACGATAAAGCTAGGTATCCAGCAAAAACCAATATTTTTAGCCAAAATGGCTTTTGCTTCATGGAAATTCGAAACCGTCCACCTTTGTTCAGCCTTTAGCCAGCCATAATCAGTTGTCGATTTAACCCCAGTATCTTTGATAACAATTTGTAGATGCTGAGCAAGTTGTTTGTCATCTTCAATATAGTCGAGTTGAGCTAGTGGGTGGTCTGGGTGACACACTAGTTCGAATACCGATTCACATAATGGTTCAGCAATATGTCCTTTAGGGGGCGTTGCACAAATGGCGATATCTACCTGGTTATTTAAAATGAGTTCATGAGTGCCTGTGATCACTGAGTCGAGAATCGTGACTCGAGTACCACGGCTTTGAGGTAAAAATGAATTAAGGGCCTCAATAAGTGTATCAATTGGATAAATGATTTCACGTGCGATAGTTAAATTAGGCTCCCAACCTTGGCCTAAATTTGTCGCCAGTTGTTCAAGTTCATCTACAGACTGAGTCAGATGTCTTGAGCGGCGTAACAGTACTTCACCTTGTTCTGTAAGATAGGCTTTACGACCTTTGACCTCTAATAAATTGATACCCAACTGGTGCTGTAATTTTGCCACAGCATGATTAAGCGATGATTGGCTTTTATTGAGCTGTTCAGCGGCTTGTGCATAACCGCCAAAATCAACCACCGCTTGCACTATTCGCCATTGTTCTAGTGTTGATTTTGCTCGACTCATTGAGGCATCCTAGTGAAGTAATAGAATCCATATTTTGACATATAAAAAAGGCAAATGCAGTGCATTTGCCTTTGATTAACGCATTCTCTGTGGTTAACGTTTAACTAAATATTACAGTTTAATGCCGTTTGTCTTGTATTGATAAATCATTGGCTACTCTTGTTAGCCGCAGTTGATTTAGGTGTAACAAGTTTTGGAAGGTAGCGTTTAGTGCTGGTAATGTCGTTTAAATACGGCCCTTTATGTAATGTCTCTGGCCACTTGAGTAACATCATTGCTAACACATTTCGATGCTCACCAGAAGATAAGTGTGCTTCGCCTTTAGGTGATGGGATCATCTTAAGCTGTGGATGATAAGCGGCAATAACGTGTTTTTTGACTTTATCCACCACAGGGTTGTTGGCATTACCAGTGATTAAAAAACTGATCCCCACTTCGGTAATGATATCTTCTGTGGTGTCTTTTAAAATGCGATCAATATTGTTTTCAAAATAAGTCAAAATCCATTGGTATTCTTTTGCGTCAACGGGCTGTTGGTAGTATCCACTGGCTGCAAAAATAAAATGTGTCATGCCATATATTTTATTTTTGTATTGGCTTTTATCTAATTTAGCGTCCTCGCTATCAGGATAGGTTTTGATGAATGCTTGTTTATATGCAGAGTAATAGTCGCCCACACCCATTTGTTTAGCCCAAAAAACATAATTTATTAGTTGTGCTGCCCAGGATTTAATCATCTTTTTGTCTGTTAATGCTGGTGCTAAATTGGCATTTTTAAGGGTGTTTATCATGACATCATGGCATGGCCCTTTAAAACCAAATTCATCAACACGACTTGCGTAACGCAGTAAAATGTCAGTATAAAACATAAATTCAGGGTAGGGTGCAATGGCTGATTTGCGTGCGTTACCGCGTATACCAGGTTTAATTTTAGCCACTTCCTTTTGGGATTCGGCTTTGCTAAAACCGGGCTTGTCTAACTGACAATTATAATAAGCCTGTTGTTCAGCAATGGTTAATAAGTCTATCAATGCTCCATTGGCATATTTATCTTCGCCGGTCATACGATATTGCCTAATGGCATAATGACCTTGCACTCTGGGTGGTAAGGAAAAAAGGTTGGATTCTAGGGTTGATTTAATCCCTTGATATACCTGATCTGCAGTCAAATTGTGCGAAAGCGTTTCAACAGACTCTTTGGCAAAGGCCACGCTACCGAATAAGCTCGCTGACAGTAACAGATACGAGATTACATTACTCTTGCGGTGTTTCAGCATGGTTAAATCTCCTAATGAGTGAATATGGGTCAATGGGCGGGCCAATGAGTTGTTCAAGTTGGTTGTTAAATGATAATTGGGATTCATTAACAATTAATAAATCGAAAATATCTTGTGCAGAATAGGCAACGGGAGCCTGTGTCATAATCAGCTGTGCAATTGCCTGATGCCATAGTGGAAGATAAAGGCTAATTCCTTTATTAGCAATAGCTTGGTAGCTATATATTGCATCGGTGGCATGTGGCCAAGGTCGGCCAAAACTTTGCTCAAATGCAGCAGATAAATCCTTGTCAGCTTTCAACCAATCTTCATGAGTTAAACTGGCTGAGTATTGATAAAACATCAACGACGCTTTACTTCTAAACACATTCATTTGAGTTTGATACGCTTGCGTAAGCTGTTCGCGTTCAGACATTGGAGCAAATGGTTCTGATTGACTTAAAAAATGGCTTAGCCAGAGACTGGCTACCGCGTGACGTTGAAGATTTTGCGTTTTACGGTTAAGTAAATAAAATTGCCCACTTTGAGCCAACGAGACAATGGCATGGCTTAATTCATTGATTAATTGCAGTTGCTGAGATTGCGTCGTTAATTGGTCAGGAAAGCTTAAAGCATATTGACCAAACTGATGGCCAATCACCGTTTGTTTAATGAGTTGTCCGTTTACCTTAAATGGCGAGGGTTGCTGTGTTTGTGGGTAAGTGTAAATCTCACCGAGTACACGCTGTTGATGCATTATTCTGATTATTTGAACTTGAGTTTGACCCGCTTGTGCTGGTGGATGATGTTCAAGCCTATCGGGGGGGATGCTCTGAGCTATGATCCCAAACTCGGTTAACTTTGATAGCAGTAAGAGTAAATAATCGTGGGCTGAAATGGGTTTTATGGCTGAGGCTTTTTGAGTGTGAGATAACGCCTGAGCCATATTCCATGGCGCGACAGTCAGTTGTTTGGTTTGAGAGTCTAAAAACATGTTCAACATTGCTGGGCTGAGATCATAGGGAGCTAACATCAACTGGGCAGCATTTTGATAGCCCTGAGCTTGAGCCTGTTGCTGATTTAATTCATGTATAAAGGATATAGCAGACTGTATTTTTGATTTTGCTCGTGTTTGATAAGCAAACCATGCTTGTTTGCGACACTCTTCGTTTGGTTGAACAAGCAAATATTTAGCGATACGTATATCAATATTGGGTTGTTCTTGTTGGGTGTTGCTGCCTGAAGGAACGGTGATTTTGCATTGCTCGTCATTAAACTGCATCGTTAATTGACGCTCTGCTAAAGCTTGAGTTACGGCAGCCTGTGCACTGTGCAGTTTAGATTTTGCGGTTAACTCCCACTGTGATTCTTGCAGGTGAATTAACTGCTCAGCGAGTGGCTGATAGGGCGTTGTTTGCAATGAATCGATAAGCTGTTTGGTTGTTTTGGCGTTGAGTAACTCATACAGTTCATCTGCTAAATGCAGTTGGCACCAGAGTAAACCTTGTTTACTGAGAGTATCGGTTGCAAAAGGCCGATAATATTGAACCCGATCGTTAATATTATTTAACGCGAGTGTTTGCAGTTCAAATTCTGTTGCTTTTTGATTGGCTGTTAGGGTGCTATCAGAGTCGAGCGCGGTTAAATCAAGTTGATATAACAGACACTGTTCAACAAATAAGGCTAAAGGATTGGCCACAGCATGTGCTGTGGCCAATAAACTAAAACTTAGGATTACTAGAGAAATGCTTTTTAGCATAGGCCACGCGTTCTTCAACTGACATCGCTGGACCTTTCATGGCTTCAACATGTTTCAGTCGTGGTAAAATGCCTCTACCGTTGGCAATTTGAATGGTCAAACCAGGACGAGCATTCAATTCAAGTAGTAGTGGTCCTTTGTTTTTATCCAGTACCATGTCGGTACCTAAATAACCTAACTCACACATTTCATAAGCACTTGATGCCGTATGCAATAACGTTTCCCAATGCGGCACAGTGATATTAGACAGCGGGTAGTGGGTGTCTGGGTGTTTATCGACAGGCATGTCAAATTGTACAGCGTGTAAGCTCTTGCCTGTTGCAATATCTAACCCAACACCAACAGCGCCTTGGTGTAAGTTGGCTTTACCGTCAGAGGCGGCGGTCGATAAGCGTAACATTCCCATTACAGGGAAACCTTTAAATACGATTAAACGAATGTCAGGTACGCCTTCGTAACTAAAGCCATCAAATACTGGATCAAACTCAATTAAGCCTTCAACAATTGCCACATCAGGCTTACCCCCCAGTGAAAATAAGCCACTGAGGATGTTCGACACGTGTCGGTAAATTTCACTGTGGGTCACTTCATGGCCATTGGGTTTGTAATAGCAGCCATTGTTGACTTTAGTGATAACCAAAATCCCTTTACCACCAGAACCTTTTGCAGGTTTGATAACAAAACCAGTACGGTCACTGACCATGGCTGGGATCTCTTGTATTTTGTGTTGCTCATGAACAACACCAATTAGGTCAGGAACCGCAATGTTATTTGCAAGCGCAAGTTGTTTAGTGATCAACTTGTCATCAACGCGCTTATAAAATTTACGCTGATTATAGCGACCAATATAACTAATATTGCGCCTGTTCATATTCAGTACACCGCTACGGCTCAATTCCCAAGGCCAGGCGTACTTCATTATTTCTCTCCAACTAATGGTTTAAAGCGTTTTAACTCAGTTAGACGGTAGCCTGTGTATTGGCCCATCACTAATACTAGGGCTAAAATCACTAAGTGGATCCCTAAAAAGTTAAACACCCAATGTTGTACTAAATCGTTATCCATAGCTAAGTAGGCAAGGGTTGCCACAAATAAACTGCCGCCACCGGCTACAAATACTTTTTTAGGGCCTTCTTCTTCCCACAAAATAGACATACGTTCAATTGTCCATGCAAGAATAATCATCGGGAAGAATGTCACTGTTAAGCCTTCACTTAATCCCAATTTGAATGAAATCAGTGTAAACAAGCCAATGATAAAAATAACCACAATAATTACCGCGGATATTCGGGATATTAATAGCAAGTTGAGTGTTGATAAGTACGAGCGGATCATTAAACCAAACGCAACAATCAATAAAAAGCCAATTAACCCAGTCAATAATGTGGTTTGGATAAAGGCTAGGGCGATTAACACTGGCATAAAGGTACCAGATGTTTTAATCCCAACAATAACCCGTAAAAACACCACCACTAAAACCCCGATTGGGATGAGCAAAATGCCTTTAAACAAACTTTGCTCTTCAAGTGGTAATTGATAAAGCGAGAAATCCCACGCGTTATCATTCATCATCATGTCAATAGATGTGGCCAATGCTGAACGTGTGTCTTGCAGCATAGAGAAGTTAACTTGAGAGTTAATACCGCCCATCACATCTAATACAGAATGACCTGAGTATTCCCATAACACTAAGGTGTTATCGCGGCCTTGTTTGTTG
The DNA here is from genome assembly GCF_023283885.1 of Shewanella basaltis. Taxonomy (GTDB): domain Bacteria; phylum Pseudomonadota; class Gammaproteobacteria; order Enterobacterales; family Shewanellaceae; genus Shewanella; species Shewanella basaltis. The sequence continues at coordinate 63,759 of NZ_JAKILA010000020.1, forward strand.
TTTGGTACGTCAAACAACACCCATTCGCCTTTGTTATACACCTGCACATAAGAAGCTAATTGTTGGCGACGACGTTGATCTTCAAGTTGTAAGCCGTTAACGATGCGTGCTGGTACACCTTTTGAGTGCAGCATGTGCAAGAACAAATCAGTAGACGTGTTTGCCGACAATAACAATGCCATATTTTGGCTTTGCTCTGGGTCATTGATTAAATTCATCAATTGTTGAGCAAAAGACAGGTTAGTGGCACTGCGTCCCCACACTTCTTCGGTGATCTGTTCAGCAGCTGACTTCTCTGTTGCTGGCCATAGGTAAGTGTCTGGCGTTACAGGTTCTTCGGTTGCTTGAATCGATAACTTACCCGTAGGCACTAATGTGACTCGGTAATATAAGGCTTGTGGACCTGACGCTTCACGAATTGACCATACCGCACGGCGGTTTGCCACGTCGTTTGAAATGGTTAAACCGTAACCAGGTGATGTGGCGTTTTCAACTAACACGTCAAACGCCGGATCATTGGGTAACGAGAAGTTGACTTCGGCGGGCTGATTGCTACCTACAAAGCTCACTTTGGCGTCTACAGCCCAACTTTGGACCTGCTCACCAGGCAAAAAAGGCACATTGTGCTCAATTCCACGATAGATACTCGTGCTGATGCCGATGATAAATAGCAGCGCAACAAAGATGTAAAACGGTTTACGAGAATGCATTACTGATCCTATTTACTTAACGTGGTTATTTGGTCTTTTGCTTTACCGTGGATATAGATTTGGCCTACATCAACGACAGCAATATCTTTCATAAACTTGCGACCTAGCAACAATGGGTAGTCTAGGTGGCTGCGATCAACAAGGTTTAAGTCTGTTTCTGCTGAATATTTACCTATTTTTAAATGCGCATGAATAACGGGACGACGATCATCTTCAGAATCCACGTCTTGTTTAATACGAACAAATTTTTCAACTTTTGATTCAAAGGTATTAGGCGGTTGGTCAATACCATTGGTCATCACATCATAGCGAGCCCATTGTACGCCGTCGCGCTCAAATAATACGATATTTCGCGCATCTAAAGAAGATGACTCAGCGCCTGTGTCAATACGGGTAGCGAACTTGGCTTTCACTTCGTCAACATACACGCTTTCTACTTCGCCTAATAAAAACTTTTCACCGATTGTGGCTTCAGAGCATTGATCTGGAATGGCAATGGGTCTAGCAACCGGTGGTGGTGGCACTACAATTGTTTTTGGGCGTTCAGCCATGGCTGTACTGACCTGAGTTTTTAATTTTCTCATCTCGTTTGAAAGTGCGTTTATTTCTTCACTTTGTTGTGAACAACGAGCATTAATCGCGTCAATAACAACGGTTTGTGATGTGAGCAAACTGCTATTCAACTCAGCGTTTGTTAGCGAAGGAGGCGTGGGTTTTTGTGTTGCTGTACAACCAGAAAGTAAGGCTGCAGTAATAGATAGAGCAAGTACCTGCTTTAACATGTCAATTCCTGTTGAATAGTATTAGTTAAACTAAATCTTGATTCGGTTGATTCTTCGTTGCAATAATTATGGCCCGTTTAGGGGCTGGATAACCTTCAATGGTTAAACTCACATCATTTGGATCGAGATAGTCAATAAGTGATTCATTTTTCATCCAACTAGTGCTTCGTTGTTCATCCAGTGAAGTGACATCGATATCAACACAACGGATATCGGTAAACTCACACTTTTTTAACCACAACATTAACGCTGCGACAGACGGGATAAACCAAACGTTATTCATTTTGCCATATCTCTCTAATGGCACCAGAACAGCATTTTCATCACCTTCAATCACTAATGTTTCAAGCACTAATTCGCCCCCCATTCTCAACTGATCACGTAATTGTAACAAGTGATCGATTGGAGAGCGGCGATGATATAAAACACCCATCGAAAAAACGGTGTCAAATGCATCAAGTGGTGGCAGTTCCTCAATGCCTAATGGCAATAAGTGAACAGGATGTTGATTACCAGCAAGACGTTTAATTGCTTCAAATTGGCACAAGAAAAGAGGAGAGGGATCAATGCCGACCACTCTTTGGGCTCCTTGGCCTAGCATACGCCACATATGATAGCCACTACCACAACCTACATCTAGAACCGTTCTATTCTTCAATGATGTTATGTGTTCTTTTACTCTATCCCATTTCCAGTCGCTGCGCCATTCCGTATCTATTTCAATACCATGGACAGAAAATGGGCCTTTACGCCAAGGTTGAAATATCCCCAATAAATTGGTTAATTTTTCAACTTGTCCAGGGGTCAGTTGTTGACCGGTTCCGATTGTCACACTCGAAGTCAGCTCGACTAAATCGGGGACGGGGTAATTAAGTTTATTAAGCACCTTTTCCCATTTGGGCAGGTTACCATGCTTATGATCACGCTGCCATTGACCCAATATGGAGGGCAATGTTTCTAACCAATGTTGTAAGTTAGAGTCGGCTATGTCTTTGTAGAAAGAACTAAAACTGATCATTTAATTGCTACCATGGATGCAAAATTAAAACATTGAAACCATACAGAAAAATGTGAAAATCCGTTATCAGTTAAACGTTGTTTATGCACGGTCAAGCTGTCTGGACGCATCACATTTTCAAGCGCACTGCGTTTTTGACTGATTTCCAACTCACTGTAACCGTTTGCACGTTTAAAATTGAGATGCTGTTTATCTAACAGACCGTGAATTTGCTCATCTTCAAAATACAGTTTTTCAGATATCACCAAGAGCCCACCGGGTAGCATGCCATCATAAATACGTTTTATCAGTGAATCACGATCGCTCTTGGGTAAAAATTGTAAGGTAAAATTAAGCACAACCATGGATGCATTTTCAATATCAATATCTCTGATATCGGCACACAATAAATTAACCTTGATGTCACTGACATAAGCTGAAAGGTTTTCAGTACAGCGTTCAATCATTGATTGGCTGTTATCTATTGCATAAATTTGGCATTCACGACCTTCAATTTGGCGACGAATGCTTAGCGTCGCAGAGCCTAATGAACTACCAAGGTCATAGACGTTGCTGTTAGGTGTTACAAAATCGGAAGCAAAATCACCAATGGTATTGATAATTTGCGCATACCCTGGCACAGAGCGGCGTATCATGTCATTAAATACGCCAGCAACACGTTGATCAAATTGAAAATCCGCTATTTGATCTGCTGCGTGAGCATAAATGTTATCTTGTTGAGAAATCATGTGCTGTTATGTGGAAAAATTCTGAGTGTATTTTAGCTAATCATTGTTAATTGCAGCAAGCATTCAGCTAGGGTTTTATGAGTTTTTTTTTAAATAGTGTCGTTCAATGTTAATGTTAGGCTAATAACGATCCAAAAATGCTGTAAAATTAAGCGTTAATTAAACTAGGCTCGATATTGGGCTGTACACGTTTTTATTGTTAGGAATTCGATTTAAGGTTAAAAAATAAAAACGGTAATGGTGGAGATAATTTTAGCGTGAAAACCATTAAAACAATGATATTATTTGTTCAAATTACATAAATATAACAACAAAGCATGGATTTTTTTTGGCAATAGGGGTGTAAACAACGTTAGGCTAGGGCTTGTTGATCTTTGCTGGTTGAATGTTGTTTGAGTTAAAAATGTGTAAATCGAGGCGAGTTGATTGCTAGCTAGCCATTTAAGCAAGTCTTTGTTCGCTAAGCGTTAATCAACAAAGAGTAACACATTTTTAGCCAAACCTTATGCGCTGCTTTGTTGGCCATTTTTACTGTGTTATCGACTGTGTTGTAAAAAAATACGACAACATCTCTGCCTAGTAGCTCATGGTTAAGTCATGGTAATTTACCTGCAAAAATAACGCTGAAAATCAACAGGCCCGAATAATCACAATAAAAATGATATTTACCAATCAACATTGAAGTATTAGGGAAAAAACTTGAAATTGATACCTTGGTTGCAGACCTTCATTATCTTGTTATCATGTCTGAATGTGATGACTGTGTCTGCAAAACATGACGTGATGGCTCCAGCAGGCAAACCTTTGGTCATAGTACTTGGTGAAGACACTTATCCTTACCAATATTTAGATGAACAAGGTAATGCTGCAGGTATTTTAGTTGATATGTGGAACCAATGGTCAACAGTCACCAATACCAAAGTTCGATTTGTTTCAAGGCATTGGCAAGATTCTCTTGATCAGTTAGCGCAAAACAATGCCGATGTGCATATCGGAATGGCGAAAACCAAAGCACGTAGCGCAGCATTTGATTTTGCCAAGCCTATCACGTCGTTAAACACGTACCTTTATGTGCATAAATCGATTAAAAGCAAGAAACAATTTAGCGATCTTATTCCTTATCAAATTGGCATTGTTGAAGGGTCATCCCACGAGGTAATGTTACAACAACTCGAGCCTCGGCTCAGTTATAAGCGCTATAAAAATCGTAATCAACTATTAGCTGCGGCAGATAAAGGCGAATTGTATGTATTTGCCGGCATTGAAGGTTACCAGCGTAATGATCCGCTCGAGCAAGATATTGCGGCAAACTTTTACAGTTCATCACGTATTTTAATTCAAAAAGTGGATTTATTTCCTGCGGTGAACAAAGGCAATAAAACACTGATTAGAAAAATTAACGAAGGTTTTGCGTTAATTTCTCCCTCAGTTATCAAGCAAATTGAGCGTCGCTGGTTAGGTTATCATAAGCAAACATCTGGTGTGGTGATTGCCATGCAAAATGGTGTTGAGCCCTATGCTGATATAGGTGCTGATGGTTTACCTACGGGCATGTTGGTTGATTTGTGGCAATTATGGTCTAACAAAAGCGGCATTAATATTGATTTTATTAGTGGCGATATGAATAGCACTATTGACGATGTTAAACGCGGTATTGCAGATGTGCATATCGGTTATCCCGAAAGTAATGACATTCGTTCTGGCTTGAAACAAGCTTGGCATATTTTATCGGTGAAAAGTCGATTTTTTAGCCGTGACCAACATTTGGAGAATATAGACGAAACCACGATGAGGATTGGCGTGTTTCCAACTGCGCCTTATATTGCACAGGTTAAAACTGCATTTCCAAAGGCCCAACTTAGGTTTTATGATTCATTAGAGACCATGGTCAATGCTGCTTACAACAACGAAATAGTTGGCTTTGTGTCCTCTTCGGCGATGACCTCACATTATTTATTGGCTAATAAATTGTGGGCTGAATTTCGTCAATATACCGACATTGAATTTAACACCGACATGTTTGCGTTAACCCGCATTGATGACAGCGGATTAGCCGACAGAATTCAGGCGGGTTTTAATTTAATTTCTGTAGAAGAACAAATACAAATAGAACGAAAATGGCTAATTAACCCTGACGATAGGTATTTTTCAGGGTCAACCAATAAAATTAAACTTACAAGCCAACAAAAACAATACTTAGCGAGTTTAGGGGCCATTAAAATGGGTTACCTTAAAAATTGGGCACCGATGGAGTTTCAAGGTAAGAATGGTCAATTTTTAGGGGTTAATGCAGACATTAAAAACCTATTAGTTAAGCAACTCAATTTAACGATTATTCCGGTGGCTTATGATGACTTTGGCCTAATGGTCAATGACCTTGTTAAAGGTGAAATTCAGCTAGTGGCAAGTATGGCTCAAACCACTGCCCGTGAAACCGCACTCGCTTTTTCAAGCGCTTATTGGCCATCGCCCTGGGCTATCGTCACATCGTTAACCCAGCCTCCTATTTTTAACATTTCACAAGTTGTTGGCAAACGCCTCGCTGTGGTTGAGGGCTACCATATTGTTGATCAATTAAGGCAACAATATCCGGCCATCGATTTGGTGCTTGTAGCCAATACAGAACAAGGCATTAATGCTGTGATAAATGGTAAGGCAGACATGTTTGTTGAACAAGTTGCCACGCTGGCCTCGACACTCAAAGGGGGCCAGTATCCTAGTTTAAAAATGTCATTAATTGCTGAGTTAACAGAGCAACATAGTCGTATTGGTTTTTTCCCTGGCGTAAAAAAATTAGTGCCGTTAGTCGACAGAGTGTTATCTACAATCGATGAAAGCACACAACAAAACATGTATCAAAAGTGGGTCACACTTGATTTGAGCAGTGACACCTTACAATACGAACGCTGGGTAAAAATATTAGTCATCAGTGTGTTAATTCTTGCGGCAATTGCATTTGTGATTTTTTTGTCTAATCGTCGTTTAAATACCGAAATACAAAAAAGGCTTAAAGCTGAGGATAACCTTAAGTTTATGGCCAATCACGACAACCTAACAGGGTTACCAAATCGAGGCTTATTTGATGATAGATTACATCAGGCTGTTTTGACCCATCACCGAGATAAACAGCGTTTTGCATTATTGTTTCTCGATCTCGATGGGTTTAAAGCCGTGAACGATCTTCATGGCCATCATATTGGTGATAAACTTTTACATCGTGTGGGGTTATTGTTGAATAAATGCGTGCGTGAGTCAGATACTGTGGCACGCTTTGGTGGTGATGAATTTGTGCTGCTTCTTAACAACATCGACGATAAAAGCAGTGCTAGGCATGTTGCCGATAATATTTTACTTGCGCTGAAGAAGCCCATCGTGATTGATAATATTACGGTGACTATTTCAGCCAGTATTGGTATTGCTGTTTTTGCCGATGATGCCGATACCGCACAGCGTTTACTGAAATGTGCAGACAAATTAATGTATCAAGCTAAAAAGATTGGCGGGCATCAATATAAAATCAATGAATAGATTTGTTGATTTTTCAGTCATTCAATCGCGTTTATGTGCGGCAGGTATGGTTAATTCACAGAAACTAACTGATACTGCAATGCATATAGTTGAGTCACGGTATATAATGCCGTTTTATCGTTTTCGATTTCCAAAAATACCGCTTTGTGGATAAAGGATAGAGTTCAATGCGCAGTCATTATTGTGGAGACATTAATAAGTCTCATCTTGGTCAAGAAGTTACTTTAGTTGGTTGGGTCAACCGTAGCCGTGATTTAGGCGGAGTTGTTTTTTTAGACTTACGCGACAGAGAAGGGCTTGTTCAGGTTGTTTATGATCCAGACTTAAAAGCAGTCTTTGACGTTGCAAGCACATTACGCAGTGAATTTTGTGTACAAGTAAAAGGGATTGTTCGCGCACGTCCGGACAGCCAAGTTAACGCACAAATGAAAACCGGTGAAATTGAAATTCTCGGTAAGCAATTAACCATCATTAATGCGTCTGCTCCGTTACCCTTGAGCATGGACAATCATCAAAACAATAGCGAAGAACAACGTCTTAAGTACCGTTACTTAGATTTACGTCGTCCAGAAATGGCAGAGCGCTTAATTTTTCGCGCTAAAGTGACCAGTGCGGTACGCCGCTTTCTCGACAGCAACGGTTTTCTAGACATCGAAACCCCTATTTTAACCAAAGCAACCCCAGAGGGTGCTCGTGATTATTTAGTACCAAGTCGTACTTATAAAGGGCAATTTTTTGCATTGCCGCAATCACCGCAGTTATTTAAGCAATTGTTGATGATGTCTGGTTTTGACCGCTATTATCAAATTGTGAAATGTTTCCGTGATGAGGATTTACGCGCTGATCGTCAGCCAGAATTTACTCAAATCGATATCGAAACCTCATTTATGACTTCTGAGCAAGTGATGGAAAAAACTGAGCAGATGATGCGCGGTTTGTTTCAGGATTTATTAAATGTCGATTTAGGTGATTTTCCGCGTATGACCTACGCAGAAGCCATGAAACGTTACGGTTCAGACAAACCCGATTTACGTAACCCGCTAGAGCTTGTTGACGTTGCAGACCTCGTTAAAGACGTTGAATTTGCGGTATTTAACGGCCCTGCTAACGATCCAGAAGGCCGTGTTGCTGCGCTTCGTATTCCTACTGGTGCATCACTATCACGTAAACAAATTGATGACTACACCAAGTATGCCGGTATTTATGGTGCTAAAGGTTTAGCTTGGATGAAGATAAACGATTTGGCCGCCGGAATGGAAGGCATCCAGTCTCCTGTGCTTAAATTCTTATCAGAATCAATCGTTAATGACATCATTAGCCGTACAAGTGCACAAACTGGCGACATTATTTTATTTGGCGCAGACAAGTCAAACATTGTTGCTGAAGCCATGGGTGCCCTGCGTTTAAAAGCGGGTGAAGACTTTGATTTGTTACAAGGTGAATGGCGTCCACTTTGGGTGGTTGACTTCCCTATGTTTGAAAAAATTAACGGTGGATTACACGCTGTTCATCACCCATTTACCGCTCCGCGCGGGATTACTCCTGCACAGCTTGCGGCTAATCCTACGGCAGCGATTTCTGATGCCTATGACATGGTATTAAATGGTTGTGAGTTAGGTGGTGGTTCTGTTCGTATTCATAACGCTGAGATGCAAAGCACGGTATTTACTCTACTAGGCATCGACGCTGAAGAAGCAAAAGAAAAATTTGGTTTCTTACTTGAAGCGCTACGCTATGGTACCCCGCCTCATGCAGGTTTAGCCTTTGGCCTAGACCGCATCATTATGTTGATGACAGGCGCCACGTCGATTCGTGATGTTATGGCATTCCCTAAAACCACTACCGCAGCATGTCCATTAACCAATGCACCTGGTTTTGCAAACCCTGTTCAATTAACTGAGCTCGGGATTGCTGTAATCGAAAAGCCAAAAGCTGAAGAATAATGGTCATTGTTCAGTATCCATCGCTCTAAAAGAGCAACATATACCGAGGCTGCTGCCTCGGTATGTTTTTACAAGTAATGGATTAACAGGAGCTTAATGTGGCAGGACACAGTAAATGGGCCAATATTAAACACCGCAAAGCCGCGCAAGATGCCAAACGTGGTAAACTATTTACTAAATTCATTCGGGAGCTGACCGTAGCCGCCCGAGAAGGTGGGTCTGATCCCGATGCAAACCCAAGGCTTCGTGCAGCAATTGATAAATCACTTTCAAATAATATGACACGTGACACCGTTGAGCGTGCAATTAAACGGGGTGCTGGCGAGGTCGATGGACAACAACTTGAAACCATTATTTATGAAGGTTATGGCCCCGGCGGCACCGCTGTGATGGTTGAAACGATGACCGATAATCGTAATCGCACTGTATCAGGCGTGCGCAATGCTTTTAACAAGTCTGGTGGCAATTTAGGCACAGATGGCTCAGTGGCGTATTTGTTCAGTAAATCGGGCATTATTTCCTACGACCATAACACAAATGAAGACACATTAATGGAGCTTGCACTCGAAGCCGGCGCAGACGATGTCATTACCCATGATGATGGCTCGATGGATGTGTTCACCAGCCCTGAATCCTTTGGTAAAGTGAAAGATGCGTTAGATAAAGGCACACTTAATTGTGTGAACGCTGAAGTGACTATGGTGGCGTCGACAAAAGCAGAGTTAGATGTTGAAACTGCTGAAAAATTTTTACGATTAATTGATACCTTAGAAGATCACGATGATGTACAAGAGGTATATCATAACGCTGAGATTTCAGATGAAGTCATGGAAGCATTAGACAATTTATGATTATATTAGGCGTTGACCCTGGCTCACGCATTACTGGCTATGGTGTTATTCAATGCCAAGGTAGGACGCAAATTTATTTGGGCAGTGGTTGCATTCGAACATCGTCAGATGATTTACCCCAACGTTTACAACAGATCTATGCCGGTTTAACTGAAATCATCACTCAATATCAGCCCAATGAGTTTGCCATCGAGCGGGTATTTATGGCTAAAAATGCTGACTCTGCGCTCAAGTTAGGCCAAGCTCGTGGTGCTGCGATTGTTGCTGCAACTTGTGCTAACTTACCTGTTGCTGAATACAGTGCTACCCAGATTAAAAGTGCCGTAGTCGGTACTGGCCGCGCGCAGAAAACCCAAGTTCAGCACATGATTAAACAGCTGCTAAAGTTACCCGCTGCGCCGCAAGCGGATGCCGCAGATGCATTAGGTGTTGCGGTTTGTCATTTTCACACTTATCAGAGTCTTGTTGCCATGGGCGGTAAGGCCATTAGCAGAACGTATGGAAGATACAAATGATTGGTCGTCTAAGTGGAATATTAGTTGAAAAACAAGCACCTGAAATCATGATTGACGTTAATGGAGTGGGGTATGAGTTACAAGTCCCAATGACCAGTTTTTATGACTTGCCTGATCTTAATCAGCAAGTCATGTTGTTCACCCATTTTGTTGTGCGTGAAGATGCGCAATTACTCTATGGTTTTATTACTAAACAAGAGCGTGCACTGTTTCGCTTATTAATTAAAACCAATGGCGTTGGCCCTAAATTAGCCTTGACGATTTTATCTGGAATGACCGCTTCAGAATTTGTCACCTGTGTTGAGCGTGATGACATTGTCACGCTAATTAAACTTCCTGGCGTAGGTAAAAAAACGGCGGAGCGTTTAGTCATTGAGATGCGCGATAAACTTAAAAGTTTACTTGAAGCTTCTGTGGGATCAGAGCGCGAATTTATGCTGCAAAGTCATTATAAACCAGCTCCCGTTGTCGAGAGTGCAGAAGAAGATGCCATATCAGCGTTATTGTCACTTGGTTATAAACCAGCACAGGCAAGTAAAGCAGTTTCAGCAGCATACACCGACGGCATGAGCTCAGAAACGCTAATTAAAGCGGCATTAAAGTCGATGTTATAACACGATGAATTCATACACTAGGGTATCCACATAATGATTGAAGCTGATCGCCTGATCCAACCCCAAGTTCAAGGTCAAGATGAACAAATTGATCGCGCTATGCGACCTAAAATGTTGGATGAATATACCGGGCAGGACGATACTCGAGCTCAGCTTAAAGTGTTTATTCAAGCGGCGATAAATCGAGGTGAAGCATTAGATCATATGCTTATCTTTGGCCCTCCAGGGTTAGGTAAAACCACTCTAGCAATGATTGTGGCTAATGAAATGGGCGTGAATATTAAGTCTACATCTGGCCCTGTGCTTGAAAAAGCAGGTGATTTAGCCGCGCTGTTGACCAATCTTGAACAAGGCGATGTATTGTTTATTGATGAAATCCATCGTTTAAGCCCAGTTGTTGAAGAAATTTTGTATCCGGCAATGGAAGATTATCAACTCGATATCATGATTGGAGAAGGGCCGGCTGCGCGTTCAATCAAGCTCGATTTGCCGCCGTTTACTCTCGTCGGAGCCACAACCCGAGCAGGCGCGTTGACTTCTCCATTGCGCGCACGATTTGGTATACCTTTGCGTTTAGAGTTTTATAACGTAAAAGATCTCACCACAATTGTGACTCGCTCAGCTAACGTGATGAACTTAGACATTGACGAGCAAGGCGCAATTGAAATTGCTACCCGTTCCCGTGGCACACCTCGAATCGCCAACAGACTGTTACGACGTGTGCGCGACTATGCTGAGGTTAAACACGATGGCGTGGTCACACAAAAAGTGGCTCAGTATGCCCTTGATTTACTCGATGTTGACATGCAAGGTTTTGATTATTTGGACCGCAAATTATTGTTAGCGATTATCGACAAGTTCATGGGCGGGCCTGTTGGGTTAGACAATCTGGCTGCTGCAATTGGTGAAGACAGAGAAACCATTGAAGATGTGCTCGAGCCATTTTTGATCCAACAAGGTTTTATTCAACGCACACCAAGAGGGCGTATTGCAACACAGCGGGCTTACGAACATTTCAGCTTAGTTAAACCAGAATAGCGCCTCAGAATAAACGAATAAGCCAGCTATTTGCTGGCTTCAATCAGGAAAAATAATGATCAGAAAGTGCGTAGGAAAAAGCGCTTAGAATAAGGCTGGAGGTGCAGCGAGCTGTTTTACCTGCAACATTTTTTACAAGGTTTTAATTAACCAGTAATACTATTGCGCATTACAAGGTGACCGCTCAGAATGCGTCCAGCGTTTTTTGATTAAGGCGTCGCTATGTAGTAATGGTTGTTCCCTCTCAAATAGCGAGAACACAGAGCCCAAGCGGCTGGTGCATTCCTTTGTGGCAAGTGTTAAAAGGGCTTACACTGCGTTGCATGACTTCGAAAGAGAATCGCTATTCATTGAGTCATTCGCCTTGTTTAAGTTCTTTTAAATTCTCGCGAATCGATCATTTACTCACGCGCAATGTTATCAGCATGTTCGCATTTTTGTGTTAATGGCTATTATTGGGTTAACATCAGCGCCGTGGCGTCAAGCGATGTTAATCTGCACAGGTATGCTAAGCAGAGTTAAGCGGCACAGGACCATAGGTTCACTTTCACAATCAATTAGTCATCATAGTGGTCATTATCAATTGCATGCTGACGTTGTTGTTTAAATTGCGCCTCTTGGTATGCGGCGTTTATCTCATCAAGTACAGATGCCACATCTGCCGTATTGGTATCTTCATCAAACATGCCGGTTAATACCGTATCTGCTTCTAATTTTCCTTGCTCATACAGTGACCACATTTCTTTGGCATACTTTGTTTGCAACAGCTCTGGAGCAAATTGGCCGTAGTATTCGGTCATGTTATTTACATCGCGATACAACATGGCTCTGGCATTGTTGTTAGCCGAAGCATCGACGGCTTGTGGAAGGTCGATGATAACCGGACCATGACTATCTACTAATACATTAAACTCAGATAAATCACCGTGCACAATACCGGCACATAGCATACGTACTATGTAGCCCATCATAGTGTGATGTTGTGACATGGCTTGTGCATGGGTTAAGTTTACGTCGTTTAAACGTGGAGCCACATCGCCATTGGCATCGGTGATCAACTCCATCAATAATACACCGTCAAAACAACCGTAAGGCACAGGTACGCGTATCTTTGCTGCAGCGCATTGATACAATGCATCCACCTCGGCATGTTGCCAGGCTTTCTCTTGTTCTTCGCGACCGTATTTCGAGCCTTTTTCCATCGCACGACCACGACGGCTATTTTTGGTTTTACGTCCCTCTTGGTATTGTGCTGCTTTTTTGAAGCTGCGTTTAGTCGCTTCTTTATAAACTTTGGCACAGCGGATCGCATCACCACAGCGGATCATATAGACCGTGGCTTCTTTGCCGCTCATCAATTGGCTTATGACTTCGTCAATAAGGCCATCGTCAACCAGAGGTTGTAAACGTATTGGGGTTTTCATAGCGCCCGTTATACATGAGTTATGTCAAGGATGATATATTTTGGCAGACTATTTTTGTGTTGATTCGGTAAGCGGTATTTTTTTTATACAATTGCTGTCTAAAAAACATCAGGAGTGTGTATTGGCTCACCTTGTGGTTGTCAGAGCAGCAGTTTGCATGGGTTTCGGGTAAGATAAGAGCATGTTGGTACATAATCGTCTTTTTAGTACACAAAAGGAATACCGATGAAAACTCATTCTCGTATGTTAGTCCGTTTATTGATGATAAGCGCGATAATGTCATCGCCGTTACAGGCCAAAACACAGGTCAACCCATTGTTTGATCAAGCTCGTGCGACAAAAAACGGGGCAGATGAATACGGCATGAAACGCTATGTAATGGCATTTCTTAAACGTGGTCCAAATCGTGATCGTCCAAAAGCTGAGGCGGATGAACTGCAACGGCTACACATGGCCAATATTGGACGTTTAGCCGAAGAGGGTAAATTGGTATTAGCAGGTCCATTTTTGGGAGATGGTGATTTACGCGGAATTTATATTTTTGATGTAGAAACCCTTGAACAGGCTAAACAATTAACTGCAACCGATCCAGCGATTAAAGCAGGCAGTTTGATAATGGAATTAGTACCTTGGTATGGCAGTGCAGCGTTAATGGAAGTCAATGGGATCCACAATACCCTAGCGAAAACCCTAATGTAATCTAATGTGGGTGATGCTGTTATCTTGGTAACAATTTATTTTTAAGTGATTGCTATTTAACTGAATATTATTTAAGTGGTTATCATTACCGTGGTGCTAGCTATTTACCCACATGCTGCACAAAATAAGTCGCACATTTTGATTTGTTTAACCTTCGTGGGCCAGTTTAGTCAGCGCGGGTGTCGCAGTAGGATTATTGCTGTATTGACGTTTTACTACAACCTCAACTCCTTTAGTGGATAACTTCAGGTTGAGATCTGACTCTGGTACACAACAGCAGGGTAAACACTCGTTTGCTTTGAGCTCAGCTAATGGCGTAGTGAGATAACTCACTTCGCCAGAAATCACCGTGGTTTTACACGCGCCGCAAAAACCATTACGGCACTCTGAAAATACCTTGACCTTTTTCGACTCAAGCGCTTCTAGTAAGCTTGAATGTTTGCCGTCAAACAAAATCACCGGCTGACCTTTCAAGCTTACGATTGGGGCTTTTTTAAAAAAATTTCTATAAGTCAAAGTCTAAAAACTCATCGCCATCGACAGAAGAATCAATTTGTCCAACAAGGTATGAAGACACTTCAACTTCTTGCGGGGCAACTTGCACTGCATCGCTTTCTAACCAGTTCTTCATCCACGGTAGTGGGTTTGAAGACTCTTCGTACGGTTGCGGTAAGTGCACCGATTTCATGCGTTGGTTAGTAATAAACTCAACATATTGACATAAAATTTGCTCATTTAAGCCGATCATTGAGCCGTCTTTAAACAAATACTTAGCCCATTCTTTTTCTTGCTCAGCGGCTTTAACAAACAAATCGTAGGCTTCTTGCTGGCACTCAATGGCAATTTCGGCCATTTCTGGGTCGTCTTTACCGCCTTGCATTAAGCTCAGTATGTGCTGCGTGCTGTTAAGGTGTAAGGCTTCATCACGTGCGATTAAGCGGATGATTTTGGCATTACCTTCCATTAAACGGCGCTCTGCAAAAGCAAATGAACAGGCAAAGCTCACATAAAAGCGAATGGCTTCCAGTGCGTTTACAGACATCATGCACAAGTACAGAGACTTTTTAAGTATGCGTAAATTAACGGTAATTGTTTCACCATTAATCACGTGAGTCCCTGAACCATGCAAGTTATACACTTGTGTTAGCTTGATTAAGTCATCGTAATAACGTGCAATGTCACCGGCGCGTTTTAAAATGTGCTCATTTTCCACAATATCGTCAAACACCACAGAGGGGTTATTCACAATATTACGGATAATGTGGGTGTATGAACGTGAATGAATGGTTTCTGAAAACGACCAAGTTTCAATCCAGGTTTCTAATTCCGGCAGCGATACCAATGGCAAAAATGCCACATTTGGCGAACGGCCCTGAATAGAGTCAAGCAAGGTTTGATATTTAAGGTTTGAAATAAAAATGTGCTTTTCGTGTTCAGGTAATCCCCCGAAATCGATTTTGTCACGGCTTACGTCAACTTCTTCAGGACGCCAGAAAAACGATAATTGTTTTTCAATTAGTTTTTCAAAGACTTCATATTTCTGTTGATCGTAGCGAGCTACGTTAACGGATTGACCAAAAAACATCGGTTCTTTAGTAGAGTCGTTAGGTGTTTGACAAAATGTTGAGTAAGCCATTATTTAAGTGTCCTGAAAACGCATTTCAAAAAGCGGGGAAGTCCCCGCTCAATAATTACATTAGATAATTAGATTTTGCACGCACCGCCTGCACAACCATCATCTTCTTCCTCTACGGCAACCAAATCGTCAAACTGATCTTTCGCGCCATCACGAGTGTTATGGTAATACAAGGTTTTAACCCCTAACTTGTACACACTTAACAAATCTTTAAGTAAGGTTTGCATAGGTACACGTCCGCCTTCAAAACGGCTTGGGTCGTAGTTAGTGTTAGCTGAAATCGCTTGGTCAACGAACTTCTGCATAATGCCCACAAGTTGGATATAACCATCATTGTTTGGCATGTTCCATAATAATTCGTACTTGTCTTTTAATAGGTCAAAGTCTGGTACGACTTGCTTTAATTGCCCGTCTTTACTTGCCTTAACACTGATTAAGCCGCGTGGAGGCTCGATACCATTAGTCGCATTAGAAATTTGCGATGAGGTTTCTGACGGCATTAATGCTGACAAGGTTGAGTTACGTAAACCGTACTGTTTAATGTCGCTACGTAGGGTTTCCCAATCCATGTGTAATGGCTCGTCACAAATCTTATCGAGATCACGCTTGTAGGTATCGATAGGTAAGATACCTTGCGAATAAGTAGTCTCGTTAAATAGCGGACAGGCACCTTGTTCTTTTGCTAAGTTCATTGAGGCTTTCAGTAAGTAGAACTGAATTGCTTCAAAGGTTTTATGGGTCAAGTTGTTGGCTGAGCCGTCTGAATATTTTTTGCCATTTTTAGCAAGGTAGTTAGCAAAGTTAATCACACCAATACCTAAGGTGCGACGGTTCATTGAACCAAGTTTTGCTGACTTGATTGGGTAATCTTGATAATCAAGTAAGTTATCAAGGGCACGCACAGCAAGATCGGCTAAAGGTTCAAGTTCTGATAAATCCTGAATAGCACCTAGGTTTAATGCTGACAGCGTACACAATGCAATTTCGCCGTTTGGATCGTCGATGTTAGTGAGTGGCTTGGTAGGCAGAGCAATTTCTAAACACAAGTTAGATTGCTTAATAGGAGCTACTTTAGAATCGAACGGACTATGTGTATTGCAGTGATCCACGTTCTGAATATAGATACGGCCAGTTGAAGCACGCTCTTGCATCATTAATGAAAACAGTTCAACGGCTTTAATTTGTTTTTTACGGACGTTGCTGTCTTGCTCATACTGTAGGTATAAACGTTCAAATTCTGCTTGATCTTCAAAAAATGCATCGTAAAGACCTGGCACGTCCGATGGACTAAACAAACTGATGTATTCGCCTTTAATTAAGCGTTGGTACATTAATTTGTTTAATTGCACACCATAGTCAAGATGACGTACACGGTTATCTTCAACACCACGGTTGTTTTTAAGGACAAGTAGTGACTCAACTTCTAAATGCCATAACGGGTAGAATAGGGTAGCAGCACCACCGCGCACACCGCCTTGAGAACATGATTTAACCGCAGTTTGAAAATACTTATAAAAAGGTAAACAACCTGTGTGGAATGCTTCGCCGCCACGGATAGGGCTTCCTAACGCGCGGATACGACCAGCGTTAATACCAATGCCGGCACGTTGACTGACATATTTAACGATAGAAGATGCCGTGGCGTTGATTGAATCTAGGCTGTCATCACATTCAATTAATACACATGAGCTGAACTGGCGCGTTGGCGTACGTACACCAGACATAATCGGTGTCGGTAATGAAATTTTAAATAATGACGTCGCATCATAAAAACGCTTGATGTAATCCAAACGAGTGTCTTTTGGATAACGAGCAAACAAACACGCGGCCACTAAAATATATAAAAACTGTGCGCTTTCATACACTTCATGTGTGACACGGTTTTGCACTAAATACTTACCTTCTAATTGCTTAACCGCAGCATAAGAGAAGTTCATATCGCGCCAGTGGTCGATATAGCTGTCTAAGGTTTCAATTTCTTCACGGGTGTAATCGGCCAAAATATGCATATCATATTTGCCCATTTCCACTAAGCGTGTCACGTGATCGTATAGTTTAGGTGGTTCAAATTGACCAAAGGCTTTTTTACGTAAGTGGAATACCGCTAAACGTGCTGCTAAAAACTGATAATCAGGTGAGTCTGGCGAGATTAAGTCAGCAGCTGCTTTAATAATGGTTTCATGAATGGCTTCAGTTGGAATGCCGTCAAAAAACTGCAGATGAGATCGAAGTTCAACTTCAGATACCGAGACGTTTTTTAATCCCTTGGCTGCCCAAGTGATCACGCGGTGAATTTTATCTAAATCGATAGTTTCACGTTCGCCACTGCGTTTAGTGACTGTCATATTGCTATTCATTGAAGAGAGGCCTTGGTTTTATATCCGGTCATGTGATCATGTTCAGGATGCTGTGTTACTTTATTCGATCAGAACAAATCACAAAACAGTTCCATGTTAAAACAATCATCCTGAATGCACTTACGCCGATGTACATCTACAGTACGTTCAGTAAGCAGCTACGTTTTTACTGCAAGTGCAGCGTAGTGTTTAGATTGTTACCCACACACAAGATATGGTGTTATTTATAAACTGAGATACAAGATAGTGAGGTTTGAGCTGATTTGCAAGCCACAATTTCATTAACTTCTTGTGGATAAGTTGAGGATAAAGAGCAGGGTTAGTAACGACTAACCCTAGAGCCCAAATTTATATAGTGTTTTTGACGGTTGATGATTTTTTATCCGATAGATTAGAAAAATTTGATCGATAAAATAAGCAGCGATCAAAATTTTATGGCCATTTTTAGATTGATCTTTTATTGCTTTTGATGTGCAGCAGAATGAGCAGCAAAAAATGGATAATCAACCACGGATAACGCTCGCGGCAAAGTTTATTGGTTAATGATACATGCGTCATACCAATGTGCATTGAGTCAATGAGCGATTATCTATTAATAATGTACATAGGTATTATTGGCTAAAAAACTGTGTCAATGAGGCGCCATGTTCAAATTGGCGTTTTGACGGCCATAAGTCAGGCTTATCTGTAGCAGATAAATAGCCCCACAATGCTACGGCACCCAGCATATTAGCATTATTGGCGGCAACGAGATCGCGTTCTGCATCGCCTAAGTACAAAATGTGTTCAGGCGGCGTGGCAATTTGTTGTGCGGCTAACAACATAGGTGCAGTATGCGGTTTCGCGAAGCGCGTGCTGTCTCCGCTGATCATCGCTTTAAGGTTGGCAGTTAAACCCAACTTGTCGACTAATGGTCGTGCAAAGCGTGCAGGTTTGTTAGTGACAACCCCATAAGGAATACTTTGTTGATCGAGCAATGTGAGTAACTCTGCTAACCCATCAAATAAACGACTGTAAGTGCCATTCACCTGAACATAGTGGCGTAACAACCCCTGTTGTACGCTCATTTGTGTGGTTTCATCTGCTTCTGGAATGGCTGTTTTAACTAAAAATAAGCTTCCGTGCGACGCGGCATGGCGCATTTTATCAAGTGGTTGGGCACTAAAGCCTGAATCGTTTAAGCTGAGATTAAGTGCATGAACTAAATCAGGTGCTGTGTCTGCTAATGTGCCATCAAGGTCAAATAAAACGCCTTTAACATCATGTTTATGCACTTATTTATTCCTTATAAAAGCGTTGAGTGATTATGTTGAGTGAGTGTCAGGTGTCACAAGAGGATGTGGCCGATAAAGACGACTTTATCGGCACGATGACAGTGTTAATCGACTTTTTGCGTGGCAATCATGTAGTTAACATCTACATTTTTAGTGTATTTAAACACACCAGAGAGTGGATTGTAGGTAATGCCTAATGCGTCTTTACATAATAAGTCGGTATTATCTACTAAGGCCATTAACTCAGACGGACGAATAAATTTACTGTGATCGTGCGTGCCAATAGGCAACATTTTCAGTAAGTACTCTGCACCAATAATGGTTTGTATATAAGACATCATATTGCGGTTTATGGTTGAGAAAAACACAAAACCGTTTGGTTTAACCATATCGCAACATGCTTGAATGACAGACTGTGGGTCTGGAACATGCTCAAGCATTTCCATACAGGTGACGACGTCATAGTATTCAGTGTGGTTGCTGCGATGATCTTCTGCGGTTGTTTTAAGATAATTAACCGTCACCCCCGCGTCTAATGCATGAAGTTTGGCGATTTCTAGTGGATCAGTACCCATGTCGATACCATCAACATGAGCACCGATACGAGCCATGCTTTCAGATAAAATCCCGCCACCACAGCCCACATCTAACACTTTTTTACCAAAAATCCCGCCAGCGGTTTGGTCGATATAATTTAATCGCAGTGGATTAAGTAAATGCAATGGCTTGAACTCGCCATTAAGATCCCACCAGGTTTGGGCCATGGCTTCAAATTTTGCGATCTCTTGTGGATCAACATTGGCTGTTGAGTGTTCAGCGTTTGACATAAATTAACCTAACTGTGTAGTGATGTATGGCGGTTATTATAACGATAACCTTTACGAATAGTAGTCAGCATTATGCTTTTGCGTCCTCGTGCTGTTTATTAAATCATCACTTAACGCCTGCGCTGGCGATTTTTACAACTTAACATGGGTAAACCCTCAGCGGTTTGAGTGTTACACGCATTTAAATTTGCATTATGTTGGTTAAAATTGATAGCAAATTAACTGAAAATATTCACTTTTTTATAATTTTTATACACTAGAGTCGATTTGGCTGGTGTTTGCTCTGGCGACAATAAATATCTGTGTTAGAATGCCAAATCACGTTTTTAAGCTAGATAATAATATGGAAGTTTTATTGTCAGCTAATTTTAGGGGAACGCGCAGTTTATGACTGATCTGGCATCATCTATTTCGCCAATTAATATCGAAGACGAACTTAAGAATTCTTACCTTGATTACGCCATGAGTGTAATCGTAGGTCGTGCATTACCTGACGTCCGTGACGGTTTAAAACCAGTTCACCGTCGCGTACTGTTCGCCATGAGTGAATTAAAAAACGATTGGAACAAACCATATAAAAAATCCGCTCGTGTGGTTGGTGACGTTATCGGTAAATATCATCCGCATGGTGATACCGCGGTATACGATACAATAGTACGCATGGCGCAGCCTTTCTCGCTACGTTATACACTTGTTGACGGACAAGGAAACTTCGGTTCAGTTGACGGTGACTCAGCAGCGGCAATGCGTTACACCGAAATCCGTATGCAAAAGTTGGCGCACTCGCTACTTGCCGACCTTGAAAAAGAAACCGTTGATTTTGTGCCTAACTATGACGGCACCGAATTTATTCCTGCGGTATTACCCACACGTGTACCTAACCTGTTAATTAACGGTTCATCGGGTATTGCTGTGGGTATGGCGACCAATATTCCGCCACACAATTTAAGTGAAGTTGTTCAAGGTTGTTTGGCATTAATTGCCGACCCAAGTTTGTCGATTGAACAATTAATGGAATATATTCCAGGGCCAGATTTCCCAACTGCGGCGTCAATTAACGGTCGTAAAGGCATTATTGATGCCTATAAAACGGGTCGTGGCCGTGCGGTAATGCGTTCTAAAGCCGAAGTCGAAACAGAAGAAAATGGCCGCGAGCGTATTATTGTTCATGAAATTCCTTATCAAGTTAACAAAGCTAAGCTGATTGAAAAAATTGCTGAGTTAGTTAAAGACAAAAAGATTGAAGGCATTAGCGGTTTACGCGACGAGTCTGACAAAGACGGTATGCGTATCGTAATTGAAATCAAGCGCGGTGAAGTGGGTGAGGTTGTTCTTAACAATTTATATGCCCAAACACAAATGCAGTGTTCTTTTGGTATTAACATGGTGGCATTGACCAATGGTCAGCCTAAATTGTTTAACCTTAAAGAAATGCTTGAGTGCTTTATTCTTCACCGCCGTGAAGTGGTGACACGTCGTACTGTATTTGAGCTGCGTAAAGCCCGTGAACGTGCCCATATTCTTGAAGCATTAGCGATTGCTCTGGCTAACATCGACCCAATCATCGCCTTAATTAAAGCATCGCCAACACCAGCTGAAGCGAAAGTGAAGTTAGTGGAGCAAGGGTGGGATTTAGGCCATGTGCAAGGCATGCTTGAAAAAGCAGGCGATGATGCTGCGCGCCCAGAATGGTTAGAGCCAGAGTTTGGGATCCGCGACGGCAAGTACTATTTAACCGAGCAACAAGCACAAGCGATTCTTGAGTTACGCCTACACCGTTTAACCGGTTTAGAGCACGACAAGATTTTAGCTGAATACGAAGAACTATTAGTCTTAATTGCTGGCTTATTATTAATTCTTCGTAGCCCAGAACGCTTAATGGAAGTCATCAAAGAAGAACTAGAAGAAATTCTAGAGCAATATGGTGATGCCCGTCGTACTGTGATTAACGCTAACGAAATTGACATGAGTCTTGAAGACTTAATCAATGAAGAAGACGTTGTTGTGACCTTGTCGCATTTAGGTTACGCCAAGTATCAGCCATTGTCTGACTACCAAGCTCAGCGTCGTGGCGGTAAAGGCAAAGCAGCAACCAAAGTAAAAGATGAAGATTTCGTTGAAAAACTATTGGTTGCCAATACCCACGACACTATTTTGTGTTTCTCTGACTTTGGTAAGATGTACTGGTTAAAAGTGTATCAATTACCATTAGCGAGCCGCGCATCTCGTGGTCGCCCAATTGTGAACTTATTGCCATTATCTGATGGCGAGCGTATTACTGCTATTTTACCAGTACGTGAATACGCTGATGATAAATTTATTATTATGGCTACCGCAGACGGTACAGTGAAGAAAACCGCACTTACTGCATACAGCAACCCACGCGCCAACGGCATTATTGCTGTGAACCTAAAAGATGGTGACCAATTAATTGGTGTGGACATTACTGACGGTAGTAACGACATCATGTTGTTCTCTAACGAAGGTAAAGTGGTTCGCTTTAACGAAAAAGCCAAAGACAGCGAAACGGGCGAAGTAAAAATTGATGCCGAAACCGGTGAAGAAGTGATTGCCCTTCGTCCAATGGGCCGTACAGCAACTGGTGTGCGTGGTATTAAGCTTGAAGAAGGCCAAAAAGTAGTGTCGTTGATTGTGCCTAAAGGTGACGGCGCAATCTTAACTGTAACCGAAAATGGTTACGGTAAGCGTACTGAATTAAGCGAATACCCAGCGAAGAGCCGCGGCACCAAAGGTGTTGTGTCTATTAAAGTGAGTGAGCGTAATGGTGCCGTTGTCGGTGCTGTACAAGTGGGTGAGTTTGACGAAATCATGCTCATTAGCGACAAAGGCACATTGGTTCGTACACCTGCTGACGGGGTTTCAATTATTGGTCGTAACACCCAGGGTGTGACCATTATCCGTACTGCGGACGATGAAAAAGTGGTCGGTCTACAGCGTATTGAAGAAATTCAAACTGAAGAGCTGTTAGATGAAGAAGGCAATGTGATTGCACCTGCAACTGACGCTGAAGCAACAGATGTTGAATCTGTTGGTGAAGAGCTTGATACAGATGTACAAGAAGATGTTCAAGACGACGAGCAAGACTAACCTCATCGTAACCTGTACACCTTAAAAACGAGCGCCTAATGGCGCTCGTTTTATTTTGCGGAAAATTATTCATCAAAATAGGCAAATAAAGCCCTATTCAACGGCAAATAAAGACCTTAGTATTAACGGCCATATTATGATGATATCAATGGTATGAATTATCTGAGTAGATCAGAGCGTTAATGTGATTGGTATGAATACAAACTGAGTCAAGGAGTTGTCTGTGAGCGCGATTTATAATTTCTGTGCGGGTCCTGCCATGTTACCTCAAGCTGTGATGCAAAAAGCACAACAGGAATTAATTGATTGGAATGGTCTTGGCGTTTCCGTGATGGAAATCAGCCACCGTAGTAAAGAATTTATAGCGTTAACTGAGCAAGCTGAAATCACCTTACGCCAATTAATGAATATCCCTAAAAACTACCATGTGCTTTTTATGCATGGTGGCGGTCGCGCTCAATTCTCCAATGTGGTGAATAACTTTTTAGGTGATAACGGCCGAGCACTTTACCTCGTGAGTGGGCAATGGTCTTCAGCAGCGGTAAGTGAAGCCATTAAACTTGTAGGTGAAAGTCAAATCGACAGCCTTGATATCGTTGAAAAAGTTAACGGATTAAACCAAGTTAACTTACCTGATCTTCATGCTATCGATAAAGACTACCGTTATGTGCATTACTGCTCTAATGAAACGGTAGACGGTATTGAGATTTTTGAAGAATTAGACAGCCCATGGCCGGTGGTGGCCGATCTGTCATCAACCATTATGTCTCATGAAATTGATGTCAGTAAATACGGGCTTATTTATGCGGGTGCGCAAAAAAACATTGGCCCATCAGGTTTGTCGATAGTGATTGTGCGCGACGACATGCTGAAATTACCAACATTAGCACAGTCGTCAGTGATGGATTATCGCGTTGCGGTTGAGCATGGCTCAATGTTTAATACACCGCCAACCTTTGCCTGGTATCTCGCATCAGAAGTGTTTGCCTGGTTAGCCGCTAATGGTGGCGTAAGTGCCATGGCTGAAGTCAATCAACAAAAGGCAGCATTACTCTATAGCTGTATAGACGCGAATCCATTTTATAAAAATGGGGTTGCACCACAAAATCGCTCGCGGATGAACGTGACGTTCCAATTAGTTGATGAAAGCCTAGATGCTGAATTTTTAAAACAAGCAGAGCAGGCCGGTTTAGTTGCGCTAAAAGGTCATCGTATTGTTGGTGGTATGCGTGCCAGTATCTACAATGCCATGCCTATTGAAGGTGTCCAAAAATTGGTCAACTTTATGGAGCAGTTTGCCGCTCAACACGCTTAGCGGCTGGCTGTTGCCATTCATCACGCCTCGATGGCGGTGCTAAATCAAAAAAGATCCCTTGCGGATCTTTTTTGTTATTTTTTGCACCGTTTTGCGCGCAAATGCGCCTTTATACCAGTCCTTTTTAGTTAGTGGGCTATGACTTAGCGCGCCCTCAAAGGCTGCCACGACTACCTCACTGATTACTTTCGCTAAAAGCGCGTATTCTAACGCGGGTAGGTATTATGCATCCGCACAAAAAATCAATATCAATTAGTTATCCTGATTGGTTTTTGTGTAAAGCTTTAGGTCATGTATCATCAGACAAAATAAAGCCGACTTTCAAAGAGTCGGCTTTTATTATTTGAGTCAGTGCAACCTGACGCTATTTGATGACTGCAGCGATTGATTTTGCCAAATAATCAACGTTTGCTTCGCTAATACCCGCAATGCTAATGCGGCTTGAACCGACCATGTACACGCTGTATTGCTGTTTCAACGTTGCAACTTGTTCAGGGTTGACCCCTAAAAATGAGAACATGCCTTTTTGACGTGCAATAAAGCTAAAGTCGCGGTCAACACCATTGGCAATGAGCTGATTAACCAGCATTTCACGGTTGCCGTTAATACGGTCACGCATCACTTTAAGCTCGTCTAACCATTGTTGTTTAAGGGCATGGTTGCCTAAAATCGTTTCGACGATAGCTGCGCCATGCGCTGGCGGCATAGAGTAAATACAACGGATCACATACAACAGCACTGACTGCGCGATATCTGCCGTGGCGCTGTCTTTTGCCACAATGGTGCAAGCACCGATGCGTTCACGGTAAAGACCAAAGTTTTTAGAGCACGAACTACATAAAATCATGCTTTCAACTGCCGCAGCCATTTGGCGCACACCGTAGGCGTCTTCATCAACACCATCACCAAAGCCCTGGTAAGCCATGTCGATTAACGGTGTAAATCCTTGTTTAACCGTAACCTTAACCACTTCGTCCCATTGCTCGATCGTTAAGTCCATACCACTTGGGTTATGACAACATGCATGCAATAACACCACATCGTCTTTACCTATGGTGTTTAAGGTTGCCATCATTTGCTCAAACTTGAGGCTTTTAGTGTCGTAATCGTAATATGGGTAGGTTTTAACAGTGATACCTGCCGCTTCAAATAAACCGGTATGATTGGCCCAGGTTGGGTCACTGACCCACAATACCGCATTAGGATTACAACGTTTTATAAAGTCAGCGGCGACACGCAGTGCACCGGTTCCGCCAGGGGTTGACACTGTACGTACTCGGTTAGCAATCAGTGCACTGTGGCTGGCACCAAAGGCAAGTTCTGTCATTAACTGATTGAAGGGAGCCGAACCCGTTGGGCCAATATAGACCTTGGTCGTTTCGGTGTCTAAACGAATTTTTTCAGCGGCTTTAACACAGTCTAATATTGGCGTGTGCCCTGCAGGATCTTTATAAACTCCAACGCCTAAATCGACTTTATTAGGGTGGCTGTCTTCGCGATATTGTGTCAAAAGACCCAAAATAGGGTCAGCGGGGAGTGCTTTAAGGGTATTAAACATGGATAGCGCCTTATATTTACTATTTACACTAAGCATAACGCGCTTTAAACACAGAGTTAAAGCCATTATTATCAGTTAAGTTAATTAATCGCTAATTGAGATTATTTCAATTGGAAAGTTAATTGAACGGGCAAAAAATACTGTCATGTTGACAAAATATCTGCTGTAATGCTCCTCCATTACAATTTTTGATGTTTGATTGAAGCAAAACCTGATAAATGGTTGGCTTTAGTTGCCATATCAACACGATGTTATGTTTGATTTGAGTGACTTTTTAGTATATCAACTCATTATAAAATACGTTCAAACTTAAGATGTTAACCGTAATGAATTTATGCCACTTGATTTACGCTGTTTGGCAATAACTGAGTGATGTTTACCACTAAGATTAACTTTAACCTAATCTGTAGCAAAAGAAGAAAGCGAATGAAGCAACTGCGTCTTGACCCAATTACATGCATAAATGGCGAAATTAATATTCCCGGTTCTAAGAGTATTTCCAATCGTGCATTATTGTTAGCCACTCTTGCCAAAGGCACAACTACACTCACCAACTTACTCGACTCAGACGACATTCGTTACATGCTGGCGTCATTGAAGCAATTAGGCATTCAATATAGTTTAAATGATGATAAAACCGTGTGTGTAGTGGAGGGCAATGGCGGACCATTAGTATCAGCAGATGCACAAAGCTTATTTTTAGGCAACGCCGGTACTGCAATGCGTCCATTATGTGCCGCGCTCACCTTAGGTGAGGGTGAGTTTACCTTAACCGGCGAACCTCGTATGGAAGAGCGTCCTATTGGCGACTTAGTTGATGCATTGCGTCAATTAGGGGCCGATGTGACTTATCTTAAAAATGATGGTTTTCCACCGTTAACCATTAATGCGACGGGTCTTAATGGTGGCGATGTCGACATTGCCGGAGATTTATCAAGTCAGTTTTTAACTGCGCTTTTAATGGTTGCGCCGCTCACTAAAGACAGTGTAAACATTAAAATTAAAGGTGAGTTGGTGTCTAAGCCTTATATCGATATTACTATCGCGCTAATGAAACAGTTTGGTGTTGAAGTGATTAACCATCAATATCAGCGTTTTGAAATTAAATCCGGACAACAATATGTATCACCCGGTAAGGTTTTAGTAGAAGGTGATGCGTCATCTGCTTCGTACTTTTTAGCTGCTGGTGCGATTCAAGGCGGTGAAGTAAAAGTGACTGGTGTTGGCCGTTTAAGCATTCAAGGTGATGTGAAGTTTGCCGATGCATTAGCGCAAATGGGCGCTCAAATAGAGTGGGGCGACGATTACATTATTGCTCGTAAATCGCCGTTAACAGCCATCGAAATGGACATGAACCACATTCCAGATGCGGCAATGACAATCGCTACCGCAGCGCTGTTTGCTAAAGGCACCACCAAACTGACCAATATTTATAACTGGCGGATTAAAGAAACCGATCGTTTAGCGGCCATGGCAACTGAGTTACGTAAAGTCGGTGCGACAGTCGAAGAAGGTCATGATTATATCACCATAACTCCACCAGAAACCTTACATACTGCAGCGATTGATACTTACAACGATCATCGCATGGCGATGTGTTTTTCAATGATGGCGTTTGCTGAATGCGGTATTACCATTAACGATCCAGACTGTACATCAAAAACGTTTCCAGACTACTTTAGTCAATTTGCCCGCTTAGCAAAATAAACGTCATACCAGCTGATTGACTCGCCCTTTTACATTAACTTACATGTAAAAGGGCGATCTTGATTCTAATATCCAAAAATTCATCAGTATTTAAGATTGTTTTGTTATACAATGCGCGCGCTTATTTTGATGACCCTTTATCTTTTCAGGGACGATAGATTATTTTCGGAGGAAATTATGTCAGACCGATCTCCAGTGATCACAGTTGATGGCCCTAGTGGTGCAGGGAAAGGGACAATCTGTCAATTATTGGCACAACATTTAGGTTGGCATTTATTAGACAGCGGTGCAATTTATCGTGTATTAGCGTTAGCGGCTATTCATCATGATGTAGAACTTGAAAACGAAGAAGCCTTAACCTTATTAGCCGCGCATTTAGACGTACAGTTTTTAACCGGTAACGACAATGACGCCATTAAAGTTATTTTAGAGGGCGAGGATGTGACCACCACCATTCGCACTCAAGAATGCTCTAATGCCGCCTCAAAAGTGGCCGCATTACCACGCGTTCGTGAAGCATTATTGCGTCGTCAACGAGCCTTTAGTGTCGCCCCTGGTCTAGTGGCCGATGGCCGAGATATGGGGACTGTGGTTTTTTCAAAAGCACCGGTAAAAATATTTTTAACCGCCTCAGCGGAAGAACGGGCCCAAAGACGCTATAATCAGTTGCAGGACAAGGGCTTCGATGTTAAAATCGACCGCCTTTTAGCTGAAATTATTGAACGAGACGACCGTGATATTAATCGCGCTTCATCGCCACTAGTTCCTGCTGAAGATGCACTTGTTATTGATACAAGCGGCATAGGCATTGAAGACGTATTAAAGCGTGTGCTTGAATACGTTGAACAAAAAATTACTGTTGCATAGTCGAATCGTCGATTATTAACCAGTAGGTATTTGTGTTAAGGATGACACAAATAATATTACTAGACTCCACATCTAGGATGGATGGTGGTTTATTACATAAAGTAACTTAAAACATGACTGAATCTTTTGCTGATCTATTTGAACAATCCCTTCAAACCCTAGAGTTCCGTCCAGGTTCTATCGTTCGTGGTACTGTTGTTGCCATCGAAAACGGTATGGTACTTGTTGACGCAGGCCTTAAGTCTGAAAGCCCAATCTCTGCTGACGAATTCAAAAACGCACAAGGCGTTTTAGAAATTCAAGTTGGCGACGAAGTTGACGTAGCGCTTGACTCTGTTGAAGATGGCTTTGGTGAGACTCAATTGTCTCGCGAAAAAGCTAAGCGTCATGAAGCTTGGATCGTTCTAGAAAAAGCGTACGAAGATGCTGAAACTGTAATCGGTATCATCAATGGTAAAGTTAAAGGTGGTTTCACTGTTGAATTAAACGGTATCCGTGCCTTCTTACCAGGTTCTCTAGTTGACGTGCGCCCAGTTCGCGACACCGCTCACTTAGAGTACAAAGAATTAGAATTCAAAGTTATCAAGCTTGACCAGAAGCGCAACAACGTTGTTGTTTCTCGTCGTGCAGTTATCGAATCTGAAAGCAGTGCAGAGCGTGATGCACTTCTTGAAAATCTACAAGAAGGCCAAGCAGTTAAAGGTATCGTTAAGAACCTTACTGACTACGGTGCATTCGTAGATTTAGGTGGCGTTGACGGTCTATTACATATCACTGATATGGCGTGGAAGCGTGTTAAGCACCCATCTGAAATCGTTAATGTTGGTGACGAAATCAACGTTAAAGTACTTAAGTATGACCGTGAGCGTACTCGCGTATCACTAGGTCTTAAGCAACTTGGCGAAGATCCATGGTTAGAAATCAGCAAACGTTACCCAGAAAGCACTAAGCTAACTGGTCGCGTAACTAACCTAACTGACTACGGCTGCTTCGTAGAAATCGAAGAAGGCGTTGAAGGTTTAGTACACGTTTCTGAAATGGATTGGACTAACAAAAACATTCACCCATCTAAAGTTGTTAATTTAGGTGATGAAGTTGAAGTGTTAGTACTAGACATCGATGAAGAACGTCGTCGTATTTCTCTAGGCCTAAAACAATGTAAAGTTAACCCATGGGATGACTTTGCAACTAAGTTTAACAAAGGCGACAAAGTATCTGGTAAGATCAAGTCAATCACTGACTTCGGTATCTTTATCGGTCTTGACGGTGGAATCGATGGTCTTGTTCACCTATCTGACATTTCTTGGAACGGTACTGGCGAAGACGCAGTGTCTGAATACAAGAAAGGCGACGAAATCCACGCAGTGGTTCTATCTGTAGACCCAGAGCGTGAGCGCATCAGCTTAGGCGTTAAGCAAACTGAAGATGATCCATTCAACGCATACCTAGCAGACAAGAAGAAAGGCACCGTAGTTAACGGTACTGTTTCTGCTGTTGACGCAAAAGGTGTTACAGTTGAATTAGCAGAAACAGTTGAAGGTTACATCCGTGTAGCTGACATCTCTGCAGAGCGCATCGAAGACGCATCTACTGTATACTCAGTAGGTGATGCAATCGAAGCTAAGTTCATGGGCGTAGATCGTAAGAACCGTTCTATCAGCTTATCTATCAAAGCGAAAGATGAAGCTGAACAGAAAGAAGCGATTGCTACTCTGAACAAGCAAGATGACGTTGTAATGAGCAGCGCGATGGCTGAAGCTTTCAAAGCAGCTCGCAAGTAATCGAAATCGTCTGTTGTATGGGGACTTCGTCCCCATTAGGCGACTGTGTTTGGCTTGATAATATGGAATAGCTAAGATGACAAAATCTGAACTGATCGAAAAACTCGCCACTAGGCAGTCGCAATTGTCTGCAAAAGAAGTGGAAAGTGCAATCAAAGAAATGTTAGAGCAAATGGCGACAACATTAGAAAGCGGTGATCGTATAGAAATCCGTGGATTTGGTAGTTTTTCTCTTCACTATCGTGCGCCTCGTACTGGCCGTAATCCAAAAACAGGTACATCTGTTGAATTGGAAGGCAAGTATGTACCGCACTTTAAACCAGGCAAAGAACTGCGCGAACGTGTCGATGCTGTTAATGCTTAATTAACGCTCTTAAAAAAGCCTCCTTTGGGAGGCTTTTTTGTATCTAATCACAGTCAATGCTGGTCAGTTTGCTAAATTTCTTGGATAATCATTATATTGATGCGTATACATGGAGAATAACGTGAGATCTTTTATTGTCATTGTACTAATTGGATTACTGTTTGTATTAGCCTTATTGTTTGGTGCTAAAAACGAGCAAGTTGTCACCTTGAGTTATTTTATCGCCGAAGGTGAGTACCGTTTACCTGTTGTGCTTGCTAGCGTATTTTTTAGTGGCTTTATTATTAGCTGGGTATTTGCCAGTTATTACATTATAAAACTTAAACTTGCTTTACGTAAAAGCAATAAAGCACTTAAAAAATTTACCACAGTTGATGCAATAAACATCGACGTACCCGCAAAGGATCAAGCTGTCTAGTATGCTAGAAATCTTGTTCTTGCTATTGCCCATCGCCGCTGGTTACGGTTGGTACATGGGGCGACGCAGTATTCGCCAAAGCGATAGCCAAAAAAGTAAAAAGTTAAGCCGAGATTATTTTACTGGGCTTAATTTTTTACTGTCTAATGAGTCTGATAAAGCGGTAGATCTGTTTATCAGTATGTTAGACGTTGATGACGAAACCATAGATACTCATTTGTCGTTAGGGTCATTATTCCGTAAACGTGGTGAAGTGGACCGCTCTATTCGGATCCATCAAAACTTAATTGCCCGCCCAAGTCTTACCAATGACCAACGTGACATTGCCATGATGGAACTTGGTAAAGATTACATGGCAGCAGGTTTTTACGACCGAGCAGAAGAGATCTTTATCAATTTGGTCAGTCAAGATGAACACAGTGAAGAAGCTGAAACACAGCTTATTTTAATTTATCAAGTGACCAAAGAATGGCAAAATGCCATTGATATCACCAAGCGATTGCCACGCAAACGTCAACAGGCACTCAAATGCACCACTGCGCATTTTTATTGTCAACTTGCAGATGAAGCGCAAAACGACAACGACAAAATCAAAAAATTACAACAAGCCATTAAACAAGATGCAAAATGCGGTCGGGCCTGGTTAACCCTTGCCAAAATATACCTCGACGCAGGTCAATTTGACTTATGTAAACACGCCATATCAGAATTAAAAACAGCAGACATTGATTTGTTTGCTGATGCTATCGCTACAGCTAAACAGGTTTACCGAGACACCCAAGACCCTGATGGTTATCAAGAATTACTTGCCAAAGCCATTGCAGAAGGCGCTGGGGCTAGTGTCACAGTTGCGTTAGCCGAACATAAAATTAGTGTTAATCAACATCAAAGTGCTGAAACCATGATGCTCGATAGCTTATATCGTCATCCAACAATGAAGGGATTTCAGCATTTAATGAAACTGCATATCAAGCAAGCTGAAGATGGCCAGGCAAAACAAAGCCTGTCTATGTTAGAGCAGCTTGTCGAACAACAAATTAAATTCCGTCCAAGTTATCGCTGTACTGCCTGTGGTTTTCCATCACACGGCTTATATTGGCATTGTCCGTCTTGTAAGCAATGGGGCAGTATCAAGCGCATTAAAGGCCTGGACGGTGAATAAGCCTAATACACTCTATAATAACTAACACATGCTATTGCCGCTGGAGTCCAAATGACTGATAAACCCATTGTAGTTGCCCTCGACTATGACAATAAAACAGATGCACTGAGTTTTATTGATAAACTCGATCCAACCATGTGTCGTTTAAAAATCGGCAAAGAAATGTTTACCTTGTTTGGCCCGCAACTAGTAAAAGACATCCACAGCCGTGATTTCGATTTATTCCTTGATTTAAAATTTCATGACATTCCTAACACAGTGGCAAAAGCAGTGGCTGCGGCGGCTGATTTAGGCGTTTGGATGACCAATGTGCATGCCAGTGGTGGATTAGCCATGATGCAAGCAGCAAAAAAAGCACTGTTGCCTTTTGGTAAAGATGCGCCGCTGTTGATTGCCGTTACCGTGCTAACTTCAATGTCTGATGACGATTTAGCCTTACTCGGTATTAATGTGCCTGCATTTGAACATGTGCTGAGATTAGCTAAATTAACTCATCAAGCCGAGCTTGATGGTGTGGTGTGCTCAGCGCAAGAAGCTAAACTGCTAAAATCATCTTTTGGGCAAGACTTTACTTTAGTGACCCCAGGGATCCGCCCTGCAGGAAGTGATACGGGTGATCAACACCGAGTCATGACACCACCACAAGCGATTGCAGCAGGTTCAGATTACTTGGTGATTGGTCGCCCAATTACCCAAGCTGCAGATCCATTAGCAGCACTTAAAGCTATCCATCAATCGCTATAATGTGTTACCGATAAAGATATCGTATTAGCTTAACCCGAACACAAAATAAGGGATAACTATGTTTGATTACACAGGTAAAAATGTTGTTGTCGTGGGCGGCACTTCTGGGATTAACCTGCAAGTGGCAATCAATTTTGCTAAAGCAGGCGCCAATGTGGCTGTAGCCAGTCGTAATATAGATAAAGTAAATAATGCCGTTGAGTTATTAAAACAAGCCCATTCAACTGGTAACCACTTAGGGGTGAGTTTTGATGTGCGAGACAACGAAGCGTTAAGCCTTGGTTTTGCACAAATCGCTGCACAATATGGCCACATTGATCTTTTAGTGAGTGGTGCAGCGGGCAATTTTCCTGCTAGTGCGGCTAAATTGTCTAACAACGGTTTTAAGTCGGTGATTGATATCGATCTTATTGGTAGCTTTCAGGTATTAAAGCAAGCTTATCCTTTGTTAAACAGACCCAATGCCAGTATTATCCAAATTTCAGCACCCCAGGCATTTATTGCCATGCCACTTCAAATTCATGTGTGTGCCGCCAAAGCAGGAGTTGATATGTTAACTCGCACATTGGCACTAGAGTGGGGCGTTGAAGGTGTGCGTATTAATTCGATAGTGCCAGGCCCGATAGCCGACACTGAAGGTTTTAATCGTTTGGCCCCAAGTGACGCGTTACAACAAGGTGTCGCCAATAGTGTGCCGTTAAAACGCAACGGCCAAAGTCAAGATATTGCCAATGCGGCATTATTTTTAGGATCGGATATGGCCTCATATATTACCGGCGTCGTGTTACCAGTAGATGGTGGCTGGTCGTTAGGTGGTGCCAGTATTGCGATGACCGAATTAGGCAATTTAGGTGCTAAACAAGGCTTATAGATATTCATTTTTAAAGGTAATAAATCATGGCAAATGCATTACAAGATCAATTATTAAAAGCCGGTCTTGCCAGTAAACAAAAAGTACGTGATGTTAAAACACAAAAACGTCGCGATAAAAAAGCGAAAGTTGACGATGGCAGCGCTGAATTAAAAAAGCAAATTGCCGAGCAAAAGTTACAGCAAGCCAAAAAAGATAAAGCCCTCAATGAACAGCGCTTTGCACAAGCAACTGAAAAAGGCCAGGTTCGTGGGTTAATTAGTGAGTTTTCTAAGTTCGCCATAAACATCCCTAAAGATGCCGAGCTTAAGTTTAACTACACCTTAGAAAACAAAATTTACTCGTTATACATTACTGATAAAATTCAAGCTGAGCTGCTTAACGGTACTTTAGGCATTGTGCGTCATGAAGATAAAAGCTATTTAGTGCCACACAAGTTAGCTGAGCGAGTAAAATTATTAGTGCCGCAGTGGTGTGGTTACTTGTGGGATAAAGCCGCAAAAGATGCGGTAGAGCAGGTGAGTGATGCTGACGATCCTTATGCAGATTACGCCATCCCAGATGATTTAATGTGGTAATCAATACCGTAACAAAGCCTCTGTGATAGAGGCTTTTTTGTATAAATTATTGATGCCCGTTCAACAATAATACTAATCAACCTCAGCTCTGGATAACAAACGCCTTTCAAGCAGTCCTTTGCCTTCCTCACTGCGTTGAATTAACTTGCAATAGGCTAGCTATTGACGCGTTAATTCGCCTT
>NZ_JAKILA010000021.1 GCF_023283885.1 Shewanella basaltis
GTCAATTCGCCTTGTTAGCAGAACAAATGACAAGCTTGAAAGTGAGAATGGGTAACATGTTGATTTTAAATAGTATAAGTTCATCCCTTATCCCGAGCTCAGGTTAAGTAACCTCGTGTTGCTTTAATAGCCAATAAAAAGGTGACCAGTTGGTCACCTTTTTACATGTTCCAATTACAGAATGTCATTTAACGCAATACCAATACCAATACGTTGGTTATGATGGTTGTAGTCAATAAGGCTTTCGCCGTAGCCATTAAAGTATTGGGTATACACACGCAAGTTACCGATAACCGGATAGCTCCAGGTAAACTCTACTGCACCACGATTGGGTGACTGGAGGTTGTTTCGCACTAACATCGTAAAGCGATGCTCATCTAATCCATAAACGCCAGTGAGTTCAAAATTACCCATATAGTCGTTAATATCTGGGTTGTCGTCGCCATCGGCTGAATTAGGCATTTCTTTCTCGTCTTCGGGAATACGCCACCATACTTTTAATCCTAGCGCGAATGGGCCTTTATCAAATACGGCACTGCCGTAAATGCGGTTCCAACTGCGAGATAATTCTGTCGTTTGGCCGTTCGATTGATGCACTAAGCCAAATCCTAAAAATGAGTTGGTAAAGCCACCAATTTTCCAATCGTTGTTAAATAGCATAAACACTTCTGGTTCATGGTTGGTTTCACGAAACGGTGATGACGCGTCTTGGTTGTAGACTTGCCAATAAGACTGATTAGTATAAGCAAAGAATAAATGGCCGTTATCGCCAAAAACGTTGTACCACACCGGAAATTTAAAACTGATTTGGAATTTGGCTTCTAATTTATCAATATCGATATCGTCGTCTGGGTATCTGGCTTCAAACGGAGAAGGATTGGTTCGGGTTTGGTAAGTGACTGGCAGTAAATAGTTGGCCTTGTGGGGCGTGAGCACAAAAGGCTTTTCTGAGGTTGCGAGCTCTTCTTTTACGCGTTCTTCTACTAGTGAATCTTCAGCTAATGTACTGTTGATACTCCCTAGCATTAACAGTGACATTCCAAGGTATTGAGTGATTTTCATCGTTGCATTATCCATTAGCAAAATTATCAGTTTGAATTCTTTGGCACACATTGTTATCAATTGTGCACCTTTTGTCGAACAAACTGCAAAATTGTCTGTTTTGCCGTTCAGGTTTGTCTGTGAATTACCTAATCGCCAAATAATCTTTATATTCTTTTTAGTTATAAAAACTAACTTTTTACTATTGTATATGGAATATGTAAACCGTTATATTTGATCCTAGTAAATTATCTTGAGGTAAATGTGATGGAATTAGTATCGATGCCGGGTCAAAAAGCCAAAGGCAAAGTATGGTTAGTTGGCGCAGGTCCTGGTGACGTTGAGCTATTAACCCTAAAAGCCTATCGCATTCTTAAACACGCTGACGCAGTGCTATATGACGCATTAGTGAGCCAGGATATTTTAGATCTTATTCCGAACAGCGCTGAAAAAATCGCAGTGGGCAAACGTGCGGGCAAACACAGCGCTGCTCAAGATGACATTAATCAACTGTTAGTGACCAAAGCGTATACCCGCAAAAATGTGGTGCGCTTAAAAGGTGGTGACCCGTTTATTTTTGGCCGTGGCGGTGAAGAGCTACAAACCTTAGTCGCCTCAGGCATCGCCTTTGAAGTTGTCCCCGGCATTACCGCGGCTAGTGGCACATCGGCCTATGCGGGTATTCCGCTGACGCATCGTGATTATGCCCAAGGTGTAACGTTTATTACAGGGCATTGCCAGTTAGCCAGTCGCCCAATGGATTGGCAAGGTTATGCCAACCCCAATAACACGTTAGTGGTTTATATGGGGATTTTAAATGCCAACGTTATCAGTGACGGACTGATTAATGCAGGAAGAAGTGCCGATACTCCTGTTGCTATTGTGTCAAAAGCGACGACATCATCGCAACAGCGCTTTATGGGTAAGTTAGGCGAACTTGCGCAGTTAGCCGCAGACCCCGCATTACAAATGCCAGCATTAATGATTATTGGCGAAGTGGTTGAGCTTGCAGACAGCTTAAACTGGTTTGAGCCCAACACAGTACAACAAGCAACCGATTTAGACGCAGCTAAAGCGCTGTAGTGACCAAAAATTAACCCGCTGTGTAAACAGCATATTAGGTAATGGAGAATTATCATGGCAGGCCGTTCGTTAAGCCATTTACAACAACTGGAAGCAGAAAGCATCCAGATCATCCGCGAAGTTGCCGCCGAGTTTGATAACCCTGTCATGATGTATTCGATAGGTAAAGACTCATCGGTGATGCTGCATCTTGCACGCAAAGCGTTTTATCCAGGAAAAATTCCATTCCCGTTATTGCATGTAGATACCGGTTGGAAATTTAAAGAGATGATCGCTTTTCGTGATGCCCAAGCAAAAGCATTTGGATTTGAGTTATTGACTCATACCAATCAAGAAGGGGTAGAGCAAGGTGTTGGCCCGTTTACCCATGGCAGTGCCAAACATACTGATATCATGAAAACTCAGTCTTTAAAGCAAGCATTAAACAAGTATGGTTTTGATGCCGCTTTTGGTGGTGCTCGTCGCGATGAAGAAAAGTCTCGTGCCAAAGAGCGAGTGTATTCGTTCCGTGATAAACACCATCGTTGGGACCCAAAAAATCAACGTCCTGAATTATGGCGTACCTATAACGGTGCAGTAAACAAAGGTGAGAGCATCCGTGTATTCCCGTTGTCAAACTGGACTGAATTGGATATTTGGCAATATATCTACCAAGAAAATATTGAAATAGTACCGTTATATTTTGCCGCCCCTCGCACTGTTGTGAATAAAGGCGGACAACTCATCATGAAAGATGACGACCGCATGCCAGTCGAAGAAGGTGATGTCGTGTCTGTTGAGCGCGTGCGTTTTAGAACTTTAGGGTGTTACCCATTAACGGCAGCGATGCCGTCTGAAGCAGACACGCTAGAAAAAATTATTGAAGAAATGTTGCTTACTCGCTCAAGTGAACGACAAGGTCGCTTAATCGACTCTGATCAAAGTGCGTCGATGGAGCACAAAAAGCGCCAAGGTTATTTCTAATTAACCCCGCGGGCAACGCCAATAGACTTAATTTGAGTGAGAGAGACAATGGATAAAGCAACAGCAAATACTGACCGCATGGCAGCAGAGATCCAGCTGCACGGCGTAAAAGAATACCTAGCCTTACAACAAAACAAAGGCCTATTACGATTTTTAACCTGTGGTAGTGTTGATGATGGTAAAAGTACCTTAATTGGTCGTTTATTACATGACAGTGCCCAAATTTACGAAGACCAATTAGCCAGCTTAAAAAATGATAGCGCTAAAATGGGCACTACGGGTGAAGCTATCGATTTAGCGTTATTAGTTGATGGCCTGCAAGCTGAACGTGAGCAAGGCATTACTATTGATGTGGCTTATCGTTACTTTTCTAGTGAAAAGCGTAAGTTTATTATTTCTGATACACCAGGCCATGAGCAGTATACCCGTAACATGGCAACAGGTGCGTCGACATGTGACCTAGCCGTTATTTTGGTTGATGCACGTTACGGCGTACAAACCCAAACTAAACGTCACGCGTTTATTGCCTCACTTCTTGGTTTGCGTCACTTTGTTGTTGCGGTGAACAAGATGGATCTCGTCGGTTTTGATCAAACTGTGTTTGATAAAATACAGGCTGATTTTGCGGATTTCGTAAAAGATTTTGGCGACTTAGATATTCACTTTGTGCCTTTATCAGCATTAAATGGCGACAACGTGGTTAATCGCAGTACGCAGTGTGATTGGTATCAAGGCAGCACATTACTCGAGCTATTAGAAACCATTGATACTCAGCGTGAACTCAGTGAGTTACCGGCGCGTTTCCCGGTACAGTATGTGTTACGCCCTAATCTCGACTTTCGTGGGTTTTCAGGCACGTTAGCATCAGGTGTGCTTGATGTAGGCGATGAAGTGGTGGCACTTCCTTCAGGTAAGCGCAGTAAGATTGAACGCATAGTGACATTTGATGGTGATTTGCAAGAAGCCGTAGCAGGCCAAGCTGTGACCATTACCCTTGAAGATGAAATTGATATTTCTCGTGGTGATTTGTTAGCGAAACCCGATAGCGCTCCAGAAATAGCTAATCATATTGTGGCAGACTTAGTGTGGATGGATGAAAAGCCATTACAAATCGGTCAGTTATACGATGTAAAGGTGGCGGGCAAAAAGACCCAAGCTGTTGTGAGTGAAATCGAATACGTAACCGATGTGAATACTCTTGAGCGCAGTGCTGCGACTACGCTGAGCTTAAATACCATTGCACGGGTTAAGCTAGATTTAACTGAGTCAATTGTATTAGATGCCTATAGCTTAGTGCGTGACACCGGCGGAATGATTTTAATTGATCGTTTATCAAATGCGACTGTAGCAGCTGTAATGGTGGTGAGTGGTCATCAAGGTGACAAGCAAACTAACACTGAGTTTAGTGCATTTGAAATTGAGTTTAATGCGTTAATTCGTAAGCATTATCCTCACTGGAATGCTCGTGATATTAGCATACTTGGAAAATAAATCATGAGCGAAATATGGTTGTTAGCGCTGGTATTGTTAGCATTGGTTGGTGGATTAGTTGCAGGTTTTGCTTCACCAGCCGCCATGTTTTTTTTCGCTTCTTTGTTGTGTTATATGCTCGGATTAGTCGAGCTAAGTCCATTGTTAGTTAATTTTACTAACAATGGACTAATAACCTTGGTATTGATTGTACTTGCTGCTACTGCGTTAGAGAAAACCTCTTTGTTAGGTAAGCTCAGCCAAGTAATTGGTAAAGGATCTTTGTTTACGACGCTTGCTAAGTTGGGAATATCGACCGCATTATTATCATCATTTACTAATAATACTGCGGTGGTCGCATCTATGATTAGTGTTGTGCGCCGTAACCAAGCGCATGCACCTTCTAAGTTGCTGTTACCATTAAATTATGCCGCTATTTTAGGTGGGACATTAACCTTAATCGGCACCTCGACTAACTTGATTGTTAATTCGTTTGTTGAAAACGCAGGGCTAAAGCCCCTTGGTTTTTTTGAGTTTTCTGTTGTGGGTGCGTTAGTGGTATTGGGTGGATTGGTTTTATTAACCATTTTAGCTAATTTTGTGCCGGATAGACGTGAAGAATCGGAAGATGAATCACTGCCTTATTTACTAGAAGCGCATGTGGCTAAAACATCAAGTTTAGTGGGTAAAAGCGTGATAGATAATCGCTTACGTGCACTAAAAAAACTCTATTTGGTTGAATTAGAACGTAGTGGCATTCGTATTTGCCCAGTGCCACCACAAATGGTGTTACAAGCCGATGATGTGCTGCGATTTAGTGGTGCTGTAGAGTCTGTTGAGTTACTGCATCAATTTGATGGTTTAGAGTGGTTTGGCAAGCAACACGCAAAAGGTCAAAACTTGGTTGAAGCCGTGCTAGCCCCGTCATCAAGTTTAGTGGGCACCACGTTAAAAGACTCTCGATTTCGTGAAGAGTATGATGCCGCCGTCATGGCGATTCGCCGTGGAAATATGCCGCTAAAAGGTGGCCTTGGCGATATCGTGTTGCAGCCAGGAGATGTATTACTGCTTACCCCCGGAGATCGTTTTTCAAAATGCCCAAATTTAAGCAGTGATTTTGCAGCAATTAGCGGTTTAGATCTCAATGTACGCCTAGATGAA
Source organism: Shewanella basaltis (assembly GCF_023283885.1). Classification (GTDB taxonomy): domain Bacteria; phylum Pseudomonadota; class Gammaproteobacteria; order Enterobacterales; family Shewanellaceae; genus Shewanella; species Shewanella basaltis. The sequence goes on from NZ_JAKILA010000021.1 coordinate 5,719, forward strand.
AAGCGCGGGACATGGGTGTTAGCGGGTTTTGCGTTAACCATTTTAGCCAGTATTTTTGAATTACTCCCTTTAGCTAAAGGATTAGTGTTATTGCTGCTTAGTTATGTGGCGATTGGCGCGGTGTCCTTAACTGAGCTTAAGCGCCGATTCCCGTTAGAATTGGTGATTATAGTGGGTAGTGCCTTAGGCTTGGCCAATTTAATGGTGACGACTGGTTTAGCAGATCAGATGGCACAAAGCTTATTAAGTCTGTTTGATGGTTATGGTGTGTTTGCTGCCTTTGTTGGCGTTTATTTTATCACGTTGATTGTGACTGAGTTGATCACTAATAATGCCGCCGCCGCGTTAGCGTTCCCGGTTGCTTATGCAGTCGCGACAAGTTTTGGCGTTGATCCTCGTCCATTTATTATGGCTGTGGTGTTTGGTGCAAGTGCGAGCTTTATTTCTCCTTACGGTTATCAAACTAACCTTATGGTATACAACGCGGGTAACTATAAATTAAGCGACTTTGTTCGTTTAGGTTTACCGTTATCCATTTTGTATTCAGTCATAGTATTAATGGCCGTACCGTATTTTTTCCCGTTTTAGTATGAGTTTAATGCGGTGTGTATTGCCGTAAATCAGGAGCTGTTATGAGCAATATTGTTTGGCATCAACATTCTATAGACCAAGCTGCCCGAGGGGCACAAAAAGGCCAAAATCCAGTGTTGTTATGGTTTACTGGTTTGTCTGGATCAGGCAAGTCAACGCTTGCTGGCGCCTTAGAGAGAGCGTTATTTGAGCATGGCTTTCATACTTATTTGTTAGACGGTGATAACGTTCGTCATGGTTTATGTAAGGATCTAGGCTTTAGTCTCGAAGACCGTGATGAAAACTTACGTCGTGTCGGCGAAGTGGCTAAATTGATGGTGGACTCTGGTTTAGTGGTACTGTCGGCATTTATTTCACCAACCCGTGAAGAGCGTGATCGGGTTCGTGCTTTATTTCCACAAGGTCAATTTATCGAAGTGCACGTTTCTACGCCATTAAGTGTGTGTGAATCGCGTGATCCTAAAGGATTGTACGCAAAAGCACGTAAAGGCGAGATAGCTAACTTTACTGGTATTTCATCACCATACGAGGTGCCAGAGTCAGCTGAGTTAACCATAGACACCAGTAAAGGTGACCTTGAGACTCAAGTAAATGGTTTATTAGCTTATTTAAAAGCCATTGAGGTATTAAATCCTCCTAGGCAAATTGCCGGTGCGGGTATTTAAGGTTTAATGCGGCCTTAGTCGTAGCAATAAAAGGCTGATATTTGATTAAATATCAGCCTTTTATTATTTTTACATGTATCAGTAGCAGGCCTATTATGAGGTTTTAATTAAGCTCATAGATGCTGGGAGTGTTGTGAGGTTATATTCCGTTAAGATATCTTGTATACGCTCGCTGAATTTGGGTTTATGTTGCCTTACAACATGATAAACCTGAAAGCACTTAATTATATCATCTTGCGTTAATACTTTTTTGTTGTGGTATAAGGCACTGAGATAGCATCTGACCATAAAACAATCAATTACCAGTTGCTGAAAAACCTGCTCTGGGTTTTGCTCACTATGCATTGGAAAGTGATTATGGAACATGGAATAAAGTAAAAACTTAGTGAATATTTCATCAAAGTTGGCCACTTGTTTTTCGATCATTTCATTCCAAGTCGCGTTGATTGTTTCAATAGAGTAGTTATTTTCTTCATTACACAATGAGTTTACCGCGTCATTAATTGACATAAAACGAGGTCTTGTACTTCTTGAATGCATAGTGCATAACGCATCATGAATAGCGACAAACGTGTGGGTCTGAGATAATTCTGAATATGGAATCGTATCCAGTTGTTGTGAAACCATTCCTAATTGAGCCATGTGGGTGAGTTGTTGGTATCGATTATCAAGTTGTTCAATTTTGACTTTGTTGTTTTTTACTTCGTGACTTGTTTTAATTAATAAACCGATGGTAAAAATCGCTTCTTGCCAATGTAAGCCTGAATTTAATAATAAATCTAGACTGTATTCATATGATTTTTCTAACCAGGCTGGGCTGGGAGGAATCGCAGTTTTATTACCACTAGCATTTGCTGCAAACTGGAATGCTTCATCTTCAAATAAAACGATCCGAGTGACTTCTGGACAGGATAAATACAGGCTGTTGTATTTGTCTGGCCCAATAAATTGATCTCTTTTGGGGTAGGTTTTACAGGTGTGACTGAGAGCATCGACTCCGGCTTTAGCATGAATGTTGCAGAGTTTTTGTGGATTTAAAAATGGGCATCCACCGTTTTCATCTAATTTAATTACTGCCCATTCTGATTCACTGTCTTTTGTTTCGTGTAATGCAAAGGAAGCGATTTCTGCCAAGTATTTATTTGATAATGTTTTTTTATAACTCTGCTTATCAAATGTAATCATCCAATCGTTACAACAGCTGTCGGGACACTGTTCACCAATACAGTTAAATAAAGAAGTATATCCAGGCTTTATAATGAGATTTTCCATATCCACTCTTTTATATTATTTTACATGTTATAGGTCATTGTGAAGTTTATACCAATACTTTCTTGAGTACTCTTTGCCAGTTTCCGCCCATAAAACGATCGCGGTCAGATGATTTAAAGCGCGCTTTTTTGAGGGCGTCATCAATGCGGCTCATGCGGTCTATGTGGTTAAGCTCAGGGATAACAACATGCTTAGGCACTACGTCAAACCCTAATACGTTTTTACTTTGCAGGCTGTGCCACCAGTCAAGGTACTCTTTAACCCCTTCGCTGTTATTGTTATTGAGTGCTAATAGATTTTCTTGGCCGCGCAGAGGGAAGTCGTTGGCAACTGCGGCGCAGTCAACGCCACCGACTCTGGCCACGTATTCTATCTGTTTTATATAATCTTCAATGGTGGGGGGGGCATTGTTGGTGAGCCAAAAACTCATCATAAATACCCCAAAAACACCACCTGTATCGGCTACTGCTCTGATTACGTCATCTGATGAACAGCGCGCATGGTTGACAAAGTGTCTGGCTGCGCCATGACTCAGTACGATTGGAGATTGACTTGCCTTAGCGGTATCAAGCGCGGTTTGTTCGCTTGAGTGACTCACATCGATGAGAATATTTTTTTGATTAAGCGCTGCGATGAGCTCACGACCAGCATCAGTAAGAGGCTTATTGACACCCTGGTTGCCATTGTTGTCTAGTGCACCACCTGCGAAACGATTGCCGTAGTGATGGGTGAGTTGTAACACCCGCAATCCGTGCTGATGCAGAGAGTCGAGTTGTGGCCAGAGTGAAGGCTTACCCTTTGTGACAATAGCGTCGGCTTCGACACAATCAGCACCCTGAATTTGAAAATATACCGCCGTGCGTTGTTGTGCCCGAGCGTTATCGATATCAGCCCCCGTAAGGCCTTGTAAATAAACCTCTGGATTGTCGGTAACGGTTTTGGCTGCTTGTTGAATGCTGTTAAAGCACGCTTTGTAGGTGCGTTTATAATTTTTAGTGCCATCGCTTTGTTCGATAGTTTCAATGGCGGAAATATCGGCGATAAACGCATCGAGTTTGGAGGCTTTAACATCATTGATGTCGTTAGGCAGAAATGACAGTCCGTCAACATAAAGGCGGCGAGATTTGGCAGCCCAGGCAGGAAGCGTACAAAATGGGCTTAATAATGTGGCTGCTCCAAGGCCTTTTATAATGTGGCGGCGTGTTGGGTTGCAGACTTTTAGGGGCATTATTATTCCTTAAATTTGCTGGGCATTAAGTGATGTTGCCTTGGGCATAATGTTTGATTGCGCTGGCCAATGCGGCAAGTCCATTGGTACGGGACGGACTGAGTTGGCCGCTTAATCCTAATGAGTCGAAGCAATGATGCACATCAAACTGAGTAATTTGCTCAGTAGTTTTACCTTGGTTAGCCACCAATAAAATAGCAATCAGTCCTTTGACGATTCGTGCATCGCTGTCGGCAAGGTAAAAATGTTGGCCATTTTGTTGATGATGGTATAACCAGGCCTGGCTTTCACAGCCTTTAACCTGCGCATCTTCTTGCTTTAAGTGGTCAGGCAGTTTGGGCAGTTGCTTGCCCAGTAGCATGATTTGTCGATACTTATCTTGCCAGTTATTCGCTTGTTCTATTTGATTTACAGCTGCAATGAGTTCAGCAGGTAACAAGGTAAATAACTGACTATCGGGCGTATTTTTTGTACTTATTTGTGTCATTAACTGTGTTGTCTCATAAAGCGTGGGTATTGCCAAGTTATAACAGTAACTCTTTTACCGTATTTAACGCATGAATAAATTGATCAATATCGTGCTTATTAGTATAGATGCCAACAGAGGCGCGGCAACATCCGCTTAATTTAAGTTGGCTCATCAATGGCATAGCACAATGATGCCCGCATCGAATCGCAACTGCCTGTTGATCTAATAAAATGCCTACGTCTTGATGGTGTTCATTGGCTACATTAAATGCAACCGAGCCGATATTGGATTGGCTATTATCGTTGCTAACGCCGTACAAGGTAATATCACCAAGGTTGAGCAGTTGTTGTTGTAAATACCGCATTAATTGTTGCTCATGCGCCTTAATTTGCTCACGCGGTAAGCCTTGTAAAAATGTGATTGCGGCGCCTAAACCGATAACCTCAGCAATGGCGGGAGTGCCCGCTTCAAGCCTGTTTGGCAGTTCACCATATTCAGTACGATCAAAGCTAACGGTTTTGATCATTTCGCCACCGGTCAGCATGGGCGTTAATGTGTTTAGTTGTTCAAAACGGCCGTACAAAATACCGACACCTGTTGGGCCATACATTTTATGACCTGAAAACACATAAAAATCGCAATCCATTTGTTGGACGTCAATCTCTAGGTGGGCAACCGCTTGGGCACCATCGACTAAGGTTAATGCTCCTGCATTTTTTGCCATGGCGATTAAGTCGATAATGGGGTTGACTGTGCCCAGTGCATTCGACACATGGCATAAGGCAATTAGCTTTGGTTTGGCTTGCAGTAGCTGCTCATAGGCATTGATATCAAGTTGGGCGTCAGCGGTAAGTGGTATGGGTTTAATGATGGCCCCAGTACGTTTAGCGAGCTCTTGCCAGGGCACGATATTGGCATGATGTGCTGCGGTGTCGATTAATATTAAATCGTTTGGTTGTACTTGTGCTGTTAAGCCGTATGCCACCATATTGATCGATTCTGTGGTGCCGTGAGTAAAAATAACCTCTTGCTGGTGCTTGGCATGAATAAAATGCGCGACTTGTTGACGAACGGCTTCATATTGCTGAGTTGCACGGGTTGATAATTGGTGTGCTGCGCGGTGCACATTGGCATTGTTGAGTTGATAATACTCAGTCATCGCATCAATCACTGCCTGCGGTTTTTGGCTGGTTGCAGCGGTATCGAGATAGCATAACGGATGATCGCCAATGGTCTGCTTAAGCGTAGGGAATTGATCGCGAATGGCTTGATGATCATAAAAATCAGCAGACGATAATGACGGGTTAGGCTTCATAAATACGGGTTTCTTCGCTAAAAATAAAAGGCATCAAGATCTTCAGTGATCTTGATGCCTAATGCAAGGTTTTGTGGCTATTGCTGTTTGTGAGCCTGTATTGGCGACTTTTTGCTGGCTATTAAGGGCAAGGAAAACGATACAGGGCTGACAGTTCGTTAATTCTTGTTATTAATTCAGCTGACAATGTCACTTTATGACTGTCGATGTTTTGCTTTAGCTGATGTAAGTCAGTTGCGCCGATAATGTTAGCGGCAACAAATTTACGGCTATTAACAAACGCTAACGCCATCTCGGTTGGTGACAGGTTAAATTCACGCGCCAAATCGATATACGCTTGGGTTGCCTCTAGTGCCACTGGCGTACTGTTATACCGTGCAAACCGTTTGTATACCGTGAGGCGTGCACCTTCTGGCCATTGATCGTTCTCGTATTTACCCGTTAATGTACCAAAAGCCAATGGCGAATAAGCCAGTAATGGTACATTTTCACGATGGCTAATTTCAGACATGGCAATCTCGTAACTGCGATTGAGCAAGTTATAGGGATTTTGCACACTCACAATACGCGGTAAGTCGTGTTTTTCTGCCAACTTAAGGTATTTCATAAAGCCCCATGGGGTTTCGTTAGAAATGCCAATATAACGCACTTTACCTTGTTTGATGACTTCTGCGAGCGCTTCAAGGGTGTCTAAAATAGGCGTGTAATGTTCGTCTTCATCGTGCTCATACATCATCTGACCAAAAAAATTGGTATTTCGGTCAGGCCAATGCACTTGGTATAAATCGATGGTGTCGATTTGTAAGCGACTTAATGAGTCATCTACAGCTTGATGTACATTCCGCCAGTCTAGCGCCATGTTGTCGCGAATATAGTCGCCTTTACCCCCAGGTGCAGCAATTTTACTGGCAATAACCAGCTCGTCACGATTACCTTGGGCTTTGAGGTAGCGACCTAAAATGCGCTCGGTTTCACCTTGAGTATCAGCTTTCGGTGGCACGGGATACATTTCGGCAGTATCAATAAAGTTAACGCCTTGGCCAATGGCATAGTCAAGTTGAGCGAAAGCTTGTGCTTGGGTATTTTGTTCGCCCCAAGTCATGGTCCCGAGGCAAATTTTACTGACCTCAAGGCTTGAATGTCCAATACGTTGATATTCCATTATCTTCCTCCTATGGAATGTGCTTAATCTGAGGCTACCAAGCTTTTGCATCCTTGCAAAGCGCTATCAAGTTGTTGCAATAAGACTGGTTAAAAAGTGTGCTAATTACACCATTGCGCAATGGTATGACATCTTGCGGGGCATGTTTTGTTTGTTATAGGCTCATTATCATGGCGATTTCGCAGGCATCGTGGCCCGTTTGCCCTAAATGCTGGCAGTGGGTAAAGCCGAGTTTTTCATAGAGTGCTAATGCTTCAACTAATACGGCTGTTGTTTCTAAATACATGAATTGATAACCATGCTGTTTAGCAAACTCAATACATTGACGGGTGAGTTTTTTGGCCATGCCCTGGCCGCGAATCGCGCGGCTAAAATACATTTTTTGTAGCTCACATACGCCGGCATTCCCTGCAAGTGCAGCAACGCCTGCGCCGCCAACCACTTTACCTTGGTATTCAATCACCCAATATTGTGCGTCTTGTGCTTGATAAACTTCACTTAAACAGTCGAGGGTTTTGTCTGCAACGCTAAAGCCTTTGTCTGGGGTTAAGCCGTATTCTGCCGACACGTCACGGATAACCGCGGCTATTGCAGCATCATCTTGTGGTGTGAGTGGGCGGATCATGGCATCGACGGTATAACGTGTTGTACTAGGTTGATCAGTCATTAAATAATTCCGCGTTAATAAAGGGGGTCATGGCCAGTAGCAGCGCCTGGGTATAAATGCTTTCGCGGGTGGCTAAACCTTGTGTGAGAAGGCCTATCGCACCGCCTTTTTGTTTTATATTTTGAGTGCTAAACATGCGGTCCATTACGTGGCCCAGTTCTTCGCCAGCGGCTAATGCTGCATAGACCTTTTCTGGTAAGGGTAGGTTGGCGCTGCGACCTACAGATAGGGTGTCATGACTGATAATGGCCATATAAGCAAATGTGGCAGGGCCATGTTCAAATTGGTCTACGCCGCCTTCCATTGCCACATAAAAGTCGGCAGGTTCAGCCTGTTGTTGGCAGTATTTGGCACGGTTTATGGCACCCAATTTGGTTTCTGCTTCTGTCATGGGTTGCTCTGCCACTTGCGAGGGAGCATGCATACCCTGACAGTGTATCGTGCTGCTTGGGAAATACTGGGAAATGGCATTTTTGGCGGCATTTATTTTTACCGGATTGGTAGAGCCGACAATGATATTAATCTGGTGAGGATGATTGTGTTGTGTTGTGGTGGTTGTCATAAGCCGCCGTTGCTATTTTATTGAGTGGTTATAGTGGTGATATTAACCACTTTGTGTTGTTTTAGATGATTTTTTACATTTTTAGCTCAATGAATATGATCATTGAATAGTTATAAAGTTCTATAAAACATAAGCTTACAGTGTTGGTATGAAATCTGCTTAGTGTTTGCTATCAAGGTGATGATATGTATTTGCGACTAACCTTACGTATCAGCCTATTTTATTTCGAACTTCTTATAAAAGGAATTTAACCTATGTCTATTCGAATTGCGACCATTAGCCTAACAGTCGGTTTAGTATTAGGCGCGACTATTTTTGGTGCGTCATACACTGAAGCGGAATCGATATTTTCGTTATCGGATTCTGCAAAGACAAATGCAGAACTAGCACATACCCAACAAAAAATGACCCTAGACAGTCAATCACTACACCAATTAGTGGCGAATACCGGCGCGGGTCAATTAACCGTAAAAGGGGTTGAGGGACAAACACAAATTGAGGTCACTGCCGACATTTATACCGATAAAGACAGTGACGATGTTGAGATTGAATTAACCCTAAACAAGCAAGGCGATAATGCCATGTTTGTTGCCGATATTCAGTCTGACGGTTTTATGGAGCAATCTCCGTTTATTGATGTGTTAATCACGGTTCCGACTGGGTTAGCGTTAGATATTACCGACGGCTCTGGCTCGATTACGATATCCGATGTAGCGGCTAATATTAAGCTTAAAGACGGTTCGGGTAGTATTGTGATGCAGAAGGTCGGTGCTGTGACCTTAGCTGATGGTTCTGGCTCGATTAACATGAAAGATGTCAATGGCGATGTAACATTACAAGACGGCTCTGGTTCTATCAGCATCTCACAAGTGGCCGGTGATATTGAGGTGAGCGATGGTTCTGGTTCGATTAATATCGATCAGGTTAATGGTAAAGTAACCATTAGTGATGGTTCTGGTGGCATTAATGTCAGCAACACGAAAGGGCTTGAGATTGTGAGCGCAGGCTCTGGCGGGGTCAATCATCAGCATATCGATGGACCGATTATCGTCAACTAGTCGTTTGGTGTTTCGCCTTAGATTGATTTGGCTAAACAACCAGCAAAACCTGCTTATCTTGCAGGTTTTGTTTTTATGGCCCAATGAATCATGGCATGATGCGACATTGATTTGGCAAGGATAAACCACAATGGCAAAGAAGTATTATGTAGTTTGGACAGGGCGAGAAACGGGTATTTTTACCAGTTGGGATGTGACTAAACGTTCTGTTGATAAGTTTCCTCAAGCTAAATACAAATCATTTGCTACAGAAGCTGAAGCAAAAGCGGCTTTTGCAAAGTCGCCTAACAGCAGTATTGGGCGTGCAGCGGTTAAGCCTTCTGCTGCATCATCAAAGCCTGTTGGCCATAAGGGCAGTAACTCAATAAAAACCCTAAGTGATAATCAAGTGGTATTGAGCCAGTATGAAGTGGTGATTTACACCGATGGCGGGTGTGAACCCAATCCGGGTAAAGCGGGCTCTGGTATCGCCTTGTATCATCAAGGCCAGTTGGCGCAGTTATGGTTTGGCTTATTTAATCCAAATGGTACCAACAATACCGCAGAATTAAACGCCTTGTATCAAGCCTTACTGATGGCAAAAAACGCCATTGAACACGGCCAAACGGTTTGTATTATGAGTGACTCGCAATATTCGATTAATTGTATTTGTGAGTGGGCTTACGGTTGGAAAGCTAAGGGCTGGACTCGCAAAGGCGGTGATATCGCAAACCTAGATATGATTAAACACGCGCATGAGTTGTATGAAATCATTAAAGACAAGATCAGTATTAAACATGTTGCTGCGCACACAGGTATTGAAGGTAACGAGTTGGCCGATCGCATGTCAATTTATGCCGTTGATCAAGCCCACATAGCTTTTAGCCAGTATCAACCGCCGTTAGACATCAGTAAAATATTGGCATTACGTGCGGGTTAACATTTATAGAACCATTTCGTCTCTGGGACTGTGTCTTACCGTACAACATAAAAAAGCCGGATGACTCCGGCTTTTTTATTAATTCACTTCAGGTTAATTCAGCATTTGCTTAATATTGATGCAGCGCTGCTCTTGTTGGCGCGCTTCAAGTAGTGCGCGCCGAGTTAAGGCCGATAAACTGGTCTGGCGATTGAGTACGTGGCTAATGGCATCAATATTAGATGAGCTACAATCCATCGGAATAAGCTGGGCAGCAAAACTGCGCATAAACACCGGCCCTTTATCATCCATTAAGGGTAAATTAGCAAAGCGTTGTTCAGCCGTCGCCGCGCTGAGTAACTTTTGTTCGGCAGGGTAAAGGTTGTACATTGCCACTCTAATTTTTGAAAATGCCATATTGTCATTATGTTCAATCCTATTTAACCATTGGCGTTTAAGCGCGGATTCTGGACGGATCACCTCTGCTGCGATTGCTGCTTTCTCCCCTGAGTCAGACTGATCAAGGCGTTTTTCTGCTGCCAGTAATGCATGGGCATCACCGTAATCATAACGATTTAGCTGACGGATCATGGCCCAGCGTAAGTCTTGATCAATCGTCAAACCTTTAATGTGGCTTTTGTTTTTGAGCAAAGATTGAATGTGCTCCAGGGCATCTCCGTGGCTTGATAAGTTGATGTAAGCATCAAACCAGCGACGTTGAAAGTCGCGGTTACGGTAATGTTCCATGCTCATTCTAAGGCTCATTTGGCTGAGCGCTTTAGAGATTTTGCTGTTGTAACTGCTATGCATAGGTGCCATTAAGTCGAGATAGTTTTTGGCTCGTTGCATGTTATCAAGGACCTGACCTAATATGGTGTAATCCTTTTCTAATGGGGCATTGATGAGCACAATGTTGATAAATTGCTCCATCGATGTTTTACCATCAACCACACTGTCCCACATACTTTGCCATAACATTGAGCGCAATAATGGGTCGCTAACCAGGTTCAATTGCTGTTTAGCAGTTGTAAACGATTTTTGATCCAGTTCGACTTTAACAAATCCCCAGTCATCATAGTTTGGGTACACTAAATCAGGACAGATTTCCCCAATCAGTTCATTAATTTCGGTGTAAGCCCCTTTATAGGTTACGGCATGGGATTGTTGCATTTCTAAACCGTAACGATGGGTGTTAAATAAACCTATTTGCACTCGCTGTTCGCGCAGTGTTGGGTGTTGGCTATCTTCTGCGGTTTGTATCAGTGCAAATGAGTCTATTTGATTACCTTGGCAGGTGTATTGTGCCTTAATGGTGTTGACGCCTGCGGCATATAACCACTCTTTAGTCCACTGCGACAAATCGCGACCACTGGCTTTGGCCAAACTGTTGATAAAGTCATCAAGCTCGGCATTTTTATAACTGTATTGTTGTAAATATTGACTCACACCACGACGGAACGTTTCTTCGCCCAGTAAATGCCTGAGCTGTTTAATGGTAGAAGCCCCTTTTTGATAGGTAATGGCATCAATGTTGTCAAACGCATTTTGGCTGGTGGGCACTGGCACCTCAATGGGGTGAGTGGTCACTAGGCTATCTTGATGGTAAGCCGCTTGTTTGCCTGAGGCGTAAAAAGTACGCCATGCATGACTAAACTCAGTCGCTTCGCTGGTGGCTAAGGTGCCCATAAATGACGCAAAACTTTCGTTTAACCATAAGCCATTCCACCATTTCATGGTGACTAAATCACCAAACCATTGGTGAGCCATTTCATGCATGATAACCCCAGCTAAACGCTCTTTTTGTTCGGCGGTCATTTGGGCATTAAATAAGAAACGATCTTCGGAAAACGTAATTGCACCGGCGTTTTCCATTGCGCCGTATAAAAAGTCTGGTACTAATACCTGGTCGTACTTTTTAAATGGATAGTCAATGCCAAAGTAACGATCAAAAAATGCTAAACCTTGTTTGGTATAGGTAAACCAATCTTGTGGTGTGACTTGATCTGCCACTGATTGGCGTGAGAATAGGCGCATTGGGTAACGCCCTGAGTTGTCTTCCCACACTTTATACGGGCCAGCGTGCATCGAGAAGTTATAGGGGCTTAATTTGGGCGTAACAGGGAAAGTCCACAAGTTGGTATCGCCTTGATCGACCACATTGGTTTCACGCATGGCGCTGATAACTTGCCAGTCTTTTGGTGCATGTACATTAATTTGGTAAGTGGCTTTTAAGTCGGGTTGATCAAACACGGCAAACATTTGTTGTGCCGCAGCTGGCTCAAAATGTGAGTACAAGTAAACATTGTTGTCTACTGGGTCAACAAAGCGATGTAAGCCTTCACCGTTAGTGCTGTGCTCGCGGGTAAATTCAACGACCACAGTGTTGTTGCCACTGACCAATAAACTTTGGTTAATGACGATATAAGCGCCGTTGTAGTTAGGGTAAACCTTGGTGCCATTAATGCTAAATTGTTTAATGTTAGCTTTATTAAGATCGAGTGTTAATGACTTAGGCACACTGCTTAGGTCGAAGTGTACTGTCGAAATAGCGCTGAATTGACTGTGTTCACTTAAAAAGAAGGTTAAATCATATTGCACATTGGAGATGACATTAGCACGAGCTTGCGCTTGTACTTGACTGATGTATGCCGAACCGTCACGTTGTAATGATGAGGTTGAAAGCGAACTACTGCAGCTGAACAAACTGGCACAGCATAATGCAACAAAACTGGTTTTGATAACCCGTGGACTAAACAATTCAGTGGATAACAATTTCACGTTAGTGTTCCTAACTTATTATTGGGTGTATGAAAAAGCCGACATCAATGTCGGCTTTATTGCTATGTGCTTGAGTATTACAAGCCCAAAAATGACTTCGATTTAACCTTGCGGATTTCTTTTTCGTCAGACCATTCAATTAAGCCGGTTTCTAAATCCATTAAACGCATGGTCATTTTATAATAGACGTCTTTGGTGCTGCCATCTTGCTTCACAATGCTTGATAGGTTGCCATAAAGCATATACTGCGCGCCAATTTGACGGCCAAATTTAATGGCGGTTGTAGGGTCTACCATGCCAGCATTATTTTGGTAATCTAATTGTTTACGTACGGTATCCACTTTTGTCATGTCGATAAAACGAAATTTACCAGAGCGCAGCAACTTGTTGCTGATGGTGTCAGTGACAGACTCGGTATCAATATGTTCTGAGGTTTTGTTTTTAATTTTATCGACAAAAATAATTGGACGATTATTTTGGGTAATAACAACCACAGGTGGGAATGTCATCATGCTGTCGACCATTTTAGCGGCAATGTCTTGCAGGTCCGTTGAGCCAAAGTTTTCGTTAACCGTTTCGACTTCAGTGGCGTCGCCGTACTCTACTTTAGATTGACAGGCACTTAGCCCTATCACTGCGGCTAACACAAATATCAGTTTCAAGTTTTTCATAATAAATTCCATTGGTGATGAGTGACAGTTGATAAGGGTTATCATCTATTAGATGATTATCGAATAAAAACGGGTACGATTTCCAGTCTCTATTGCCCAAATTATTGTTGTACGGTTCGGTTTTACTTCAATTTTGACATTTTGGCTGTTATTTAGGCGTATATCGTAGGTGCCAGCATCGATAAACTGCTTTGCTATTTGTGCTTGGCGTGGCAAGGTTAACCAGCTACGACGGTCTGCTTGTTCGCTAATCACGTTGAAAATTTGCATCACAAGCGCACCCGCATCAACTTGATTGTTTGCCCGCCTGCTACCACTTTGCACACTTTGATTTAATTCGTATTTGGCATAAATTCTTGCCGCTTGGCGAAATAACGCACCAGGCAAATCTTCTTTTAACGCATTGATGGCAAGCGCGCTGATATTGGCAATATTTTGCGCTTCTACATTTTCTTCACCTAACCCGTGAATGAGGCTGGTTGAATTGAGATACGGCTGAGGTTGGTATGTGGCTAGCGATGCACTTTGTATGTTGCCATTGATTGGAAATGGTACAGTAATACTTTGTTTTTCAGGTACAAAGTCTCGCTCAACAATCAATATGACTTGGCCTTGCTGTTCGCCAGGTAAAACGGTATCTCCCCATCGCTGTTTAAATTCGTCATATTGAGGCATGGCTAATTGCTTTGCTAAACGTACCAAATCCTGTTGCAAATAACGGTTGTCTGGGGTGATTTGTGCCGCTTTACGGTAATCGATAAATGCGTCATTAGGTTCGTTAGCTAACTCGTGCAATAAGCCTGTAATATAATAACTGTATGCATTTAAAAATGAACTTGTTACCGTCCCAGCTGATTGACCCAATTGTGCCATTTGCGCATCGATGGTGCCATTAGCCATATTTTGCACCGACTTTTGCGATTGTTGATAACGCGCTTGCTCCATGCTTTGCAACTCGTTACTGCGGCGTACTTCAACTAGGGCACCTTGTGTGTCGCCACTAAATAAATAATTTAATGCTTGATACTGGTGCACCATAATTCGCTCGTAACCGGGGCCGCGATAAGGTATTGCATTGTCGTTTAATAATAAACTGCTTGCACCTGAGCCGAGCTTGCTGGCACTGATAATGGCTTTATCGTCAAAGGCCTGATATGCCGAAATCGCTTGTTGATAATAGGTTTTACTGCGCTCAAAATCGCCAGCAACTTGCATAATTCGTCCCGACTCTTGCGCATAGAGTAAGCCGTCATTGCTGTTAATATTGTCTGCTAATTCACTAATATTTGCCGTGGGCGTGTCGCTGTTTAACGCTTGCTTATGTGGCGCAATTTGTGAGGGGTAATTAACAAAAACACTGTTATAAGCACAGCCTGTTAATCCAAACAGCAGCGATAATGATATAGACAGTGATTTTAGCATGGCATCACCTCGGGTTGCGGCGACATTAAGCAAGTCCGCTCAAGCAAAGTAATGCCTTGTAAGTGATCATATTCATGTTGGAAAATACGCGCCACAAAGCCCTGTAATACTTGTTGTTGCAGTTGCCCGTCAAGCGACTGGTATTGCACTTCGATTTGACTGTGCCGCGCAATACTTAGGCGTTTTCCTGGGATGGACAGGCAGCCTTCAATACCCATTTCTGTGGCAGAAGACGCTGACAAAATTTTAGGATTAATCACCACTGTTGGCACCATTACTGGGGCGTCAGGATATCGCTCGTTTGGGTTGGATGCCATGATAAACATTGCGGCGCGACTAAACACTTGTGTGGCTGCAATACCCACGCCGTTTGCTTGCTGCATGGTCAATAACATTTTATGGGCTAATGCCGCTAAATTATCATCAAACACCGTCACAGGAGTCGCTGTCAGTGTGAGGATTTCGTCACCTGTTTTGGCTATTGTGAGGTACTGATTTGGATGCATGCTTGCCTGCTAATTCTCATTTGAATAAATAATCGCTATTTGCCAGAGATTATATCGTGTTTTTAACCTGTTTTTGTAAGCTATATTAATAGTGTGGCGGCGGTGTTTCATCAGCTTGAGAGGCCATGTTACTTGGCTCCATCGCCTGCATTTTACTTACCATTAGTATCATTTGCTGTTGTTGTCTGGCAACTAATGTATTGAGTTTAATCACTTCTTGGTTCAGATCTTCTATCATGACTTCTTGAAACGATAGTTTCATTTCAAGGTCGTCTATCTTTTGCAAAATGTGCTCCATGTATACCTCTAAATTAGGGTTGTTACTGCTGCCAATATTCAATTAAACCTTGGCTACTTATACTGACAATGGTGCCTTGTGGGGTCATTGCGGCAGAGTATACTACAGCGCCTCTGTTTTGGGTGTTTTTACTCAGTTGTACTTGCCAGTGACCTAGGGCTTTACCAGAGTTTATTTGCCATAAAAATAGTTCTTTAGACGGTGTGCCAGTCAGTAGTTGCTGATCATTTTTGACAAAACGCGCTGAAGAGAAGTTCATTTGCCTGCGAACGATATTTAACTGGCTGACTTTACTTCCACTTATGGATTGCCATATTGCTGCATTACCGGTGATATCAGCGGCAAAACTTAAACTGCCACTATGATTAATGAGTACTTTGGTTATTCGTGAGCCCAATTGCCACTGCTGTATAGGCTGCCCAGTTTGGCTATTCCATAGCATGACTTTGCCATCATTACCGCCTGTTAGTGCCGTTTGACCATCGGCAGAAATTGATACGCTATTTACCTTTTCCTGGTGGCCTAAAAATTGAATTAAGCGATTTTTTTGTGGTGATAATGACATTACTGAACCATCAACAAGGCCCACTAGTGTTTGGCCATTATTGGCGATAGCAACACTTTGAGCGTAAGAGGGCAGTGACCACCAACCGACAGAACTGCCGTCATCTAAACGCCAAATGGCTAATGAATTATGGCTAATGGTTGCGGCAAAGGTGTTATTGGCAGACATCGCCGTATCAATAACATTACTGGTGTCGTCTTTTTTTCCTTGAAGCCACTGGTAAGACATACTGGGGCCTGTGAGGTCCCATACTTGTACACCATTATTAGCGGTGCTCACTAATGCTAATTGAGCATTGTCAGATAGGCTGGCACTGTAACTGGCATCGGTGGTAATTTCGATGACTTTATTTGGTGCAGGTTGGCAAGCAGATAAACACCATACGCACAGCCAAGTTGAGCAAAAAAGCAGCATTGAACCCTGTGTCATGAACTTGCCCCTTGAATTATTGTCCTAAACCCTGTGATATAAGGTTGACCCAATGGTATAACCCCATTAACTAGTATAAAGTGGCAGGCGAACATGACCACTAAAACATCTCGTTGTTAGAATGTATTAGGTTATTGTAACCACTAAAGGATGATGCTGAGGAAGCTTTAATGAAATCTATTTACAAATTATCGTTAGTTGCATTAGCTGTTGTTGGATTGACTGCATGTAACCAAGAACAAGACGCTGCACCAAAAAAAGTAGAGCTAACAACTGACGCTCAAAAAGAAGCATACAGTGTGGGTGGTTCAATTGGTAAGTACATGTCTGGTCACATTAAAGAGCAAGAAGAATTAGGCTTTGCTGTTGATCGTACTATGGTTATCAAAGGCTTTAGCGATGGCCTAGGCGAAGAAATGCAGTTAACTGAAGAAGAAATGCAAACTGTATTACAAAACCTAGATAAAAAATTAAACGACAAACGTTTAGAGCAAGCAGAAGCGTTAGCGGCTAAAGCTATTGCTGAAGGCAAAAAGTTCTTAGAAGAGAACAAAGCTAAAGAAGGCGTGACCACCACTGAGTCAGGTTTACAGTATGAAGTGTTAGCAGCAGGCAAAGGTGACAAACCGGCCGCAGAAGACACTGTAGAAGTGCATTACCGTGGTACGTTAATTGATGGTACTGAGTTTGACAGTTCTTATGCTCGTGGCGAAACGGCTAAGTTTCCATTAAACCGCGTTATTCCAGGTTGGACTGAAGGTGTTCAGTTAATGTCTGTTGGTGCTAAGTATAAGTTTGTTATCCCTGCTGAACTTGCCTATGGTGACCGTGATACTGGCACTATTCCTGCTAATTCAACATTGATTTTTGAAGTTGAACTTGTGTCGGTAGAAAAAGCCGCCGCTGCTGCGACCAAATAATCTGCAGACAAAGCCTTGACTCGTGTTTGGTGTTAACGCCCAAATGATTGAGTTAATGACAAAAGGACGCTAAGCGTCCTTTTTTATTTCCAGAGTTCTGATGACTATTGGCAACGGTAGAAGCAGTTGAGCTCAGCGTTGTTTACGAAACTGACTGTAATCAATATTAATCAATTACAGCCACTTCAAGCGATAAAATAAATACATTTGCAAGGCGATAAGCGCAAATAAGCCACCGCAGAATGCCGCAAATGCCCAGTTAGTTTCAGCACCTGGAATCCCCCCAATATTGACGCCCAGCAGGCCTGTTAAAAAGCCAAGTGGTAAAAAAACGGCTGAGATTAAAGATAAAAAGTACAGCCTTTGGTTCACTTGTTCAGACTGTTGTGATTGCAGTTCTTCTTGGGTCACGCTGGCCCTGTCACGAATGGCATCGAGATCTTCAATGACTCTAATTAAGGTTTCATGAATTTCGCGCAAACGCAGTTTATCGTTATCGTCAAATAGCTCGCTGGTTTCATGTAACATCCTCGAAAATGCTTCACGCTGCGGCGCTAGGTAACGACGCAATACCACGGTTTGTCTGCGCAGTTCAGCAATCTCAGTACGCAAGGATTTGTTGACCTGGGTGACAACACGCTCTTCTAATTCATCGAGCTGTTCTTCGAGTTTGCCAATAAACTCAACTTTACGTTGGGTTAAGCGCTCACAAATGGCCATAATAAAGGCTGCTGTGTCGATAGGCCCCTTACCTTGAGCAATGGCATCAGCAATATCGACAACCGATTGCAATTGACGCTCACAGGTAGAAATGATTTTATGTTCTTCAGCATAAATGCGTATCGCCACCATATCCTCAGGATCTGAATTCGGGTTGAGGTTAACGCCTCTAAGCGCTAACAGTACGCCCTTGCTGGAGTTTACTACGCGCGGGCGAGTGTCTGTGGCTAACAAAGTATCGGTTTCGACACGCTCTAAACCAGAGTTGAGGATCCATTTACGGGCTTTGGGTTCTCGATAACGAAGATGAAGCCATAATAAGCCGTCTTGAGGTTGCCATTGAGCCACTTGCTCTTCGCTAAGTGATTGCCCAGCATTTGGCCCAGTTAACAGCAAGCTATAAATAAAACCGGTATTCATTGTTGATTCTTCCAAGTATTCGCTATTACAGCAATTTACGCTATTTTTAAGTTCGCCCCAAGTTTATACCATTGCGCATTAATAAATGACCACTGAGAATGTTTCCAGTCGTTTTTGATTAAGATGTGGTTATGTTGCAATGGTGCTCCTTTCAAATAGCGAGAACGCAAAGAAAGTGGGTGTATTTTTGATTAACACACGAGTATTATAACGATTATGGCTGGTAAAACCTTATACCTTTCTGATGTTTAACCTTATTAACCTGAGCTCGGGATAATAAATGCCTTTCAAACAGTCCTTTGCCCTGCTCACTGCGTTGAATCGACTTACAATAGGCTAGCTAACCTCAGCTCTGGATAACAAACGCCTTTCAAGCAGTCCTTTGCCTTCCTCACTGCGTTGAATTAACTTGCAATAGGCTAGCTATTGACGCGTTAATTCGCCTTGTTAGCAAAACAAATCACAAGCTTGACAGTGGATTTTAGTCAATCTATTGATTTATATCGTTATCAATACATCTCTTATCCAGAGTTGAGGTTAGCTATTGACGCGTCAATTCGCCTTGTTAGCAGAACAAATGACAAGCTTGAAGGTGAGAATGGGTAACATGTTGATTTTAAATAGTATAAGTTCATCCCTTATCCCGAGATCAGGTTTATTAGTGCGGATTAGATTAGATAACAAGCAGCAGGTTTGGTGTTCTTCGGTTAAAATAGTGATAACGCTAATTACAGAGCAACAATAATGGAATACCAATTTCGTCGTAACCGTTTAGAAGGGACGGTTTTTGCTGAGTTTAGTATGGATCATGAGGTACTTGGCCGCTGGTTTGCTGAAGAGTTAGGCGTGGATGATCAGCGTGCTAATCATATTCTTTCTCAAATTTCTCTCATTAAGACTGGCGGTAAAAATCACTGGCGTAATATTGGCGCTGATTTAACCATTGATATCGATTCTGAACAGGTTAGAGTTTTTGCTAATGTGATAGATTTTGATGAAGAGCATGAACTAGATGACGCAATGAATTTGTACGATGCCGAGTCTGAGTCGTATTGCGGTTTAGAGGATTTTGAATCTGTGCTGCAAAGTTGGCTCGAATTTATTGAGCAAAAATAATGACATTGTCATTTATTCGATGTGGTATGCCTTTAAAATCGTATGTGCCCGATTATAAAGGCATACTTAACTGATTATTTGTGCAACAGAGCATGATTCTAATGCGGCCCAGTATCACAGGGCTGCACTGTATCGCCTCAGTAAGACAGAGTTCACCAGATCATAAGAATTAACGGATCTTAATTATTGAGATACCTAACAGCCATTTCGGTTCTTGATTTTGCATTAGCCTTACGCAGTAGGTTTTTTACATGCACTTTAACCGTACCTTCACTAATATGTAAATCTTCAGAAATCATACGGTTACTTTTTCCTTCGGCCAGTTCCTGTAGTATTTGTAGCTCACGCGGGGTGAGGTTTTCAATCCAGGTGTTGTCATCAGTGGCATTTTTTAATTCGTAGAGATAAGCCTCAACTTCTTCGCTGATCACTCGATGACCTAACATGGCTTTTTTGAGTTGCTCAAGCAATAAATCTGGCTCAGTGTCTTTAAGCAAGTAGCCATCGGCACCTGCGCGCAGCAGCCTAATAACATCTTGCTTAGCGTCAGATACGGTTAAGATCACAATTCTTGCGGTTACCCCTTCTTGGCGCATGGCGTTAAGGGTGTCTAGGCCAGACATGCCTTTCATATTTAAGTCGAGCAAAATGATATCGGGTTCATTTTCTGCAACGGCTGTGAGTGCGTCTAGACCTGTGCCTGTTTCGCCAAAAAGTAAAAAGTCACTGTCGGAGGTGATCAATTGACAAATGCCACGACGTAGCAAAGGGTGATCATCGACAACAAGTACGGAATACGGCTTACCCATTTAATGGCTCCTGTTGAGGGGGGAAACTGAGCGTAACGGTCGTGCCGCCATGCTGATTACTATTGAACGACACGATACCATCTAATTTATTGGCTCGTTCATGCATGATACCAATGCCAAAATGCTGGTCGCGTTCTTGTAAATGTGACACACCAATACCATCATCGCATATCGCTATGGTTATCATATTATTTGTTGTTAACTGACAATCTATCATTATATGAGTCGGTTTGGCGTGTTTTATTGCGTTAAGTGTGGCTTCTCGAATTAATTGTAAAATATGAATATGTTGTTTTGCTTCTAATAAATGCGCTGACAGTTTGTAATTAAGCTTAATATCAACATCGCTTTGTTGGCGTAACTGGTCGAGCATGACCTCAATAGCTTGGCTTAAATTAGGCTCTTTAATGGTTAACCTAAATGTTGATAGTAACTCGCGTAATTGTACATAGGCGGTACTGACACCTTCGTTGATCTCTATCAACTGCTCTTCGACTTCTGGGCTGCGGCAATTTAGATCCAAGCTTTTTCTAAGCAAGCTGACCTGAATTTTTAAAAAGGATAATACTTGGCCAATGGAGTCGTGTAATTCTCTTGCGATAACCGCTCGCTCTTCCATTAGCGCTAATTGCTGGCGTTGCTCTGTTGCATTGTGGATCGTAATTGAGCGTGACAACATCATGGCAAAATTATGAAATAACTGCCGATTCAATGGTTTCGAGCATATAACATCTAAATAACCCAGTTGGGTCACCTCGATAGTTAATGGAAATTGTACCGAATCGATCCTTGTTGTGCTTTTGGGCCAACCGCCTAGCGCATTAATCACATCATTTGTGCCATCTTCGTGTTTAATCACTAATCTGAGATAATCGAGGCCCTCGAAATCTTTCAGCTGATTGATTGCAGATTGCAATGCCTTGTAGTCTAGTTTATCGGCATGAAGCATGACGAGATTATCATAGAGAAAACTGAGTTCATTATTGGCTCGGGTGAGGGCTACGGTTTTTTCGTTAACTTGGCCTTCTAAATCCTCGTATAAATTAGCTAGTTCTGCCGCTGTTTTTTGGAGTGCATTACCCAGCGCGGTGAGCTCTATATAATCCGTTTTAGGCATCTTCACTTTAAAGTTACCTTTAGAAATGGTGGCCGCACTGTCCATCAATAATTGTAGGGGTTTAACAACTCGTTTACGGGTAAATATCACGGCAATAAATGCAATGCACAGCAAGATAACTAACCCAACAATCTGCCCAATGACCAGTAACTTTAATTTAAATGCGGCAAACAATTCCATTTTTAATACGAGCGTATCAATGGTATCGACAAAATCTTTTAGTGCCGCCGAATACAGGCGAGCATTCCCTTCTTCTACGTAGGTTTTCATTACTTGCCACTTGTCGATAACCAACAAATATTGGTCGCTCAGCTCCTGTGGGCTGTACCAGGCAAGTGTTCTTTTTAATGCACTAGAATTAAGGGTGTTTTCAAACTCGATAATTTTTTCGTTAGTGTTGATGCTACCTGCGTTGGTAAAAAGCAATAAACGATAGCTTTGCATGCGCATTGAGCCTGAAGCATTGATCCCTTTTGCGTCATCGAGACTAAAAGTTAAGTTAACGATAGAAAACACGGCCAAGCTTGATGACAGTAAAATCAGTAATAGCATTAGGCCTAAAATGGTGGAGGTAAGACTGCCTCGAGTAAACATAAAATCCTACTTTGCATGTCGAAAAAGAAATTTGGATCAGACAAAAGTATGGCTTTTTCTCCTGTCCAATAGTGTGTTCTACATTAGGTATACCTGCATTACATTAACGAGTTTACAGAACTGTGAGATACATCCTGTTTACATGTTGATCTGGCGCAAACTTTCCTCTCTATACCCCATAAGGGGTATGTCTAAATTGACGCTTAATAGCTACTTTTGACCTTGGAGATGTCGTGGTTATTAAACTAAATATAATGTAACACGGAGATAAAGGGTGATGAAGATGAACGCAAAATCAATTGCACTCAGTGCCGTTATTGCAGCGAGCTTTATGGCTGCAGGCGCAATGGCGAGTGATAAAACCGAACCCCGTAATGAGGTTTATAAAGATAAATTTTCTAATCAATACAACAGCTGGCATGCAACAGCAGAAAGCGAAGAAGTTGTTGATATGCTAGAGCAAGTTCCTAGTTTAGTCGTATTGTGGGCTGGTTACGGTTTCGCAAAAGACTATAACGCACCGCGTGGTCACATGTATGCGGTAACAGACGTCACCAATACATTACGTACAGGTGCGCCTAAAAATGCTGAAGATGGCCCAATGCCAATGGCCTGTTGGAGCTGTAAAAGCCCTGATGTGCCTCGCGTGATTGAAGAGCAAGGGGAAGATGGCTATTTTAGCGGTAAATGGGCTAAAGGCGGCCCAGAAATGGTTAACACACTTGGCTGTGCGGACTGCCATGAAAAAGGCTCACCTAAATTACGTATGTCACGTCCGTTTGCAGATCGTGCTATGACAACATTGAACACGCCATTTGATAAAGCGTCTCGCAAAGACAAGCAGTCAATGGTGTGTGCTCAATGTCACGTAGAGTACTATTTTGAAAAAACAGCAGAGCGTCCAAACTTTGTAAAATTCCCTTGGGATATGGGCACCACTGTTGAGCAAATGGAAGTGTACTATGACAGCATGGAGTTCTCTGATTGGACTCACGCTGTGTCTAAAACCCCGATGCTAAAAGCGCAGCACCCAGGATATGAAACTTGGCAGTTAGGTGTTCACGGTCAAAATAATGTCAGCTGTGTTGATTGTCATATGCCGAAAGTGACTAACGACAAAGGCCGTAAATACACCGACCATAAAGTGGGTAATCCATTTGACCGCTTTGAAGAAACCTGTGCAACTTGTCACACTCAAAGCAAAGAGTTTTTGGTGGACCTAACGCATAAACGTAAAGCAAAAGTTCAAGAAATAAAAGAACGTGCAGAAGCGCAATTAGTTAAAGCTCACTTTGAAGCCAAAGCTGCTTGGGATGCCGGTGCCACTGAAGCAGAGATGAAGCCTATCCTGATGGATATTCGTCATTCACAATGGCGTTGGGATTTTGCGACAGCATCACACGGTGCGTCTGCTCATGCTCCTGACGAAGCACTACGCATTTTAGGTACCGCAGTTGATAAAGCCGCTGATGCTCGTGTGAAACTAGCACAATTATTAGCCGCTAAAGGTGTTAAGCAACCAATTGCTTACCCCGATACGTCAACTAAAGCGAAAGCACAAGCAGCATTGGGCATGGACATGAAAACCATGAATGCTGAAAAAGCTGAATTCAAGAAAACACTGGTTCCTAAGTGGAAAGAAGAAGCTAAAAAACGCGAAGCTACCTACAAGTAATTTGCAATGACCAACGAGCGGTTAATGCCCTTGCTGGTAAATCAATAAGCTAAACCGCTCTTGTTGAGCGGTTTTTTTATCTATTTGCGGATACCTTAATTGCGCTATTTATCGCCATCGCCATCGGCATCACATCAAACAGACATGTCTTGTACTCTCGCTATTACCGCTATCACTTGCCTCGCCTTCGATATAACCCATTAAATCGTTAAACAATACCGTTGCACCAAAATAAAGCGGTGTTGCTTTTTTAATGCACACCATTGGTGCTTTTGTATGCACTGAAAATAAGTTGATTTAGATTTACCCCTATAAAAACAATATCTTAAAAAAGTGGCCTGATGATTGAATTAGCTAATTCAACAAATCAATAACAACTACATTTTTTCACACTTTTGGAGGTCGGGATGAAACTCGTCAGCGCTATCATCAAGCCATTTAAATTGGATGATGTCCGTGAAGCTATTGCAGGCATGGGCATTGAAGGTATGACTGTCACCGAAGTAAAAGGCTTTGGTCGTCAAAAGGGGCACACAGAGCTTTATCGTGGTGCAGAATATCAAGTGGACTTTTTACCTAAAGTAAAACTAGAAATTGCCACTAAAGCTGAAAATTTAGAGATGCTGATTGAAGCCATTACTACCGCTGCGCATACCGGCAAAATAGGTGATGGTAAAATTTTTGTGACTGAATTAGAACAAGCTATCCGTATCCGTACGGGTGAACTAGATAACGAAGCGTTATAGGGGGCGATTATGGAAGAATTAACAAAATTAGGGCTCACAGTAACGGAATTACGTTTTGCGCTAGATACCTTTTATTTTTTAATTTCAGGTGCATTAGTGATGTGGATGGCAGCCGGATTTGCCATGTTAGAGGCCGGACTTGTCCGTTCTAAAAATACCACCGAAATTTTAACTAAAAACGTATGTTTGTACTCAATTGCATGCGCTATGTTCTTGTTAGTTGGTTATAACATTATGTACGTTGATAACACAGAAGGTGGCATTTTACCTTCATTTGGTTCGTTGATTGGCTCACAAGCAAGTGATGCTGACCATGCATTAGAATCAGACTTCTTCTTCCAAGTTGTGTTTGTGGCAACGGCTATGTCGATTGTTTCTGGTGCTGTTGCTGAACGTATGAAGCTTTGGTCTTTCTTAGCATTCTCTGTTGTTATGACTGCGGTAATTTACCCAGTTGAAGGCTACTGGACCTGGGGCGGCGGATTTTTATCTGAAGCAGGCTTCTTTGACTTTGCTGGTAGCGGCATTGTGCACATGGCTGGTGCAGCAGCGGCAATTTCTGGCGTACTGTTACTGGGTGCGCGTAAAGGTAAATACGGTGCTAATGGTCAAGTCAATCCTATTCCTGGTTCAAATCTACCAATGGCAACGTTAGGTATGTTTATTTTATGGATGGGTTGGTTTGGCTTTAATGGTGGTTCACAGTTATTGGTTTCTGACGCTGAAAATGCGACAGCGGTAGCTAAAATTTTCGTAAACACTAACTCAGCAGCTGCTTTTGGTGCCATCTCTGCGCTAATTGTATGTAAAGTTGTTTGGGGTAAAGCCGATTTAACAATGATTCTTAACGGTGCATTGGCAGGTTTAGTGGCGATTACAGCAGATCCATTATCACCTTCATTCTTAATGGCTGCTGTGATTGGATTAGTTGCTGGTGCTGTCGTTATCTTCTCTATCATTGCATTTGACCGTATCAAAATTGATGACCCAGTGGGTGCGATTTCGGTCCACGGTGTAGCTGGTTTCCTAGGATTAATGCTAGTGCCATTATCAAATGCTGATGCGAGTTTCGGTAGTCAGTTATACGGCGCTGCAGTGATTTTCATTTGGGTATTTGCGGCATCATTACTTGTGTGGTTTGTATTAAAAATGACCATGGGTATCCGTGTTTCAGAGGAAGAAGAATACAACGGTATGGATGTTTCAGATTGTGGTGTTGATGCCTACCCTGAATTTGTGAGTGTTAAATCAGCGGGATAATTTGATTAGTTTTTATGCAAAAAAAACAGAACTTTAGGGTTCTGTTTTTTTTATTTGATATTATACGTAATGGTATAAGTTGTTAGGGGGGGGCTGAGCTTTCAAGCTTGTTTTTACAGCGAATTGTTGGTCACTACTCACCTATACAATTGCGCGGCAAAGACCACAACCCTGGTATAAGATTAATCGACATAAGGCGTCTAAATATGAAGCATTATTTAGATGTGGTTTGCATAGTGTGTGCGTTGATATTCAGCACGTGTTGTTATGCGGGTACTATTGTGGTGCGAAAGTCATCCGAACCCTTCGATGCTTTTGCAGTTCGTGACGATGTGCTACAACATCATCAATGGCAGCAGATAACTCGACAGCAACAACAGTTAATCATTTTACAAGCCTTACCATTAGACTGTATTGCAGTGGATGCAGCATATTTATATTTTCATTGTGGCCAGCAATATTACCGACCATATCAATATCAAGATCAGCAATTATTTATTCAAATTGACCCTCATCAGCCAAGCTCCGTCTTGCCTGAGTGAACTTTATCGGGATGATAAAACGGCGCTAATGAGTGGCTGAAAGTTAAACTATTGACTACGCTTTTAGATAGTTTATTCCTATCTGAGGGTTGAATTATGTTTTCAAATCACCCAAAAAGGAGCACTAATAGCGCGTTATGCCTAATTGAAAGTGGATTTCAACTGAGTGTTAATCTTGTTGTGTTTATCATCGCAACGTGTTGCCTGACTGCTTGCCAATCGACCTCTTCACACGTTAAGCCTATGGATGTGCAAGATTTATTTTATGATGAATACTTTGCACCGGTAAATGTGATATCCCTAGATGAAATTTATCATCTGCCCGAACCGTTTATTGCACAATTTAGACGCCAATTTCAAGCTAACAATGCACTGCGCAGTACCAATCAGCTAGCAAATGAATGGCTTGCTCAATATATTGGCGCACAAGCTGGTGGGTTTGAATATCGGGATCATTTTACTCGTCCTGCCAGTGAAACGGTGCTAAATCGACAAGGCAATTGTATGTCATTGGTGGTGCTGTCAGCGGCATTGGCCGATGTGCTAAAAGTACCTGTTGAGTTTTATGATATTAACGTTGAACCCATTTGGGACCGCCGCGGTGGATTTTTTTTGGTCAATGGCCATGTTAATTTAAGTTTGCTTCCACCAGAAAATACCCAAAGTGTGGTGTTTCGGGGAGCTGAAGTGCTTGTTGATTTTTTACCTGAGCGTTCTGTTAGAGCTTATGAAAAACAGAAAGTCAATAAGCGACAACTTAGTGCGATGTACTACAATAATGTTGCAGCAGAAGCACTAGTTGAAAATGACTATAATCGGGCGTATGCATTGGTCAAAGAAGCCATTAGGTTAAACCCACAATATGTTGCAGCTATTAATACTCTCGCGGTTATTTATCGTCATAAAGGCTTCAGCAATGAGGCTGAACAGGTTTATCGTGCCGCGTTAAACATTGATCCGAATGATTTATCTACCCTATATAATTTGGCTTTGATCTTGGGGGAGCAAGATCGCTTAGAAGAGTGGGCACAAGTCCATAAAGTGCTTGAACTTGCGCGGATTAACAATCCCTTTTATTACTTTGATATGGCTCAACAAGCCTATTTTGATCGGCAATATCAAGACGCCCTTGTCTGGTACAAACGTGCAGTTGCTAAGGCTGATTATCGGCATGAGTTTTATTTTGGCCTGTCCAGAGCGTATTGGGCAACTGGTGAAGAGCGATTAGCCGAGAAACATTTGAAGCGCGCTTTAGCACTCAGTGATGTGAGCAATAAGCAACGTTACCAAAGTAAATTGCAAGCAATGAGAAAACAATAGGGCCGGTTGATTTTTTCGCTGCAAAACAATCTTGAAGGTTCAACAGGCACTAAGGTTATCGAGTCAATTAATTAACATGCTCAGTGGGTTGGTAATTATTTTGCTCAGCTAAACTGAGTATTTCTTGGTATTGATAAGATTGCTTTAGTGAAGAAATGGCATGATTAACAGCAGCGGCAGTATTTTTGTCATGGCAAGCAATTTTTCGCTCGGCTGGATCAAACAGCGGAACTTCTGTTACTGACACCCCGGTGTTGAGTCTATCTTTTAACAAATGGCGGTAATATTCAAAAATCCGTTGCTCAAGCACAACGGATTGAATATGCCCATTAAACAGCATAACAACCTGGCTTTTTTGATTTGATATTTCGCTGTAGTTTGCATGGTCTGTCGCAAGCGCTTTAAACTCTTCGCCTAAATATTGTTTAGCGTTTTGAAACCCTAACACAGTTACATTGTTAAGATCTTGGATTTCATGGATCGCCAATTTATTTTTTGTTAAATAAAATACGCTGTTTTGGTATTCAATTAAACTTTGGGTGTAAAACAAGCCTTGAACATTATCTGGTGTGTTAATCATGCAATCTACTTTTTTTGATTGAACCAGACGTTGTGCGCGTAAATTGGGCGCATGTACTATCTCTTTTATATGCATTCCTTCGAGTTTAAGGGCGGCGACTAATAAATCGTATTGCACTCCTTGTGGTTGATCAGCAAAAAAGTAGGGTGCAATACTGTTACTAGTTGAAAAGCTGACTTGCTTGATAGGTGTGGTAGGCATTTGCTGAAAATAGGCAGCGTGTTGGTCCACCAATGGGTGTTTTTGTTCTGGAGGAGTGACAACTACAGTGGCCGTTGCAAAGGGATAACCCATGGATGAGCTAAGTGTAACAAGTAATAACAAGATGCCAAATTTCAAACGTTAACTTCCTTATGGTGCCATTAGTGTATTGAGAAACTCACTTCCTTGTTATCATGTAGTTGATTTAGTTAAATTAATAACCAATAGTGTCAAAGTGTACGGCAGGCAACATGTTTTGATTGAGCGAATGAGACTTATCAACGCTAACCTTTATATAGACTTTAAACAATAACCTTGTATCGGCTGAGATGAATAATACTTGATTGATTTGTCGATAGATACTGGTTAAATTGGCTAATTATGTTCATTTTTCTGATGTATTGTGGATCGTATTTATATCATTTTTATGAATTAATTCTTATTTTTCCAATCAATTGAATAAGCGCTATTGTGGGTTTGCTGGAGTTGTAACCATATGTATTATCAAAATGACGATATTCGTATCGATGAAATAAAAGAATTGCTGCCGCCTATTGCGATTCTTGAGCGATTTCCGGCAACTGAGCAAGCATCTGCAACCGTGTTTAATGCACGCAACAATATTCATAATATTTTAACGCGTAAAGATGATAGGTTACTGGTTGTTATTGGTCCTTGTTCTATCCATGATCCTGTGGCGGCATTGGAATATGGACAACGTTTGGTTGCCTTGCGTGAGCAATACAAAGAGCAGCTTGAAATTGTGATGCGGGTGTATTTTGAAAAGCCTCGTACAACTGTCGGTTGGAAGGGGTTGATCAATGATCCCTACATGGATAATAGTTTTCAGTTAAATGATGGTTTAAGAACCGCGCGTAAGCTTCTTGTTGATTTAAATGATCACGGAATGCCTACAGCAGGTGAGTTTTTAGACATGATTACTCCGCAATATGTTGCCGACATGATGTGTTGGGGGGCTATTGGAGCACGTACAACTGAGTCTCAAGTTCATCGTGAGTTGTCATCTGGTTTGTCTTGTCCTGTTGGTTTTAAAAATGGCACAGATGGTACGATAAAGGTCGCCATTGATGCTATTGGCGCAGCCAATGCTCCGCACCATTTTTTGTCGGTGACTAAGTTTGGTCATTCTGCAATTGTATCGACTAAAGGCAATCCTGATTGTCATATTATTTTGCGCGGTGGACGTGAGCCCAATTACAGCGCCAATCATGTTAAAGAGATTTCCATTCAGCTTGAAAAAGCGGGCTTGCTAGACAACATCATGATTGACTTTAGCCATGCAAACAGCAGCAAAGATTATAAAAAACAAATGTTAGTTGCACAGGACGTTGCAAACCAAATAGCTGCCGGCACTAAGGCTATTTTTGGTGTAATGGTTGAAAGCCACTTGGTTGAAGGTCGTCAAGATTTAATTGATGGCGTTCAGTTATGTTATGGGCAAAGTATTACCGATGCTTGTATTGGTTGGAGTGATACCGAATCGCTACTTGCCACATTAAATCAAAGCGTTAAGCAGCGCCGAAAGTAACATCAATATAAAAAATAAGGCGCTAAATGCGCCTTATTTTTTTATTTGTTCACTTAGGTATTCATTTGCTTTTGCTAAACTACCAAAGGCAGAAATAAGATTATTACGGCCTTTATCTTGTAATTCAGGGTTACCAGATTCAATCATCATCCATACCCAGGTTTGTATTAGTTGTAGTGGTGGGTATTGAACTTTCGAGCTATCCAACATAAAGCATCCTTCAAACTGTAAATCGTTGTTTGTGAATAACCAAACAGTCGTTTATTTATACCCAAAGAGTATCAAATAAAAACCTTAGAAATAACTCTATTTAGGCATTAAAAGGGAAAATTGACGAAAAAAAATTAAAAAGTAGTCGGTTTGAGCTATATGTACTGATATTTTGTAAGTCTAAAGTGCTACATGTGTTGAGCGGTTGTGCATGAGATGGGTCATGGCCCCTTTGAGATAGAGTAAAATGTGACACAAATCTAATCAGAGAATGCAATATAATAAGACAATGGTATATGTAATTGAGTACTGCTAATAAAGCGGATAACCACTGGAGAAGCGATGAGACCTTCTGCGTATTTTGAAGGCCCTGTAGGGAAACTAAACTGGCACGTTTTACGTTTATTGTGGCCCTATTTAATTGAGTTTAAAGGCCGAGTGCTATTGGCCATGATGTGTTTAATTATTGCTAAAATAGCGAGTGTAGGCTTACCGTTTATTTTAAAAAACCTCGTCGACACATTAGACAATTCAAGTGTAGTTCAAGGGTTGGCTGTGCCCTTGGGTTTGGTGGTTGCGTACGGTGTGGTACGTTTTTTAAACGTGATTATAGGCGAGGTTCGGGATACCTTATTTGGTCGTGTGACTGAGCGAGCTATCCGTCGTCTTGGGCTTGCAGTGTTTGAGCATTTACATCGCTTAGATCTCGACTTTCATCTTGATCGTCGCACAGGTGGGTTGTCTCGTGACATTGAGCGAGGCACCAGTGGTGTGAGCTTTTTAATGCGTTTTATGGTGTTTAATATTGTACCTACTTTGCTTGAAATCACCTTAGTAATAGGCATTTTCTTTTTCAATTATGGCATCAGTTTCGCGATGATTACCCTAGTGTCAGTCATTGCTTATATTGGTTATTCCATTCGTGCAACAGAGTGGCGTACTGGGTATGTACGCGATGCTGCAAAAGCTGATTCACTTGCCAATACACGTGCAATAGACAGTTTATTAAATTATGAGACGGTAAAATATTTTAATAACGAAGAATATGAATCAAAGCGTTATGATAATGCGCTAGCGCAATGGGAAGTCGCCAAACGCAAAAACCGTTTATCTTTACTGGCGTTAAATGGTGGTCAGGCATTGATTATTGCCATTGCAATGACCGCTATGATGGCGCTAGCAGCACACCAAGTTGTTCATGAGGAAATGACCATTGGTGATTTTGTTTTGATTAACGCCTTTATGATGCAACTGTTTATCCCGCTCAACTTTTTAGGTTTTGTATATCGAGAAATCCGGGGGGCATTGGCTAATATTGAACGCATGTTTGACATCATGGCAAATGTGCCAAAAGTAGAAGATCAAGATAGCGCCTCATCATTAAGTCCTGCTATAGGCGCAATCCAGTTTAATGATGTGAGTTTTCAATATGGTGATAGAAGTATATTGAAAAAGGTCAGTTTTGATGTGCCAGCAGGCAAAAAAATCGCAGTGGTTGGCGACAGTGGTGCCGGTAAATCGACCATCATTAAACTGCTTTTTCGTTTTTATGATGTAAACAGTGGCGCGATTACGATTGATGGCGTTGATATTCGTCATTTGACTCAACTTGCATTACGAAAAGCAATTGCTGTTGTGCCTCAAGATACCGTGCTATTTAATGATTCTATATACGAGAACATTCGTTATGGACGTCCTGATGCAACCGAAGCAGAGATTAAGCAAGCTACCCAGTTAGCTCACTTAAGCGACTTTATCGATTCATTACCCGATAAAGGTGACACCAAAGTAGGGGAGCGCGGTTTAAAATTATCCGGTGGTGAAAAGCAACGCGTGGCTATAGCACGTGCAGTGTTAAAAGGGGCGCCCATTTTAGTGTTTGATGAGGCTACCTCGTCATTAGACTCTCGGTCAGAGCAAGCAATATTGAGTGCATTGCGAGATGCCGCCAAAGGCCATACAAGCCTTGTTGTTGCGCATAGGTTATCAACCATTATCGATGCAGACCAGATTGTTGTGCTCAGTAAAGGTTGCATTGTAGAGCACGGCACCCATAGTAGTTTATTGGCTCAGCAGGGGTTATATGCTCGTTTATGGCATATTCAGCACGAACAAGACGATGAAAACGTTGGCGATGAAGCATTAACTGATTGATACCATACTTGGCGTAGGGGGTTGATCTATGGGCACCCTAGTAGGCCTTTATTGGCGCTAAATTGATGTTATTTACCATTAATATTGATTTTAACGATAAGGTGTCATGCACATGCGCAACTGTGGCTCATATTTGGTGATATCGGGCGTGTTGGTTATGAGTGTTATCATCACGACTCGTTTGATTGATTCAGTTTAATCGTTAACGACACTGTTTGTTGGCAGTCTTGTTTATACGCACGAATACCTATGGGGTCGGTTTATCTTGCACACATTGTTACACACTCTCTTATTGCAGCAGGTGTTTTGTTGATATATTAATGATCTCTTAGTGTGGGTATATTATTATTAGCAATATAAGTGAAATCACTTATTTGTTAATGTTTATTGGGTGATAAGGGGCTGTAGCTCTTTGAGGTTGTTTTCAGCACGTGTATACGTATTGATACTAAATTAAAGCTTGTGTTGTTATGCTATATCACCTGTCGATAATGCTGTTGAAATCACTTACAAAGGCAGTACCAAGGCTTCGGTTTAAAACGTGCTTAACTCGAGCAGCATTCAACCAGCAAAGATCAATATACCCTAAAGAGTCGTTGTTAATTTGAGGTGAAAAATGATGTATGGAGGTGACTTGTGCATAATATTGCGTTAATAGCGGCGCTTGAAGGCACCAGACATCAAGTGACGACGGATTGGTTTGCGATTATGGCGATGCTGAAAACCCGTAATATGTCTGACGATGCAATCGAGCTTGTTTATAATGATTTATGTGCAGGCTTGCGAGTGACCACTCGTGGGTTAACGTTAGCAAAAGCCATTGAACAGCAATATGTCGCCACTAAAGGCGTAGAATAATCTAATTTGTTGTCTAACCTTGTTAATCAACGGGGTTTTATACCTGTTTTTTATGGGCGAGTACCATCTTGATGGTGTATTTAATGCTAGGTAGTCGCGATGCTGTGGTGGCTTGAGGTGTGTTAATAAAGCTGAAGGTAATGTAAGTGAGGATAAATTAGCTATTGCTGATGTTTAAGGTTATTTTTTACGCCAACCAATGCAAACCATTTTTATTAATGCTTGAGGTGAAGGGTCGGGTATTAATCGTTTAATTTTGCCATGTTCAAAACACACCATCTCGCCTTCGATCTCAATCATACGATCGCAGTTTTTACAGCTAGCACTTAAGCTTTGCTCTTTTACAGGTATATTTTCCGAAGTAACTTTTAACATATCATCCTTCATACACAAGCACCCTAAATCACATTAGCAAAGATTAATGTGATCCATATCAAGTTCCATTCTACACCTTATTATTGCTTTCAGCAAAGCGAACCTATACTAAAGCGGTAGATTAGTACTACCTAATTAGTCTAGCCTCAACTCTAGGTCCTGTTGACCTTTCAAGGTTGTTTTTGCAGCGAATTGTTGGCCATTACTCATATACAAGTGCGCGGCAAAGACTTAGAGGTGTAGTTATTCTACATAACCTGAGCTCGGGATAATAAATGCCTTTCAAACAGTCCTTTGCCCTGCTCACTGCGTTGAATCGACTTACAATAGGCTAGCTAACCTCAGCTCTGGATAACAAACGCCTTTCAAGCAGTCCTTTGCCTTCCTCACTGCGTTGAATTAACTTGCAATAGGCTAGCTATTGACGCGTTAATTCGCCTTGTTAGCAAAACAAATCACAAGCTTGACAGTGGATTTTAGTCAATCTATTGATTTATATCGTTATCAATACATCTCTTATCCAGAGTTGAGGTTAGCTATTGACGCGTCAATTCGCCTTGTTAGCAGAACAAATGACAAACTTGAAAGTGAGCGTGGTTAACATGTTGATTTTAAATAGTATAAGTTCATCCCTTATCCCGAGCTCAGGTTACATAAAAAGTCGATAACGCAGTAAAAATGACCAACAAACGCTGCCCACAGGGTTCGGCTAAAAACGTTTTACTCTTTGTTGAACGATGCTTTACAAATAAAGAGTTGCTTAGGTGACTAGGCTACAATCCATTCGCCTCGATTAACACGTTTTTAACTCGAACAAAATTCAACCAGCAAAGATCAACAGGCCCTAGATAATAAATACATTTCAAACAGCACTTTGTACCGTTAACATTGTCAAATTTACTTACCATAGACTCGATATTGACACGTAAATTTGCCTAGTTATCAGCGCAAATAACAAGTTTGAATGTATCGTATGGGGTTATTGGTAGAATCAACGTTATTTATTCATCTCTTAACCACAGTTGAGGTGAGTCTAAATTCGCCTTGTGTTATTGCATGTGTCGATAGTATTTGTCTAGGGTCACTGCAACCCCCGTATTTTGGACTATTCGAGCATGGTGACGAGTAAGATACCTTGGGTCTGTGACACCACAAGAGTGAGCTATCATGGTTAAATCATAATGAAGAAAATGATTATAATTTGCGACACGTGCTGATTTGTCTTTTGGGTCTAGTCCTTGTTGTAAACGAGTATTATGGGTAGTGATACCCGTTGGGCAGGTGTCTTTATTGCACTGTAGTGATTGAATGCAGCCTAAAGCAAACATATTGCCTCTTGCTGATGCAATAAAGTCAGCTCCCGTAGCTAACGCCCATGCGACATAAGATGGCATCACTAATTTACCGGTAGCAATAATTTTGATCCGTTGTTTTAAACCGCGTTCATTTAACAAATCGACTAATAGGGGCAAACTTTGTTTTAATGGTAATCCCACATTATCCATCAGTGCTTGAGGTGCAGCCCCTGTACCACCATCTGAGCTGTCTAAAGTAAAAAAGTCTGGTGCTGACTGGAGACCGCGACGTTCAATTTCGTCACATAAATCATTCACCCACGAAAGGTCACCTAACACCGCTTTGATCCCAGTTGGTTTGCCTGTGGTATCACGTACCAGATTTATCATGTCGACAATATCGGCTACGCAGTTGAATTCAACATGGCCATTTGGACTAATAGAATCTTGCCCAACAGGTATCCCTCTAATGGCGGCAATTTCTTCGGTCACTTTTATGGCAGGTAAAATACCACCTTTACCAGGTTTTGCGCCTTGGCTTATTTTAATTTCAAACATTTTTACTTCAGGGTGGGCTGCGATGTCGGTTAATTTTTGTGGGTCTAAATGCCCTTGTTCATTGCGTACCCCGTATTTTGCGGTACCGATTTGAAAGACTAAATCACAATGGCCTTTCAAATGGTACGGACTTAACCCTCCTTCACCAGTGTTTAACCAGCAGCCAGCAATAGCAGCACCGTGAGACAATGCTGTCACGGCGGGGCGGGATAAGGCGCCAAAACTCATTGCAGAAATATGGCAGATTTTGTCTGTGCTATATGGATGTTGGCAATCTGGCCCAACAGTTACAGTGACGGTTTTATGTTGGTCATGATCGCTTATGGGAAAGGCTGAATTCATAAACATGACCGTACCGGGTTTGTCTAGGGCTTGGGTTGAGCCAAAGGCGATGGTGCGATCAACATTTTTGGCTGCGCGATAAACCCAACTGCGCTCAGCGCGATTGAATGGCAGTTCTTCACGATCATGTGAGAAGAAATACTGTCTAAAAAACTCGCCTTGTTTTTCGAATAAATACCGAAAGCGGCCCACTACGGGGTAGTTATGCCTGATTGCCTGTTTAGTTTGTAATTTATCAGCAATATACATATAAACGACAGCAATAAGTAACAGCCAAAATAACACTAAAAATAGTGCTGAAAAGATGTCAATTCCCCACATAAACCAATGTTGTTGTGCCATGCTAAGTCCTTTGGGAGAGTATATTTTTATTAACATATTAGCAGAATTGTATTTGAGCAAGCTTAATTGTTGGTATGAATTTGCAGACGATACAAACTTATGTGATAAAAATGGAATATCGATTTAATTGCTTCAGAAATCATATTTTTGGTCGATAATTAAGCTATCGGTCATTGTCAGTGAGTTTTCAGTATGGATATCAAGTCAACCAATAGCACAAATATAAGTGCACAACGCGATACTACAACCTTAAATGACACATCAAAATCGGCACATCAAGCAACAAAAAGTGCTGTGGCAGAACCTAAAATGACCAATAGTCAGTTAAGTCGCCAGATGATGAATAACAGCATTTTGGCTGCGCAAGAAGAAGTGAGTATTGCCGCCGGTGATCAGTCTATGGCATTACTTTATCGAGCCGCAATCGAGGCGATTAACGAAGAGCTTGCACCAACCTTAGGTGAAAAGGTTGTGCAAAAAAATGCAGATGAAGGCATTGATTACTCACCAGAAGCAACAGCAGATCGTATTGTGAGTTTTGCCACCAATTTTTTTTCAACTCATCAGCAGCAAAATCAATCTATGGATTTTGATGAGCAAGTCAGCAGCTTTATGCTTAAAATTGGCGATGCCATTGACCAAGGCTTTAAAGAGGCCAGTGATATTTTGTCTGGATTAAAAGTCTTAGAAGGTGATATCGCGGCGGGCGTTGATCAAACCTATGAATTGATACAGCAAAAATTAGCTCAGTTTGCTCAAGATAAGCTCGACACCAATACGGCTAAAACAAAAGCATCAGAAGGGTAAACGTTTATGCGTTTATCATTGTACTTGCCTCAATAACAAAAACTTAGGCTGTTCATTAGACCAATATCTGTATAGATTGGTATTATTATTGATACCAATCTTAAGGATAATTGCCATGTGGATTAACGGTACCGTAATTAAACGCATAGACTGGAATGACAAATTATTTTCACTGCGCATTAAAGCCGATATTGCCCCTTTTATCGCAGGACAATTTATTAAACTCAGTCAAATGCGCAACGATAAGCGTGTCGCCCGAGCGTATTCTCTGGTTAATCCACCGGGAAGCGATTATGTTGAGGTGCTTGCTGTTGCTGTTGAAGATGGTCAGTTATCCCCCGATCTGCAAAGCCTAAACCCTGGCGATACAATAGAAATTACTCCTAAAGCCACAGGATTTATGACATTAGATGAAATCCCCCGTGGTGCATTACAGGGAAAACATATGTGGTTTTTGTCGACCGGGACGGCCGTTGGGCCATTTATTTCAATGTTGTCCACTAAAGAGCCTTGGGAGCGTTTTGAAAAAGTAGTGCTGGTCTATGGGGTTAGGTTAGCAGAAGACCTCGCTTACCTTGATACCATTGAGCAACTGCAACAAAAGCATCCGCACCAATTTATCTTTATTCCAGTCGTGACTCGTGAAGCTTTCCCTAATGCTTTATCTTGCCGGATCCCAGATGGCTTGAGCAGTGGTTTGATTGAGCAAAAAGCAGGGTTAGTGATTAGTGCAGATGACTCACAAGTGATGATTTGTGGAAACCCTGGAATGATTAGTGATGCTCAAAATGCGCTAATAGATAAAGGTTTAACAAAAAACTTACGCCGGGCACCAGGTCAAATTACCGTAGAAAAGTATTGGTAGTTTGTTAATTCATCACCTCAAATGAATATCTGCGTTTTTACAAGGTGTTAACTTAACCGACAAAAAAATCAAACAGGTCTTGCTCAATATGTGGCGTTTATTTATTATGTATGCAATTGATAATTATTATCACTTATATTTTAAAGGGCTTAATTAAGCTTTATCACAGGAGAGTCATAATGAAATTGCTCAATAACGCTGTATTGTTCGGGTTAGCCGGTATGGCTTTTTCAGTCACTGCCGCAGAACCATTGACTGTTTATTCTTATCGCCAAGCATTTTTAATTGAGCCAATTTTAGAAAAGTTTACTGAGCAAACCGGTGTTGATGTTAATGTGGTTTTTGCAAAAGACGGTTTGGCTGAGCGAATTGCCCGTGAGGGGCGATTATCTCCTGCAGACGTGGTGTTAACCTCTGACTTTTCGCGTTTAATCGAGTTAGTTGAAAAAGATCTCGTTAGCACTGTGAGCAGCCCGGTTATTGAAGAAAATATTCCTGCGCAATATCGCTCACCACAAAATGATTGGTTTGCATTAACGATGCGCGTACGCAATGTGTACTCTTCAAAAGAGCGCACTGGTAAGATTGACATTAATTATCAAGATTTAGCCTCTGATAAATTCAAAGGTAAAATTTGCACTCGTAGTGGTAAGCACCCTTATAATGTGGCTCTTGTTGCCTCGATGATTGCCCATGATGGTGAAGCTAAAACCAAAACATGGCTTGAAGGTGTCAAGGCAAACTTAGCTCGCAAACCGCAGGGTAATGATCGTGATCAAGTGTTAGCCGTTAAAGAAGGCTTGTGTGATGTTGCTATTGGTAACAGCTACTATTTTGGTAACATGATGATGGACAAAAACCAAAAGAGCTGGGCTGAGGCTGTATACATTAATTTCCCTAATCAGCAAAACCGTGGTGCACACATCAACGTATCAGGTATGGCATTGGCAAAATATGCACCTCAAAAAGACAATGCTGTGAAGTTAATGGAGTTTTTAACATCTAATGTCGCTCAAGGTATGTACGCTGAAGTGAACATGGAATATCCGGTTAAAGCGGATGTTGCACCGTCTAAGTTGGTGGCTTCTTGGGGTGATTTTAAAGCAGACTCATTGCCTATTTATAAACTGGCTGAGCATCATCAAGCCGCAGTTAAGTTACTTGATGAAGTTAAATTTGATCTGTAATTCATTACAGGCAATCACGTATCGGCACATTATTAAATGTAATAATGTGCCGTAATTAATTCGGTAGGCTTTATGATTTTAGGGTTAACCAGAGGCTGGTCGCTTACTGGTTATGTGATTACAGCAATATTATTACTACCGCTATTGGCATTGATCGTACAGGCAGCACTGCCAGACGAAGCGGTATTTGCCCATCTGTTTGATACCGTATTACCTACTTATATAGTTAATAGCTTGTTACTCATGTTACTGGTTGGCGGTGGTGCATTACTTATCGCTTTACCTGCGGCGTGGTTTATTGCACGTTGTGAGTTTCCTGCAAGACGTTATTTTCAATGGTTGTTATTATTACCTTTAGCGATGCCTGCTTACATTGTGGCGTATGTTTATACCGACATGCTCGATTATGCTGGCCCTGTGCAACGCGCATTGAGAGCTTGGTTTGAGTGGCAAACCCCCTATGATTATTATTTTCCTGCCATTCGCAGTATGGGAGGAGCCGCAATTGTGTTGTCGCTGGTGTTGTTCCCGTATATTTATTTGTTAGCTCGCACTGCATTTATGGAGCAATCGTCAAATTTATTGCATGCCTCTAAAGTGATGGGATGCGGACCTTGGCGAAGTTTTTGGCGCTTATCTTTGCCCATGGCGCGCCCAGCGTTAGCCGTTGGTGTTGCCTTAGTTGCCATGGAAACCGCAGCCGACTTTGCCACGGTAAGTTATTTTGCCGTACCCACGTTAACAACTGCTGTTTACGATACCTGGCTTGGATATGGAAGTTTAACGGCTGCAGCTAAATTGTCTGCCATTATGTTACTCGTGGTTTTTAGTATGGTAGGAGTGGAGCGTTTTGCTAGGCGTAAGCAACAACTCTTTCAAAAACAAGCAAGATTAGCTGAATCAGATAGATATAACTTAACCCCAGTTAAAGCTTGGGCTGCCTGGGGGTATTGTTTTAGCTTATTAACGTTCTCATTTGTATTACCTTTTGCAATATTGTGTGGTTATGCCTTTGATTATTTTGGTGAGAGTTGGGATGCTCGTTTTTGGCAATACAGTTTAAATAGCTTATATATTGCTGCGATAGTGAGTGTGGTGTGTGTGCTGTTGGCTGTTGTGTTAATGTTTTTAAGGCGGGTGAGCCCATATCCTAGTGATCATCTTGCTTCTCGGCTTAGCTGTACTGGCTATGCATTGCCAGGAACCGTATTGGCTATTGGTGTGCTGGTTCCGCTTACTTATATCGATTTTGCGGTTAATGATTTGATGCAATGGTTCGGCACTCAAGGGCCTGGGTTATTATTTACGGGCAGTATATTTACGCTCGTGTTTGCATTTTGTGTGCGTTTTGTGGCCATTGCGATAGGCAGTTTAGAAAACAGCTATAAGCGGCTCTCGCCCTCGCTTGATATGGCAAGTGTTACCTTAGGTCAATCACCGATGCAGTTATTAAAACGCGTGCATTTACCTTTATTGCACAAGGGCATGTTTGCTGGTGCATTGCTGGTTTTTATTGAAAGTATGAAAGAATTACCCGCAGCACTGTTATTGCGCCCAATCGGCTTTGAAAACTTGGCGACATATGTGTTTCAATTTGTCTCAGATGAAAAGCTGGAGCATGGCGCATTAGCGGCCATTGTGATTGTTATTGTAGGGTTAATCCCTTTGATTTATTTGAATCGTTCTTTGGAGCAGTCACACTAAATATGTCTACCTTATCTATTTGTAATGTCAGCAGTGACTATCAAGGTCATGTCATTTTGCAGCAGTTAGATTTAACCTTAGAGCAAGGCGAAATTGTAGCATTGTTAGGTCCAAGCGGTTGTGGTAAAACCACATTACTCAAAGCCATTGCTGGTTTGCAGAGCATCAGCCAGGGGAGTATCAAGATTAATGGTCAGGTGCTCAGTGGTGATGGGGTATTTATTACCAGTGAGCAGCGTGGTGTTGGAATGATTTTTCAAGATTATGCACTGTTTCCGCATTTAACCGTTGCTGAAAATATTTTGTTTGGTGTTAAAGGGCTTGAACGCGCTGAACGCCAGGCCAGGCTCTCTGAAATGCTTGAATTAGTTAAACTTGTTGGCTTGTCTGAGCGATATCCACATGAGCTTTCTGGCGGGCAACAGCAACGTGTTTCGATTGCTCGCGCCCTTGCGTATCAACCAGAACTGATGTTACTTGATGAGCCTTTTTCTAACATTGATGCGCAAGTACGCCATGAAATGATGTTAGAAATTCGTGCTATTTTAAAGCAACGTAATGTCAGTGCTGTTTTTGTGACACACAGTAAAGACGAAGCGTTCGTATTTGCCGATAAACTCGCTTTATTTGAGCGTGGACAAATCGTACAACATGGCACGGCAGAAACCCTATATGCTAATCCTAACAGCCGCTATGTTGCAGATTTTCTTGGTACGACTAACTATTTGCCTGTAACCGTCATCACAGAACGGCAGCTTGAAAGCCCATTGGGGAGGTTAAGCAGCACCACCCCGTTAGCACATGCTGTGGGGGCAAATGGTCAGCTATTACTAAGACCACAACAGATTGCTTTGCAAGCAGATACAC
The DNA here is from genome assembly GCF_023283885.1 of Shewanella basaltis. Lineage (GTDB taxonomy): Bacteria > Pseudomonadota > Gammaproteobacteria > Enterobacterales > Shewanellaceae > Shewanella > Shewanella basaltis. The sequence goes on from NZ_JAKILA010000021.1 coordinate 47,408, forward strand.
AGGGGCAAGCCCAGATTATCGATAGACGTTTTTTAGGCACAGTATGTCATTATAGGGTTAATCAAAACGGTGTCGATTTAGAGGTGAGCAGTCCTTTGATGACGTTTGAGCCAGGACAACGCGTCAAGCTTAGTGTCACCGAGCACCCATTGGTGATTTTTATTGATTAACCGATGCGTATGCTTAAGCTTCGTGGTTTTTTACTCGTAGAATGGCACTTAAGAGGCAGTTATTGATTTAAATGTGAGTGTTCTTCAAGTAATTTGCGCATATTTAGACTAAAGTGATTTGGCTTAATGGTATTAAATCTAATATCATCAATTTGTTAAGTTATAAACATTTGGGCCGACAAACAGTATTAAGGTGGATGAGTTTATATGGGTAGCCAAGTTATGCCTCGTGAACAGTTAGGAATTTGCGCAGAAGGGAACCTACACAGTGTGTACTTGATGTTTAATGCCATTGATGGCGTTGAAGCACAATTGCGCCCATCAATTGCCAATGTGGCGCAATACATTTACGAACTCACCGACCAGTATGCAGATAGTGCGTTTAATGGGTTTGTGGGCATAGGTGCTAACTTTTGGGATACTTTTTATCCAGACTCTCGTCCGGCACTTTTAAAACCGTTTCCAGCGATGAATGAAGGTAATCGTGATGCACCCGCAATGGAGTATGATATTTTTGTGCATATTCGTTGTGACCGTTATGATATTTTGCATTTAGTGGCCAATGAAATTAACCAAATGTTTGAGGACTTGGTTGAGCTCGTGGATGAAGAACGCGGTTTTCGATTTATGGACAACCGTGATTTAACCGGTTTTGTCGACGGAACAGAAAACCCTAAAGGACGTCATCGCCAACAGGTGGCCTTAGTGGGTAGTGAAGATCCTGAGTTTACCTCGGGCAGTTATGTGCATGTGCAAAAGTACAAGCACAATTTAAGTAAATGGCACCGTTTACCTCTTAAAAAACAAGAAGATATTTATGGCCGTACCAAGGTTGACGATATCGAGTATGAGTCTGAAGATAAACCGCTTACAAGCCACACTAAGCGAGTTAATTTAAAAGATGATCAAGGTAATTCACTTGAGATTTTACGCCAAAGCATGCCGTATGGTTCGGTAAAAGAGCAAGGGTTAGTGTTTATTTCTGCGTGCAGCACTCCTGAGCATTTTGAGAAAATGCTGCGCAGCATGGTACATGGTGACGCACATGGCAATCATGACCATTTAATGCTGTTTACTAAAGCGTTAACGGGCTCGTCATTTTTTGTACCGTCGCTCGATTTTTTAACCCAATTTGATGATGCATAGTGCTCAATCATACAATAAAAAAGCAATGCCATGGCATTGCTTTTTTATTCAGTCTAATTGCTTTTTTATTCGCTATAGTTAAATAATGATTTAACTGTCTCTAATGTGTCATCAATGGTTTTGATGCTGGCAGGGCAGATAAAAATAGTATCATCTCCTGCAATAGTACCTAAAATCCCCTCAGGTTTACCGATTGAATCGAGTAAACGGGCAATAAGCTGGGCAGCACCTGGACTTGTTCTAACCACAATCATTGCTTGGTTGTGGTCAACATCGAGTACAAGATTTTTTAACGGACTTCCAGCGGTAGGGACCCCTAACTCTGCTGGTAGGCAGTACACCATCTCTTGTTTAGCATTGCGGGTGCGAACAGCCCCAAATTTGCTAAGCATGCGGGAGACTTTTGATTGGTTAATATTGCCGAATCCTTCGGTTTGAAGCGCATTAACAATCTCACTTTGGCTTCCAAAGCGCTCTTCTTTCAGAATCGCTTTAAAAGTTTTGACGAGCTCATCCTGATTTCTTGTCGCTGGCATAGTGATATTTCATCTTATAGTTGTTATTCAAAAAACCTGCACATTTTGAATATATCTGCGTTATAAGTCAAGAACGAATCATATTTTTTGAATAAAAATTCAAATTAAGAGTGGAATGTTATAATGACACTTTGCCCACAATATACGCATGTTTCATACAATTGTGATGCTGACTTGTAGGTATTGTGCTCACTTGGCCCAGAAAGCGAATAATTAACCCTTATACTATTTGTTCTTTACATTAAGATGGACAGTAGGGCATTTTTGATTTTATATAATTTTTTGATGGGTACGACTATGTTAAAAATACTCAAAATGTTACATCTAATAGGCCTCATTATGTTGGCGGTGGGGGTGTATTTATACCTTAATACCACACTTGGGCAGCAGGTCAGTGGCATGTTGGTGATTGCATTACTGATTGGTATCGGTACGTTGATTATGTCGCCATTACCCGTTGCACTGGTTATAGAATGGGCTCGTAAGCAGCCTTCTTCAGATAATCTAAAGGAATAATCATTGTCTGTAATTATCCGCAAAGCAATATTGGCTGATGTTAACGCTATTGTGCAGTTAGAGCGTGCACATGTTAATGATGAACTCACCACAAAACAGGGTGTTTTACATGCTCATTCATTAACAGTAAATGAAGTTAAGCAGCTGATTAATCAGCATTGGATAGTGGTTGCCGAACAACAAGGTAATATTATTGGTTATGTTGTTGCTGCTAAATGGGCTTTTTTTGCCTCGCAACCTTTGTATCGCTATATTATCCAGCGTATTAAATTTGCTGATTGTGAAGGGCAAGCGTTAACAACAACAAATACTTGCCAATATGGGCCGATATGGATTAACCGCTCTTATCGCGGCCAGGGAATATTTGAAGCCATGGTTAATGAACTTAAACTGGCTTTAAAACATCGATATCCTTTTATGGTGACCTATATTGCAGCAGACAATTTACGTTCATTGGCTGCCCACTACAATAAAGCAGGCATGCACCTTATAGAACATTTTAGTTTTGAGCAGCGTAACTATCACTTGCTGGTAAGTGATACACATCAATAACAGGCCCTAGGGAGCTTACACATGACTACGCGTTTTGATGGCCTTTTTGGACCTTATTTGTCGCTGAGGTTATCCGCTTTTGACAACATGAAGTTAGTCGTTGCTGTACTGTTTGATGCTGGTGAGTCTTATCAATGTGTAGAGGCAAAAATGCAATCGTTGGCCTGTCACGACGAAATGACCACTGGCTATTTCGTTTGTTGGGATCATGTATGGTTATTTTGCGGGTTAACTCACTCCTACAGTGCCTCTATTTCCTTATTGACAGACATAGAACGCATCGAGAAGGCATCGATTAAGTCTATTTCTGTCCCTGTAATGTCAATGCAGCAAGTTGAGTTTATGTGTGTTGAGAGCGCACATTTTGATCATTGTTAACTTAGTTTTATGGTTTTTGCAGCAATTGCATAATCACAAGCGGGCGCGCCTCATGATGATAGCGGCGGTACAATTGCACAATATCGGCCGGTAGTTTAGTGATATCTTGAACTGGCACAGTGTTAAATTGCTGTTGTTGATATAAGCGCTGCAAATTACTGTGAGTAAACAAAAAACATTTTTGTATTACTAGGGTCGGAGCGATAAAGTGAAGTAATTTGGTGGCCAGTCCTTTGTGACGGTTATCTGGTGCCACTAATAAACCACTTATCAGTTGATATTGGCCAACATGTTTGATCCTTACCGCAGCGACAATCTTTACCGCTGTCACAGAGGGCACACCTGATACTGTCGACGTTAGCTTGTTTTGTGGTTTGAGCACGCTTTGCATGTTTGCATGGGTTATTGAAGCGTTATTTTCATACATCACAGCAATTGATTCTTTGAGGGATATTCTTGCATAACTCATATGTTGACGATAAAACAATTTTAGCGCCGACCACTGCTGTATTTGCTCAGGGGATGGTTTGTCATTTTTATGTTGAGCTGTCATGGGCGTGGTTACCCAGCAAGTCGTAAACATCGTTTTACCCTAAGCCTTAAAAGCGCATGTTCATTGGGATCACATTAGCAAAAAACCGCCCTGCGGCGGTTTTTGTATGGGCTAGACTGCTCAGTTAATTATAAACCGGCGTCTGCGCGTAAGGCTTCAGCTTTGTCTGTGGCTTCCCAAGGGAAGATATCACGACCAAAGTGACCATAAGCTGCGGTTTGCTGGTAGATAGGGCGAGCTAAATCTAACATTGCAGTTAAGCCGTATGGGCGTAGTTCAAAGTGTTGACGCACTAACTTAATTAACACTTCTTCAGACACTTTGCCAGTACCGAAAGTTTCGATGCTGATAGAAGTTGGCTCTGCAACACCAATAGCATAAGACACTTGAAGCTCACAGCGATCAGCAAGACCTGCTGCAACAATGTTTTTAGCAACATAACGTGCGGCATAAGCTGCGCTGCGGTCTACTTTTGATGGGTCTTTACCAGAGAAAGCACCACCGCCGTGACGTGCCATACCGCCGTATGTGTCAACAATGATCTTACGACCCGTTAAGCCGCAATCGCCAACAGGACCACCAATAACAAAACGGCCGGTAGGGTTAATAAAGTATTTGGTGTCTTTATTTAACCACTGCGCAGGTAATACTGGCTTGATGATGGTTTCCATTACCGCTTCAATCAAGTCAGATTGAGTGACGTCGTCACGGTGTTGGGTAGACAATACAATGGCATCAATACCAACGATTTTGCCTTCGTCGTAAGCAAAGGTAACCTGGCTTTTTGCATCAGGACGTAACCAAGGCAAGGTACCGTCTTTACGCACTTCAGACTGACGCTTCACTAATTTGTGAGCATAAGTGATTGGCGCTGGCATTAATACGTCGGTTTCATTGCTGGCATAACCGAACATTAATCCCTGATCGCCAGCGCCTTGTTCAGCAGGATCGCTTCGGTCAACACCTTGATTAATGTCTGGAGATTGTTTGCCAATTGCATTTAAAACGGCACATGAGTCAGCATCAAAACCCATATCTGAATGGGTGTAGCCAATTTCGCGTACAGTTTTACGGGTAATCTCTTCAATATCGACCCAGGCTGAGGTGGTGACTTCGCCGCCGACTAACACCATGCCTGTTTTTACATATGTTTCGCACGCAACACGAGCTTTTGGATCTTGCTCAAGGATTGCGTCTAGCACCGCATCAGAAATCTGATCGGCGATTTTATCTGGATGACCTTCTGAGACTGACTCAGAGGTAAACAAGTGCTTTGCCATAATAGGAAAATCTCGTTGGTTGCATTTGAATATACGTCTAGACGTCTATTTTAGTCGAAATCTAAATTGATAACACCCCCCAATACGAATTTAACTTAATAATTGTGCATAACGGCATACTATTTTTTGTTTACAATAGGCGAAAACGAGCAAGTTATTCTGTAACATATTGATTTGTAGTAGTTTGTTTTATGTTCTCTTTGGCTGTGATGTGTTGCGCAAAAAATAGAAACTATAGATAAAGTTGCTTTTATTAGCTTAATTAGCATCATCACACTGTGGTTTGGCTGATTTTTATATGCGGCTGTCAATAAGTCCGTACTGGGCATTTTATTTGGCGTGGTCACTATGACTATATAGCGAATGTGTATGCGAAGATTCGCGATGATTATGGTACGAAATCGCGTTTATTTAATGGTTTTGCCATCAACCTAGAAAATTTTAATTTGCGTCCCATCGTCTAGTAGGGGAAAATGCCAATCCACAATTGCCGTTAGATCTCACAAACAAGCAGGAGAGAGCATGTCTTCTCGTAAAGTACTCGCTAATGCCATTCGCGCCTTAAGTATGGATGCAGTTCAAAAAGCTAATTCTGGTCACCCAGGAGCCCCAATGGGGATGGCTGATATCGCTGAAGTGCTATGGAATGATTTTCTAAAGCATAACCCGACCAATCCTAATTGGGTCGACCGCGACCGTTTTATTTTGTCAAATGGTCATGGTTCAATGCTTATCTACTCTTTACTGCATTTATCTGGTTATGAATTACCAATCGAAGAGCTAAAGCAATTCCGCCAATTACATTCTAAAACACCAGGCCACCCAGAATACGGTTACACACCAGGTGTTGAAACCACGACAGGTCCTTTAGGTGCTGGTATCAGTAACGCTGTTGGTATGGCGATTGCTGAAAAAACCTTAGCGGCACAGTTTAACCGCCCAGGCTTTGATATTGTTGACCACTACACATACTGTTTCTTAGGTGACGGTTGTTTAATGGAAGGTATTTCTCATGAAGCCTGTTCATTAGCGGGTACCTTAGGCCTAGGTAAGTTAGTGGCATTTTGGGACGACAACGGTATTTCTATCGATGGTCATGTTGAAGGTTGGTTTACAGACGATACCCCTAAGCGTTTTGAATCATACGGCTGGCATGTGATTGCGGGTGTTGATGGTCATAATCCTGATGCAATCCGTGCTGCAATCGAAGAAGCTAAGTCAGTAACTGACAAGCCTTCAATGATTTGCTGCAAAACCATTATTGGTTTTGGTTCTCCAAACAAATCTGGTAGCCATGATTGTCATGGCGCACCATTAGGTGATGCTGAAATTGCTGCAGCACGCGAATTTTTAAACTGGCCACATGCGCCATTTGATATTCCGTCTGACGTTTATGCAGGCTGGGACGCTAAACAAAAAGGCGCCGCTAATGAGTCATTATGGAATGACAAGTTTTCCGCTTATCAAGCCGCGTTTCCTGAACTTGCTGCAGAATATGAGCGTCGCGTATTAAAAGGTGACTTACCCGCTGACTTTGAAGCTAAAGCACAAGCATATATTCAAGAATGCCAAGACAAGGCTGAAGGTATTGCCAGCCGTAAGGCATCTCAAAATGCTATCGGTTTCTTTGGTGCAATGTTACCAGAGTTATTAGGCGGCAGTGCTGACTTAGCGGGTTCTAACTTAACGCTGTGGTCAGGTTCAAAAGGGATTCAAGATGATCCTGCAGGTAACTACATTTATTACGGTGTTCGTGAATTTGGCATGAGCGGCATTATGAACGGCGCATCATTACATGGTGGTTTTATTAACTATGGCGCGACCTTCATGATGTTCATGGAATACGCACGTAATGCGGTACGTATGTCAGCATTAATGGGTATCCAAAACATTTTTGTTTATACCCATGACTCTATCGGTCAAGGTGAAGATGGCCCAACTCACCAACCAGTTGAGCAACTTGCAAACTTACGTTTAACGCCAAAAATGGCGGTGTGGCGTCCATGTGATGCGGCCGAAACAGCGGTATCGTGGAAGGCGGCAATCGAGCGTCGCGATGCTCCAACATCGTTAATCTTTAGCCGCCAAGGTTTAAAAGCCCAAGCACGTACTGCTGAGCAATTAGCTAACGTTGCCAAAGGTGGTTATGTGTTATCTGATTGTGAAGGTACTGCTGACGTGATTTTGATTGCAACAGGCAGTGAAGTGCAATTAGCGATGGACTCAGCAGCAGAGCTCACTAAGCTTGGTCAAAAAGTGCGTGTGGTTTCAATGCCATCGACTACTGAATTTGACAAGCAAGATGCAGCTTATAAAGAGTCTGTATTACCAAAAGCGGTCACTAAACGCGTGGCGATAGAAGCGGCTCATACTGATTTTTGGTATAAGTATGTTGGTTTTGAAGGCGGCGTTGTGGGTATGACAACCTTTGGTGAGTCTGCTCCTGGTGGTGATTTACTTAAACATTTCGGTTTCACTGTTGATAATGTAGTAAAAACTGTCCAGTCTTTAGGATAATCGCTTGCCATTAAACACTTATCTATTAAGTGTTTAATCTGTATAATGACGACCTGCAATGCAATTGTAGGTCGTTTTTTTATGTCTGCAATTTCACGTGATTTGTTAAAATAAATCAATCGCTTAATTAGATAATTACCCCTGGGTAATCATATTAGGACTTTTGATGAATACTCTGGACCCTAAATGATTCGAGTTGCAATTAATGGTTATGGCCGGATTGGCCGCTCAATTCTTCGTGCATTGTACGAGTCTGGAAAACGTCAGCAAATTCAGATTGTGGCCATCAATGAGCTCGCAAAACCTGAAGCCATTTGTCATCTTACCCAATATGACACCACTCATGGTCGTTTTCAGCACACCGTTAAACTCGATGGTGATAAATTGCTGATTGGCGACGACAGCATTCAATTACTTAACCAAGCTGATGCCAGTGCATTACCTTGGCGCGATCTTGACATTGACATAGTATATGAAGCCACTGGTAGCTTAATTGACCGTCAAGCTTGCGAAGCGCACATTCAAGCTGGCGCAAAACAAGTGTTGATTAGTCACCCATCGTCTGCCGATGTGGATGGCACCATTGTATATGGGGTGAATCATGATTTGCTGCGACCTGAGCACACGGTTATTTCAAATGCATCATGCACAACTAATTGTATTGTGCCGGTGATTGATGTACTGGACCGGCATTTTGAGGTTAAAAGTGGGGCGATCACCACAATTCACTCGGCAATGAATGACCAGCAAGTGATTGATGCTTACCATGATGATTTACGACGTACGCGTGCCGCTGGGCAGTCTATCATTCCTGTCGATACCAAATTGGCTCGCGGGATTGAACGTATTTTGCCGCACATGAAAGATAAATTTGAGGCTATTTCTGTTCGAGTACCGACCATCAATGTGACCGCGATCGATTTATCTGTCACGCTGAATAAAAAAGTCGATATTGAACAAATCAACAATGTGCTACAACGTGCGTCAAACGGCAGTTTTAATGGTATTTTAGGCTATACTGACGAGCCGTTGGTGTCGTGTGACTTTAACCACGATCCACGTTCGAGTATTGTTGATGGTACCCAGACACGAGTTAGTGCCGGTCATTTAGTTAAGTTATTACTATGGTGCGATAACGAATGGGGTTTTGCTAATCGTATGCTTGATACGAGTTTAGCCATGATCCAAGCCAGGCAAACTGACTGACAAGGTCAAATATTTCAGTAATGGGCAATAAGCCGGTTACTCGAGGTGCTTAAAGGTGATGAAGATGCATACAACCTAAGCATATCTCGAAACAAGTTTTGTTTTTAACTTAAAAAGGAAATGCTAATTATGGCAATTATTAATATGACAGATTTAGATCTACAAAATAAGCGTGTGCTTATTCGTGAAGATTTAAATGTACCTGTCAGTGACGGTGTGGTGACCAGCGATGCGCGCTTACGTGCTTCACTTCCAACCATTGAACTTGCACTTAAAAAAGGCGCCGCCGTGATGGTGATGTCGCATTTAGGTCGCCCGACAGAAGGCGAATTTAATGCTGAGTATTCAATGCAACCTGTGGTCGACTATTTAGCGAAAGCATTAACTTGCCCAGTGCGTTTAGTCAGTGATTATCTTGATGGTGTTGATGTTAATGTTGGCGAAGTGGTAGTGTTTGAAAACGTCCGTTTTAACCTAGGTGAAGGGAAAAACGATGACACATTAGCCAAGAAAATGGCGGCATTGTGTGACGTATACGTGATGGATGCCTTTGGTACCGCACACCGCGCTCAAGCCTCTACCCACGGCGTGGGTGTATATGCACCTGTTGCCTGCGCCGGCCCGTTATTAGCGCAAGAATTAGACGCTTTAGGTAAAGCGTTAGATAATCCTGCTCGCCCAATGGTGGCTATTGTGGGTGGGTCAAAAGTATCAACTAAGCTCACGGTACTTGAAAGTTTATCTACAAAAGTAGATCAATTAGTTGTTGGCGGTGGCATTGCAAATACCTTTATTGCTGCCGCGGGCCATAAAGTCGGTAAATCATTATTTGAAGCCGATTTAGTTGAAGAAGCAAAGCGTCTTGTGGCTAATGCGCAAAGCCGTGGTGGCGACATTCCGGTGCCAACGGATGTGGTCGTTGCCAGTGAGTTTAGCCCAACAGCTGCGGCAACGCTTAAGTCAGTGACGGATGTGACCGATGGCGATATGATTTTTGATATTGGTCCAGATAGTGCAGAAGCGCTGGCAAAAATAATTGAACAAGCTGGTACGATAGTCTGGAATGGCCCTGTGGGCGTATTCGAGTTTGATCAATTTGGTGAAGGCACTAAACGTATTGCGCAAGCAATTGCTGAGTCAAAAGCTTTTTCTATTGCGGGCGGTGGCGACACCCTTGCAGCAGTAGATAAATATAATATTGCTGACAAAGTGTCTTACATCTCTACTGGAGGTGGTGCTTTCCTTGAGTTTTTAGAAGGTAAAGAGTTACCCGCAGTCGCAATGCTTGAAAAACGTGGCGCTTAAGTTCACGTCTTAAGTTATTGCAAAAAATATAATTATTATAATAAAACACGCTGTTATAGCCTAAAGGAATGAGGTTGTGACAGCGTTAAAATCTGTCCAAACGATAGCGACCTAGGTGAGCAATCACCCTATTAATGGAGAACAAAATGGCTCTTATCTCTCTACGACAATTGCTTGATCATGCTGCTGAGCATGGTTATGGCGTCCCTGCATTTAACGTGAATAACCTCGAGCAAATGCGTGCAATTATGCAAGCGGCTGAAGCAACAGACAGCCCTGTGATTGTGCAAGCATCAGCTGGTGCACGTAAATATGCCCGCCCACAGTTTTTAAAATATCTGATGGCTGCAGCTCTTGAGCAATATCCGGATATTCCGGTCTGTATTCATCAGGACCATGGCACCGACCCTGATATTTGTCAGCGTTCAATTCAGCTAGGCATGTCATCTGTGATGATGGACGGCTCGTTAATGGCTGACGGTAAAACACCTGCATCGTACGAATATAACGTTGATGTCACTCGCCGTACTGTTGCATTCGCTCACGCTTGTGGAGTGTCAGTTGAGGGTGAAATTGGCTGTTTAGGCAGCTTAGAAACCGGGATGGCCGGTGAAGAAGACGGCGTAGGCGCAGAAGGTGTGTTGAGCCATGATCAACTGTTAACCACTCCTGAAGAAGCCGCTCGCTTTGTTGCTGACACCCATGTGGATGCATTAGCCATTGCAATTGGTACTAGCCACGGTGCTTACAAGTTTAGCCGTAAACCTACTGGTGATGTGTTGCGTATTGATCGCATTAAAGAGATCCATGCGCGTATTCCAAATACCCATTTGGTTATGCATGGCTCTTCATCTGTGCCGCAAGAATGGTTGCAAATCATTAACCAATATGGCGGTGCAATTCCAGAAACTTATGGTGTGCCATTAGAAGAAATCGTTGAAGGCATTAAGCACGGTGTGCGTAAGGTCAACATCGATACTGATTTACGTTTAGCCTCAACCGGTGCTATTCGTAAGTTTTTGGCCGAACATCCTGCTGAGTTTGATCCACGTAAATTCTTAAAAGCATCGATGGAAGCAATGGCAGACATTTGTACGACGCGTTACGAAGCGTTTGGTTGTGCGGGTATGGCGTCTAAAATTAAGCCTAAGTCTTTACAGGCTATGTATAAAGCGTATCAATCTGGTGAACTTGATCCAAAAATCATGTAAACCAAGTTAGGCAATATTGTTATGAAATGGCCCACTGAATCCAGTGGGCCATTTTTTTGTAAATAAATTACGAAAAATGTTGTTTTTTTAAACGTCATCACGCATGATCTGCGCCCTTAAAATGTCATCATTTATTGATATAACCTTGTATTAATCTCAACGTTAACTTCACAGTAGACCACGTTATGCATTCCAGTTCAGAAAAGCCTTTATCTTTATTTTCATTAACTTGGCCCTTGTTTGTTGATTTTGCACTGCATTTTTTAACTGCGGCTATGAACACCTTTATGATCAGTCATGTGTCATATCAAGGCGTGGCGGCTTTGTCGGTCGGCAACATGGTGTTTGAATTGGCGATTACGTTATTTAGTTTCGTGAGTATTGGTGCAAGTGTGGTGATCACCCAGTATTTAGGATCGCAAAATAAATCTGCAGCCAGTGCGGTGGTGTATTCGTCTATTGGGTTTAATTTTTTAGTGGGACTTGTGGCTGCCATTGGCATTTTAACGGGCGCCACAGTTATGTTAACGCTAATGAATTTACCCGCAGAGCTCATGGCAGATGGCGAGTTGTACCTCAATATTGTGGGTTTGTGCCTTATTCCTGAAGCCATGGCAATGTGTTTAGCTGCAGGCATGCGAGCTCATGGATTTACTCAGCAGGCAATGTGGGTCACGTTGTCGATGAATATCATCACCTTTGTTGGTAACTTATTATTACTTTATGGCTGGTTTGGTATACCACAAATGGGCGTTGCTGGTGTTGCGATTAGCACCGTTGTGGGGCGATTAGTCGGTATGACAATTATGGCTGTGTTGTTTGTGCGCTATACCGGTATAAAGATACATATTCCAAGCATTTTGCGTCCAGAGCTGAAGATGCTAAAAAAAGTGTTCCATATTGGTTTGCCTGCCGCAGGGGAAAACGTGTCATGGATGTTGCAATTTATGGTGGTGACTTCCTTTGTGGGGTTAATGGGCGATAAAGCGCTTGCTGCACAGTCGTTATATTTTCAAATTTGTATGTTTATTTTACTGTTTGGTTTATCGATTGGCATAGGTAACGAAATTATTATTGGGCATATGGTGGGGGCTAAAAAGCTAAAAGCGGCAGAGCACCAAATGTATCGCGCATTAAAATTAGGGCTGATTGTCACCACTGTTGTGGCGTTATTTGTTGCGGTTTGGGGCCCTAATCTTGTGAGCCTATTTACCGATGAAGCTGACATCGCCTTACTTGTTGGTCAATTATTTATACTCACTTTGGTGATGGAGCCAGGTAGAACATTTAACCTTGTAGTTATTAATGCATTAAGGGCCAGTGGTGATGCTAAGTTTCCGTTTTTTATGGGCTTATTTTCAATGTGGTGTATTGCGGTCCCTGGCGCTTATGTACTTGGTATTCATTATGAATTTGGCCTGTTAGGTGTTTGGGCTGCCTTAGCATTAGATGAGTGGGTAAGAGGGTTGGCAATGTTGTGGCGCTGGCGAAGTGGGCGTTGGCAAACTAAGAGCCTTGTGGCCTAGCGCAGATTACATGGTGATTACAGACGGGGTTAATGCTGATAGATCACTGTTAATGTATTTTGTTTAATGTTGATTTACGTCACATTTTTTTCAATCCACTCGCTAAAATGATAGTATTTGGGCAAATTTGAACAAGATAGCCATTTAGACGTTTTTGTAAACCGTAAATAAAGGACGAAATGACATGAAGAAACTGCTACTGACTGCAGCTATTACACTGGCCATGCCATTTGCAGCACATGCTGGAAGTGAATTTGTTGAAGGCGATGCGACATTCGCAGGCGAAGCCGAATTAGGCGCCACACTCACTACAGGTAATACCGATACCTCTTCTTTTAAAGCGCGTTTAGCGTTAAAACAAGAGTTAGGCGATTGGGAAAACCAATATGTAGCAGAAGGGTTATACAAAGAAGATACTGACGAAGTGACCGCTAAACGCTACTTTTTAGGCGTGCAGGGGGACTATCAAATTGATGATGTGAGTTATTTATTTGCTAACACTAACTATGAAGTTGATCCATTCACTGGTTATGATTTTACCTCTACCACTTCAGCGGGTTACGGTCATCGCTTTATCGATACCGACAGAATGTCGTTAAAAGCAGAAGCGGGTCCTGGTTATATCTATCAACAACTTGATGATGAGTTATCTGTGTCAGAAGGTTATGACAGTGATGACAGTGTTGTTGTTCACGCCGTGGTTGACTTTCAAACTAAGCTTGGCGAGTCGTCAAAATTTCAACAGAAATTTGTCGCCGACTGGGGTGAAAAACTCGATGCACGTTCTGAAACATCGTTAACGGCAAATATCATCGGCGCTCTGGCAATGAAGTTTGCTGTGATTGTTCGTTATAACAGTGATCCGCTAGATGCAAAAGAAAGCACCGACACTGAAACTAACATGACATTACTTTATTCTTTTTAAATAATGTGAATGATCTTAGAAAGCTGGCTTAGCCAGCTTTTTTTATGTCTTTATTATGGCCTTAGCGTATTAGCGTTCACTGTATTTGTAATCATGCAATGATATCTGGCTCAAAAAACGCCTCATATTCGAGCTAAGCTTCACGAAACCATCATTTTTTTACATGATTTAAGATCATTTAACCATAAGTAAATGGCTTTAGGAGTATACTTTTTCTATCAGTAGCGGCGCTGAGAAAGGACGATGCAAATAGGATGTTGTTGGTTTGATACTGAGCGGCATTTGTTGGTTGATCAAGCAAAATCGACTCAGTGGCATTTAAACGTTAATGAATATTGGGTGCTTACTCAATTGGTTCAGCATCGTGGCCAGGTTGTGCCATTAAGTCAGTTAGACACTGTCGATATATCAGGTAATGCAGCCCATCAACTCACTCATACTGAATTGGTTGGTATTATATATCATCTCATCGATTACCTCTGTGCCAGTCATCATGACTTAATCGAGTACATTCCTGATCAAGGGGTTATTTTGTATCCCACCACCCCAATTAAGCATCCCAGAGTACTTGAACTTCCTAATCGTTTACTATCATTGGGGCAATATGGCGTCATTATTGGCACATTGTTAGCTATGTTGTTTTTTTTGTGGTCACATATTAATCCGCCTTGGTTTACTAAAGCAGACGTGCTGCGTCAGGTGATGACGTCAAGCGGTAAGGTTATTCAGTTATCTGTGTTTGACAGCCACACACCACAAGATGCCATTTTACATGCCGATTGTTTATCTACGCAGTTACGCTTGTGTCATGATGTGCATTGGGATGCTATTTATGCAGCAATTTCCGCTGATCGACATTATGTGAGTGTTCTGCTGACTCAATCGACAAAAACGGATTGGCTATATAAAAATCTCAAAATTAGAGTCGACAACATGCACTCGCCATTTATGACCCAAGAGTGGCTGCATAAGGTGCACATTTGTGGCTAAGTTACTTTTACGTTCTTACCGATGGCGTAAACGTATTCGCCGTTTTGTGCTATCCAAGCACGGCAAGCTAGCATGTGTGATTAGTTTAATGTTCGTGGTCTTTGGCGCAACCAGTGCGCTTGAGCAATTTTCAACCCCAAATCATGTATGGCAGTTTTCTTGTCATGCAGACAGTTATTTCGCTGATTTTCAGCCCCTTACCGAGCCAGATGAGTTAATGCTGATTGTGAATATAGAACACGAACAAGCGCAGTTGCATTATCAGCTTCAATCTGGCGCTTCTTTGTCCGAGTATGCTGTGATGCAGGGGGCAGTTAGGCAGGTGGATTTAGGTTCATCAAGTTACCTGCTTGCGCTCAATGTAAAAACATTGCAGTGGCAAGAGGGCAGTGCCTTACATCCATACTTACTTAATGAGTTAACCTTTGCCTCGCCAGAGCTTAAACTCAATGATGATGTCTCCATTGAGTTGCAAATACTTAACATTGATCGCGAACATTCTCGGGCAATGTTAACGTTTAATCCCAGCAATAGTTTATGGTCTTGTAAGATAATCCCGGCAGTTGTGCCTCAGCCACATTGAATAAATTCATCATTAGGTTACTATCGATGATATCGATGAAACTTTAAATGGTATGTAAGTTAAAACAGTGGCAAAAGTTAAAGTAAAACAAGAAGAAGCATTATCAATTAAATTTAGTCATCAAATGGCGCCAGGGGATCAGCGTGCCTTCGATTTATACTTCTATCTCCCGACAGAAATGGGCATTGGCTCTCATACGCTAGATGAAGATGAGTACTACCATAGCGGCATTCTTGGTCGTCGCTCTTATTATTCTAAAGGTTTACATCTGCCATTAGTTCAATCTCGTTTTGTCAGTTTAAACAAACGAACCCTTGAAGAATTTCGTTTATATCTTAATTTATTTGCTTATCAATTTGCCGTTGCCATTGAAACCGATGGTAAAGAATTGCGCCAAAAGACAGATACCAGTGAGTTTTATATGGCACTGGACGAGCTGTGTGATGTGGTTATCCAGCTGCTTAAAAAGTTTCGCCGTAATGAACCGAGCGATCCTAAGTGGAAGTCATACTTTGAGCATGCTGATAATTATCTTTCGTGGTTTTGTGAGCAGCAATTGCTAAAAACTTTAGCGTACGCGCCTCGTAGTGCTGATTTCAGTGAAGTGAAAGACAAGGTGCTTAACTTGTGTCGCAGTGAAAATCACTATCGTGAGCAGGTGTGTAAATATAATTCGTTGCAAACTCAGCAAGATCCTAATCGGATTTCTAATAAAATGTTGCTGCTACGTCGTTTAATTCAACAAGGTGTTGTGTTAAAAGAAGAGCTAAAACCACTGGGTGTAGGCTTAAAAAAGTTTGTTACAGGTCTAGCTACTGGGCTGGTTATGCTCGTGGTGTCTGCATTAATTATTAAAGCTCAGGGTTTTTTTAACGGACTAACGTTAACCTTATTGCTCACTCTTGCTGTGATTTATGGTTTTAGGGAAATTTTTAAAGAGGACTTT
The DNA here is from genome assembly GCF_023283885.1 of Shewanella basaltis. Taxonomy (GTDB): domain Bacteria; phylum Pseudomonadota; class Gammaproteobacteria; order Enterobacterales; family Shewanellaceae; genus Shewanella; species Shewanella basaltis. The sequence continues at coordinate 63,748 of NZ_JAKILA010000021.1, forward strand.
CGCAACGCCATGTGGCGCTTTATTCAACGAGGACGTCCTCGCTGGAGCCGTATATTGCGTGACACGACTACCCAAGCAATTGTCGCTAAACAATTAGTTTGGCTTGAGTTTATGCGTTCGCAAGACATTCCTGAAACGGTGGCCGAAATCATGAAGCAGCGGCACAGTCAAAATAAAGTTGACTCAACAGTGCTGCATTACCGTATCGCCACAAAAGTGACGAATAAACCGTTTGAAGCGGGATACTCTCAAATTCAGGAGCAGGTTAACTTCAGCTTAGTTCCTTTCGCTCGCCATTTAGAACGTGGTAAAGCAAGAATTTATAAAGAGTCCGATGGAAATATTAGCCATGAGTCGGTTGAACGTCGTTACCAAGTTAATCTTGTTGCTGTTTTACGAGATGGCAAACAGCAACCTGAGTATGCACGGTTTAAAGTGACAATGAATCGTTCAAGTATTGTTGAAATTACCGAGAGTAAGCTGCCGGATAACATTCAGCCTTTCTCATTGGAGTCAGACACTCACCTAAATGAAGACACACAAGTTGTTGACCATCATCAAGTTGAACCTTGATTTAGCAATGTCAGTTTGTTCACCTAATACCATCATGATAATTAAGTGATAAGCGATGTTAACCCGTAAGCATGATCACATTGTTGTGCTGATTAGGATAAGCCCCAACAATGTCAGACCATACAGTGCTGGGGCTCAGGTGGCTAATAATGAGTTAATTTAAATGATCGGTATGGGTTGTGCGTGTAAATGCTTGGCAAATATTTTGATCAACAGACTGCTTAGCACGTTTAAGTGCGATTTCTGCATTAGCAAGGTATTGCTCAAGGCTTTGAGGTGACACGTATCCTGCAATACCAATGTTAATCCCTTCTGATAAATGATGTTCGTCTAAACGAGACATGACATTGGTAGCATATTGATGTGCTCGATTGGCATCAGTGTCTGGCAGTAAAATGACTAACTTACCCAATTGCCACTGTGATATTTGGTAGTTTTGTGGCAGTTCGATTAATAATTGTAATTCAATGTCTTTTTGGCGTTTTTCTAACTGACTTACGTTGCCCATGTGGCTAAAAATGCCCTCAGGGTTAATATCCATAACCAGTAAGCTGGACTGAATTTTTGTTTGTTCGCTTAAATGATTAAAGTGATTTTCAAGTTCATTGATGCGCAGCACGATTGCACTTCGGTGCCCAAACACATTGCTGTGTTTGTGTGGCGCTACGATTGGCTGTGTTTCTTCAAACGTGCAAATCAGATATTCAATATCACCGTCGTAGGCGAGCTGTCCAGATAATGTTGTTTTAAGGCACTGGCTATATCGACTTTGTGTAAAGGGCATGATTTGTGCGCTCCATTCGCCTTGTACACTAATTTGAGAACAAATATTGTGCCATTGCTCGTTTAGCTCGCTGCCTAAAAGCTCGGTAATAGCAATGTTTGTTTCACCGTTTAATAACATTAAATGGTCAAATTTACTGTTGCATTTAATCAACTTGCCATTGGCATCTGTTAAGGCGGTGGCAACTGCGCTTTCGCTTAATAATTGGAATAAGTAAGCTTGGCGCTGGCTCTCATAGAGCACAGTAATATCTTCAAAAGTAATCAGCCAATAACACTCTTTAGTGTATGGGCTTAATTCGCTGCGAATGTGGGCTTGCAAGGTGGTGTTGTTCTCACTGTCAATATTGATTTCACCTCGCCACTGTTGATGATGTGCCAGAGCCTCTTTTATACGTTTAAACAGTTCATCATCTAGGTTTAGCACGCGTTGAATACTACGATCAACTAAGGTGTCAATTGGCAATGCAAGTGCTTTAGAAGCTTTAAGGTTGGCGCTGCCAATACGGCCGTTATCATTGACGATCAAACAACTTATTTCACTGTTAAATAGGCCGTGGCTAAGTTGTAAACTGTTGTGTTTTGCTCGGCGCTCAAGCACAAACAAATGACGTAATATAATTAAACCACAGGCCAGTAAAGCAATCAGCGCACCTGCGATAAGTATCACTAAACGCCATTCAAGATAACGCGATGCAATATCATCGTGGCGGATATAAGATAGTAAAAAATACTCACGCTTAGTTTCGTATTGGCTGGTTAACTCCACTTTTAAATACACAAAAGTGGCCTCGTCGCTGTAAAACTGACCATAGTTGTTCATGGCCATTACCTTCCATAAATCAGGAAACGTTTGCTTTAAACTAGAACCTAAATTATCTGGCATATTAGACAAGGGTTCTGGTTGGTTGGCTCCGGCAAATAAAAAACCTTGTGTGTCGAGTAATAACAACGGCGAGTTCTGGTTAAAAAAAGCAGGTTTAATGGTTTCGAGTAATTTGGTGATCGAATTGTAAGTAACGAGGTAGCCTTTAATGCTTTGATCTGGGTTTTCAATCCAAGAGAGTTGATAAAAATACGGTTCAAGTAAACCGTTAATAGGGGTAAAAGACATGGGCGATGTGTAAATATCACTTCCGCCCATATTTCGCCCTGAGCCTAATAGTGTGGCTGGAATGTGCATGTTGTCAAAACTATCAGTGGTTGAAAAACGCAATTTTCCTTGCGGATCAAATAACGATAAGCCAAGTAGTTCAGGAATGTTTTGGGTTAATGATGTCCAGCTTTCAATCACTTTTTGTTGTTGTACTTGTGACGGTTGCTCTAGGTATTGGCGCAGCAATTCTGCTTTGGCAAATGTTTGGGTTCTGAACTGCAAAAATGCAGCTTTATCTGAGGCAAGCGATGCAACTGTTTGTAATTCGCTATAACGTTGGTCTGCCCAGTCTTCTTGTAAACGTCGTTCACCAAGACTGACCACCATGTGAGTGACAATAAATACTGTAATCAACAGAATCAGTATTTGACTTAACAATGACAATACATGCTGTTGAGACCAACGAGCGGCTTGTGATGATATGAGTAATGAGTTGGGAGAGCTTACCGATTTGCGCTTAGCCATTGTGTCACTTTTTTAGCAGTTACATAGTGGCAATACTAGCATGAAGCCTGCGTGGGAAAAACGCTTTAACAGGATAATTGTTTAGCCAATCTTATCTAATTCGCGCTGTTTGAATGTTACTCCGTTTTGCTCTGCGATATTGCGACACCGAGAAATATCAACATTGCTAAGGCCATTAATTGCGCTCGCTTGCACCTGTGAGAAAAACTGTGGAGCTTGATGAATAAATTCAAGCAATGCGTCGTACGAACCAGCAAGTTTAGGGCGACAGTGCTGTTGATATCCTTCGGGGGTGTCGGCATTAAGTGAAATGGATATGCTGTCTATGCATTGGCTTAGTTCTGGTAAAATATTACGCCGGTGAAAGAGATTACCAAGCCCATCGGTATTTAATCTTACTCGTCCTCCTCGGGCTTTAATCGTATGAGCTACTTGCAGTAAGCATTCTAGGTTAAGGGTTGGCTCCCCAAAACCGCAAAACACATATTCATCAACCTCAGTAACATCACCCAGTAACGGAATAATATCAACGGCAGTTATACGCTTATTTAATGATAAATCGTAGTCGTGTACCTGTGTTGAGCCATTATGTTTAGGGCAAAACTGACATCTTAATGTGCATCTGGCTGTGATATTAAGATAACGGTGGCTGCCGATATCATAAACTAACGTTGGTGACGGTAAACTTTTATTGGTCATAGCAAGTTACTTATTGGCGGTAATGCTCAATATTTTAGCCCAATAAAACAGTGGACTATGTTGCTTAGCTCCCAGAAAACAAAAAAACAGAGCTACCAGAGCTCTGTTTGATGAAAATACCATAGGGCTAACAAGTGATGTTCTGCGGCATTTTAAGCCCCCAAAGCCCCTGCAGCGCTAGCTCTGCGTTGTCGCTATTTGTTAGGAGTAACCTGACGATATAGCGACACTTTAATCAAAAACCATTAGACACATATAAAGTGGTGACTTTTTTATGTGCCTTGGTCCTTGAGCAATTAATGTTTATCGGTGTGATAATCACCTTCGGGAGTCTGGGGGGTAGGTTTCCACCACCAAATAAACATTCTTCTCAATAGCTGTTTGATATCATCAAGAATGATGTAAAGCACGGGGACTAAAATTAACGTCACCAATGTTGAGAACAAGATACCAAATGCCAGTGAGGTTGCCATTGGTATGACAATTTTAGCTTGTAAACTTTTTTCCATAATAATGGGGACTAAGCCTACAAAGGTGGTGAGTGAGGTTAAAATGATGGCCCTGAAACGGTAGCAACCTGAGTCTATTGCTGACTGCATCAGTGACTTACCTTCTTCACGTGCGCGGTTAACAAAGTCGACCAAAATCAGTGAATCGTTCACCACAACCCCAGCTAATGCCACAATACCACACAAGCTTAATATGCTCATTGATAACCCCAGCATGTAGTGACCAAATAACGCGCCAATCATGCCAAATGGGATCACCGACATGATAATCAGAGGTTGAGTGTATGATTTTAATGGTATAGCCATTAGCGCAAAAATGGTGAACATGGCAAAGAAAAAGCCTTGTGCTAAACCCAGCATGGCATTTTGTTCGTCTAAGCTACCACCATCTAAAGCAGAGGCGACTTTAGGGAATCGTGCCGTTAATTCGGGTAAAAACGCTTCCTGAATTTCTGCCACAATCTTTGACGGTTCAACATTGTTTTTATTTACATTGGCCGAAATTGTGATGGCTCTGCGACCATCAACACGGGTAATTGATGCATATGATTCGCCTAATTCAATCTCAGCAACGGTAGAAAACGGAACGGCAGCCCCCATTGGTGTGCGGATCAGCATGTTTTCAAGATCGCCAACCGTGCGCCGCTGTTCAAGTGGGTAGCGCACCATCACTTTGACTTCTTCTTTGTTACGTAAAATACGTTGAGCTTCATAACCGTAAAATCCGTAACGTACTTGGCGAGCCAAATCAGATAAGGTCAGCCCTTGGGCTTGTGCCTCTGGACGAATTTTTAGGCGTATTTCGTGTGAGCCCGACGAGAAGTTGTCGGTAATGTCATAGACGCCTTCGTAAGTGGCAAGCTTTGTTTTTAGCGCTTTTGAGGCTTCTGACAATTGCGCTAAGTCTGTAGCGGTTAGCCTAAATGACAAATCGCCACCGGCATCGTTGGTGCTGGCATTAATGTTTAGTTTTTTGACAGATAATAATTCGGGTATTTTCTCACGCCATGCCGCTGCGATTTCTACACCGTCTAAATCGCGATCTTCCCCTTTGGTTAATTCAGTAAACACAAACGCACTGCTACGAGAGCTTAGCTCAATGTAACTGTGTTTTACCATTGGATAACCGTATTGTGCTTCAAGTTCTTCGTTCATGTTATACAAGGCATCTTCAACCTGTTGAAGCACATGTAGGGTGTTTTGTTCTGAACTGCCTTCTTCCATTTCAATTTGTACTTGAATAAAGTCTGATGGAATATCAGGGAAGAAAATCCAACGAACCTTACCACTGATGACGAGTGCAACAGACAAGATAAGTACGCCAATGAACATGGCGACAACGCTGTAACGTATCTTAATGCATCGCTCTAAAAAATGACGGTAGGTGTGGTGAATAAAGTGCTGTAACCATTCATTAATGGCGAATTTTATCCGTGAAAATACATTGGTAGGTGCGGTGCGTTTTTTGATTTTCATGTTGGCTAAATGCGCAGGGAGAATCAATTTTGATTCCACTAACGAAAAGGCGAGACACAAAATCACAACCATACCGATGGATTTCCAGATGATCCCCATAGGACCCGATACCATGATCATTGGAATAAACGCTGCAATGGTCGTCAATACGCCAAATGTGGCTGGCATGGCCACGTTATGTACGCCTTTAATGACGTTGTTTAGTGAGTGGCCATTTTCCTCTAATTCGGTATAAGCGCTTTCGCCAATAACAATGGCGTCGTCGACAACTATCCCTAAGACCAGAATAAATGCAAAGAGTGTCAGCATGTTAATTGACATGTTAAACGGCTCAAGCGGCATTAATAGCATGGCACCTAAAAAACACACAGGTAACCCCATCATGACCCAAAATGCGAGTTTAAGGTCTAAAAACAGAGCTAAAATAATAAATACCAGTAGCGCGCCATAAAACATGTTTGACAGCATCATGTTTAGCCGGCCTTGCAGGTAGTGAGTTAAGTCTCCCCAGGTATCGAGCTCAATATTACTGGGTAGGCTTTTTTTACGTTCAGCCACATAGTCTTTTACTTGAGAGGCAATATCGAGCGCATTTTGATCATCAATACTGGCTATTTCAATCACGGCGGCAGGCTTGCCGTTAAAGCGTGTGTATTCTAAGCGTTCTTCAAAATCATCATTAATGGTTGCAACTTGAGGCAGCATAATGCGGCTACCATCAGCACGAGTATCAACTACGATTTGAGCAAAATCGTCAGCGGTGTAAGCTTGACCTTTGGTGCGCAATAAAATGTCACCGTCTTGCGCCCGGATCGCACCACCGGGTAAATCGATTGATGAGTTTTGTACCGCTAAGGCAACTTGGGTAAAGGTGATGCCGTATTCACGAAGTTTATCTTCAGACAACTCAATACCAATTTCATAATCGCGTACACCATTGACTTTTGCGCGCGTGACAGCCGGTAAATCTGTGATTTCATCCCGAATGGTTTTTGCCATTTCCTTCATATTATGAAGGCTCATATCGCCATAGACTGATACCCAAATGACACTGTTTTCGGGCTTTACTTGGTAAATATTGGGTTTTTCAATGTTGTCAGGGAAGGTTGCAATGGCATCTATACGGAGCTTGGCTTCGTCTAGCACTTGCTGCACATCATAGCCGTCTTCAACTTCAATGGTCACCGCGCCTACACTGTCGCTGGCAACGGAAGTGACTTTTTTAATACCACTAATATCTTGAATGGCTTCTTCAATTTTGATGTTAATTCCTTCTTCAATTTCCTGTGGTGCAGCCCCAGGATAAGCCACATTGACATTGATAAGGTTTAATTCAAAGCTTGGGAAAATTTCTTTATTAATCATTAAGGCACTGAATAAGCCGCCAACAATTAAGATGATCATAAGTAGGTTCGCCGCCACACTGTTGCTGGCGAACCAGGCAATAACTCCTTTATTTGTGGTCATGTTTATTCACCTACTTTTGTTGCGTCGTGGGTGTCTGGTGCGGCAGTCTTGTTTTGGTTTTTGCTTTGTTCTCCAAGCACTTTAATCATTTGTCCAGAGTTTAGGCTATTCACGCTGGTGGTTGATACGCGCTCATTGGGTTTAAAACTACCTTGAATATAAATGTTATTCACGTCTGAGCGAATAATGTTTACCTTGCGCATTTCGATGATATTGTCTTTGCTGACAACAGCCACTTGGCCATTACGCACAACGTGGCGAGGGAGCGTGACCACATCATCGACTGTGCGGCCTGTAATGATGGCATTAACAAAGCTGCCAAACTTTAATGGTAATTGCCCTTCAGCTTGATGGTTGCGCAGGTAAGGGTCGTGAATCTCTGCCACTAAGTACACCATACGTGTTTGTTCGTCGATAACATTTTCGCTACGAACAATGTTACCTTGCCAGGTCATTTGTTTGCCTGCCAATAACGCCGTGAGTGTGACGGTGGTTTCAGGGTTGTCAACTGATTCTAAATAAGCCAAGTCTTCGTTTGTTAGCGGTAATCTAATTTCAGCGGTGCTGGTGTCGTAAAGTTCCCCAAGATTGGTACCTAAGGTAACGTATTGTCCTAAATCGACGTTGCGTGCTTTTATGATGCCATCGAAAGGTGCGCGGATAACTGTTCGTTCTAAATTTCGTTTAGCTCGTGCTAGTGCGGCTTGGGCATACTTAACGTTGGCTTGTTCTTTTTTCAGTTGTGGGATACGTAATCCAAGTTCTGGCGGGACACCTTGAGCAAAATCTTTAAATTCAATTTTAGCGACTTCGCCGCGGGCTTTTTCTTCATTTAATGCCGCGGTTGCTTGTGCCAGTGTTGCTTCTGCCTGAATGAGATCCGCTTCATAATCGGAAGGTTCGATAACCGCCAGTTGTTGACCTTTCTTCACCACGCCACCGGCAACAAAATGGGCCGAGATACTTAGCATCCGGCCCTGTACTTCAGTGACTAATTGGGTTTTATATTTAGGGTTAACAACACCATAGGAAGGTAAGTTTAATGATAAGGTTTGCGGTACAACCGTTTGAACATCAATAATGGGAACACTGATGGGTTCATCTTTTTGTTCGGGCGCTTCCTGGGTATTAATCAGTGCGAAGGCTAATCCACCAAACACAATAACAATCAGGAGGGGTGACAATCTTCTTAGTATGATTTTTATCATTTTTTTGCGTATCCATGCTCAATTAATGCTAAAGACAGTTAACTACGTTGGCTAACATGTTCATTCAGATTCATTTTATTACTCATTCCTTCTAAATTAACAGACTCTGCAGCTTATCTAAATAGATCGATGTAAATAAAATGTTTCAAGCTTGGGCTTTTATGGGTTTTAGGCAGGAATTTAGCAAATAGGGGCTTAGTGCAAATTTAATGTGGCACTAGGCGTGGATTTTATTGGTATTTGATATAAGTAATCAGGTGCTTAGCATAAGAATATGTTTGAGTGTTTTTTATACTTTCATTTACGTTTCTTTGCAATTTTCGCCGTATAGCGTCTAGTTAAGTGCAATATATGTTTCTTTGGAGACAAAAAAAGCGAATTAATCAGTAATTCGCTTTTTTATAGGGAAATTTAACAATTATTTTTTCTTAAATTTCTTCGATTTTACTTTGGCATCTTTAGCATTCGCTTTTTTCTTGCCTGGTACTTTGGCTTCTTTATGCTTTGGACGAAGCTCTTCAATCACGCGTCGCTTCAACGGGATTTCGATGTATCGTTCAATCTTAGAGACTATTCGCATGTCATGCGCTTCTACCAGTGATATTGCCGTTCCTTTAGCGCCTGCACGTGCTGTACGCCCAATACGATGAACGTATGCATCAGCTGAGCGAGGCATATCAAAGTTGATAACATGAGTGATATCGTCAATGTCGATGCCTCTGGCAGCAACATCTGTGGCAAGTAACACGTTAACTTCGCCTTTAGAAAATTTCCCCAAAGCTTGGAAGCGTTTTTTCTGTTCCATGTCGCCACGCATAAATGCACATGGGATATTGGCTTTAAGCAGTTGGCCTTCTAAACTGGCCACGATTTCACGGGTTTTTACAAACACGATGGCACGTTTAACATTGTCTTGACGTAAAATATGGCATAACAAAGCAAACTTATGGGCATTGTCGTCGGCAAGGTGGATCCACTGGTGAACTTTGGCTTTTTCGCTACGAGGAGATTCTACATCAATCATGACAGGATCGTTTAGGAGCTCACGAGCAAAGCGGTTAACACCATTGCCTTCTAAGGTGGCCGAAAACAACATGTTTTGTTTGCGCCCTTGCGCCTCAATGGCAATAGTTTGCACTACAGATGAAAATCCCATATCGAGCATGCGGTCTGCTTCATCGATAATTAAGATTTCAACTTCAGTAGCATCAAATTTATCTTTATCTAAATATTCCATTAATCGGCCAGGTGTGGCGATTAAGAGATCAATGTTTTCAGCAAGTGCGGCTTCTTGAGGACCATAGGGGACACCACCCGTAATAATGGCAATATTAAAGTCTAGCCCGGTGGCGAGGTGACAAGCATAACGATGTATTTGACTGGCTAATTCGCGTGTCGGTGTCAATACCAATATACGTGCTTGACCTTCAAATCGACGAGGGAAGTCAATAAGATGTTGTAATGCAGGCAGTAAAAAACTGGCTGTTTTACCGGTGCCAGTAGGCGCACGCGCTAAAATATCCTGCTGATCCATGGCCAATGGAATAGTTTGCTGTTGAATTGTGGTAGGGCTGTTGTGTCCCATGGCCTTGAGTGACTCTAATAAGCTAGGGTCGAGCTGGAAATCTTCAAATTGCATGCACTGGTCTCGCTGAAAAATAGTTGAGTATTATAGCTGACCTATTGAGCATGCTAAAGCTTTAAGTAAAAAGGACGGCATAATTCTGTCATGGTTTGGCTGTATTGAGCGGCTTTATTTCGTATGGTCATTTGAAGATATTCTGTTTTATGGCAATTAGCCTCATCTTGCGAGGTTGTTAACGTATGTTGAAGAACCAAAATGGAACGGTTAGCCGGCTTGCCTGGCGTGCTAATAATCTCCAGATGTTTGCTGACAAATAACCCATGCTCATCAAGCTGCCCAATAAAGCTGTTCAAACTTTGTTGCGGCAAAATGATACTGGCATTGCCCTGCGGTGCAAGCAGGCGGCTAATAGCTTGTTGTAATGCGGCAAAAGAGAGGGTGTTGGTGTGTCTTGCGTCTGCTCGGGCACTGTTTTTGGCTTGAGTACCTTGTTCAAAGTAAGGTGGGTTGCAAATGATATGGTCAAATAATGGCGCTGAATGTTGATTATGTTGCTGCTCAAACGCCTGAATGGACCCTTGAAATAATTGAACTTTTGTTGGCCACGGACTATTCGCAATATTTTTTACACAGGCTTGAGCTGCCGCGCTGTCAATTTCTACAGCGGTAATTTTAGTTTGCTCATGACTTCTTTGCGCGGCCATTAAACTGAGTAAACCGCTTCCTGCACCAATATCAAGGATGTTGTCCGATTGTGATAATTCTGCCCAAGCCCCAAGAATGACTGAGTCAGTACTGACGGCCATTCCGCATTGTTGATCATCGATATGGAATTGTTTAAATGTAAAAGGCATAACAACGTGGGCGATACAATAAAGGTAAACATTAATTGGGATGATAATCGCTTTGGTTTGCGATGTCGTCGCTTAAATGCATGAATATGTTTATGGTTGATATTTTGTTAAACAAAAATTAAGTCAATATATCGAGCTGGTTAATCTACATACAATGCCTGTCATTATTTCGCCATTAATAAGTTATTTTTATCATTTTAGCGCCCAATGCTTGTGTGGTTTTGCAATGTTTGATATTAGTTTGGCCGCGTTTAATCATTAAAACTGAGTAAAAAGTCTAATTTAAGCTAATTTGCTAAAGATTTGCTGTGTGGCACTGGCTTTTAAGCTCTTTTTTTCTTGGATTAGTGCAAAATTTATCATTTAAAAGTGTATTTTTAACTTTACAAAAAAATTGGCAGCATTCTGGTCTGAAGTAGCTAAATATGCCGTTTTCAATTAGGTTTGTTAAAAAACATAACAATAAGAAGAGGCGAGTAGTGCAAACAACCAAGATGAGTTTGACCGATACAATAGGGTTAGGATTTATGACCTTTGCGTTTTTTTTAGGCGCAGGCAACTTAATTTTCCCTCCATTTGCAGGCATGTTAGCGGGTGAGAACATGTCGTTTGCTATGCTTGGTTTTTTGATAACCGCAGTGGGCATGCCGTTGATCGGCTTAATTGCGGTTGCAAAAGCAAACGGTAAAGTCATGGCGTTATTGCCTGCGTTTGCTGCCACTGCGTTGGCGATAGCTATTTATATTATAATCGGCCCAGCATTTGCTGCGCCCCGTACTGGTTTAGTGGCATTTGAAATTGGTGCCAGACCATTTATTAGTCACCCTGATGCGTTAATGATGCTGGGCGGTAAAGAGTTTAATATTGCCCAGCTTGTTTACACTTTGGTCTTTTTCTCTATTGTGATGTTTTTGTCGTTATTTCCTGGCAAGTTATTAGATAACGTCGGTAAAGTGTTAACGCCAGTGCTGATATTATTATTGGTCGGTTTAGCCTGTTCGGTGATTATTTTACCTGGTTTCCCTGTCAATCAGCCTGTGGGTGATTATGTCAATAGCCCACTGACCAAAGGGATTATTGAAGGCTACAACACCATGGATACCCTGGCATCGCTGATGTTTGGTATGTTGATTATTGATTTATTGCGTAAAAAAGGCGTAAACGATGCGGCAGATCAAACCAAGTATCTTGTTAGAGCTGCGTTTATTGCCGCTGGTGGGTTGGCATTTGTGTATGTGTCTCTCTTTTATTTGGGCGCTTCAGCGGGTGATTTTGCCATCGGTGCTGATAACGGCGGACAAATACTCACAAACTATGTGACTCATCATTTTGGCAGTACCGGTACGTTAATGTTGTCGGCTGTGGTGACTCTAGCGTGTTTAACCACTGCGGTTGGTTTGGTCACGGCATGTTCTGAATTTTTTAATGAACTGATGCCGAGCTTGTCATATAAGTTACTTGTAGTTGTACTCAGTGTCATTTGTGCCACGGTTGCTAACGTGGGGTTATCGCAGTTAATTAGTATCAGTATTCCTGTGTTGATGACGATTTATCCTGTGGCGATTGCTTTAGTGCTGGTTACGTTTTTAACTGAGCGATTTGCTCGCCCAGCGTTTTCGCATCGGATGATTTTAAGTGTTGCGCTGTTTTTTGGCGTGTTTGACGGGTTACAAACAGCGGGTATGGATATGAGCTTCCTTGATTTTATGCCGTTGCATAAAGAAGGCATGGCTTGGTTACTCCCTACCGCGCTAACCGCTATTGCGTGTGTGTTTATCCCACATAAAACAATGGCAGCAAAATAACCGCAAGCCAGTATAGATTTGGCTTGTATTAAAAAAAGACAAACTTGATAACGACGTTATGATACTTTATCTAACGTCGTTTTTTTTCGTGTTAGATTGAGATTTTATTTTGGTTAAAGCTGCTTACCAACCCAATCCATTGATTAATGAGTTTTTAGATGACTTATGGTCTACAAAAGGCTTAAGCGATAATACCATTGCGTCTTATCGTACCGATTTACAGCATGTAGAGCGTTATGTGTTGTCAACTGGTGGAGATTTATTATCGGTTAATCAAGACACGTTACGTGACTATTTAAGTCTACGTTTTGAGCAGAATTTTGCTAAAAGTAGCACGGCAAGAATGCTCAGTAGTCTTAGGCGCTTTTATGGCTATTTACTGGTCAAAAAATACGTGAACAATAACCCTACAGCATTGATAAAGTCACCTAAGTTAATACGTCATTTACCCGACTCGCTATCAGAAGCGCACGTCGACAGCTTACTTTCTGAGCCTAATAGTGATGATCCGATTGAATGCCGTGATAAAGCGATGCTGGAGTTGCTTTATGCCACGGGGTTAAGGGTGAGTGAGCTTGTGGGGTTGACCATGGAACAAATTAGCTTACGTCAAGGATTGGTGAGGATTATTGGCAAGGGGGGCAAAGAGCGTTTAGTGCCATTGGGTGAATTGGCCATTACTGAAATAGAACACTACATTCGTTTTGCGCGTGTTGAGCTGTTAAATATGAAGCAATCTGATGTGGTATTTCCATCACGTCGAGGGCAAATGATGACCCGACAAACATTTTGGCATCGAATTAAATTGTATGCATCAAGAGCGGGGATCACTTGTCATTTATCGCCACACACACTGCGTCATGCGTTTGCAACTCATTTACTAAACCATGGGGCAGATTTACGGGTTGTTCAATTGCTACTAGGTCACAGTGATTTGTCTACAACACAAATTTATACTCATGTCGCTAAAGTGCGCTTGCAGCAATTGCATAGCCTGCATCATCCTCGTGGTTAGGGCCTGTTGATATCAAATCCTTACATTTAAGAGTTTGAGTATTTGTTGCGTTCATTTAATTAAATCTGTAAGTTTTGCTTACGAAGTCGGGTCTATTCAATCACCCGTGTAATATTAGGAATTATCATGAAGTTAACCACAGCATTTGCCCTCGTTGCCAGCCTTGTTATTGCTCCTACCGTGTTTGCTGCACCAGCAACCGATGTCTCAAATGAATCAGTGTTAAAACAAACCCTAAGCGATACTTTAGGTGTGAATGTGTCGTTGATCCAATCTTCGCCGGTCGATGGCTTATATCAAGTATTTACTGACCGTGGCGTGCTTTATGTGACTAAAGATGGCAGCAAACTATTTCATGGTAATTTATACGACATGAAGCAGGGAATGAAAAACTTAACCGAAGCTGCACTTGCAGGACCTCGTTTAGAGATGCTTAAGCCCATAGAAAAAGACATGTTAGTTTACAAGGCAAAAAATGAAAAACACGTGGTGACTGTGTTTACTGACGTTGATTGTGGTTATTGCCGTAAGTTACATAATCAAATGCAAGGGTATAACGATTTAGGCATTACTGTTCGTTATTTAGCTTACCCTCGAGCGGGTATACCTTCAGCAAACGCTGATGAAATGCAGGCCGTTTGGTGTGCAAAAGATCCGCTTAAAGCCATGACAGAGGCAAAAAATGGTGGCAATGTTAAAGCGGCAAGTTGTGATGTTGATATAAAGAAACAGTATCAGTTGGGCCAATCGTTTGGTATCAATGGCACGCCTGCACTCGTGTTAGAAAACGGGACTATGGTTCCTGGTTATCAATCTCCTGCTGACTTATTACGCACTATTGAAGCAAATTTATAATTCAATATCGTCAAGCGAATATTAACAGCGTAAAATCTTAGGTGAGCTCAGGCTCACCTTTTTATTTTTACCTCAAACACGCTAGTTGGTATAAGTTATCATTTAAGTTATGCACCGTACGAACCCATTCATTGTTAGATTAAGGTTGCCTTTTGTCACATAAAATAGTCCGTCGTCCTCAGGTTGATGATTCACACTTACCCGCCACAATACCGCCATTTTTAAAGCAACTTTATGCGCGTCGAGGTGTGCGGGCGGACGATTGCGAGTTAGCGTTAACTCAGCTATTGCGTCCAGAAACGATGAAGGGCTTGACTGAGGCCGCGGTGTTAGTAGCCGATGCAATTGCGGCAAACAAGTCGATATTAATCGTTGGTGACTTTGATGCAGATGGCGCCACGTCAACCAGTGTATGCATATTAGCGTTGAGAATGATGGGGGCTAAAAACCTTGATTACTTGATCCCCAATCGCTTTGATTATGGTTATGGCTTAAGCCCAGAGATAGTTGCAGTCGCTTATGCTAAAAATGCTGATATGTTAATTACCGTAGACAATGGCATTTCATCTATTGAGGGCGTTGCCGCAGCCAAATTACTTGGCATGCAAGTTGTTGTAACTGATCATCACTTGCCGGGTGCTTCATTGCCTAATGCCGATGTGATTGTGAACCCGAACCAACCTGGGTGTCCCTTTGCCAGTAAGTCGATTGCCGGTGTCGGTGTTGCTTTTTATTTAATGTCGGCACTTAGAGCAGAATTACGTCAACGCAATTGGTACCAGCAACAGGGCATTGCTGAACCTAACCTGGGTAGCTTGCTCGACATTGTTGCTCTGGGCACCGTTGCTGACGTGGTGTCATTAGATGCTAATAACCGTATTCTAGTTAATGCCGGTCTGCAGCGTGTTAGAAGCGGCCGATGCCGAGTGGGGATTACCGCATTACTTGAGGTTGCCAAGCGACGTCCGGAGAAAATTGTCGCCGCCGATTTTGGTTTTGCTGTGGGACCAAGGCTAAATGCGGCAGGAAGATTAGATGAAATGGCGCTTGGGGTTGAGACCCTGTTGTGTGACGACATCATGCTGGCCAGAAGAATGGCTGCTGAGCTTGACGGATTAAATCAAGAGCGCCGTGAACTTGAAACGGGTATGCAGCAAGAAGCACTTAATAGTTTACAAAAAGTGTCGCTTAACGAAGATGACTTGCCTTGGGGGATTGCTATATTTCAAGAAGACTGGCATCAAGGCGTAATTGGTATTCTGGCTTCTCGTATAAAAGATCGCTACCACCGCCCAGTGATTGCATTTGCCGATGCAGGAGAGGGCGAAATTAAAGGCTCTGCTCGTTCAATTAAGGGCTTACACATGCGTGACTTGCTTGAGCGTATAAATAGTCAACACCCAGGAATGATCATCAAATTTGGTGGTCATGCAATGGCGGCGGGGTTATCGCTTAAAGCAGATGCATTTGAACAGTTTAAACGTGTTTATGATAATGCCGTACGAGACATCTTAGATTACGAGCAATTGACCGGTGAGTTATTGTCTGATGGTGAATTATCACCTGAGTTGATAAGTCTTGATACAGCGTTTATTTTGCGTAATGCAGGCCCTTGGGGGCAATCATTTGAAGAGCCACTGTTTGACGGTGTGTTTAAAATTGTTCAGCAGCGTATTGTGGGTGAAAAGCATCTCAAATTACTTGTAGAAACCTTATGCGGCACCTTAATGCTCGATGGTATTGCATTTAATATTGATCTTGCTATTTGGCCCGACGCCACGATTGAGCAAGCAAGGATTGTTTATAAGCTAGATGTGAATGAGTTTCGTGGTAATCAAACAGTCCAGCTAATGGTCGATTACATTGAGCCTATGTAATGAGGGAGGCCGCATTCGTACAAGGATTGGTATTAATAGAACTGAAAACAAAAAGGCCTCGCAATGCGAGGCCTTTTTGTTAATCTTTTATTAGTCGCGTTAGCCACCAATGTAAATATGGTGCCCGAACCCGGAATCGAACCAGGGACACGAGGATTTTCAATCCTCTGCTCTACCGACTGAGCTATTCGGGCGACGGACGCAATTTAAAGGGTTTTGGCCTGTTGAGTCAACTTGTTTTTACCATTTATCTTAAAAAACGATTCGTTTGAACGTATTTTGCCCGTATCGGCGTAAATTTATTCATTTTGTTTATGACGAATCATGATTGAATGCGAGCTATTTTAGTCGCCGTTTAGTTGCATAACGTCATTTGAAACCATAATTGGAGCAGAAGTGCGAAATTAGCAACGTGATCTTCTTTAGGCGCTGTTGCTGAGCGCACTATGCCCTCAAAACGCTGTCGCGAATTGTGTACTAATAATGTTCGCTAAATAGCGCGCTCATGCGGATTTGTATCACTGCCCACAAGTTAGTTTCGCACTTAAAAAGTACTTTGCTCTTTTTACATCTATAAAAAAACGCTCCGAAGAGCGTTAGTTTAATGCAATGATAGATAATCACTCGTTCGTGAGAATGTCATTGTTAGGGAAGTTTGCTCGCATCACCATTTTTATGTGCTTTTGGAGCTTTTCTTGACCTAGTTCGCCGTAAGCTTCAGACATGATTTCTAATGCTCGTTCGGTTGCAGGCGTCCCCGGGAATTTTTCCATAACCGTTTGCGCACGAACTGCTGCTGCACTCCATGCGTTCATTTTGATATAATATTCGGCTACCTGAATAGAATACTGTGCTAAACGGTTTTTCAAATACTGCATACGATGTTGCGCATCGGCGGCGTACTTACTGTTTGGGTAAGATTTAATTAAGCGATCAAAGTCTTTAAATGCATCTTGTGCATTTTTAGGATCACGATCAGTACGATCGATGTTCATTAAATCGTGAAATAAATAACTATCTGCCTGCATATTGGTTAAACCACGCATATAATGCACGTAATCAATATTCGGATGCGTTGGATTGAGGCGTAAAAAGCGGTCAATGTTGGCAATTCCAGAGGCAGCATCATCCATTTTGTAATACGCATAAATCAAGTCTAATTGCACTTGGGTTTTGTGCGGGCCAAAAGGATAACGAGAGTCTAATGCTTCAAGTGAACGTACGGCTTTAGAGTAATTTCCTAACTCCATTGATGTTCTTGCTTGAGAATAGAGCTGATCAGGAGATGCTTTTCTTGTAAATTCATCTTCTTCTGGACTGCTACTACAGGCTGTTAAAGCCAGTGAGAGTAATACTAGGGCGGCACCTTGGGCAATTTTATACATACTTGAATTCAATTCTTTTTAAGTTGTTGTTAAGAATTTTTCCATTTCACGGTAAAATAGAAAACATCCGATTGTAACAGATAGCACATTCACTTTGGACCCCTAAACTGGGGTACGGTTCCTATGACACAAGAGATTAATCTAAAAAGCGAGATCACAGCAACACAAACCGGTCTAAGATTAGACCAAGCATTAGCTGGTTTGTTCCCTGATTACTCGCGCACACGCATCAAGGAATGGATCCTATCTGGTGCAGTTACTGTTGACGGTATCACAGTTGATAAGCCTCGGGAAAAGGTTTTCGAGTCTCAATTGATAGAAGTTGCAGCCACACTTGAAGAAGAAGTGCGTGCGAAGGCACAAGCTATCGATTTAAATATTGTTTATGAAGATGACCATATCATTGTTGTTAATAAGCAAGCAGGTCTAGTTGTGCATCCTGGTGCTGGTAATGCTGACGGCACATTGATGAATGCCTTATTACATCATTGCCCAGACATTGAACATGTCCCAAGAGCCGGTATCGTGCACCGTTTAGACAAAGACACAACGGGGTTAATGGTCGTAGCCAAAACCGTTGAGGCGCAAACTCATTTGGTTGCAGCATTGCAAGCACGTGACATTGTACGTGAATATGAAGCGATTGTGCTCGGTACCATGACTGCGGGTGGCACAGTGGATGAGCCGATTGAACGTCATGCTACAAGACGGACACAAATGGCGGTGATTCATGGGGGGCGTCCGTCAGTGACACATTACCGTGTGGCTGAAAAGTTCCGCGCCCATACGCGTTTGCGTTTACGCCTAGAAACCGGCCGTACTCATCAAATTCGTGTACACATGGCGCACATTGGTCATGTATTGGTTGGCGATCCTGTTTATGGTGGCCGCCCAAGACCCCCTAAAAATGCCAGCCCAGAATTTTTTGAATTACTCAAAAGCTTTAACCGCCAGGCATTACATGCGGTGCGTTTAGAGTTAGCGCATCCATTTACCTGCGAAATCATGACCTGGCATGCGCCAATTCCTGATGACATGGTTGAGCTGACCAAAGCCTTGCGTGCTGATACGCAATTAAATCCTATCGAGTATTTATAATGCTCCAGCACGATTGGCCTTTACCTGATAATGTCGCAATAGCGATGACAGATCGACATGGCGGATGCAGTTTAGCGCCATTTGACAGTTTAAATTTAGGGTTACATGTTGGCGATAATCAACAACATGTTTTGGCTAATCGTGCTTCTTTACGCGAGCGATTATCTTTACCTGCTGAACCACTATGGCTTGAACAGGTGCATGGTGTAGAAGTGGTGAATATGGCGCATCTACAACTGAGTGAATCGCCCAGTGATTTACCTATTAAAGCCGATGCAAGTTATAGCAATAAAGCCGGTGATGTTTGCGCTGTGATGACAGCAGACTGTTTACCTGTATTGTTGTGCAATCAACAAGGTACTGAAATTGCAGCAGCACATGCTGGTTGGCGTGGGTTGTGTGCTGGCATTATTGAACAAACCGTTGCACTATTTAACACACCAACAACTGAGCTTATGGCTTATTTAGGCCCTGCAATTGGGCCACAGACTTTTGAGGTCGGGGCAGAGGTGCGGGAGGCTTTTATACAAAAACACCCTTATGCTGAACAATATTTTACGGCACATAACAATAAGTACCTTGCCGATTTGCCAGGCCTTGCGACGTTCCGTTTGTTACAAATGGGCGTGTCACAAGTGTTTAATGCCAACGTGTGTACCTTTTCTCATTCTGATTATTTTTCTTACCGTCGCGATCATCACACTGGCCGTATGGCATCGCTTATTTGGTTAAAATCTTAACGAACTTGCCAAGTTCAAAAAACGAACAATTTTTTGATCTAGATTAAGTTTTAAGCTTGAATTTAAAATTATCGCCCCCATCTTTAAAGTAACAAATTATTCATTTCTGAATTAATTTCCCATTACATAAGTATCAGATCCTAGGAGGTTATATGAGACTCGATCGTATGACTAATAAGTTTCAAATTGCCATTTCTGATGCCCAATCATTAGCCTTGGGGCGCGATCATCAATTTATCGAACCCACTCACTTAATGATGGCGCTACTCAATCAAGATTCTGGCTCTATTCATCCATTATTAACCCAAGCTGGCATTCGTGTTAGCGCGCTTCGTTCTGCCGTGACCCAGGAGTTGGAGCGTTTACCACAAGTTGATGGTACTGGTGGCGATGTTCAATTGTCTCAAGGATTAATCCGTCTACTGAATTTATGCGACAAGCTCGCCCAAAAACGTAAAGACAAATACATCTCGTCTGAATTGTTTGTGTTAGCGGCACTTGAAAACAACGATGCACTGTCAAAAGCGTTAAAAGAGTCGGGTGCCAGCAAAGAACTCATGGAAAAAACCATTGAGGACATGCGTGGAGGTCAAAAAGTTGATGATCCAAATGCAGAAGATCAGCGCCAAGCGTTAAAAAAGTTTACCGTTGATTTAACCGAGCGTGCCGAGCAGGGCAAACTGGATCCTGTGATTGGTCGTGACGATGAAATTCGCCGCACCATTCAGGTGTTGCAGCGCCGGAGTAAAAACAACCCTGTGTTAATCGGTGAGCCAGGCGTAGGTAAAACAGCCATTGTTGAAGGGCTGGCGCAACGGATCATTAATGGTGAGGTGCCAGAGGGCATTAAAAACAAGCGAGTGTTATCACTCGACATGGGCTCGCTTATTGCTGGCGCAAAATATCGCGGTGAGTTTGAAGAACGTTTAAAAGCAGTATTAAACGAGTTGTCACAAGAAGAAGGGCAGGTCATCTTGTTTATTGATGAACTGCACACCATGGTGGGCGCCGGTAAAGGTGAAGGTGCCATGGATGCTGGCAACATGCTAAAGCCTGCGTTAGCCCGTGGTGACTTACATTGTGTTGGCGCCACAACGTTAGATGAGTATCGTCAATACATTGAAAAAGATGCAGCACTTGAGCGCCGTTTCCAAAAAGTGATTGTTGATGAGCCTAGTGTTGAAGACACTATCGCTATTTTACGTGGTTTAAAAGAGCGTTACGAATTGCATCATCATGTTGAAATAACCGATCCTGCCATTGTTGCCGCAGCAACCATGTCACATCGTTATATTTCAGACAGAAAATTACCCGACAAAGCTATCGACTTAATTGACGAAGCGGCATCGAGCATTCGTATGCAAATCGACTCTAAGCCAGAGGCGTTGGACAAATTAGAGCGTCGTGCGATTCAGTTAAAGCTTGAAGAGCAAGCGCTCAGTAAAGAAACCGACGACGCCAGCCGTAAACGTTTAGACTTTTTACAACAAGAGTTGAAAGAAGTGGAAAGCCACGCAGCTGAGCTCAATGAGATTTGGCATACTGAAAAAGCCGCTCTTGCAGGTACGCAGCATATCAAAGCGGATCTTGAGCAAGCTCGCCTCGATTTAGAGGTGGCAAGACGTGCCGGCGATTTAACTCGCATGTCCGAATTGCAGTATGGAAGGATCCCTGAGCTTGAAAAGCAGCTCGATTTAGCGTCACAAGCTGAAATGCAAGATATGACCTTATTACGCAATAAGGTTACCGATATCGAAATTGCAGAAGTGTTATCAAAAGCAACAGGCATTCCCGTTTCAAAAATGCTTGAAGGTGAGCGCGAAAAACTCTTGCACATGGAAGATGCATTACACGAACGGGTTATTGGTCAACATGAAGCCGTCGATGCAGTATCAAATGCCATTCGTCGTAGCCGTGCAGGGCTTGCAGATCCACAGCGCCCTATAGGTTCATTTTTGTTCCTTGGGCCAACCGGTGTCGGTAAAACAGAGCTTTGTAAATCACTGGCTAAGTTTTTGTTTGATACCGAATCGGCATTGGTGCGCATCGATATGTCAGAGTTTATGGAAAAGCACACTGTGTCACGCCTAGTCGGTGCACCTCCTGGATATGTCGGGTATGAAGAGGGCGGCTATCTAACAGAAGCGGTTCGTCGTAAACCGTATTCAGTTATTTTACTTGATGAAGTTGAAAAAGCGCATCCCGATGTGTTTAACATTTTACTGCAAGTGTTAGATGACGGCAGGTTAACTGATGGTCAAGGCCGTACGGTTGACTTTAAAAATACCGTCATCATCATGACATCTAACTTAGGTTCAGATCGTATCCAAGAAAGCTTTGGTCACGCCAGTTATGATGAAATGAAACAAAGCGTGATGGAGGTGGTGATGCAAAACTTCCGTCCAGAGTTTTTAAACCGTGTCGATGAATCTGTGGTGTTCCATCCATTGGATGCCGAGAACATTAAACATATTGCAAGCATTCAGCTTGAGCTATTGCGTAAGCGGTTGGCTGAGAAAGAGTTTGATATTCAGTTAACTGATGCGGCGTTATCGCTAATCGCAGAAGCCGGTTTCGACCCTGTTTATGGTGCGCGTCCATTAAAACGTGCCCTACAGCAAGAAGTTGAAAACCCATTGGCGCAAAAACTCCTTCGCGGACAATTGCTGCCAGGTAAAATGATTAACGTCGATGTGGTTAATGGTCAGTTAGTGTTTGAGCAATAATCACGAATCATAAAAGCAATAAAACGAAAAGGGAGCTGATGCTCCCTTTTCATTTTTTAACAATCTACATTTTAGGTTACTTACAAAACAATTTAACCCGTTCTGTGTTTTCGGCAATTGCAGCTTGTCTTTGTTCTTCGGTCATCTTTGAGGTGTCACCGGTTTGTTTATTTTGTTGACTAAGATTAGTGTGCGTTTTTAACACATTTAAACTGTGTTTAGCGCTTTCACAAATGTCGTTTGCCTGCTGTTTATCTTTTTCATTAATGATTTTTGCAGACTTGGCCAGTTCAGACTCCTCAGGCTTTTGCTCCGTTTTTCTTTGTGGAGTGCTCGTCCCTATTTTTGCCGGTTCCATGTCTTCTGTATAAATCTTTTTGGCATCAACATCTTTTGGTGGTTGTTGGCTGTAATGCACAACGCCTGATTTATCTACCCAGGTATAAATGGTCGCAGCATATAATGAACTGCTAAAAACGATGATGGTTAAACTAATAACTAAACGAAAAATTCCCATGTGAGTTCCCAAGGCTAAAATGACGCTATGCTTGATTGTTCCAAAATATGCTATCTTGAGTATAAATCCAACATCTAAAGCAATAATGTTTAAAGTGTATGCAAAATTCATCCAATCAAACAGTAAAAAATAAAGGTATTTACTTATTACCTAACTTATTTACCACAGCAGGGCTCTTTTCAGGGTTCTATGCCGTGATTTCATCTATGAATGGTCATTTTGAATCAGCTGCGATAGCCATTTTTATTGCGATGATTTGTGATGGACTCGATGGAAGAGTCGCAAGGCTGACAAATACCCAAAGCGATTTCGGTGCCGAATACGATAGCATGGCAGACATGGTGTCGTTTGGGATGGCCCCTGCAATATTAGTTTATAACTGGGCTTTGCAAGATTTAGGTAAAATAGGATGGCTCGCGGCATTTATCTATTGTGCATCTGCTGCACTCAGACTTGCCCGATTTAACACGCAAGTCGGTGTTGCCGATAAACGTTTTTTCCAAGGTTTAGCAAGTCCTGCTGCGGCAGCGTTAATAGCAGGAAGTATTTGGAGCGGCAGTGAATACGAAATTGATCCAACAAATATCAGTTATATCGTTGCTTTTGTCACCGCCTTAACCGGCCTATTAATGGTGAGTAATTTTAGATACCACTCATTTAAAGAAGTCGATTGGCGCGGTAGAGTTAATTTCATCGTCATGCTACTACTGGTTGGTGTATTTGTTGTTGTTTCTGTCGAACCGGCGATTATTTTGTGCCTAGGATTTTATCTCTATGCCTTATCAGGACCTTTTATCACAATTAAGACCATCAAAAAATTAAAAGTTGAACATATTGTAGGAGATGAGCCTATCGTGGCAGATAACACAGAACTCCAGCAAGAAACACATGATCGCGAAGATACCTCTCAAAACACATCAACAAAAGATAATGTGTAATAGTATCTTGGCCAAACCAATATCAGTCAGTATTAATCCATCTTATTATAAGTTACGCCATTCACCAGATGGCGTTGCTTTTTTTAACGATGCTGAGTTGCCAACTCAGCATTGTATAGGCGCTTAATCGCAATCATTACCCTATCAATACTTATTATCTACCTAAAACCAACTAAAACTTGCAGCCCCGAACTGCAGTTAGTGATAGTCAATTTTAAAAACTATGCATTGAAGTTACATTTATGTTGTGTTTTTAAACGACATAGACGTGTTTTGTTTAAATAGCGCCCACTTGAACTGTTTTTAGATAAAACCGTTAAAAAAGGGGTTGCACTAAATCTTTTGCTGCCTATAATGCGCATCCACTGACACGGCAGACAGCGAAAGCAGTCACCGAGTGAGTTGAACCAAGTGCTTCAAAACACAA
>NZ_JAKILA010000022.1 GCF_023283885.1 Shewanella basaltis
GACTTTTTATGTAGAATAACTACACCTCAAAGTCTCTGCCGCGCACTTGTATATGAGTAATGGCCAACAATTCGCTGCAAAAACAACCTTGAAAGGTCAACAGGCCCTAGTGAATAAGATATTGATGTACGACTTACTGTTGGGCTTACTCTACACGAACCTTAATGACCACTTTACGAACGTGTTGCTGTGTGTCGCTGGTACCTGGCATGTGAATATCTCCAGGGAAAAACAAAGCAAACATGCCGGCTTTTAGTGGAATAAAGGCCGCATCTTGTTTGTTAGATTCATAGTCGTAATTAGCATAATCGTGGTCGGCAAAATATGCTTTAGAGGGCGTTTGGTTGGCGAGTGGCAAATAGCCAAATTCTTCTTCGCCACTGACCACATATTGCACATCAATGTATTTTTGATGTGCTTCAAAAGCCTGTGTGTGTTTCGGTTTTGTTTGGTAGTCATTTACAATCACAAATATATCTTTACCGTCTAATGGGTAATTACCTACCTCAAGCTTGCTGAAATCGGTTTCAGCAAGATGCGCCAATGCACGAGCTAGTCGAGGGCTGAGTTGAGTGTAAAGGTTGCGATTTGCTAGAGTATCGACAATCATAAAAATTCCGTAAGATATAAACCATAAAAACATGATAGCTTGTTAAGCATACCGTGTTACAAAAGTATCAGCATTAAAAATTAAAGAAGGATTGTACATTGCCTGCATTACGTTTACTTGCTGGACCAACCGCTTATGAGCAATTAGAAGCGAATGGCTTACAACAATCATTATTTACTCAGTTGTTTGCTGCTTCTGGTGGGCCTAAGTGGCTTGCGATTGCCGGATTAGATAAATACTTATTTAGCGAGTTTTTCCAAGGCCGTGAAGACCCACTTTATACCATGGGAGCCTCTTCTGGTGCCTGGCGGTTAGCCTGCATGGCGCAGCAAAACCCATTGGCCGCTTATGAGCGCTTTGAACATTTTTATATTAACCAGCGCTATGACGTGGCGAAGCCAACGCGCGAGCAAGTTAGTGCTCAGGTATTGCAAATTGTTGACGGTATTTTGGGCGAACAACAAGGTGCAGATATTTTGGCTAATCCCCTGATTCGCCATCATATGGTGGCTTGCCGTGCGCGCCATTTAAATCGTATCCATGCTAAATTTGGCTTAATGGTTGGCTTGTCGATGGCGGCGGTGAGCAATGTTGTTAATCGTAAAAGTTTGGGGTGGCATTTTGAACGAGTCATTTTAAGCCACAAAGATGCGGCGTCACCGTTTAGACGTTTAAAAGACTTGCCGACTAAACATGTTGAGCTGACTCAAGATAATATTCGTCATGGGTTATTGGCAACGGGATCGATTCCTTTGTTGCTTGATCCGGTAAAAGATCTGCAAGGATCGCCCAAAGGTCATTATTACGATGGCGGGATTACGGATTACCATTTTGATATGCCACTGCCTACTGCGACAGGATTGAGTTTGTACCCTCACTTTTACCCTTATATGAGCCCTGGTTGGTTTGATAAGTCATTATTGTGGCGCAAAGCCAAGGCAAACTACCACAACGGCCTTATTTTGGCGCCGAGTAAGCAATTTATTGCCAGTTTGCCTTTTGCTAAAATTCCAGACAGAGAAGATTTTAAACATCTGGACTCTGACAGCCGCATTGCATACTGGCAACAAAGTGTGCAGCAAAGCCAACAATTAGCTGATGAATTTGCTGAGATTGTCGCAAAAGGCAACATTATGGATCACATTGAGCGTTTATAGCGTTGATTAAAATGTGTTCATTTTTACTGTTTGTATGAAATATAGCCATACTGGATCGGGTCTAATAGCAAATAGTGGTGGTCGATGTCGTTAATAAGCATTATTTAGTGTGCTTATGTTGTTGAAATATTGACCACTGCTACACTTGTTATACTGACTTAGATTTTGGTTCAGTACTTCACCTTTGGTGTGGGAGGCTGTGATGAAAACACAAGAAATGGCACTGTTAATTAAAGATGGTGTGTTATTGCCGGGCGGACGTCTCGAAATTCGTATCGCATCACCTTGTGAGCTGCGCATGATTGCCCAAGTATTAAAGGGGCATTATCAGCTTGCCTTTGCAGCACTAAAAGCCAATAGCGAACTTCCCTGTTACAACAGTGCTACTCGCTGCAATATTATTGATTTTAACCAGTTAGCAGATAACAGTTTAAGTATTGTGATTGAAGGCTCGCAACGGGTTACTATTTTATCGGCCGCTCAGCAGCGAGATGGCAGTTGGATAGCCCGCGCATTACCGTGTCAAAACTGGAGGCAAGAGCCAATAGCGGGTGAGTTCGAAATCATCAGCGCAGCACTAGAGCAGTTTTATCAAGTGAACCCTGATTTACTCGAGCTTTATTCTCAGGTGCATTTAGAAGATGCGACCTGGG
The DNA here is from genome assembly GCF_023283885.1 of Shewanella basaltis. Taxonomy (GTDB): domain Bacteria; phylum Pseudomonadota; class Gammaproteobacteria; order Enterobacterales; family Shewanellaceae; genus Shewanella; species Shewanella basaltis. The sequence continues at coordinate 2,421 of NZ_JAKILA010000022.1, forward strand.
TAAGCCAGCGCTGGCTTGAGGTGTTACCAATGTACAATCGCGATAAGTTGGTATTAGTTGAGCAACCCGATTGCCATAAAACCATGGATTTTGTGTTGCAACTGCTTAAATCTCATGTCGATGTGTAAGCGGTGCATCATGGGCGATACACTGATAACATAGTGTGATTAATTTTCCCTATGTTTTTATGTATAGCCTATTTATGCCCAATTTAGCCCCCAACGATCCTGCCTCTCATTCCACCACAGCCATTGCGGCGCAGCCTTCATATATTGTACTGCCTCGTGACAGCGAGTTAGCTGGCAAATCATACCTGACGGTGCTGGCGTTTTTAGTGGACCATTTTAAGCAAATTGATGCCAAAGTATGGCTGCAGCGCATTAACGATGGCAAGGTACATTGGCAAAATGGCGAGCTGATTAATGCAGATACCGCTTACCAAGCCACCGCGAGGGTGTATTACTATCGTGAAGTGAACGCGGAAACGAAAGTTCCCTTTTATGAGCGTATCCTGTACCAAGATAATGACACCATTATTGTCTATAAGCCGCATTTTTTACCTGTCACTCCCGGGGGCAATTACGTTAACGAATGCTTAGTGCATCGATTACGCATTGCCACTCAAATCGACACTATAGCCCCAGCTCATCGGCTTGATAAAGATACCGCTGGGGTGATGTTAATGACCACCAATCCTCAAACTCGCCATGCTTATCATCAACTCTTTTTAGATGACCATATTCGTAAAGATTACCAAGCTATTGCCAACGTAACACCTGAGATATTGGCACAATTAGCCAACAATACTGCCAAGTTGCCTTTGAGTTGGACGGTTAAAAATCGCATTGTGGCGGCTAATCCGAGTTTTACCATGCAGGTTGAAGAGGGTGAGGCAAATAGCCATTCAGAAATTAGTTTAGTGGCGGTAAATAATGGTGTTGGTTTGTTTGAGTTAAGCCCTATTACAGGAAAAACGCATCAATTGCGTGTGCATATGCAAAGTTTAGGTATGCCGATTTTACATGACCGCTTTTACCCTACGTTACAACCTAAAGGGCCTGATAACTTTGACAAACCTTTGCAATTATTGGCTAAGCGTTTACGCTTTCGCGATCCCATATCGGGCATTGAACAAGATGTTGAGTGCGAGGGATTGGATTTGTTGGCAATAAGCTGAATACGGTATATGAGATAAAACCGCCATCAATAAAATGATGGCGGTTTGCTTTTGAGTTTGTATTAATCAATTAGTTAAGTTTTGTTTAGGTTGGTTACTCCGCTTTAGCGTGCTTAACTCCTTTGCGGTTTTTCATGGGGTCGCCATCGTAACCGAGTGCCTTCCAATCTAGACGCTGCCCTTTGTTATGGCAGTCATTACATTGTAATGCCTTGTCTTTGGGGGTGACCATATGGTTGATGCGCCACCACATTTCAGTTGCAACAAAGCCATGTTTGCCGCTGTATTTAAGGCCTTTTTCTATCATAGTTGGGTTGGCTTCCATCCCCAATTTAGCCGCTAGGTCCCAGTCAAATTTATCCCAATATCCTCCTTCACCGTAGGTTTTTGGTGTGAGTAAAATGTTCAGTTCAGTGTCGTAAATTTGCTTACCAGTATGCACTTTAAAAGGATAAATTTTGGCTTTAGGGTCATTGATGTCGCCTAATGGGTAAGCCAATTTTACCGTTTTAGTTGGGTCAATTTTATCGCCTGCCATGTACGCATCAGCACTACCATTAAACCAAGCATATTGTGGTGGGACATCTTTTTGCCAAATAAAACGACCTTTCTTTTTATTAAAGGTGTGCTTGCCATTTTCATCAATAGTGTCTTCAAGATCTTGACCTGCAGCCTCCCAGTCCCAATGCATTTTGGTGGGTTCAACTTTCGCAAATGATGGGATATGACAGGTTTGACATGCCACTGTGGCGGTGTGGGTGTTGAGCTTTTTGTTTTGATGTGGCGCGCTATCATGACAATTGACACACCCAATTTTGGTTTCGCCACCAGGTGACACGCCCATGGCGTTACCACTGATTTGATGTTTTTCGGTTACGTGGCAATCTTGGCATTGAAAATCATTGCCGTCGGTGTCCATGTGCACATCGGTTGCGCGATCAGGGTATGACATCGACGAGTCTAAATCGCCATGTTTTACCGCATCGCCACCGCCGCCATAAAAGTGGCAACTGCCGCAGTTATCGCGTACGGGCGCACCCACATTTTGGGCCACTCTGGCTAAGTCTACTTTGCCAAATACCTCGCCAGCACCCGCTGGGTCTTTCATGTAAGTCCCAGTGGTGTCGTGACACACTAAGCAGTCCACTTTGGTCATGTCGTTAAAGTCAAATGTTGAATCTTTCCAGCCATAGCCAGCATGGCAACTGGTGCAACGGGGCTCGTTACCCGATATCGACACACAAAAATTATTAATACTGTTCTTTTTGCCACGTTTAACGGTTCTGCCGGGTAATTCTTGCTCTAGCTCCCATGTCCAGTGGGATGATTTCATAAAGTCTTCGGCATGTTGTTGGTGACAGGTTAAACATTGGCTGGTGATTTCTGGGCCATTGGCAAAGGGGCCCGGCAGAGCCTCTTTATGATTAAAAGCCGCCTGTGCACTACTGCTTAACATCAGGAATACTGCCAGTGCTGTGATTGTTTTCATGATATGTGTCCTTACCCCTGAGCTTGTGCTCAGGGGGACCAATGAGATGTTCAAATTAGAAGTTAATGGTCAGTGATGCGTTGATGTCATAGGCGGTGTCTACCACTGGTAACATTGAATAAGCGTTACCAGCAATGACATCGTCGACTTTTTGAGGGGCACCTACGGGTGATCCACTGCCTGTGTATTCATAGTCGTAATACAGCCCTGCTAACTTGATAAACATGTTAGGGTTGATATCAAAAATGTAATAGGCTTCGGCCACATGGCCGCGTGTGGCTAATTTGCTGCCCATTGGGTCATCTTGTGCTTGAGTAAATGGGCTCCAGTATTTTGAACCATAGTTATATTCCAAGCCAAACTTGCCGTAGGGTGCGGGAATTTGCATGCCCACATACACGCCATACCCATCTTTTGTGTCGGTATCGACGGTTTGAGCTGGCACCATAATAATTTCTGTGCCCGTGCTGTTAAGCTCAGCTTCAAATATTGCATCACTTAACATGCCACCAAACATCCCTGTATTTCCGCTGGGTTCTGCACGAGTCCAACCGAACGATGCAAACATTTTCATGTCTTCGTCAGTTTCATAGGCATACCCTAAGCCGCCTAGGTACATGTCTCCTATCACGTCACTGGGTTGCACTCGTGTAACAAAATTAAAGTTTTCAAATTTTTGCATGTCTTGGTACATGGTGGGAGCAAAAATACTGGCCAGTTGTGTCGGGAAGGCCATGGTGCCAGTAAAGCCGTCGTTTACGTCTTTAGCGCCAAATAAGGTGAATTGTAAAAAGTGGTTTCCGTCGTTGATGACGTCGATATTAAAGCCACCAAGATGAGTGTCTTTAGTGATAATATCGCCAAATAACTCACCATTACCGTATTGAGATTCAAAGCCCTGGCCGTAGCAGAAACGAACGGTTTGGCCTTCAATGCCGGTAATGTCTGTTAAGTCATAGCCTAACGTTGCGCCGTCAAAGTTAAAGTTAACGAGGTGGCCTGACGGCGTGCCGCCACGAAGTTCATTTTCACGGTAGTGACTTGGTGGGCCGTAGGTTGAGGGGCGACGACCGATAGACAGATAGGCGCCGCTGCCATTGATGTCTTTCCAGTTAAAGTAGGCTCGCTCGACTTTTAATTCGTCACCACTGGTGCTGCCACTGCTGGTGCCGTCCATTGTAAAGGCGTTCCATGAGTCAAATACTTTCACGCCGGTAGAGTCTCCCCAGCTTTTAAACATGGTTAAACGCCCTGCGAAGCTGACATTGTCCCAGACTTTGGCATTAAGGTTTAGGCGAAGGCGGGTGGTATAAAAAATATCATTGTTTATGTCTTGTTGAGTTGGCTGACCTAATGCCATTGGCATGACACCTTGAAGCATTCCGCTTTGGAACGCGGTGGCTAAATCTGGGTTGGCCATCATCATTTGCCCTAAAGGTGAGCTGGCACTGCTTGGATCGCCAAATGTACCTGCCATTGCTTTAGCGGCAAAGTCAGAAAAATTGACGTTAATGGCTGGATTCCAGGTGACGTTTTGATAATGCAGTGAATGGGCTCTGGTTCTAAAGTCTCCGGTGATTTCGAGCCTGTCTAACGCGCTGTGACGTTCAGTTTTGTCAACGCGCGAGTTTAAGTAATCTAAATCATCTGTTATTTCGGCAAGCTGCTTTTCTAACTCGGCAATTTTTTGCACATCGCTATCAGCTGCTAAACTTGCACCACTCATAAAAAGTGCGTTAGCAACGAGTATTGAAATAAGTGTTCTCATGATGTTTCTCCCCCGTGTTTGCCATTAATGAATCGATTTGGCAAATTTTGGTTGTCAGATCCCCTGAGGCTAAGCCCCACTATTTTTTAGATCTGCTTATTGGCTGATCTGGCGTTTACAAAGAAACGTCGGCCAGCATGATTGGTTTAGCCGCAGGTTGCTGGCTGATCTGAGTCGGCTGCATGGTCATACAAAAACTGTTGAATATCTTTCAGTTCTTGCTCAGACAGCGCCTCAAAAACGGCAGGTTTTGCTTTGTGTTTGTCACGAGTGAAAAAACGATCCCATTGGCTCATGGTTTTGGTCATGGGAGTGAGTTCTGGACCTTCACTGTTGGCACTGTGACAGGCTTTACATTCTTTTTTGTACAGGTGTTTACCTTTTTTAGGGTTGCCACCGTCAGCAGCCAAAACCTGACTGCTAAGCGATAATCCAATGGCGATTGCGATACCAACTTTTATGTAACTGTTCATCATTTTGTCCTCTATGGGCTTTTTATAGGTACTGCTTTAGCAATGTGGAGATATTTATTTGCTGTAAATAATGTTACCTAAAAGTGGGTAGTGTTAATTTGAGGTAGATCATATCCATGAGAAAAAACTAATTGAAAAAAAGTTAATTGAAAAAAATCTAATGGATTAGGTGTGATCTGGATCTATTGCGTTTAAAGCAGGATGTTTGATAGGCGGATTAACGGATATTTTTGACAAGTAAAGACAGAAGATTTTTGCGTTAGCTAATTAAGGTTAATTAATGCCATTATTGATTTAGCCACTAATATCGTGGCGCTGATGGTACATAAAATTAAAGTTGCAGTGCGTGTTTTGTTTTTATCGACATGATTGATTAACAAACCGGATACCAGATAGCCTCCAATAACAGACGGTAATAACATGAGTGACAACCACAAATGTTTTATTTCCACTAAACCAACAGCGGCTAAAATACCTAACGCAATCAGTGAGCTAAATACAAAAAAGGCGGATAGCGCAGCCCTAAATTGGTTGGCATCTTGCCCGGCGAGTAAAATGGCCATAGGGGGGCCGCCAATAGCAGCTATGTTGCCAAAAATCCCAGAGAATATTCCTGCAATAAATAAGCTAATGCGGTTAATCGGGGCCGTCACTTTGTACACGCTAAGAATCACTGCAATATACACAATAGCTGCAATAATGAGCCCAAGTATGGCTTGTGGAGCAAACAGCAATAAGCCTGCGCCGGCAAAGCCCCCTGGTATTCGTCCAAGTAACGCGTATTGTAATCCATTAAATTGCAGATGACCGCGCTCTCTGAATAGGGTCATTGCTGAAATAGCAAACCCCATCACAATGATGGGTACGGGTACAAGTTGGGGGTTAACGATATAGAGCAGAGGGCTTGCAACAACGGCCAACCCAAAGCCAATTAAGCTTTGAGTTAGCGCGCCAAAAAAAACGATAACTGATGCCAGTATCAACGTAGATGGTTCGATAAATGACATCATCTGTTCTCTGTAAAAACATTACTATCACTGCTTCTTATACGGGCAGTTTCAAAGTTTGTCGATTAAACAAGCGAGGTTATTCGAGTTCTTCCCACTCAATTCCCATTTCATCCATTAGCTTTTTTGCTTCGCTAGGAATGCTATCGGGCTCATCTTTTGATAAGTCGCCGTCATTAGGTAACGGTTGCCCAGTGTATGCATGCAAAAATGCTTCGCATAGCAGTTCACTGTTAGTTGCATGACGCAGATTATTAATCTGGCGACGGGTACGCTCATCTGTCAGTACTTTTAATACTTTTAAAGGGATAGAAACCGTAATTTTTTTTACTTGTTCATTTTTTTTGCCGTGTTCGGCATATGGGCTAATATATTCGCCATTCCACTCAGTCATTAACTTACCCTTAACGATAAATACGGGGCAGATTTTAACCCCTTACAGTCTCTAGTCAAATTATTGCTACTATTTAGTGACGATTGCAAATAGATTTCTTTATGTTTAGACGTCTAAACGTCCGAAACAGGTTGACGAACCCACGTCACTTAGGTAGATTTGGACGTCTAGACATCTCTTTTGTGTGTTTGTAAATTTTTAGGAGTCTTTATGACTAAGTATCAAAGCGCCACATTGGCCGTTCGTCAGGGTATTGAATCAGACACACAATATGGTGCAGTGGTCCCGCCTATTTATTTATCGACCAATTATTCTTTTGATGGCCACAAAAATCCCCGTGAGTTTGACTACAGCCGCTCAGGCAATCCAACGCGATGCATATTAGGCGACGCCATTGCTAAACTTGAGCAAGGTGCTACGGGTGTGGTGACCTGTACTGGTATGGCGGCGATTACCTTGGTGACCAGTTTACTTGGCCCTGATGATTTATTAGTGGTCCCGCACGATTGTTATGGTGGCAGTTACCGTTTGTTTACCAATTTGGCTAAAAAAGGCCAATTTAAATTGTTGGTTGTTGATCAAACCGATGCTCAAGCATTGCAGCAAGCCATAGCGCAAAAGCCTAAAATGGTGTGGTTAGAGACGCCTTCAAATCCGTTATTACGCGTCGTTGATATTGAAGCGATTAGCCGCGCTTGTCGCGATGTTGGCGCATTAGTGACAGTCGATAACACCTTTTTGTCGCCTATTTTACAGCAACCATTATTGCTAGGTGCTGACATTGTGATTCACTCAACCACCAAATACATTAACGGCCATAGTGATGTGGTTGGTGGGGCGGTTGTGGCAAAAGATCTTGAGCTAGGCGAGCTATTACATTGGTGGTCTAACACCCTTGGATTAACAGGCTCTGCGTTTGACAGTTACTTAACGCTACGTGGCTTACGTACTCTTGCTGTGCGTATTCGTGAGCATCAACGTAATGCGCAAAAGATTGTTGAATTACTTAATGCCAGTGACGTGGTTGCCAAAGTGTATTATCCCGGTTTAAAAGACCATCCTGGTCACGACATTGCGGCAAAGCAACAACAAGGCTTTGGCGCGATGTTAAGTTTTGAATTGCAAGGCGGCGAAGCTGAAGTTGTGGCATTTTTAAATGCGTTGACCTTATTCAGTGTTGCTGAAAGTTTAGGCGGAGTGGAAAGTTTAGTCGCCGTTCCAGCTACCATGACCCACAGAGCAATGGATGCCAAAGCACGCCAAGAGGCTGGTATTAAAGACACTTTATTGAGACTATCTGTTGGCATTGAAGATGCTGACGATTTAGTTGCTGATATAACAGCCGGTTTAGCCGCTGTTGCAGCAATTAAATAACCTGAACTCAGGTAAAATAAGCTTAATTAACGTTTATATTGGCTGTAGTTTTAAAGAAACAAAGTAAAATAGCAGCAGCAAAAGTCGTAGTTGTTTAAGGAGTGCGTAATGGCGCGAGGTCATTTACATAAGTTTGGTGGTTCGAGTTTAGCCGATGCTGATTGCTATCGCCGTGTTGCCCATATTTTACTGACCCATGGTAACAGTGATGATCTTGTGGTGGTTTCTGCCGCCGGTAAAACCACTAACTTCTTATATAAATTACTCAGTTTGCGCGACAGCGGTCAACTTTGGCAGGAAGAACTGCAAGTTTTGATTAGTTATCAACAAACCTTAATTGAACAGCTTCTGTCAAACGAACAAGCCCGAGATTTACGTGAGCGTTTGTCTACTGACAAGTCGCAACTTGTGAGTTTGCTGTCTTTAGAACAGCGCAACGACTACCAGTTAAACCAAGTAGTGAGTTTTGGTGAACGTTGGTCAGCTCGATTAATGGCTGCACTATTGCGTGAAACGGGCGTAGCAGCAACGCATGTTGATGCCTGCTCAATCTTAGTTGCCGAAGAAGGCGCTGTGCCTAATATCTTAGTGCAAGAGTCGCGGGATAAAGTGCAAGCCCTATTAGCTTTACATCCACAAGAGCGGTTAGTTATTACCGGTTTTATTTGTGCAAACCGCCATGGTGACACTTTATTACTTGGCCGTAATGGTTCTGATTTCAGTGCAACGTTAATTGCCAGCTTAGCAGACATTGAGCGAGTCACCATTTGGACTGATGTGGAAGGGGTGTTTAACGCTGACCCTAACAAAATTAATGATGCCAAACTACTCAAAAGCATGTCTTTAGCAGAAGCCGACCGTTTAGCGCGTTTAGGCTCACCTGTGTTGCACTCTCGTACGTTACAGCCGCTATTTAATACCGATGTTAGCCTTGCTGTGCGTTCAAGCTATGCATCGCATACCGACTTTACTTTAATCGCTCCGCTGAGCTCATCGGCTAGCGCTCCTGTGGTGACCAACCTCAATGAGGTGGTGTTATTTAGCGTTAAACTGAACACAGATATTGCGCCAGTGTTGACCCTTTTAGATGAGGCTGGCTTAACGCCTTTAGCCTATTGGGAATTGGCCCAACATAAGTTTGAACTGGCGTTTACCTTAGAAAGCCAAAAACAAGTACACAGCCTGTTAACTCAACATGCAGAACAATGGGCGCTTGATGAGTTAACCATGCAAACCGATTTAGGTTTAGTGGCGTTGGTCAGTGCCGATGCGCATCACTTTAGACGCAGCTTTGCCCGTTTATTAAGCCGCGATGCTAAACCGATTTATCAAGACTCGTTAAGCTTAGTGACTTTAGTGCCACAGGCGCAGGTGAGTTTATTAACTCAAAAAGTCCATCGTCGTTGCGCTGGCCCAAGAATGCGCATCGGCGTATTGCTGCTAGGCGTTGGCAATATTGGCGAAGCCTGGGTCGATTTATTTAAGCGTGCCAGCCACACATTAGATCGAGAGCTTGAAGCGTCGGTTGCGCTTATCGGCGTGGTTGGGTCGCAAAAGGCACTGATTTCAAACGACGGTATACGCCTTAATCATTGGCAGCAAGATTATCAAGCACATGCTACAGACTGGGATTATGACTGCTTGTTTGAGCAATTAGCACAGCTATCTTGTGATGAAATTGTCGCCTTAGATATTAGTGCCAGTGCCACATTAACCTTGCAGTATCCTGAGTTATTTGCTCGCGGCATTCATGTGGTGAGCGCCAATAAATTAGCGGGTTCTGGACCATTGCCTTTTTACCGTGAGTTAAAGCAACAACTCAGTAATCGTCGTTTATTTTGGCGTTATAACGCCAGTTGTGGTGCTGGTTTACCCATTCAGCATGCATTAAATGACTTACGTAACAGTGGTGATACCATTGAAGCGGTAGGTGGTATTTTTTCTGGCACCTTATGTTGGTTATTTGAAAACTACGATGGCACTAAACCCTTTTCTGAGTTAGTGCTAGAAGCTCGCAGCTTAGGGATTACCGAGCCCGATCCGCGTGATGATTTATCTGGCCGTGATATGCAGCGTAAATTGCTTATTTTAGCCCGTGAGATTGGCTTAGCCGTTGAGCTTGATGATATTACGCTTAATTCGTTAGTGCCCAAGGCATTAGCAGAGTTGTCGTTAGAGGATTTTTTACTGCGTATTAGTGAACTTGATGATGACTTATTACAGCAATTTACAGCCGCTGCAGAACAAAATAAAGTATTGCGATACGTGGCCTCGTTAGACAAAGTTGAGGGTAAACTGCATGCTGAAGTAGGGTTGCAGTGGGTAGACAATCATCATCCTTACGCTAATTTAACGCCTGGCGATAATGTGTTTGTTATTCGTAGTGCATTTTATCAAGGTAATCCGCTGATTATCCGTGGCCCGGGTGCAGGGCGCGAGGTTACAGCCGCAGCAGTGCAGTCGGATTTAGTGCACATTTGTAGAGACTTGCTACAAGAGTAGAATGTTTGAAAAGACCATGTAAATGGTCTTTTTTTTTGTTATCAATTTTTTATTATCGATTATTTATTATCGATTAATTAGTGCCGCTATTGTTAACAGGATATTGAATGCAAAGACCAACAAAGGCGCAAATTCGACAATTACCACTTTATGAGGGTATAGGTCTTGAGAATGTCATCGTTATTACAACCCAAGCAAATGCAATGAGTGCCATAGCAGAGTTAAAAAAACATGCCTGTTTAGGCTTCGATACCGAGAGTAAGCCCTGTTTTATACAAGATGAGGTAAGTGATGGACCTCATTTAATTCAAATCGCTACACCATTTAAAGTGTTTTTATTTCCGACTCAGTTTTATGAACATTTCATTGGCATTAATGACGTGCTGTCGGACCCTTTAATAAAAAAAGTCGGCTTTGGGTTGAAAGAAGACAAAAAAATGCTCTGGAGAAAATTGGGTATTAAGTTAGTTAATGCCGTAGAGCTTTCTTCAAAAGTGATGCGATTTGCCCATGTTGAGCAGCCTGTGGGCGCTCGCGCTGCGGTTGCAATGTTATTTAAACAACGCTTATCTAAAAGTGCGCAGCAATCAAATTGGTCAATATACCCTTTGCATGAACACCAGAAAAAGTATGCAGCAAATGATGCCCATTGTGCATTATTAATCGAGCTTGAAATGCAAAGGCTAAGTCAAGACTAAGCGAGATGGCTTTTTCACCACTTACATAACTGGTATTCACTTTTTTATCTTTACATGTTCAGGTAAACGACAGAATAACGCTCAACGTCAATAAATTTATCTTATCAAAATAATAAAAAATGATAATTTTTATTAATAACCTGTTCGCCGTAACATGTCTCCATCGAAACAAATGATGAATTAATCAACAGCGTTTTAGGAGTCAGTTATGAAAATGAATCACGTAGGTTTAATGGTTGGCGATATGGATAAAGCCGTTGAGTTTTATACCAAAGCGCTAGGTTTACGAGTGGTAATGGGGAACACAAAAGTTCTGGAAGAGCGTAAAACGGCCATTGGTAAAATGTGTATTGCCGTGTTTGGTGAAGGCTTTAAAGGCTTTAATATTGCGCACTTAGTCACCACTGATGGTATTGGTGTTGAGTTGTTTGAGATGGTTGATCGTCAAGATCGTCACGTGGTTGATTTTACTCGTCTTGGTATTTTCCATTTTTGTTTGCAAACAGATGACTTCGAAGGTGCCATAGCACGTACCGAACAGTATGGCGGCAAGGTGCGCATGGACATTATGCGCTACCACCCAGAAGATGATACTAAGCCTGCAAAAATGGTTTATTTAGAAGATCCATTTGGCAACCTATTTGAATTTTATTCACATTCTTATGAAGAGACATACGCGTCAGATTACGAATAATCTCTCCTGTTTGTTGCCTCATGATTAAAACGACCTTTTTTGGTCGTTTTTTTTGCTTAAAAAGTCTATACCAATGCATTTTAGGCCAATAGCATGTTGTTTGTTTATGTTGGTTTAATCAAGTGGTCATTTTTACTGTGTATTTGTAGTATTAAATTGGCTGATTGGTGTTTTTTTAGCTTGACTTAGTATGCAGTTAAATTAGTATATGGATGTATAGACGTCCAAACGGCTAGATGGCATAGGTTGAGTGCATCAGGTTAGTTGATTGGTATAGACCACTAAGTTTTATAGAAGTTGAAGGAATACATTATGGCTTTTCATCACGCGCAACATGCCCAGTCGTTAAATCAGAGCTTGTCTGAGCTGAATGATATTAATGTGTCGTTTGAGTTTTTCCCTCCTTCAACCCCTGAGATGGAAGAGATTTTATGGAATTCGATTCGTCGTTTAGAGCCATTAAATCCAAAGTTTGTCTCTGTTACATATGGTGCTAATTCAGGCGTACGCGACCGCACTCATAGCGTAATCGAACGTATTCAGAAAGAAACGAACCTGCTTGCTGCCCCGCATTTAACCCTCGTTGATGCCAGTGACGAAGAACTGGTCGAGTTAGCCAAGCACTATTGGAGTTCAGGCATTAGAGACATTGTCGCTTTGCGCGGTGATTTACCTGAGGGTAGCCCTAAGCCAACGCGTTTTGCCAATGACTTAGTACGATTATTACGTTCTGTTGCTGACTTTGATATTTCAGTCGCCGCCTATCCTGAAGTGCACCCTGATGCGCGAAATGCTCAAGCCGATTTGATTAACCTTAAAAAGAAAATCGATGCAGGTGCTAACCGCGCCATTACGCAGTTTTTCTATGATGTTGAATCTTACTTACGTTTTCGCGATCGTTGTGTTACCGCGGGTATTGATGTTGAAATTATTCCGGGTATTTTGCCTGTTACTAACTTTAAACAAACCAAGCGTTTTGCGGATATGACCAATGTTGCCATTCCTCAATGGTTACATCGTCAGTTTGACGGCCTAGATGATGACCCTGCAACTCGTCAACTGGTCGGCGCTAACGTGGCGATTGATATGGTTAAGGTGTTGGCGCGTGAAGGGGTTAAAGATTTTCATTTTTACACCCTTAACCGAGCAGAATTAACCTATGCAATTTGCCACACGCTTGGTGTTCGTCCAAAGTAGTTGTCATTTCAGATAACACTAACACTTTAAGGCCTTCTGTTGCATGATGACAGAAGGCTTTGTTATTTTCGTTTTGCAAGTGAGCCATTTTAGGCGAGGAGGTAGAGTGTCTGCATTAGCGAGTCTATGCCCGATTTGTCAGCAACAAAACGCTTGCGCTATGGTGCGAGGGCTAGCGATTTCAGCTTGTTGGTGCGTTGACTCTTCGTATGATGCCGTTAAATTGCTTAAACAATACCAACTCACTCATCCAGATAAGATTATTGGCTCTGATCAATGCGTTTGTGTGTCATGCTTAGCCCACATTGCTAACAACACGCAGATTGAGCCTTGTGCCGTACAATTTTACACTCCTTGAAACACTGTTTTATCATTACCCGCAATAGCCATTTCAATTGTTAATTATTTGTTGTTTACAAGCGCTTGGTAGGTATACTAAAACCTCAATAATTTGAGGATAATAATAATGTTAAAAAAAATTCTCCTAGGGCTTGCTGTCGTCATTGCTATTCCTTTTATCGTCGCGTTGTTTATAAAAACCGATTACTCCGTCATGCGAACTGTAACCATAGACAAGCCTGTATCAGAGGTGTTTGACTATGTGAAACACCTCAAAAACCAAGATAACTTCAGTAAATGGGCTCAAATGGACCCTGAAATGGTCAAAACCTATCGTGGTATCGATGCCACTGTCGGTTTTGTGTCTGCTTGGGCCAGTGAAAACCCCGACGTTGGGGTTGGGGAGCAAGAGATTATTGCCATTGATGAAGGAAAGCGTATCGACTTTGAATTACGCTTTATTTCACCTTTTGAAGCAACAGAGCCAGCTTATATGACAACAGAAGCGGTTAGTGCCCAGCAAACTAAAGTCGACTGGGGGTTTAGTGGCCACATGAATTACCCAATGAACTTAATGTTTTTATTTGTCGATTTTGAAACCATGATTGGTGAAGATTTACAGCAAGGTTTAGATACGCTCAAAGTGCTGTTAGAGCAGTCGTCTTCTTAGTTGAAGATGTTTCATCTCTTATTGTCTGAGGTTGCCTTGGTTTGTGTAATCGGGGTAACCTAAAAAATGGCATTATGGTGACGGGTTTGGGCCGTTGAAACCATCATAACAATATCTAATAAAAATAATTTTCGACATAAGTCATTACTCATTATGAGGTTTTACATGGAAGCAATCACAAGTTTTGTTAGTACGATCAACGGTATTGTGTGGGGTGTCCCCATGTTGATCATGATTTTAGGGGTTGGGTTATTCCTGTCTATTGGGCTTAAACTGATGCCAATTTTAAAATTAGGCAGAGGATTTAAATTGTTATGGTCTGGTCGCCAAGTCACTGATGAAAGTGAAAAAGGCGATGTGAGCCCGTTTAATGCGCTAATGACCTCGTTATCTGCAACAATTGGTACCGGTAATATTGCGGGCGTGGCTACGGCAATTTTTATTGGTGGCCCTGGTGCGTTATTTTGGATGTGGTGTACTGCGCTTGTCGGTATGGCGACCAAGTTTTCTGAGGCGGTGCTTGCGGTAAAGTTTCGCGAAACAGATGCAAACGGTAATCATGTTGGTGGCCCGATGTATTATATCAAAAACGGTTTAGGCAGTAAGTGGGCTTGGCTCGGTACTGCATTTGCTATTTTTGGGTCAATAGCCGGTTTTGGTATTGGTAACACAGTACAGGCAAACTCTGTTGCCGATGCGTTAAGCAGTAATTTTAATGTACCAAGTTGGGTGACGGGTGTTGTGTTGATGCTGCTTGTGGGCGCCGTGCTCATGGGGGGCATTAAACGTATTGCAGAGGTAGCGGGTAAATTAGTACCGTTAATGACCGTGTTTTATATTACTGCGGGGCTTGCGGTGTTAGTGGTATATGCTGACCAAGTACCTGCCGCTTTTATGTTAATTGTTGAAAGCGCCTTTAATCCTGTGGCTGCTCAAGGTGGTTTTGCTGGGGCTGCTGTGTGGGCTGCAATTCGTTTTGGTGTGGCACGTGGTGTGTTTTCAAATGAAGCTGGTTTAGGGAGTGCGCCAATTGCTCATGCCGCAGCGCAAACCAATAATCCTGTAAAGCAGGGGTTAGTGGCCATGCTAGGAACCTTTATTGATACCATCATTGTGTGTTCTATTACCGGCTTGGCCATTATTGTGTCAGGTGCTTGGATCTCGGGTGAAAATGGCGCTGCGTTAACCTCTTATGCGTTTTCGCATGCATTGCCTATGGGTAATTATATTGTGGCAATTGCATTGGCTATTTTTGCTTTTACAACAATCTTAGGTTGGAGTTTTTATAGCGAAAAGTGTGTACAGTATCTGTTAGGCGAGAAAGCGGTTAAGCCATTTCGTTTAATTTGGACCCTAGTTGTACCATTGGGGGCGGTTAGTTCGTTAGAGTTTATCTGGTTATTGGCCGACACATTAAATGCCATGATGGCGATTCCAAACTTAATTGCACTAGTGTTACTCAGCCCGATTGTATTTGGTTTAACCCGTGAATACTTTATTAAGCAGCGTGCATTAAAAGCGCAGAGCTAATGTGTTGGGGTAATTGATTGCTGTTGAACTTTTGTGGCATAACTGAATCTTATGATTGAGAGATTTGGTTAGAGACGCAAATCAGTTGTTGGTATTTAGTTAGGCATGTTCATTATTGTAGTGAGCATGCTTTTTTGTTAAGGGATGGCATGAAATCAAGGTTTTTTACACTATCCAGTGTATTTGTGTTGCTGGTTACGTTTGTGTCTGCTTGCTCTAGCTCGAGGTTTCAAAATAATGCGGATGATATCGCATTAGCTCATGCCGCAGCCGATAAAGTAAAAGTCTATATATCAGCAGAAATAATAGAATTTAAAGCCCAATTTTTAGGGGACGTTAGTACGTCATACTGCGAAAACTCATCAAATCCTGCCAAATTTGATGAGTTACCAAGCTTAACCTCGATGACTGACTCGCTCAAATTACAAGTATATGAGCGTGGGGGAAATGCCATCGTTATGAAGCAATGTGGCATTGTTAATTATCCATCTTGTGTGGTTTACTTTGAATGTAATGGTGACGCTTACGCCATTGATAGCGGTTTTTAATTCATTACAGGTCGAGCCTATTTCTGCTCAGCAATAGGCACTAATCTAGACGTTTATTAAAGCGTTTTGCTGCCACCCCTTGCCTTATCAAGGTTAATCCAACGAGCCAGATTTCTGCGGCGGTGGCACGCGATCACACTCTAAGGTGCTGGGGGAATTAGGCGTACAACCATTGAGCGCTGCGAGACAAAATAGGAATGCTGAAAATAGCCAATGCGCCATAGTAAGTCTTATATAAGAATATGATTACACTATAGCATTGCATTTGATGGGGCGCTGAGTGTGACTTACGCCACACTTAGCGAATGAACATCGATACTGAGGTGATTTATCACGTGCTGTTGACCGCACGATGAGAGGCATATTGCAGGGTAGTTACTCGAAGTTGTTATCAAATTCTGAGTCTTCAAACAAGTCGACAGCAAGTGTGGGCACCACATGTTTAAATTGGCGAGCAAAGTGTCGTTGCACCCCTTTAAGGTCAATGTTGCCAATCCCTGAAGCAAAACCAAACCAAGCATAAAGGCCACTGATGTCGTCAAACATTGGCGGTAAATACTTGGGTTTGGCAATCACACCGTCTTGATATGCTTGATACAGCACTGGAATATCTTCAATCGCGAGCTTGCCTAAAAATAACATCGGGATCAGTTCTGGTAAACCTGTGCTAATGGCGCTGCGGATAAAGTTGATGTTTTCAACATAACCACGCACATAGGAAATATCTTTAGTAAAAAAGCTCCCGCCACCGACCATGCCACCACGAAAAACACGCTGAGTGACTCGGTAACTGTCTTTTGAACTTAAATTAAGGTTTCTAAAATAGCGGTACACTTCAATGAAGTCAGCACCTTGCTCGGCCATGTCAACGGCTGATACGCGGTCGCTAATGCGACGAGCACGCCCTGGGTTTGAGCTTAAGGTGAGCATTTCCATTAGCACAGCTAAGCCTTCTTGCGATGCTGTCACCCGCGGGGAGCCAACACTGAGCCACGTTGCATGGGGCTGGGCACGACCATTTAAGGTGGTGCCGACATGAACCCAGCCTTCGTGCACTTCATAGACATTGAGATCAGATTCGCTAAACATGGCGCTAGTATTGAGTTTAACGGTATCACCACCAACCGCGGCGTCAGAGGCGATACCATCACTTAATTTCACGTGGATTTCATCGTTATGAAAATACTTGACCAAGCGCTCGCTCAGTACATCAACGGCTTGTGGCGCGGTGATATTTTTGGGGTGACGATTGCTCATGTGACGCGCTGCAGGCAAGGAGAAAATATGGCTTAAGCGGTCGCCAAGTTGACGAAGAGTGTGGCGGTCGCCGTGTAATTTATGGCTTGCACTGCCGTAGAGTTCTTGACTGAGTTTCCCAAACGTAGGATTACCACGATTGTGTAGCATGTCGATCACGATTCGGTATTGATCGATATTTGCCAGGAGAATTTTGCCTAATTTATCGCGTTTACCTAAGCCTCGTTCAATGGCACTTTTTAAACCTTGTAAATCATTTTGGGTTTGAGCAGCATTAAATGACAGCGGAATTGATTGATAAAAATCGTTACTGACTTTGGGTAATTCTTTGATCTGCTTTGACAAAAAATTATCTTCAATTTGTTTTGGCCATTTAATCGAATCTAAAATTTTAATCGGTGCTTGGATACGAATTAATTCATCAGAAAAACGACGAATATCTTGCTGATAACGCAATAAAGAGTCAGACATTGTCTTTTCCTAATCTAGTCAACCTGAGCCATGATGTTTTTGGCATATACCTGATGTTGTTCAACTTATCTTAACAGATGTTGAACACAAAACGGCAGTGAAAAAAATGCAGGTATTTAAAGCACTATTATGGTGCGCTTTGTTGGTTATATGGCAATAATAGTCAAGAATAAATAGCTAAGCCACTAAAAATAAAGTGTTTATTAGTTGGCATTAAAACTGCTGTATGACACAGTCGTGTTGATAAAAAAGGAAAACATATGGCTGCAATGAGTTATTTAAGCGTAATTGAACGCTATCATGAATATGAAAACCTGGTACACGAGCTACTTGAGTCGATTTTAGTTGGCGTGGGAGATGTGAATTTATTCGATAAGCCTGTATCGGCAAAAGTGTTTGAAGATATGGCAGTAAGTTACCCTTTTGTGGAGTTAATTTATTTACTCGATGGGCAAGGTATTCAAGTCAGCCCTAATATCAGTATTGCTAATCAACAGGTGAGGTTGTTAACCAATGGTAAGCAAGCTGATAGGAGTCAACGACCTTATTTTACTCAGCTTTCTGAGGCGAATACGGTTCATATTACACGACCATACCTGTCTAATGCTGGTGGTGGTTTGTGTTTGTCAGCCTCTCAAATGATGACATCATCAACTGGTGACACAGGTATTGTCGTTATTGATGTCAATTTAACCCGCTTAATTGAGTTTATGATGGGAGACAGCGCTAGGCGTAAAATGTCGCCCTTTTTTAAGAGTATTTATGCGGCAATTGTGTTGTGTTTGTTTGTGTTGGTGACAGTGTTGATGTGGACGGTAACTTTAGATATTTATGAGCTGTTTAGCCAAACATCTGCTCGGCATGATCCTTTACAGCCCTTTGGTATTATTATCTTTTTAACCTTGGCGTTAGCCATTTTTGACTTGGGTAAAACCATTTTAGAAGAAGAGGTGCTGATGCATAAAGACATTTTTAGGCACAGCTCAACGAGAAGAACGATTACACGATTTATATCAACGATTTTGATTGCCATATCGATAGAAGCCTTACTCACAATGTTTAAGGCATCTTTAGGTGAAAAACAATATATTGAGCCCGCTATTTTAATGATGTTAGCCGTAGTAGGTTTATTAGTGGGCTTAGGGGTTTATGTTTATTTAGGGGCAAAAGCAGAACTGCTGTTAACCCAGACACAAGCCAACAGACACGGTAGCAAAGTGGGCAAGCAAGCTATTTAGGGAAGATAAAATGGGATAAACATTAAGTTTATCCCCGTTTTTTAGAAAAAGTCGTCATCACCAATTGCTTTGCGTAATTGCGCTTGTTCAAGGAAATCCTCTAACCTGCGTTTGATTTGACGCTTATGTTGTAATGACTCCGCTGACTTTGAACCTCTAGGTGAAGTCATCGCGTCAATTTCTGTGTCATCTGGCACTCGATCTGTAAGATTAGCCATAACGAAACCCTCAAGTTGAATGGTAAAACGAAACGAATTCAATGAGCACTTTCTAACTAAAAACGCACCAATAGAAAAGTAAATTTTTTTGTCTGTTATGGACAGCCATTTTTACCCTTCTGTTTGAGCTTAGCATTAATTTATATTCTTGCTACCAAGCCGAATAAAATGTGTGAGTGATATCGCCTATACAAAAATGCCATTGCAAACTGCAATGGCATTTTTTACTTTAACAATAATAAGTTAACTTAAAGCGTAAAGCCGTATGAATAACCTAAAACAATTTTCGCATCGCTGTCTGGAAGGTCAGTGTCAGACGCCATAAACGACACGGTACCAATGTCTGTTTCTGCGCTTAATGTCACATTGTAGTCTGTGTAGGTATCACCAAATAAATCTTCTACTACATCGCCTTGTGAGTAACCATAGTGGAACGATAGGCTAAGCTTTTCAGTTAATGGGAAGCTGGCATTGGCTTGGATGTAGCTCCAATCGGTTTCGTCAGATGAGCCAGAGACGTCAGAATCGGCGTTAACCACTTGAGAGTAACCAACATCTAACCATTTCCAGCCTAATACAATAGCGATTTCACCAAAATCAATGCTGGCACCAGCATCTGGGTAAGCGTAGTAAAGGTAACTTACATCGTAAGTGAGGTCCTCTGTGAAATTACCGCCATATCCACCATAAAAATCTAATTCGTAGCTGGTTTCGTCACCAAAATCGACGTTAGAAGCCCAAGTACCAGCGTAAAAGCCTGAGTCATGGGCGTAGTCAAGACCGCCTTGAATGGCTGCTTCATTGCTGGTTTGTGTGGTACCGCGCCATAAATAATTAGACGTTGCGCCAATATTGCCAGTGACTTCTGCAAGGGCACTGCCGCTCAATAGTAAGCCTGTTGATAATGCAATTGCTTGATATAGTGATTTTTTCATCTTCATCCCTTAAAGTTTTATTGTCACTGAGTCATTTATTTATGCTTAAACGTACTCAATGGTGGTTTGTCTGATGATTGATTAGCGAATCGCATGCCACTTTTTTTAATTATTTAAAATCAATGGCTTGATGATTTATGCTGCATTTTGTTGCATGAGTGTTGCGGCTTAATGATGCACTGCTGCACTTTTTTTGTGCAATCGTAAATCTTTAGTGATGGCTTGGAATTAAGTCATAAACTGAATTGATTTTGGATATTCATTACATTTTATCCATAAAAAAACCTCCGTTAGGAGGCTTTTTTTAAAAGGATAAGCGAAGATTAGTTTACGCTGTCTTTTAATGTTTTACCGGCTTTAAATTTAGGTACTGTCGCTGCTGCGATTTGAATTTCTTTGCCAGTTTGTGGGTTACGGCCAGTGCGTGCGGCACGTTGAGTGGTTTCGAATGAACCAAAACCAACGATTGAAATCTTATCACCATTTTTCATGGCTTCTGTTACCGCTTCTTCGAAAGATTTTAGTGCGCGGCCAGCTTCAGCTTTAGTTAGTTCTGCATTTTCTGCGATTTTTGCAATTAATTCACTTTTGTTCATATTGGTATTCTCTGCTTTCCATAGAAGTGTTTTTTAAAACCTCATTAACATGCCACAAGCCATGCAGGTTTAAAAGCACTTTATCCTATAAATTCAGTATCTGTAATGGTTTTGGCGCAAAATAAGTCGAAATTATTGCCCTCAATAACATCAAATTTACTCTTCTAGTAATTGATATAGGATTTTTTTGACTAATTGCGGCTCAAAGGGTTTGTCACATAATGCGTTCACTCCAGCACTAAATACGTTACTTAAGTGAGTATCGTTTGCTTCAGATGACACCATTAAAATTGGAATGTGAGATTGTTGGCTTTCGTTACGAATGTATTGCGTGAGTGCTAAGCCATCTACAGACGGCATGTTGTAGTCGGTAATGACTAGGTCATACATATTGTCTTTCATCAAGCTTATGGCTTGTTCACCATCCACTGCTTCGGTAATGAGCTGCATGCCTAAATTGCCAATGGTACGTTTTATGACATTACGCGCCATGCGGCTGTCATCGACAACTAATACTCGAATATTGTGAACATCAAAGTGGCTCAAATCGAGTTCGTCATTACTGAGTAAATCAACGGTAGAGTTTAATGCTGTCGCTAAGTTTTCGGCGTTAAATGGTTTTGGCAGAATAGCCACCACACCTGACTGCCTAAATATTTCTAATTGTTCACGGCGGCATTCGCTGGAAACCAACATAAATTGAATATCGCTCAGCTCAGGGGTGTTTTTGATATATTGCAATAATTCCGTCGACTCACCATCAATAAAATGAAGGGCGCTGGCGATTAAATCAGGTTTATGTCGTTGAATAATGTCTTTGGCCTGATTAATTGTCGCGGCGGTTTGTATGCTGCTAACACCTTCTTGTTGCAACCGACTGATGATGATTTTTCGCTGCGTGTCAGATGGTTCAACTAATAAGATGGACAGCTCGCTGGGTGATAAACTTGTCATAATTACTATTCCACGTTGGTGTTTTTATTTTTAGTATGTCGTAGGGGGATCCACAAAGGTTATCGATTCCCGTTTGCTTATTATAGCTGTTTATGTTTTAGCGATTCATGATGCTTTGAGCCTAAATAAGTGGTGGTCACTTTTGATAACCCCACCCACCATTGAAAACCAACAAGTGAGACGAGCAACAGCCACAGTGGAATAAGTGGAATGTCGTATCCTTGAAACGCGAGTTTAACGTCGTTAGGTGTGATTTGATAAGCGATGATGGCGGTTGTGGTCATGGCTGTTAACCCAAGAGTTTGTAACGCAACATAACAAAGCAGCACAACTTTGGTCCATTGCGCTTGAGTTAATATCCCCAATAACAGCGGTAAAACACCTAAGGTGAGTAAGTCAAATGCATAAAACGTGGTCATGCGCCACAGGGCGAACAGTGCAAGTAGTGCATACAGCGCCACCAATATTTTTACTCGTACCGGCATGGTGGATTGTACTCTCTGGTTCATATTGATCATCTGGCGGTAAAATTTGAGGTAGAATATCGCACAAATGCGTGATGTGGATATATTTTGATGACAGAAACTGATTTTTGGATACTGGTTACACGTGAACAACTTGAACAATCTTCTGATTATATTGCCAAGCAATTGCGCGATAAATTGCAAGCGTTAGATAATGAATCACTAAAAGCGTTCGATAAAATGTTTGGTCAGCAATTGCGACGCAGTTATTCGTGGTCAGTCTGGGGAGCGGCTTACATTATTACTGGCTGTGATAGCGATTATGCCTTTGCTGAGTTTAGGTGTTTTTTATTGTCTTTAGGACAACAATGGTATGACAAGATTGTAGCCGATCCTGATTGCTTGGGGGCGTTAACCCACTGGCCTCTGGTAGATGATTATGCTTATCCTTTTATTGAGGATTATGACCTTATTGCCGGGCAAATTTATGAAGACCGTACAGGCAACGAATTACCTTTCGTGCCCTCAGGACAGCACCAGCCAGTGGGTAAAAAATTCAGCACCAAACCCAAGGTTATGCGTCAGACTTATCCTTTATTAAGTGCTCGTTTTCCATTTTAATTGCCTCGTTTTTATTTGTTCTGTTAAGCGTTGGTTCAGCAAGTGAGCGCTACAGTGTGTACATCAAGGTTGTCTGTGTGATGACCTATTTGCCCACGGCACACAACATCTTGTGATCATGGGTATCACTTACTCGCTATTTGGAGATGAATGATGAACGTGAAATATGTACTGTTAGCCTCGGTATTGGTTGCTCAATCGGCTATGGCTGCTGATAACACTGATCCTAACCCGTTAACGGAAGTGGGCGTGGTGAAAGTTGAATGGCAAAATCCAAAAGACTATCGTGACATTAAAACCTCTACCGAGCGCCAGTCTCGTTTTGAGGCTCGCCTATTTGAAACCTTAACGAAAAATATCAACAAACAAGCTGAAAAATCGCTTAAACCGGGACAAACATTGTTTTTGCAAGTGACTGACCTTGATTTGGCCGGCGATATGCGGCCAACGTTTGGTGCAACCCCTGGTGATTTACGTGTGGTGAAGGATTTATACCCACCAAGAGCAACGTTTAGTTACACAATTAATGAAGGCGATAAGGTGGTTTTGTCAGGTGAAGAGAAAATTACTGACATGAGTTTTATGTATAACTCACAGCGTTTAAATGACCGACCATTTCAGTATGAAACCACCTTGTTTACGGACTGGTTAAAAAAGGACATTGAACCTAAAATATCGCAATAAAAATACCCAACCGCGACGCATTGTATTGTGATCAGGCCAACGTGAAGCCCCCGATAATTGCGGGGGATTGGGGGCTTTTGAGTTATTTAGACAGTTTAAACACTTGCAGCGTTTGTAACAGAGTGGCTAATTTTTTTACAAATTTTTCTAAGGTTTCTGGCGCCACATGTGTGCTGTTTTGCATGGTATCAAATTCAATCACAAGTTCTTGTACGTAAGGCAGAAAGCGGTTGCTACTTTCGGTAAAACCTTGGTCTTCAGTAAAAATCGCCACAAATTTACCGTGACCAGCTTTACGTAATTCGTCTAAGCGCTCATCAGAATCAATGGCTTGTCTATAGGCTATTTGCAGGTTTTCTTTTATCTGTAGAAAAACATTGGTATACGGCATAATTGCCTCATAGTGCATGGGTAAACAATAAAACTAATTATAAGGAGCTGCTATGCAGGCAACAAGGAAAAGTCGGTTTAATTTTAATATCAGTTTGATTTATCGTCAGTTACACCGTAACACCAAGCAACTTTTTACGCTGTTACTGTGCCTATCGGCACTCCCCGCTGTGGCTGTGGATTCGCCCATTTTTTATAAAATTGAATATCAGCAGCAGCGGGCTTATTTGCTCGGTTCAATCCATATTGGCCAAGCAAATTTTTACCCTTTAGCTCAACATATCGAGTCTGCCTTTAATCAGTCTGATGCCTTGGCGGTTGAGGCTGACATTACTCAGGGGAACATGGCGGCGTTGTTGCAGCAATATGGGGGGTTGTCACCCGATATTGCAGCCGATGTAGACCATACCCGTAAAGAATATTGCCAACGCAATCAAGCCATGTGTCAAGCGATAGCACCTTATGCACCTTGGCTGCAGTCAACACAAATAAGCGTAAACCGTTTTGCGGCGTTAGGATACAGCGCAGAGCAAGGGGTTGATGCCTATTTTACTGCTAATATAAAAGATAAAGCCTTGATTGAGCTTGAAAGTATTGAGTTTCAATTTGAGCTTATTTCATCGTTTTCAGATGCTACTCAAATACAGATGCTCGATGATGCCATTAATGCCAGTGATGCAGAAATGCTTGATTTGATCCACGCTTGGCGTCAAGGTGACGCTAAGGCTTTAGCGCAGATAATGGAGGCGCAAGCGGGCGAGTCAGATGAGTTTTTAGAAAAACTATTGTGGCAGCGTAACCACTCTATGACGCATAAAATCATTGAGTTATTACAAAATAAAGCTCAAAAACAGTTGTTTATTGTGGTGGGCGCAGGGCACATTGTTGGTCAGCAAGCGATTCCTGATTTGCTTAAACAACAAGGTGCCACAGTAACTCGATGCACCTTGTTTCAATGTTGATGATGGGCGGTGAGTTGTTACCGCGTTTGTGGTGCTGGTGATTGCGCTAAAAAATGAACATAACGGCCAAGCGATAAATAAGGCTCGCGTTGTGAATAAGCCAGCTCCATTTCAATCAATTGCTGAGTGTCAAAATCTGCGGGTAAGTGTTTTTTGAGGTAATCGTTAATGACTCTTACCCCAGACTGAGTCAGCATGGTCAGTTGCCACTGTGCAAACCACTGGCGCACATCTTCGATGTATAACGGATGTGTAGGGGTGAGGCCAACTTTCTTTTTGACCACAAAATCACGTTTTACATAGTCAAAGTTACCTGACACTAGGCTGTGAAATCGTAATGCTTCTTTGTTAAAAAACATCAACGAAAATAACCCATTGGGTTTAAGTAACGTTAAGAGCCCAGCCAGTGTTGTTTTAGCGTCAATGAGCCATTCAGCTACCGCGTGGCACAATATGACATCAAAGTGCCCATATTGTGCTGCTGTTAAGGCCTGAATCGGGCTGTGCACTAACTCAATGGATAAGGGAATATCGGAAGCGGCAATTTGCTGTTGTGCCAGAGCGAGCATTTGCTCTGATATATCGCAAAGCACAACGTCGTGACCTTGTGCTGCAAGCTTTTGACTCAAAAAACCAAATCCCCCGCCGGCATCTAAAATCCGTAGTTTTGGCTTTTGAAGCTTAGCAAGTTCAGGCGTTAGGTCGCGCCATAATACCGCGGCTCTAATTTCACCTTTGGTGGTGCCATAAATATTTTGCGCAAACTTAAGGCTCAGTTTATCGAAGTTTTTATCTTGCACGGTTTCATCACGTTTGACGTCTACTTAAGTGATGTCATTGTCTCATTGAGAGTTAAAAAAGGTAAAGATAAATCATCAATTGTAGGCGGCCAGTCAAGCAGATATATCAAGATGATTAAAAACCTATACTGACATTAAACGCATTTAACAATTAGCCGTTTAGTATCGACAACTCAGTAAGGTATAATGGCTGATTAACCGTTTTGCAGCTTTGTATTGGGCTGCCTGTATAGGGTACAACATTGTGAGTCACGACTACGCTATCGAATTAAAAGCGATGCCTTCGCTTTTGTCTTTGTATCGCAAAATTCTGTTTGGACGAAAGCCAGGCTGGGATAAGCAACCGTTACCAAAGATTTATGTGCAAGCACCCGATGTGGTGTTGTCACAGGACAAAATTCGCCAATATGCAGAGGTGTGTGGCTTTGAGTTTGACGGGGTGACATTACCGCCAACGTATTTATATGTGTGGGCATTTCGGTTGCATGCAACCATTTTTACGCATAAAGCCGTCACATTTCCGTTGTTGGGGATGATCCATCTTAAAAATAGCATTAGTGTTTTTCGACCTGTAAAAGTAGATGAAACCGTCACGGTACAATGTGAACTTTCAGCAAGTCGCCATACTGATTCAGGGCTTGAGTTTGACTTGGTTTCTAAGGTGTTTGTGGCCGATGAATTAGTATGGCAAGCCTTGTCGACTTATTTGTATCGTATTGATACACCAGGTCGCCGAGCGCGCCCACCTAAAGCGTCAGACATGTTTTGGGAAAATGTTCAGCAATGGCGTTTAACAGATGATTTAGGCCGGCGTTACGCGAAAGCGTCTGGTGATTATAACCTGATCCACTTGCATCCATTGTTGTCAAAACGATTTGGATTTGAGCGCGTACTTGCCCATGGTATGTGGTCTAAAGCCCGAGCATTATCGCAATTAATGCCCTTTATAGGCGATAAGCCTTTTCAAGTTGATGTTGAGTTTAAGCTCCCTGTCTTTATGCCATCTGAAGTCACGTTTGGCTTTGAAAGTATTGAAAACGGTAAACGTTTTGAAATGCGCGATGTTAAAGGGCGTAGACCCCATTTGCTGGGTAATGTGACCTATTTATAAGCGAAAGGTTAAAGCTCAAGTCAATGACTTGAGCTTTTTTGTTGATGCGATTACTTTTGATAAATATGCACATCGCGCTGCGGAAATGGAATGCTAATTCCTTCTGCGTCGAAGCGCATTTTCACTGCGCGGGTAATGTCCCAATACACTTCCCAGTAATCGTCTGGTTTTACCCATGGACGTACAATAAAGTCGACCGATGATTCGCCTAAGGTATGCAGTTTTACAATGGGTTCTGGTTGGGGATGAACTTTAGGGTGTTGTTCAACAATGCTTTTTAAAATCGTTTCAGCATGTTCTATGTTGTCGCTGTAACTAATCCCAAAAGTCATGTCTACTCGGCGTTGGTGTTCGGCGGTGATATTGTTAATGGTATCGCCCCAGATTTTATTGTTAGGCACAATTAATCTCTGGTTATCTAAGGTTTTAATGGTGGTCGATACCAGGCTCATGTGGCTAACTCGCCCGGTTACACCTGCAGCATTTATTAAGTTACCAACATCAAATGGGCGATAAATTAAAATCATCATGCCAGAGGCAAAGTTTGACAGGGTGTCTTGTAATGCAAAACCAATAATCACACCAGCAATACCAAACCCAGCAAGTAATGGGCCCAATTCAAAACCTAGCTGCGACAGCGCAATTAATAGCCCTAGGGCATAAACGACTTTGCTTGATAACGAGATAAAAAACTCTTGTAACAGTTGGCTAAATTGCAATTTCGACGCTCTAACCGTTTTAGCCATAATTTGTGTCACCACTTTGGCAACTAAGCTGGTGACAAACAAAATAAATAAAAACACCAATATTTTAAAGGTTAAGTTTGGACCGTTATTGATGGTTTGATCTTTAATTACTTTTGCCCAGCCCTGGAGTAGGTTAGACGCGACGCTAAAATTCAACACATCTTGGGTAATGTCGCCAGACACGCTAAACAAGGTTTGTTTTATTTGCGATACATTTTGCCCTAAGCTTTCAAGGATAGTGGCTGAAATCGCTAAGCTTGAGCTGTTTTGGCCTAACCGCTCTTTTAACGCGAGCACGTTTGCTTTTTGTTCAGCGCTGATATCGGCACCCGCTTTGGCCGCTTCAGCAACCGCTTTTTGTAATTCGTCTTGGGTGTAATTCACCAAACTGTCAAATTGATCTGCCCGCTGTAACATAAAGTCGGTAAATGTTTGCTTTTGCGTGGCCACATCAATACCTAGGGTTTCTGCCCATTGTAGCGTGTCTAACGTGGCCTTTAAGTAATGGTCACGCTCAAATTCGCGATTAGACATGGCGCTAACTATTTTGCTGTCGTCGCTAGTGCCGAGTTTGCTGCTTAATAATGCTAAGTCGGCATCTAAATAATTAATCACCTGACCTAAAAACACCAATTGATTTTGCACTAATGGAATAAGGTATTGTGGCTCGGTTGTACCAGATGTTATTAACTGGTCAATTTCATCACGTAATTGAGATGACTTATTTTTAATACGATACTCGATAATTGTTCGCATCTCGCCTTTTGCAGCTGACAACCGTTTTGTGTCATGGTCAATGGTGTGTTGCAATAAGGTTATTTTATCAAGTGTGGGAGTATCAATATTGCCACTGGTTGTTTCTGGAACAGCTGCAGGTATTTCTTGAGCAGATAATGATGGGACCATCAACAATGTGGTCATCAATAAAAGTAAAGCGGGTAACATCCGTAACATCTAAGCGCGTCCTATGAGGCTAAATTGCGATTATGATAGTAGAAAAGGGTTAACGGGGCTATGTTCAGCAATGTTATTGGTAAGGATATTTGTTAAACTTACAGCCATTATTGATTAAAGGTACTCAACATGGCACTGCAATGCGCCCATTGCTATAAACACTTTTCTATTGCGAAAGTCACTGAAAGCCGGGGGAAGGGATTATCGGTTGAGGTGCAATGCCCACATTGTGCGGCATGGCTGGGCCATAATAAAACATTAGCCTTGGTTAAAATAAGCGGTTTTTATGGTGGGGTTATTGCGGCGTTATTCGCATATTTTGTTGATAACGTTACACATATTACTACGCCATTGATTATCTTTGCCGTGATAGTGGTGGGGTTATCCCATATTATGGATCATTTAAAAATGGTTGAAGCGCCAGAAGATGACGCGGGTATAAATAATCAATAAGTGATTTGGCTTAATCGACCACTATGACTTGGCTTTCTAAAGACGTTTCGACATAGTAAATTCCGCCGAGCACGACAATGCCTACGATGGCCATGACTAAAATGATACCGATATTTTCGCGAAAAAATTGTGCCATGATGTGGATCCTATTGGGGGTGATTGCCTTTTACCTTGATGGTATGAGTCACAGCTTAAGCTTATCTTAAAAACCACCAATACGATGAAAAAGTCAGCAGTAATGGCGTGTTTTTTAAGTCATGGTCATGAATTGTCACAATCTATGTGTTGCTTTTCAGCACGGCTCTTTTACACTAATGCCCATATTCATTAACCTGATGGAGTTGTGCCGTTGAGCTCACGCATTCACCTTAGACAAACTATCGCAATCTGGCTAAGTGCCATTTTGATTGTGTTGTCTATCGCTGCGTCTGCGCACTCGGTTCGTCATCTTGAAGATGGGGTGCAAAATCACTGTACCTTATGTTTTCATCAACATCAGTTAAATAAAACCCTTCACACCAACGAGCTTGTGTTTACGACAAGCCAGCAAACGTTTGAACGTCAACATTATACGCTGCCATTTTTGCTTAGCGTATTTCATGCTTATTACCAAAGTCGTGCCCCGCCTGTTTCTCTTTAGTCCAACAAAGTAATGACCCTAAATCTGGATGGTAAATGACGCTCAGGTGTCGATTTATTTGGCTTACAGTGTTGCTCATGCAGTGTGCATTTGTAACTGAATTTCACTGTGTCGATAGCCAAGTAATTGTTCACGTTAATACTGAGAAAATAATATTTCCATTTGATTTTGTTAAATAATTTATTTTTGCCAGCTGGTTTATTACAACCCAAACTGGCTACTTGTTGTATTTTGGAGATCTCATGTCTGCGTTAAACACTCGCGTTTCTTTATTAGCACTTGCCTGTGCTGTTAGTTCTTATTCTGCAATGGCTGAAGATTCGAGCTTAACTAACCCCAACATTAGCGCTGTATTAGACGGTTATTATCAAACGGGCGATCGTCCACTGGCTGAGCGTGCAGAGGGTTTTGGTTTAGGCGAAACAGAATTGGCATTAAGTGCCAATATCGACGAAATGTTTTACGGTAAAGTGACTGCCGTTGTTGAATCTCATGACGGTGAAACAGAATTAAATCTAGAAGAAGCCTTTATCCAAACGTTAGCCTTACCTAATGGTTTGTCGGTGCGTGCGGGTCGTTTTTTATCTGATGTTGGTTATTTAAATAATCAGCATAAACATACCGATGCCTTCACCGAGCGCCCAGCAGCCTATCGTGCATTTTTAGGTGGCCACTATTTTGATGATGGTGTGCGCTTAAGTTATGTTGCGCCTACCGATGTTTATTGGACCATGGGAGTTGAAGCATTTAAAGGCGACAGTATGCGCGCTGCTGATGAGCATGGCGAGCGTGACTTTGACGATGTTGGGGTGTTTTCTGCCTTAACCAAAATTGGTGGCGATATCGGTATCGAAAGTTCGTGGCAATTAGGCTTAAGCTATTTACGCAATGAAAATGGCTTAGCGTATGCTGAAGAACATGAAGATGAAGAAGAAACAGATGATGAGCATGAAGAACATAGCCATAGCGCATCATACACCGGAGAAAACACCTATGTTGCAGACTTTGTCTACAAATGGGCGCCTAACGGTAACTATAAGTATCAAAACCTTACCGTAAGCGGTGAGTATTTTAGAGTGACAGATATTTTTGGTGAAGAACCAGGACACGATGACGATGCCGGTGACGTAGATGACCATGATCATGAGTTCAGCGGTGATGATTATCATGAAGGTTGGTACCTAAGCAGCGTTTATCAGTTCTCTCCAAGTTGGTCTGCTGGTGTGCGTTATGGCCAAGTGGATACCTATGAAATTCATGAAGATCATTTAGATCCACAAAAGCTGAAAGAAACCGAGCTTAGTGTTGCATGGCATAGTAGCCATTTTTCGACTGTTCGCTTGCAGTATACTCATCAGGAAGGTACTAACTTTGATGGTTTTGAGGACGATAATATCGTTACATTACAATATGTCATGTCATTAGGAGCTCACGGTGCGCATCAATTCTAAAGTGCTTTTAGCAGTGGCAGTAATGCCATTGCTGTTTACCGCGACAGCAAAAGCGGAACTGAATGTGTTTGCCTGTGAAGCCGAATATGGCGCCTTGGCAAAAGCAATCGCCCCTTCGGCAGATGTGTATTCGGCGACCACGGCGATGCAAGATCCGCATCAGGTACAGGCGCGTCCAAGCTTAATTGCTAAAATGCGCCAAGCGGATTTAGTGGTGTGCGCCGGTGCTGATTTAGAAATTGGCTGGCTTCCTATGTTGCAAATGAAAGCGGCTAATCCTCAAGTAACGTCAACCGATAAAGGCTTGTTTTACGCTGCTGATCAAATCGACACGTTAGATAAACTGACTCGTGTTGACCGCTCAATGGGGGACGTACATGCCAAGGGAAATCCACATTTACATTTAGACCCACAGCGTATGTTAACCGTTGCTAAGGCATTGTCTGTTAAGATGAGTGAATTAGATCCACAAAACAGCAATGAATATCAGCAATCTTTTGCTGATTTTAGTCAACGCTGGCAGGCTAAAATTCCTCAATGGCAAGAACAGGCTAAAGGGTTAGCCGGTAAGAAGGTCATCGCTTATCACTCAAGTTTTCGTTATTTATTTAACTGGATTGGGATTGAACAAGTGGCCGATCTTGAACCTAAGCCTGGTTTAGCTCCTACAAGCAGCCACTTAGCAAGCTTACTCACTCGCGCTGAGCAAGGTGATGTGATGGCGGTGATTGTGGCATCTTATCAGGATGAACGAGGTGCTAAGTGGTTGGGTGAACGCGCTAATTTACCTGTTGTGATGCTACCTATGTCTGTGGGTGGAAATGAGCAAAGCCAAGACTTATTTAGCCTTTATGACAGCTTGTTATCCCTACTCAATGGGGTGAAATAAGGTCATGCTTGATGTTGAGCTACTGTCGATACTATTACCTGCATTAGCAGCCGGTTTGTTGGTACTTTCAACCCATGTGTTATTGGGCCAACAAGTGCTAAAGCGCGGTATTATTTTTATCGACTTGGCCATCGCGCAAATAGCGGCATTAGGGGCTATCGTGTCTCACATTGATCATGATGTTGAAGACTTGCCCTTTGTTCACATGTGGATGCCGGCCCTGTTTGCACTTGCGGGGGCGGGCGTGATTGCTTGGATGGCTAAGCGGTTGACTGGTGAGCTTGAAGCAATGATTGGCTGCTTTTATGTCTTGAGTGCAGTGGCTGCAATGCTGTTGCTGGCAAATGATCCTCACGGCGCTGAGTTGTTAAAACAGCTTATGTCTGGGCAGATTTTGTGGGTAAGTTGGTCGCAGTTGATGATACCGGCGCTCGTATCTGTGGTGATTTTGGCGTTAATCGCGCTTAAACCGAACATACTCGACGGTGCGGGTTTTTACTTTTTATTTGCGTTAGTCATTACCTTATCGGTAGAGCTTGTAGGGGTGTATTTAGTATTCAGCACCCTTATTTTACCGGCGTTGGCTTTAAACAAATATGTAGGTCGAAATAAACTCGTTTGGGCTTATGTTGTTGGTATTGTCGGCTATGTTACAGGCTTATTATTGTCTGCTAACTATGATTTGCCTAGCGGCGCCGCGATTGTTGCCACGTTGGCGATCAGTGCATTAGTGTTTAGGCAATTGCTTAAATTGGGCCCCAAAACCGCTTAAGCTTACTGCACGGGTATTAGGTATTAGTCATTGCGATATTGCACTTGGCAAAGGATGTCGCATGGCTGTCACATAACGCGTGTTATTCTGCCCTGTATAGCAGGGCAGAATATTTCAGCGTACATATGTAAACAAAAGAATTGAGTCCCCAGTCCTGCATCGTTATACTGTCGCCAATTATTTTGCAGGAGTATGCTGTGCTGCTAATCGCTCGTTCAATTATTCTCGCCGTGCTATTATTTTTAGCCTTTGTATTTGCAATTGTTTTTTGCCTTATACGACCAATGCATCGTGATAACGTACACGTAATCGCTAAAATTTTCTCCTCTGTTGCTCCTGTGTTGGGTATTAAGGTCATCACTCGGGTCAACGCAATCAGTGACACTCCACAACCGTGTATTTATTTAGCAAACCATCAAAACAACTTTGATTTATTTACTCATACCTCTGCAGTGCCTAAGGCGACGGTGAGTTTAGGTAAGAAAAGCTTGGTGTGGATGCCGTTATTTGGACAGATTTACTGGTTATCTGGCAATATTTTAATTGACCGAAAAAATCGTCACAGTGCATTTGATACCATGGCAAAAACCATTGAGAAAATGAAAACCCGTTTACTGTCTGTGTGGATTTTTCCTGAGGGTACACGGTCACGTGGTCGTGGATTGTTGCCATTTAAAGTGGGAGCATTTCATACGGCTATTGCAGCTCAGGTGCCGGTAGTGCCAGTGTTAGCGTCTTGTCAGAACCACATTAAGTTAAATCGGTGGGATAATGGCGTGGTCATTGTTGAAATGCTGGCACCCATGCCGACAGAAGGATTAACCAAAAATGATGTTAAAGCGTTTAGTGCTAAAGTGCATGAGACTATGTCAGCAAGGCTAGTTGAGTTAAACAAAGAAGCATTGGCTTTGAATCAAACTGTGAAACACTAAACTGCGTTGATAAGTTCGCAACTTAGGTGAGTTTGGGTATAATTGGCTAAAATTTATATGTGTTTATTAACGGAGTAATCCATGTCTGTTGAGCGTCAGTTAAAAGAGCAATTTGCTGAAAACCGCGAAATTGTTGATGCCTTACTTGCTGATGGTTCAGAGCCTGATGCGGAATATACAATTGAACATCACTTTTCGGCGACAAATTTTGATCGTTTAGAAAAGGCCGCTGTGGATGCGTTCAAGCTCGGCTTTGAAGTGAATGATGCCGAAGAGATGGAACTTGATGATGGGTCGGTGATTTTTTGTTTTGATGCCATCGCTTACCACAAACTCGATGCATCGTTACTTGATAAAGCATGTGAGCAATTAATTCAACTTGCGGCAAAGCAAAAGGTCGATTATGACGGCTGGGGCACTTATTTTGTAGGTGACGAGATTGAAGATGAAGACGACGAAGATGATGAAGACAGTCATGATTCATTTCATTAATGACACGATAGGTTAACGTTTTCGACTCTATCTCTACCATTGCGATAAAAAATGCCCATCGGTGATGGGCATTTTTTTTGATAAAAGCGCGCTAACTAACCTCAGCTCTGGATAACAAACGCCTTTCAAGCAGTCCTTTGCCTTCCTCACTGCGTTGAATTAACTTGCAATAGGCTAGCTATTGACGCGTTAATTCGCCTTGTTAGCAAAACAAATCACAAGCTTGACAGTGGATTTTAGTCAATCTATTGATTTATATCGTTATCAATACATCTCTTATCCAGAGTTGAGGTTAACTAGCCTGAAATTAGGGTAAGGGTATAATAAAAGTGTTCAACTACTTACTTGTTTACCTTATTGAGCAAAACAAATTCAAGTTTGAAAAGAGTTTACGCTAATACTTTGATATTAAGTGTTTTTTACCATTTTTTAACTTGAGTTTAGCTGAATTTATTTAAACACCACGCTTTTGTTTCGTCCCTCTTGCTTTGCAGTATATAAGGCTTGATCTGCACCTGATAGCCAGCCAGAGCTATTTTCGAATGTTGAGCTCAGATCGTTTATCCCCAAACTCACCGTAACTTTAATGAGTCGGTTTTCAAATGTGACTTCAGACTCTTCAATGCGTTTTCTTAAGCGTTCGGTAAAGTGTAGTGCTTCTTCTGCGGTTGTCTGTGATAAGACGACAGCAAACTCTTCACCACCATATCGACCTGCACAATCTGTTTCTCGTAGGGATTGTTTTAAAAGATAGGCGATATGTTGAATGACTTTATCACCCGCAGGGTGGCCATATTTGTCGTTAACTTGTTTAAAGTTATCAATATCAATCATTACAAGTGATGATGTGTCGCCATAACGCGAATGGCGCTCAAATTCTTTTTCCATACAAAGTTGCCAGTGGCGGCGGTTATGGAGTTGAGTTAACCCATCGGTTTGGCTGAGTTCTTTTAATTGCTCGTTGGCGGCCTTTAATTGCAATTTGTTGACTGCAATATCGGTAACATCATAAACAATAATACTGATATGAGTGATTTGCCCTGTGAGCGATGCCAATGGCAGTAGAGTGATGTTTTGATACATAAAATCAGCTCGCCCAGTTACCGGCCGATAATTTTTAAACTTAAATACATACTCTCGTTGTTCCCAGCTGATAAAGGTGCGATTTTTTAATACAAAAACCGACTCCATTTTTTGTTTTAGCCAGTCAGCAGGTAGTTCTGGAAATTTTTCAAACAGATTGTCGCCTTTAATTGAGTTGGGCGACACACCACTGTGGTTCTCCATAAACCCATTCCACAGCTGAATATTATAGTCGCGATCGAGCACAACTAAACCGACCTCGATTGTTTGCACCATATCGATTAGCCAGTGGAGTTCATTCATCGCACTTTGGTCATTAGACATAATAAGATTATCCAGCGTTAGTCGAGTAAGTAGCCGAGCTTGTAGTTAAGCGTAGGGATTGAGTCTTCTGTAAATAACAGGAGTAAGTCGCATTGAATATTATAATCTTCAATGCGGTAATTGATTTCCATCGCTAAAGTGCGTTGCCATTTTTCGGAGTTATCATGAATGAGCTCATTAACACTGCAGTGTCTGCCAAGAACCACTGGATGCGCCTGGCTAAATTTCATGTCGAGTTGCTCTGAGACTCCATTTAAAAAGGCACCAATGAGCACATTACCTGTGTCCATCATCACTTCAATTTCGGTATTCATATCATTTGGGTTTTCTAAGCCCATTAATTTTGCCATGTCTTCAAAGCTTGAATCATGAAATAGCAACAGGGCTTCTCCCGCAATACCAGCGCCAATAAAACCCTGGCAAAGCCCAGATACCGTTGAACTTTGCTCTGTTGCTTTGAGTGCCATTGTCAGCTCACTCACTTCCAAAACATTAACATTAGGAATAGGTAACAATACGAATACATCAAGTAATTTGGCTAATAAATCAGCAGCCCGGCCCATCGCCACGTTGGCGATTTCTTGACATGCGTCGCGCATATCAACTTTAACCATTGGAGTTTCGTCTGCTTTATTGCCTTGGGTGAGGGTGAGAATGCCGTATTCTTGTAAAATGTTACTGATGGCGTCAGCACTAACTGGCTTTTGAATAAAGTCGAGCGCACCTAGCGCTTTAACGCGTTCGTGAGCTTTAATTTGAATATCGCCTGAAACCACAATAATCAGAGCTGGGAGATCTTGTTTTTGAACGGCTTGAAGCACTTCGTATCCGTCCATGACTGGCATGTTAAGGTCAAGAAATACAATTTCGCCTTTACCTGCACGTATGACCTCAAGGCCTTCTGCGCCGTTTGTGGCATAGCTAATTTCAACGTCCCAGTCTTTGGGAAGGGTTCGTGCCATTTGTTTTCTGGCTAAAGCAGAGTCATCGCATATCAATATTGGTATGGTCATTGTGGCATGTATTCCTTAATTCGCCTTTCAAAAAAGCACTCTTAAAAGTTATCGCAAGCGGTGCGAGGCGTTATCGTTATTATTAAGACGTTTACAGTATCACGTCTTTGAATTTTTATTATACGTAATTGTTAACAGAATGGACACACAACCATGATCAAAAAAACATTTTTATAACATAAGTGTGGTGTCGTTCTCAGTTGCTAACTTGTTACTCATCGGAGTTGAATGAGCGATTGATGCAAGTTGCTCTGTTTACGTCAGTTAATCATAACGATTGTGATAATACTCTATGAATCTTATTACTATTCGACAGATAGTCCATTTATGTTAACCTTAAAACTGGACTGACCAGCTACGCGGAAACCATTTATGGAAAAGGACTTAGTTAAGCTTAGTATTGAACATGGCATTGCGCATGTTTGTTTAAACCGACCGAGCAAAATAAATGCACTCAGTTATGAGATGTTTACCTCAATTGACAAGGTGATTAAACGGCTGGGCAATGATAAAAGTGTTAATGCGGTGATTTTATCTGGCGCTGAAGGGAATTTCTGTTCTGGTTTAGATGTTAAAAGCGTGGCTAATTCGCCCAGTAAAGCGATAAAACTACTGTTTAAGTGGCTACCGGGTAATGCAAATTTGGCTCAACGAGTGTCTTTAGGCTGGCAGCGTTTGCCCATTCCAGTGATTGCTGTATTAGAGGGCTGTTGTTATGGCGGCGGCACTCAAATCGCCCTGGGTGCTGATATTCGTATTGCTTCACCTGAGTGTAAATTATCGATTATGGAAGCGAAGTGGGGGCTTGTTCCCGACATGGCAGGGTTAGTTGCATTGCGGCAGATTATGCCAAAAGATAAAGCGTTAATGTTGACCTACACGGCTGATATTTTAAATGCCACACAAGCGCTTGAGTTGGGTTTGATTAGCCAGATAAGCAACACACCTTATGACGCCGCCCTTGAGCTAGCCAATCACATTATGCGGACTTCTCCCGATGCTAATGCCGCGATTAAACGTAGTATCAATCAAAGCTGGACTGGGTCGGTCCGCAGCTTGTTAGCACGTGAGTCATTAAGCCAAATCCGTTTACTCCTTGGGAAAAATCGAGTGATTGCGGCTATTCGGCAAACCAAACAGCCAGACAAGCCGTACCGTTCGAGACAATCTTGGTGGTAATTGCGGCGCGTGGTTTATTACGGCGTACTATCTTCCGATAACCGTTCTTGCAAAGCCTTCAATTTGATTGAGGGCCTCCTCCCAGCCACTTGGGTTGCTAAAATCTAAACTCATTTGATATTGACGATAATAGCGTGGAGGCTTCACTTGGTTGTAATTGAGCCGGGTAGGAGCCTCTGCTATCGCAATTGGATGGGCGTCTTGTGATTGAATATCCAAAATGGGCAATGACATAGTGACCAGTTGTTCTGCTATGGACTTACGCTGACTTTGCGGATCAATTAAATACTCAAATTCGCGGTACGGGTTAACCACCACAAATACATCTGGCATGGGGATTTTCTTATCATAAAGTAAGTTGGTCACCATCCCTGCGCTGTCATCTATGGCGACGAGAATGTTTGATCCTGGGAATAAGCCGACTGTTGAACCGAGCTGATTGATTGCTTCGCTTAGCGCAGCTTGTTGAAAGTTACGTAATTCGAGTAGTTGTTCTGAGGTGTACTTAGGGGTACTTTTGTTGGTACTTAGCGTTATTTGTTCGCTACCTGCTTTGCTAATATCTTCAGGTTGGGTGGCATAGTTTGGCCGATACAGCCCTTTGGCTGGGGTTAAACTGATGCTGGCCCAGCCGCGAGGATTGATGTGAGTGCGCAGGTAACTGGCTAAGCCATTGGCATCAGCACTCGTGTCCGATGGGCCAATAATTGTCACAGAGCCAAATTGTTTTTTACTCTGCCATGAACGAACCAGCACTTCAGATTGCTTGCCATCAACAGTAATAAACTTAATTTCATTGCTGTTTACGTGAGTGTATTTGGTTTGTGCACTCGCCGTGGGAACCTGTGCCCAAAGTCCTAAGATGACAATGACGATATGGCAAATCTGTTTCACTTGCACAAAAACCTCTGCAACCAATAATCTAATACCATCACTTATTAACGTGCAATGGTATAAATAGCAAATTTTAAAACAATAATGCCCTGAAAACAGGGCATTATCAAAGTACTAAATGTTATCCCTTGGTTTTTAGGGGTTAAACGTGGCTCACTAATACCATGCGGATAGCATCAAGTTGTAACTGGCTGTTGTCCATGTACTCGGTTAGCTCGACCATTTGGTTGCGAATGTAGTCTAGCTCATCTTCGCGAATGTTCGGGTTAACCGCTTTGAGGGCTTCAAGTCGTTCAAGCTCACCAGTTAATTGTTGGGTCATTTTAGCGCGCGCATCTGTGACTAATTCACCAAGTGCTTGTTTGGCATGTTCTTCACCTTTAGCAAATAGTGGATGCAGTATTGGTTGTGACGCATTGACGAGCTTACTGGCAATGTGTCGATTAACTGCGCTAAGTTGCTTGTCAAAGCTGGCGTAATCCACTTTATCGGCCATGTTGAGGCCGTTTTTATCGAGCAATACTCGGATAGGCGTCGGTGGCAAATAACGGTACAGCTGTGTTGATTTAGGGGCCGATGCATCAGCCATGTAGATCAACTCTAAAAATAATGTGCCTGCTGGCAGCGCTTTATTTTTAAGGATGGCCACACTTGTCGTGCCGGTTTCTGAACCTGTAATTAAGTCTAGGCCCGTTTGCACCAAAGGATGTTCTTGCGAGATAAAGGCTATATCGTCACGCGACAATGCGGTATTTCGATCAAAGGTGACCGTCACGCCATCTTCATGTAGGCCAGGATAGGTTGGAAACATCATGTGCTCGCTAGGGCGCAAAATGATTGAGTTTTCACCGCGATCTTCTTGGTCTACACCAATAATGTCCCATAAACGGATCACCGAACCAATTAATTGGGTGTCGTTGTCGCTGTCTGACAAGCGCTGAACTAATCTATTGGCACGCTCACCACCATGAGAGTTGATTTCGAGCAGTTTATCGCGGCCTTGTTCCATGGCATGTTTGAGCTCTTTATAACGATGTTGCGTATGGTTAAGTAATTGCACCATGGCGTCTTCGTCATCGTTGCTGAGCACGTTGATGAGTTCATCTGCAAATTCACCAAATAACACATGGCCACTGGGGCAGGTTAATTCAAATGAATTAAGGCCTTCATGGTACCAACGCATTAAACGTTCTTGCGCTGTGTCGCGTAAGTAAGGCAAATGGATTTGAATATCGTTTTGCTGGCCAATCCGGTCTAAACGACCGATACGCTGCTCAAGTAAGTCTGGGTTGAGCGGCAAATCAAACAACACTAGATGGCTGGCAAACTGGAAGTTACGCCCTTCAGAACCGATTTCAGAGCAAATAAGTGCCTGTGCGCCGCCTTCTTCTTGGGCAAAATAAGCGCCGGCTTTATCACGCTCAATAATGGACATGCCTTCGTGGAATACGGTGGCTTGAATCCCCTCGCGAGTTCGTAGGGCTTCCTCAAGGCTTAATGCCGTTTCGGCTTGGCTGGCGATAATCAGTACTTTTTTACTGCGATGCGACTTTAAGAAATCGATTAGCCAATCGACCCTTGGGTCAAACTTCCACCAACTGGCATTGTCGTTTTCAAAGGCCTGGTAAAGCTTCTCTGGACTTAACGCTTGCACAGCCTTTGCTTGAGCTGTTTTTGCGCTGCCCATCATGGCATTAACCCGCTCGGCGGTAATGTATTGCTCGGGCATGTCTTGTGGATAGGCGTTAAATAAACGCTTAGGGAAACCCTTTACCGAGGCACGGCTGTTACGGTAAAGCACGCGGCCTGTACCGTGACGGTCTAACAATTCTTGTAATAGCTCTTGGCGCGCCGCTTGTTGTAGCTCGCTATCAACGTCTTTGGCCTGAATTAAGCGAATGCTTGGCTCAATGTCTTTCTCACTGAGTAATTCAGTTAAGCTGTTTATGGCACTGTCTGGCAGCTTAGCGTTTTTGCTCAGTGCTTCGGCGGCATCGGCAACGTCTTTGTAGCTCGACTCTTCTGCTAAAAATGCGTCGTAATCGTAAAAGCGATCCGGATCGAGCAAACGTAAACGCGCAAAGTGACTTTGATGGCCTAATTGATCGGGGGTTGCGGTGAGTAGCAATACCCCCGGCACCACTTCACTCAAGGCTTCAACGATTTGGTAGGCACGGCTTGGCGCGTCTTCAGACCATTCTAAGTGATGGGCTTCGTCAACTACCATTAAGTCCCAGTCAGCGTCTAAGGCTTGTTCTAGGCGCTTTTTCTTGCGCAGTAGGTCAAGTGAGCAAATGATCAATTGCTCGGTATAAAACGGGTTGTCGTTGTCGGCATAAGCTTCAACACAGCGGTCTTCGTCAAAAACTGAAAAACGCAGGTTAAAGCGGCGCAGCATTTCAACTAACCACTGATGGCGCAGTGTGTCTGGCACAATAATTAAAATACGCTCAGCGCGACCGGTTAATAGTTGCTGATGAATAATTAAGCCTGCTTCAATGGTTTTCCCTAACCCCACTTCATCGGCCAGCAATACACGCGGCGCATAACGGCGGCCAACTTCGTGAGCAATCCACTGCTGATGAGCAATCAAACCCACGCGCGGGCCTTGTTGGCCTAATAAATCTGATGTGGCTAATTTATGGCGTAATAACTGGCATTGGTAACGCACACCAAAACGCTCTAAGCGATCAATTTGCCCAGCAAACAAGCGATCTTGTGGTTTGTTAAAACGAATGTTATGGCTGAGCATTGTTTCGCGTAGGCTAACGTTTTCTTGGGTATCGCTGTGAATACCATGATAAATCACCAGTTGGTTTTTTTCTTCAACCTCGTTAATGGTGATACTCCAGCCTTCACCGCTTTCAACAGTGTCACCGGGGTTAAAGATAACCCGAGTTAAGGGGGCTTCACTGCGAGAAAACATCCGGTTTTCTCCAGTGGCAGGGAACAGCAGCGTAACCATGCGGCCTTCAATTTGAACGACGGTTCCTAATCCGAGCTCCGACTCGGTATCACTAATCCAGCGTTGACCTAAAGCAAAAGGCATCTTTTATTCTCTATTTGAAGCAGGGGAAACAAAAAGGGGGCGTATGTTAAACCAAACCCATGCAGATTGAAATTCTAGCATCGATTTATCTATTAGTTGGGTGTTTTTGCAACAGACTGACATTTGTGTGTCACATTGACGTCATAGTGTGGAGTTGATAATTATTTTATTGAGTTATGACTGAGCTGGTGCCATAGTCATTTTAGGCACGTTATGAGTTATGTGAATTGTTCATGACTATGCATAAGGCCTGTTTTCAATAATGAAATAAATTATCCCTTTTATGTTATGCGTTTAGGTAGATAAGTTGATGTCAATTAATTGAGAGCACACTGGAGGCGCCATGGAACAAAACGACAAAAAGTTGTTTGTACTGGATACCAACGTGTTACTGCATGAACCTTTAGCGATATATTCGTTTAAAGAACATGACGTAATTATTCCGATGACTGTGTTAGAAGAGCTCGACAGTATTAAAGATAGAAAACGCGATGTGAGTCGCGATGCACGGGTCGCCATTAGGGCGTTAGAAGATATACTCGGTGGCCCCACCACTCCGGAACAAATTTTAAAAGGCGTTGCCTTACCCACCCGCGAAGAACACACTGAAGTCTCTGGTCATTTGTCTATATTTCCTGATCACCAAGTCGAATTTATCATTGGCTCTTTACCGGGCGATAATAACGATAACCGCATTATCAATACCGCGCTGCATTTACAAAAGATTCATTTTCCGCGAACCGTCGTACTGGTGACGAAAGACATCAATATGCGCTTAAAGGCAAAAGGTGCCGGTATTGAGCGTGTTGAAGACTACCGAACAGACCAACTGATTGATGACATCCGCTTTTTGGCCAAAGGCTTTTATCAGTTTTCGGGGGATTTTTGGCAAAACGTGGATAAAGTCTCGACAGAGCGTAAAGGCCGACACACTGTGCATCAGGTGCCACTGGATCACTTAGGTCATGAAAACTATTACCTTAACCAATATCTTATTGATGAAGGGTCTGACTTTTGTGGTCGTGTCGCCAGTAAAACAGATAAACATCTAGAGATTATAGATCGCGGCCGCGATCGTTTACTGCACCATGAAGCATGGGGGGTTAAGCCTAAAAATATTTATCAAGGTATGGCGCTCGATGCTTTGCTTGACCCTGACATCGAATTGGTTATTTTAACCGGCCCTGCTGGATGCGGTAAAACCTTACTGGCCATGGCGGCAGCCCTTGAACTAGTGGTAGAACGTAACTTGTATGACAAGGTGATCGTGACTCGTAACACGCCAGAAATAGCAGAATCAATAGGTTTTTTGCCCGGCACCGAAGAAGAGAAAATGGCGCCATGGTTAGCGGCAATTACTGACACGCTTGAGGTCTTGCATAAAAATGATGTCAACCCTAGTGGCAGTGTGAATTACATTATGGAAAAAGCCAACATTCAATTTAAGTCGATTAACTTTATGCGTGGGCGTTCGATTCAAAATTCTGTTGTACTTTTAGATGAATGCCAAAATTTAACTGCCTCGCAAATTAAAACCATGATCACCCGTATGGGTGAGGGCACCAAACTGATTTGCAGTGGTAACTTAGCGCAAATTGATTCAACTTATCTTACTGCCGTAACATCAGGTTTAACCTACATAGTGGAACGTTTTAAAGATTTTGAAGGAAGTGCAAACATTTACTTAAATGGGGTGGTGCGTTCACGTTTAGCAGAGTTTGCTGAAGAGCATTTATAGCCCATCACTTAGGAGTAACAGACCCCTAAGTCTTGTTCAAATAAGGTTACTTTGGTGACCTTATTTATTTTTATTTGTATTTTACACTATGATGACATAAACGTTATTGAGGTTGGACAAGTCGTAAATAGGCCATTAATCCATGTGCTTGAGCTTATCTTCCTGATATCATGACGATTCATTTTTTTATTGCCTATTTTTGGTGTTATTCGTTCGGCAGCGCACCATTTTCCGCTGTATCAAGGGTTGTTAATGAAACCGACTGAGCCAGATTTACAACTAAAATCTCCCATTCAACGCAATTATAACCAAGCGGTGTTTTACACCTATATTGGCGTGATTGTGATGGCCCTATTATCGGCTGGGATGATGTTTGAACGCCAAAAAGATCAACAAATCCAGCAGCGAGAAGAGCAAGTTGCCCGGCATGTATTGCAAATCGATTTACTGTTGGAGTCGAGTATTCGTGCGGTTAAAAGTTTACGAGATGTCGCGGTTGATCATTTGCGCCTTGGGGAGTTTGTGCGTAAAGACAGACTGCCGCAGTACGAAAGATTTAACGAAGATGGCCAGTATTTCACCCTAGAACCTCGTTATGCGAACAGCAATGAGCCTTTTACTAACATGGGGCGCATAACCGGTGCCGGTTCGCTTAGCGAGCGGTCTGACAGTTTTTACCAAGAGCTCGAAATGCTCTTTGAATTGTCGTTATCGTTTCCGGTAGCAAAAGAAGCTGCCCCTAAAGCCTCATCTATTTATTACATTTCTAAACGCAGGATGATGTCGTTTTACCCATGGGAAAATAATGACCTGCGTTTTAGGGATGAATTACTGAATAAAAAACAGTTTCAGTTATCAACTCCAACAATGAACCCACAGCGCAGTGTGTTTTGGAGCGAAGCCTATATCGATTCTGCTCATCAAGGTTTAATCACCACTCTTGGCCTGCCTGTGTATTTGCAAGATCAGTTTATTGGGGCAATTAACCTTGATATGACATTGTCGTCACTAGACAAGCAAATTCGCACCTATTTTAAAATGCCTGGTACAGTGATTTTGCTCGACCAGCAAAACAATATTTTGTCGCACAGTGATTTTGACTCCAACGAGATGAATAAGGTTTACCACATTAGTCAGCGTATACCTGCAGCGCTGCATTCGTTGTCTGAATCTGAATTATTTGATGCTCACGAAGGCATATTACGTAACGGTTATTATATTCATTCTGTTGCCTTACATAACGCGCCATGGC
Source organism: Shewanella basaltis (assembly GCF_023283885.1). Lineage (GTDB taxonomy): Bacteria > Pseudomonadota > Gammaproteobacteria > Enterobacterales > Shewanellaceae > Shewanella > Shewanella basaltis. Next base: position 46,843 of record NZ_JAKILA010000022.1, read on the forward strand.
GGTTGCTGTATTTACAAGATGAAGATGAATTGTTCAAAGATTCCTGGGACAAATTACAGCTGAGTTTTTTATTAGTGGTGTTGGCATTATCCCTACTGGTCACTATTGTGCATTGGCAAACAAGGCGTGCTTTTGTGAGCCCTGCATCAAGGTTGTTAACTCATCTCGAAGCCTGTTCACAAGAGCCCATTAGACCACCTGAAAAAATAACTCATGGCTGGGAGCCCTGGTTTGCCTTGGTGAGCCGTATTTTTGAAGAAAACCGCCAATATACACATCATCTCGCTGAGCAAAATAAGCGCTTGGATAATTTGGTTGCAAGGCGAACACAACGCTTACGAGAAACCACAGAACGACGCGAGCGCGAATATGCCTTGCTTCGATCGCTTATTGACTCAATCCCTGAAGCCATTGTGTTTAAAGATAAAGAAGGCAAATACTTAGGGTGCAATAAGTCAGCTGAACGCATGCTTGGCTACAGCGAAAATGAAATTATTGGCTTAACCTCCGCCGAGGTGGTTAGCCCTGAACAGGGCGAGCGTATTCGCGAAGAAGACCGGGAAGTATTGACTCTGCAACATTCATTACGTTACCAAGAACGAGTCAATGTTGAGGGTAAGCCCGTCTTGCTAGACACGTTTAAATTACCCTTTTATAACCGTCGAGGTGAGTTATTAGGGTTAATTTCTGTATGGCGTGATATCACCAAAGAACATGATGCCGCTGAACAATTACGTATGTCTGAGCAGCGTTACCACCTTGCAATGGATGCGGTGGAAGATGGTTTATGGGATTGGTATATCGATTCAGAACAAATCATTTGTAATCCTGCTTTTTATTCGATGCTTGGCTATCAGGCACATGAGTTTCCACCATTATTGGCGTCGATTGATGAATTGTTCCATCCAGATGATCGAGAACGTGTGCAGGTTTATCGCAGTCAGTATGTGGATAACCCCAAAGGCACTTATGAAATTGAATTTAGAATGCTGGGTAAAGATGGCAAATATTCTTGGGTGTTGTCGCGTGGGCGTGCGGTTGAGTTTAGTGAACACGGGCGCAGTAAGCGTATTTTGGGTACACATAAAGATATTACTCGACAAAAGAAAAACGAAGTGGCCCTGTTAGAAGCTAAGCAAGATGCTGAGTTAGCCAATATGTATAAAAGTGAATTTTTGGCTAACATGAGCCATGAAATTCGCACACCAATGAATGCCATTATTGGTATGGTCCAGCTTGCACAGCGCACAACATTAACGGTGCAGCAGCAAGATTATCTTAATAAAGCGAGTTTTTCGGCGCAGTCATTATTGCGGATTATTAACGATATTTTGGACTTTTCGAAGATTGAAGCTGGTAAGTTAGAGTTAGAGCGTGTCGCGTTTCCGCTAGATAAAGTGCTTGATCATGTTATTGATATTAATGCGATTAAAGCTCAAGAAAAGGGCGTTGAACTGCTACTGTATGCACCTGTAACCGCGGGATTGATTTTGAATGGTGACCCGCTGCGTTTGGGCCAGGTGTTAGTTAACTTGCTGTCTAATGCGGTTAAATTTACCCAGGTAGGTGAAGTAGAGCTAGGGTGCGAAGATGTAGGTGAGCGCGATGACAGGATCACCATGAAGTTTTGGGTGCGTGATACTGGAATTGGCATCGATAAAGATCAGCAAGCCATGTTATTTGATGCATTTTCTCAAGCCGATGGTTCCACAACGCGTAAGTATGGCGGTACCGGATTAGGGCTATCAATCAGTAAACATTTAGTATCTATGATGGGCGGCACTATGCAGGTTGAATCTCAAGTGGGTGTGGGCAGTACCTTTAGCTTTACCATCAGTTTTGAAATTGCAGAAGAGCAGGTGATTGAGCCGTTAGTGGTACCAGAGCAACTCAACAACCTAAGCACCTTGGTTGTTGATGATAACCCTAGCGCGTTGCAGATGTATTCAACCCTAATGAAAGACTTTAGTTTTGGGGTCGACACCGCCGACAGTGGTGAAAAGGCATTAGCCATTTTGCGCAAGAAACCAATCGACTTACTGTTACTTGACTGGATGATGCCTGAGATCAGTGGCAGTGATGTGATTAAAGGATTAGATGAAATGGTGCGTGATGGCGTCATTGCTAAACGACCTATTATTATCCTGATGACCGCTTATTCTGCGGAGCCTCTCGATGCTGAGCTCGCTAAAGATAGTGTGTATGCTGTATTGCAAAAACCATTTAAAGCATCTGATTTATTTGATGAAATTATTAATGCGTTTGCCACTGAGCCTAAATTAAATGTGATGCCAGCAATTGAAGATAATGAGCCGAATCAAGGGGCGGGTTTGGTATTGTTAGTTGAGGATAATTTTATTAATCAGCAAGTGGCCTCAGAGCTGCTAAAAAGTGCAGGTTATGATGTTGTGATTGCCGATAATGGCCAAATTGCACTCGATATTATTGATTCTAAGCCGTTTGATGCCGTGTTAATGGATATTCAAATGCCAGTGATGGATGGATTAACGGCCTCATTAGCACTGCGTAAGCGTTACACAAAAGAGCAAATGCCAATCATTGCCATGACCGCGCATGCAATGTCTGGCGATCGTGAAAAAAGTTTAGCGGCAGGAATGAACGCGCACATTACTAAACCGATAGTGTTAGCTGAGTTATTTGAAACGTTATCGCATTGGATTGCTTATAAAAATAGCCATAAACAGTAGATTGATTGTGCGCTTTTAGTCGCATTATTTGAGTTATTAGGATATTCACGACAGGGAGAGATTTATGAGCAGTCGCAGTATGTTACTGGCATTTTTGTTGGCAATTGTGCCGGCAATTTTCCATTTAGACGCAGCGATTGCTGCCAGCGATCCGGCACAGCAAATTATCAAACAGGCACAAGCCACAGAAGGTTTTGTTAACCTGTATTATGATGCCAAAACGGGTCAGTTGTATCTTGAGGCCAATAAACTCAATCAGCCTTTTTTAATGTTTACCAGTTTACCTCATGGTGTGGGGTCTAATGATATCGGCTTAGACCGTGGTCAACTAGGACGAACACGCATGGTGCAGTTTGAGCAACATGGGCCTTATGTCATTCTCAAACAACTTAATACTGATTATCGAGCTTCAAGCAAAAATATCGCTGAGCAACAAGCCGTTACCCAAGCGTTTGCCGAGTCGATTTTATGGCGCGGTAAAGTTATTGAAGGTAAGCAAACGATAGTCGCGATAAATGATTTAGTCATTAACGACATGCACGGTGTATCAGACGTATTATTGGCGACAAAACAAGGGCAATATAATGTGGATGCAAGTCGATCTGTTATTTTACCTCAAGGGATTAAGTCGTTTGAGCGCAATGCAGATGTCGATGTTAATTTGACATTTGTTGCCAGTAAAGCCGGTGACCAGGTTGCCGAGGTCACCCCAGATGGAAAGTTTTTATCTGTGCGAGTACGTTACTCTTTTGTTCAGTTACCTGACGAGGGGTTTGAGCCGCGTAATTATCATCCAATGAGTGGTTACTTATCTGATCACTATATTGACTATTCAACGGCTGTTGATCAGCCATTAGTTCAACGCCACTTATTAAAGCATCGATTACAAAAAATTGTCCCAGGGGATGCCCCTAGTAAAGTCGTTAAACCCATTGTTTATTATCTTGACCCTGGCGTGCCTGAACCCATTAGAGGCGCATTACTAGCCGGTGCCCGTTGGTGGGAAGATGCCTTTACTGCGGCCGGTTTTATTGATGGCTTTAAAGTGGCGTTATTACCAGAGGGTGCCGATCCGCAAGATGTGCGCTATAACATGATTCAATGGGTACATCGCGCTACACGAGGGTGGTCTTATGGCGCAGCGTTAACCGATCCCCGCACTGGAGAAATTATTAAGGGAAACGTGACTCTGGGTAGTTTGAGAGTGCGCCAAGACCACTTAATAGCAAGAGGATTAACTGCTGGCTGGCCAGATCGCACCGCCGCAAATGAGGCCTCGATGGCCTTGTCGCTTGCACGTATTCGCCAATTATCTGCCCATGAGATAGGTCATACTCTAGGCTTAGACCACAATTTTGCCGCATCGACCAATAATAATGCCTCAGTGATGGATTACCCTCATCCTTATGCCAGCATTGAAGGACAGCGGATTGATATTAGCCAGCCCTACCGTGAAGGGATTGGGGAGTGGGATAAATACACCATTGCTTATGGTTATGGCTCGGCATCACAAGCTGAGTCGTTATTGGCATCGGCATTGGCACAGGGATTTCGCTACATTGGTGAAGCCGATTCTCGTCGCGGCAGTGCAAGTCATGTTTATGCCAGTTTATGGGATCGTGGTAACGATGCCGTAGCGGAATTATTGCGTTTAGAAAGTGTTCGCCTCAAGGCCATTAACGAATTTAATTCAGATGCGTTATTGCCTGGTGAGCCAAACGGTGAGCTTGCAGATGTTTTTGTGCCTATTTATTTGCTCACTCGCTATCAATTAGAAGCCGCCGCTAAATGGATTGGTGGTACGGAATATAGTTATCAGCAAGTGGGGGCTGGTGTGAGGTGGAGTTACGTGCCGCCCAACATGCAAGTTGCCGCATTAGATGCCCTGTTGGGGAGTTTACAAAGTCGTAGTTTGGCAATCCCTCCTAAGGTTATTGAGTCATTAGTCCCTAAAGCGGGCAATTATCGTAAAAGCCGAGAAAGTTTTACATCGAACCTAGGTGTTGTGATTGATCCTGTCACTATGGCCGAAATGATGAGTCGCCACATTGCCACTTTGATACTCACACCTGAGCGATTAAATCGAGTTAACCAAGCTTATATGGAAGACAGTGCGCAGTTGTCTGTAGTCACATTGATTGACAAACTGGTGGGTAAAAGTGTGTATCAGGATTTGCCCAACGGCCGAGAGTTAGCGATACAAATGCGTGTTAATGCCGTGGTTATCGATGCGCTGTTAGCCGCTTACCATGCACCAAACACTGCGCCAGAGGTAAAAGCTCAATTAGTAGCGCGTTTTGACTTTATAGTAAAACAGCTAAAACGACGTAGTAATCGTGGCAGCGATTACCAATCGGCGCATTACGATTGGTTGCATAAGGGAATTGTTCATGGTGTTATGCATCCTAAGTTCAGGCTTATCAATACACCGGCCCCAATACCACCGGGTTCACCGATTTAGGCCGTTATTGTTCCGGTTGGCCAAACGCTTTAGGGTTTTTAGGGTAAAAACGATCTGCCCTGCGATCGAGATGACTAAACTGACGGGTATTTCGGTAAGGTAGCTTCATAAAGCCCGAAATACCATGGCCTTGAATTTTGTTGGCATGAGAAATAATACGGTCAAGGCAAGCCCTAAATGCTGCTTGTTTACGTGGATTGAGTAAGCGCAAATAACTGTGAATTTTTAAATGGTTAGGTAAAGCTTCAAAAATAATGCACCCAGTGTGGTGTATTTGGTTTAACCAGCCAAGTTCGGTCATGATTTCTGCTGGTAATTCGAGGTTTTCTTCAGGATCTTTGCCGTCTTCAAAATATGAGTGCAGTCTCGATTTGTCTTCTAATGTGGGCACATCACCCACTTCAAACGGCAGTTGTAACTCGCCCGTAATCGTGTATTCATGTTCGGTGCTTTTACGCTCTAAATGCAATGTGTCTTTGGCATTAAAGAAACAGGCCTTAAATACCCCAATACGCTTAATGCCGCGCGCCATAGTCACCATATTGTTCACCGCTAAAGTCAGTGGTGCTTTACAGTCTGGGTCGTAAATGGCCAAGTTTGAGTCAATAAACACCCCTGACTCCTGCCAATGGATCACCAAACCACCCACAATAGGGTATTGAGCTAAGCGCCCCACCGCAGCAATAAATCCTTTTTCAGTATCGGCCATACCCGCCATAAAGTTGCGATAGTATTTTTCTAGCTGCACATCATCCATTTTGGCGATGGGGTCTTGAGTATTGTGCTCTTTTAAAAATGATTTACGCGAGCTGTAACTTACTGTCTCTACTGTTTTTGACCTTGGTTGAGCCCATACCGGAATATCAGGCACTAACGGCGGCTCTGGCAATATGGGTAAGTGCATCCTGTGGCTGTGACGGCAGCTTTTTAAAAAATAATCGCCAGCCAAATTGCGCCGCTTTACATCATCACCCAGCATAGCGTCTAATGTTTTAGCGAGCTCTATAGGCAAGCCAATACTGGTAGCTGGGATGACTTTAGTGCCAAAACGACTAATTTGTCCTGATGCTAAGGCATATAACGTGGCAGCAGCGCCTTGTTCGTCAAACCTTGGGGTTGATAAAGCGCCACTCAGTTGCTCTTCACCAATAAAGTAGACATCGCCCATACGGGCATTGGTGTGTTGTTGATCGCTTGATAATAACGACATGACATTGTCATCGACAGCACGATTATGCTCATCACGTTGGGCAAATACCGCAGAGCCCCAATCAATTAACGACAGCTTGTCTGTTTCGATGTCGTATACCAGGTTAGAGGGCTTGATATCTCCGTGCACTAAAGGTTTACCCTTTCGCAGGTAATACAATATGTTGGCTAATTGCCTAGCAATACTCACTACCATTACAGGCGGGAGTGCACCCAAGCGCTGGCAAATTTTATCAAGGTCTTCTCCCTTTGCGCGTTCCATGACCAGAATGCCTTGTTTGCCAACACGTTCAAATTTTATCGCGCTGGGCACATTAGGGTGTTTAACCTGACTCAACATATAGGCTTCTTCTTCGAGCCTATCTTGTACGCTTTGGGGTAAGTTTACGCGTGAAAACTTAAACACATGCGACTGGCCATATTCGTTTACTCCAGCAAACACAAAGCCATAGGCACCTTTACCAATAAATTCTATTTGTTGGTATCCCAATTTACTGAGCTGTTGTTTACATAAACGAACCCATGCTTTGTGCTTACGCGCATCATTGGCACTGAGTAAGTAAATGGATTGCTCTTCATTGATATAAAAATGCTGTAGCTGTGGTGTTTGCAAAGTTATCCCTCGTTATGTACCACTCCATTAAACCTTGATTTACCTGTGTGCGGCAAGCGCTTCCTAGCTAAAAAATCACGATATGTAAACCTTGACCTACATCAAATCAAAATCAATCAACTCTAGGTAGTATTAAGCCTAAGTTCAGATAACGCTTTTAGCAGAGGTTGCCATGCCTAATATTGATAAAGCACAACTTATTCAATTGTTTACTTTCCCTCGAGCCCGTATTTTGCAATCGATGGAGGTGACTCATTGCCCCCATGCGGTCTTTTTTAATCATAGCGACGTAGAATGTATTACGTGTCATCAGGGAGAAGAGTGCCTGTGGATAAACCATAATGATGAAATGGTTGCTCTAGAAATGAAATCAGTTGATGAGCTTAAGCAGCAGTTACTTATTGCTGTCGATTTTATTGACTCAAACTTAAGTCCACACCATATGTCGCGACGTAAGTGTCAGTGTGAAAATTGCCGCTGGTTAAGGCAGGTGCAATTAACTCTAGACGGAAAAGCCTAAGTTGAGCCAATGAGTTGCATCTGTTTTTTTTAGTCTTTAAAGTAGCCTGCAATATTGGTAAATAGACAAAAGAGATCTGTATGGAACCTAGCTTTTGGCATGAAAAATGGCAACTACAACAAATTGGATTTCACCAACAGCAAGTTAACCCATTTTTAGTAAAATATTGGTCGCAGTTAGATTTAGCTGAACAAAGCGATGTGTTTGTGCCTTTATGCGGTAAATCACTTGATATGTGCTATCTCGCTGAGCAGCGTCACCGAGTGTTAGGTTGCGAATTAAATCCACTGGCTGTTGAGCACTTTTTTATCGACAACGATTTAGCATATCAAGTTGAACAGTGTGGCGAGCATTGCCTGTATCGCGCAGGTGAGGTGCATATTTATCAGGGCGATATTTTTACCTTACCCCAAGATTTAACCAAGACCATAGGCGGGTTTTATGATCGTGCAGCGTTAATTGCGTGGCCAGAAGCCATGCGCCAACAATATGCAGTTGCACTTGCTCAATTAATCCCTGCAAATGTGACTGGCTTATTAATTACCCTTGACTACCCACAAGATAGCCTACAAGGGCCGCCATTTGCGGTTAGCCCTGATTGGATACAAGCCCATTTAGCACCGTATTTTTATGTGGAATTATTAGAATGTGTCGATGTGCTGGCAGACAATCCTCGTTTCGTGAATAAACAAGTGCCCTGGCTGAACGAGGCCGTATATAAGCTAACACGTAAGTGAGCGTTGTTTAGAACAAGTCAGAAAACCTACCTTGGTGTAGGTTTTTATTAATGCATGTCGCGTAAATGGATTTTGGGGCGAAGGTCAACCTCACCGTCTGCATAAATGGCCGCGATATCATCTTGTTGGCAAATAATTGCAACAGGCCCTGTCAGTAAATGACGTACAAACAATAAGCGATAGCCAAAGCGGTGTAAGTCATAGAGTGCGAGTTTTTGGTCTGCGGTGGTCAAATCCCAATGTTCATCGTGGCTTAATGTGCCTTTATTACGACGTTCATTTATTTGATATGCAACTTGAGTCATTATTCTTACACCTAAAGTCTTTAATCAGTTTACCTAAATACTGGGTTGGAGTATTCGTGTATAACGTATTGCTTTTTTAGATAGAATGACTATAGCAATAAAACTTTCGAATGAAAGTTTTTTATGCGTTTTTAGTATAAAAAAACTGCATTTTTGTAGACGAGTTAACAAATTAAACGATCGTTAGAATAATGGATGCTGACATGCTTGATTATATTGAACCGGTGTTTCGTCCGCCTTCAGAATGGCAGTCACTTATTTTACAAGTGACAAACGGCTGTAGTTGGAATCAGTGTAGTTTTTGCGATATGTACACTCAGCCGCAAAAGCAATTTAGAGCCCAGAAATTAGATAAAATTGAGCAGGATATCTTAGCCGCTGCAGCTTCTGGCTACCCATTTAAACGTGTCTTTTTGGCCGATGGCGATGCGATGAGTTTGCCGTTTAATCGACTAAAAGCTATTTGCGAACTCATCAATACCCATTTACCTCAAGTCACCCGGATTAGCAGTTATTGTTTGCCGCGTAATTTAACAAATAAAACCGTTGCGCAATTAGCTGAGCTAAGGCAATTAGGGTTAGCTATTGTGTATGTTGGCTGCGAAAGCGGTGATGATGAAGTGCTACAAACAATTCAAAAGGGCGAGACATTTTCTTCTTCATTAGCGGCATTACAAAAAATATCGCAAGCCGGGATTAAATCGTCGGTGATGATTTTAATGGGGCTGGGAGGCGTTAACTTGTCTGAGCAGCACGCCATCGCCTCGGCAAAATTGATGAATGCCGCTCAACCTGACTATTTATCAACATTAGTGGTGACATTGCCGTTAGGAACCCAACGCATGGACAGGGCGTTTGGTGGCCAGTTTGTGCTGCCAGATCAACGCGGTTTATTGACAGAGATGCACACTTTATTGAGTCATTTAAGCTTAAACAGCACGATATTTCGTTCTGATCATGCGTCAAATTATTTAGTGTTAAAAGGGGTTCTCGGTAAAGATAAGCCCGCATTAATGGCGCAAATCGAACATGCATTACAAGGCATGGTCCCACTACGACAAGAATGGCAGCGGGGATTGTAACGATTGATACTTTCGTAAGTGATTGAATATTAGCTGTATATATTAATTTTCTATCGTTATGCTACAAAAAAATTAATGGTATTAGAGGCTCAGAATGAAGCCATTGTCACAAGCTTTACCTTAGCAAGTTCGCTCGTCGCTGTGGCATTGTTGCCATGGCTAACTCACCTTATGTCAATATGTTGCTACCTAGTGGCGAGTATTTAACTATTACAATTCAATGCTTTAATCTTTTTTATGTTGCACTTTCTGTATTTAACCAGACAATTTTTGTATTGAATTCTCAGAAAATGTCATGATTGTGTTAATGTAATAACAACACAGTAAAAATATGGGGTTGAGAAAATATTTCTTGGCTTAAAAACCATTTTTTTAAACAGTGTCTATACTTTTATGTGTCATTGAACTCACAGTCCACTTTGTTGACCAAGATTATAGGTTATTGAGTTTTGATGATATTTGTGCAGGAATAAAAAAGTAGAGATTTTGCATATAAATTCGTTGCGTATAGGTTAAAAATATCGTTTACTGCGCATGTTTTTACAAACCTATAAATGCCCTTTATTGCCCAACTAACAGGAGGCACTGGCCTAATGAGCCAATTTCAATCGATTGATGTTGCAGACTATTATGACAAGGACACGTTTGACCGCATTGAGGCATTTGCTAAAGATAAGCCAACGCCGTTTGTAGTCATTGACACCCAAATCATTGCGAAACAATACGATGACATGGTTAATAATTTTCCTTTCGCAAATGTTTACTATGCGGTTAAGGCAAATCCAGCCAAAGAAATTTTAACATTGCTGCGTGACAAAGGTTCGAACTTTGATATCGCGTCAATATATGAGCTTGAAATGGTGACTTCTATTGGCGTATCGACCGATCGCGTCAGTTACGGTAATACCATTAAAAAGCGCGCAGATGTGCGTTCTTTTTACGAGCAAGGCGTGCGTATGTTTGCCTCTGACTCAGAAGCCGATTTACGTATGATTGCCGAAGAAGCACCTGGTGCAAAAGTGTATGTGCGTATTTTAACTGAAGGCACACACACGGCCGATTGGCCGTTATCACGTAAGTTTGGTTGCCAAAATGAAATGGCTTACGACTTACTGGTATTGGCAAAAGAGCTTGGGTTACAACCTCATGGTATTTCGTTCCATGTAGGCTCACAGCAACGCGACATTGGCGCGTGGGATTCTGCAATTGGTAAAGTAAAAAGTATCTATGACCGTTTAAAAGAAGAACACGGCATTGTACTTAAAATGATAAATCTAGGTGGTGGTTTTCCTGCTAACTACATGGATAAAACCAATGAGCTTGGTGTGTATGCACAGCAGATTAAACACTTTTTAGAAGAAGATTTTGGTGATGAGTTACCAGAAATCATTTTAGAGCCAGGCCGCTCGTTAATTTCTAATGCCGGTGTGCTGGTGTCTGAGGTGGTATTGATTTCACGTAAATCACACACAGCTTTAGAGCGTTGGGTATTTACTGATGTGGGTAAGTTCTCTGGTTTGATTGAAACCATGGATGAAGCAATTAAGTTCCCTATTTATACTGACCGTAAAGGTGAGTTAGATAAGTGTGTTATTGCTGGCCCAACTTGCGACAGTGCAGACATTATGTATGAGCACTATAGCTATGGGTTACCAAATGATTTAGCCATTGGCGATCGCATGTATTGGTTAACCGCTGGTGCCTATACCACAACTTATTCAGCAGTGTGTTTTAATGGTTTCCCACCGTTAAAAGATTATTATTTGTAAGCAGATAATAAGCCTGTCAAAAAGGACGCTTAGCGTCCTTTTTTGTTTGTAGGCAATTCATCATTTAACGAATACAACCTGAGTTTGGGTTAGTTAATTTGATGTAAATCACGTTAATGGTTTTCGATTTAGATAAATATTTTGTTGTTTTTAGCTGCCGTCAACTATGCTCAAGACCATGATTTTTGTGGGTTATGGTCATTTATTGGTAATAATTTAACGAAACAATATTATCTATTATGAATTTATATGTGATCAAGTTAACCTTATCCTCCTAAAGACTAGGTTAAAGTCTGGGATATAAGAATTTAATATTCAAAAATGAAAGGGGTTTTCAAAATGTCCGATGTATTTCACTTAGGATTAACTAAAAAAATGTTAGATGGCGCAACGTTAGCAATCGTTCCTGGTGATCCAGAGCGTGTGAAACGTATTGCAGAGCTAATGGAAAATGCGACGTTTTTAGCGAGCCATCGCGAATACACCAGTTATTTAGCTTATATTGATGGTAAGCCTGTTGTGGTGTGTTCTACAGGTATTGGCGGTCCATCGACATCTATTGCAGTTGAAGAGTTAGCACAGCTGGGTGTGAGAACTTTTTTACGCGTAGGTACTACTGGCGCAATTCAGCCGCATGTTAATGTAGGTGATGTGATTGTGACGCAAGCCTCTGTACGCCTAGATGGCGCAAGCCTGCATTTTGCTCCGCTTGAGTTCCCTGCGGCGGCAAACTTTGACTGTACCACTGCGATGGTTGCTGCTTGCCGTGATGCTGGTGTTGAGCCTCATATTGGTATTACCGCATCTTCTGATACTTTCTATCCTGGCCAAGAGCGTTACGATACCGTTTCTGGACGCGTAACACAGCGTTATGTGGGTTCGATGAAAGAGTGGCAGGCAATGGGCGTGCTTAACTATGAAATGGAATCAGCCACATTATTTACCATGTGTGCGACTCAAGGTTGGCGTGCAGCCTGCGTTGCGGGCGTCATTGTAAACCGTACTCAGCAAGAAATTCCTGATGAAGCAACAATGAAGAAAACCGAAGTCAGTGCGGTGTCTATTGTGGTTGCCGCAGCGAAAAAGCTGCTTTAATTTATTTTAACGATGTGATTAAAAACCACTAAAAAAGGTGCCTCGGCACCTTTTTTGTTGTCTCATTTTTGCCAATTTAGAAGTGGTACTGGGCAATAATAGAGTAAGTGTTTTGGTCAACGCCATTCACACCGTACTTGCTTTGCCAGTAATCGTACTCAAAACCCACTAGCAATTGATTTTGCTTATGATCGCCAAATAAGCTTTTGCCTAAATCGTATTTAATTTGTGGGTTAAAGTGTAGGTTTTCATCGTAGTTATTGTTGTTGGCAATAAATACCCAATCAATAAATCCGTCAATAATGATATTGGCATCGCCGATAGGCATGTCGATTCTAAAGACAGGGGTAAACTGCCAACCATCGCTAATGTTGCCATTACTGATGGCATCACGGCGATACGTGTTCAGTTGCAAGTAACTGAAAAATGGAATATCAAAATCTAACCCGACACCGTACAACATGCTTTCTACAGGGCCATCGCCGTGTTCGTACGTTAAAGCAAAAGACATATCCTTAATTGCGCCAAACTCTACAGGCTGTCCGAAAATTTTACTGGCACTAAAACGTGGTGAAAGTTCACCATAATGGCTGTTATCGTCACCGCCATTATTACCATTAAAGTTGATAAAATCGTGAAACGCGAACCAATCACCGTAGGTCCAAGCGCCAGCGGTTTCTAGTGTGATTGTGGTTTGTCTTTCTGATGGGGCTAGATCGTAGTTTTCGCCGTGCAAGACAGTTGCGCTGGCATCCCACCATTGAATCGCATCATTTGCCAACAGGTTAGGTGACAGCACTAGCGTGGCTAAAAGGCAGATTTTTTTCATTTTTTTCCCGGTTTGTAAAATGGCAATGACGCCATAATGATGATCAATTTGGTTTAATCGAGTCAGTTGCTACAACGACATTATTCCCAATCGTGCACAATGGGGCGCAATATATTCAAAAATGCCAACTAACACAATTAAAACGCAAAAAGATCTGCGATATTGCAACGTTTTGTGGCTAAAAAAATCAAACTTTACACTTTTAGCGGTAGCGATGTGATATGAAGCATTGGACTAAATGATTGATGCTGTTATGTTAATGGCTATTAAGTTGATGGGGTATCATTAGCTTGACATAATATGTCGCATTTCGATAGCCGAGCTGATATAGTCAATATGTACATGCTCTTTTGAAAGGGGAGGATTTATGGAGCTTTCTAATCCGATTACTGTCTGGCTCGTGCTTGGTTTGTTATTAATGATATCGGAAGTCATTGTTCCCGGTGGGATTGTCATTTTACTTGGCGCAGCCTGTGTTATTGTCGCATCATCATTGGCGCTGGGTATTATTGAAGGATTTGTTCAAAGCATGACGCTATGGTTTATGACATCTATGGTGTTGTTGCTTAGTTTTCGTCATGTGACACAACGTCTTGTTGGCGGAGATGCGCATGTTGCCAACACAGATGAAGAAGTCGATTTATATAATCAGATAGCCACAGTTAAAGAGGCGATAGGGCCAGGGCAACAAACAGGACGGATTCATTGTCTTGGCACTGATTGGACCGCTCTGGGTGACGGTACAGAAATTAAAGTGGGTACCAAAGTCAGAATTATATGCCGCGATAATATTGGGTTTGTTGTTGAACCAGTGATTGACTCTGTATAGGCGTTAGGGATTTGTAACATTACAAAAAGGAAGTGAATATGTTTGTGTTAACCATCGCATTTTTATTTGTTATTTTCATTTTATACAAGCTGATGCTAATCGTGCCCATGCGAGAAGTGCATGTGATTGAACGTTTAGGTAAGTTTCGTACTGTGTTGTCTCCAGGGTTTCATTTTTTAGTGCCTTTTGTGGATCGTGTGGCTTACCGACACGATACTCGCGAGGAAGTATTAGATGTGCCCCCGCAAAGCTGTATTTCCAAAGATAATACCCAATTAGAAGTTGATGGCCTTGTGTATCTTAAAGTGATGGACGGCAAATTGGCGAGCTACGGCATTGAAAACTATCGCCGCGCTGCGGTTAATCTTGCGCAAACGACCATGCGATCTGAAATCGGTAAATTAACGTTATCGCAAACGTTTTCGGAGCGTGACAGTTTAAACGAGTCGATAGTGCGTGAGATTGATAAAGCTTCAGATCCATGGGGTATTAAGGTATTACGTTACGAGATTAAAAATATTACGCCATCACACAATGTCATTCACACCCTCGAAAAACAAATGGAAGCTGAGCGTCGTAAACGTGCCGAAATCACTTTAGCCAATGCTGAAAAAGCCGCAATGATTAATATGTCGCAAGGTGAACGCCAAGAAGCGATTAACCTTTCAGAAGGCCAAAAGCAAAAACGGATTAATGAAGCAATTGGTACTGGTCAGGAAATTTCAATCGTGGCGAATGCTAAAGCGCAAGGCATGGAAATGATTTGTAAGGCATTGGCCGTCAATGGTGGTAACGATGCCATGAACATGTTGCTAAAAGAGCAGTTTATTGGTCAGGTTGGTAAGATTTTATCTGAGTCTCAAGTGTCTGTTGTTCCTGCTGAAATGGCTAAACTTGAAGGCTTTTTTGAAGGCATGGAGCAAGTGACTCATGCTGTCAGTCATTCAACAGCGAAAGGAGCACGCTAATGTCGATTAACACAATTGATACTGACTTTATTGTCATGGTGATATGGGGCGTTATTTTTGCCATTTTTGTGCTTAAACTGTTTCAATCTATACGTTTAGTGCCAACTAAATCTGCTTATATTGTTGAACGTTTAGGCAAATACCATAGCACCCTAGATGCCGGGTTTCATGCGCTAATCCCTTTTATTGATAAAGTGGCGTACATACATGATTTAAAAGAAGAAACAATCGATGTGCCACCGCAAGAGTGTTTTTCTAGTGATGAGGTGAATGTTGAAGTTGACGGGGTGATTTATATTTCGGTTACCGACCCTGTGAAAGCCAGCTATGGTATTACTGATTATCGCTACGCGGCAATTCAGTTAGCTCAAACGACGACGCGTTCTGTTATTGGTACACTCGATTTAGACCGCACATTTGAAGAGCGTGACTTAATTTCAGCCAAAGTGGTGGAAGTGCTAGACGAAGCGGGAGCAATGTGGGGGATTCGAGTTCATCGTTACGAAATTAAAAACATTACCCCACCAGAAACCGTTAAAAATGCTATGGAAATGCAAGTTAACGCTGAGCGTGAACGGCGCGCTTTACTGGCGAAGAGTGAAGGTGACAAGCAAAGTAAAATTAACCGTTCAGAAGGGGTGATGGCAGAAACCATTAACCGCTCAGAAGGTGAAATGCAGCGCCGAATAAACGAAGCTGAAGGTAAAGCGCAAGAGATTTTAACCTTGGCCAAAGCAACCGCAGATTCGATTGAACGTTTGGCGGTGGTGATTTCATCTGAAGGTGGTCAAAGTGCCTTGCGTATGCAACTTGGTGAGCAATATATGAAGCAACTTGATGGATTAAGTAAGCAAGACAGCCGAATTGTTTTGCCAGGTAATTTAGTGAACTTTGAATACTGGATGGACAGTATTGGTCTAAAAGACGACAAAAAATAGCCGGCGTTAATTTTTACTCGCTGCCATAGGAAGTGCCTAAAAGGGTAAGTGATGCTTACCCTTTTTTATACTGTCCAGTGAACAAGTTAGTTTTTACATACCCTCTAATACCCACTGCGCTTATATCAGACCACAGCGTAGAATACGCTTCGATTGCCTATTTATTGCCTTGCCGTATAAGACAACCCCCTTTTAAGGCAAGGCGATGTCGCAAACGGATCAGTCTGAGTGGTTGGCCGTACCATTAATCGAAATGGTATCCGTTAGGTGCTCTACAAAAGCTTTAGCGACAGGTGAAAGTGGTGTGTCGTTGGGGGTGAGGATATTAATGTCGGTAAACCCTGCGCTTAATTCGGGCAGTACGTTAATGAGTTGCTGATTTTCCACCGCATCAAGGGCAATGACTTGCGGTAAAAGCGTGATGCCGGCACCCCCTAAACAAAAGTGATACAGAGAATTATAGTCACTGCAAATCACCTTGTAATTGGCGCTTACGTTTGTTTGCTGAAAGCGCCATTGGTGCTCTAAAGTGCCTTCGGCGTCACGAAAGCCAAGTAATGAGTGATAATGTAAATCGTCAATGGTTTCTATTACGGATGATTTTTCAAGATACACACTGCTGGCATACATTTTTCGCTCAAATGTCATGAGCTTTTGTTTAGCAATATTCCCTTTACTCACTTCCCCTGCATTGATCATGCAGTCTAAATGTAAACGTTTTATGTCTTGGTGCTGCCCAGGTACGATAAAAACTTCTAATTGTACTTGCGGATAGGCATGCACAAAGTGGGCAATGTGTTTGTCCATTAGCTTATCAACAAACGGTTGCAGGCCAATTCTGAGCTTTCCTTGTATGTCATCGTGACGATGCTTAAACACCTCACCTGCATGGTTAAGCTGGCTGACTAATGGGGTAATTTGGGCAAGGTAGCGTTTACCCGATGTGGTCAGTGCCATGACGCGAGTTGTACGGGTAAATAAAGGCGCACCGAGCTGTTGTTCTAACTCGGCAATGCGGCGGCTTACATGCGCTCTGCGAGTATCGAGTGATTTAGCCGCTTTTGAAAAGCTACCTAATTTCGCGACGGTAATAAACAGTTCTAAATCTTTGATATTCAATATACAAGCCTAAGTAAGTATCTTATTTTGTATAGTAATTTTCGTAAATGTTATTGTCAATTTAGGCGGATGAATACGCCTAGGCCCGCCGGCCAATGTTTTCGAGGCAGCTTAAATAGCCTCAACTCTGTATAATAATACCAATTCCATTAATTATCTGGTCATTCAGCGGGAGTTCTGTGTCTTCTAGGCAAGTAATAGAATTGTAGGCATAGTTGTTCTCGACAACTGCTCCTGCGTTGTTCTACCTCCTGCGTCCATGCAGTCGTACGTCAAAATGCTATTAAGCAGCATAGAAGGCACAGAAACCCGCCTTGCAGGAGGCACTCAGACCGTTCATTTCTTTGTTGCATTGTCTTAGAAGGGAATAACCATTATTTCAACAATGCGCCTCAAACTGAACAATCTGAGTGACTCTGATTGGTCACATAATTAATGGAATTGGTATAAATGCATTTCAAACAGCGCTTTGCATCGATAACCTTGTTCGATTTACCGAGTTATCAGCACAAATTGTAAGTTTGAATATATCGTATGGGATTATGAGTAGAGTTGAGGTTTAATCGAAAAAGTAATGCACGGCTTTCAAGCGCTAATTGATATATAATGCCCCGCAGATTTCTGGGAGGAAAAATGGACGTATCATCATTATTAGACGGCCTAAACGATAAGCAACGTGAGGCTGTTGGCGCGCCACTTTCAAATATGTTGGTGTTAGCGGGGGCTGGCAGTGGTAAAACGCGCGTGCTAACTCACCGTATTGCATGGTTAATGCAAGTCGAACAACAAAGTCCATATTCGATTTTAGCGGTAACCTTTACCAATAAAGCGGCCGCAGAAATGCGTGAGCGTGTTGAAAAAGTGGTTGGCACTAATATGGGGCGGATGTGGATAGGCACCTTCCATGGGTTAGCGCACCGTTTATTACGCACTCATTACCAAGACGCCAATTTACCGCAAACTTTTCAGATTATAGATTCTGATGACCAATTGCGTTTACTTAAACGTATCCTCAAAAGCCTTAATTTAGATGAGAAACAATATCCTCCTCGCCAGGCTCAAGGTTACATAAATGGTAAAAAAGACCAGGGCTTACGCCCTAAGCATATCGATGCTGGTGGGTTTCCGATTGAGCAAAATCTATTAAACATTTATAAGGTTTATCAAGAGTCATGCGACCGTGCAGGTTTGGTCGACTTTGCCGAAATTCTGTTACGTGCTCATGAGTTATGGCTCAATAAGCCACATTTGTTGGCCCATTATCAAGAGCGTTTTCGTCATATTTTAGTGGACGAGTTTCAAGACACTAACGCTATTCAATATGCGTGGATCCGAGTCTTGGCGGGTAATACGGCCAATGTGATGATTGTGGGTGATGACGATCAATCTATTTACGGATGGCGTGGTGCGCAAATTGAAAATCTGCACCGTTTTTTGAAAGACTTCCCTGGTGCACAAACCATACGTTTGGAACAAAATTATCGTTCATCGGCAAATATTTTGAATGCGTCTAATGCCGTGATTGCTAACAACCCTGATCGTTTAGGCAAAGAATTATGGACCGAGGATAAAGACGGTGAACCGATTTCTGTCTATTGTGCTTTTAATGAAATGGACGAGGCTAAATTTATTGTTGCGCGTATTAGCGATTGGCAAGACAAAGGTGGCCATTTAAGTGATTGCGCTATTTTGTACCGTTCAAATGCGCAATCTCGGGTGCTCGAAGAAGCTTTTTTACATAAAGGCTTAGCGTACCGTATTTACGGTGGTTTGCGCTTTTTTGAACGCCAAGAAATTAAAGATGCCATGGGGTATATGCGTCTTATTAATAATAAAGACGACGACGCCGCCTTTGAGCGTGTCGTGAATACGCCAGCCCGAGGAATAGGTGATCGCACCTTAGATATAGTGAGATCAACCGCCAGACAGCATCAATTAACACTATGGCAAGCCAGTGTACGTTTACTTGAAGAAAAAGTATTAGCAGGGCGTGCAGCCAATGCGGTGCGCGGCTTTATGGAGCTGATTGTTGAGTTACGAACCGATACCGCAGATATGCTGTTGTATCGTATGACAGATAGTGTGATTGAGCGCTCTGGTTTACGTGCAATGTACGAGGCCGAAAAGGGTGAAAAAGCCCAAGCCCGTATTGAAAACTTAAATGAATTAGTCACAGCGGCTCGCAGCTTTGAAATGCCTGAAGAGCTTGAAGATATGGGCGAGCTCAATGCCTTTTTATCCCATGCTGCACTCGAAGCAGGCGAAGGCCAAGCTGATGCATTTACTGATGCCGTCCAGCTTATGACCTTGCACTCTGCCAAGGGGCTTGAGTTCCCTATGGTGTTTATGGCTGGGGTTGAAGAGGGATTGTTTCCCAGTAAAATGGCGCTAGATGAAGGTGACCGTTTAGATGAAGAGCGTCGCCTTTGTTATGTCGGTATGACTCGCGCAATGCAGAAGCTTTACATTAGTTATGCTGAGTCTCGCCGTATTTATGGCCGCGAAGATTACGCAAGCCCGTCACGCTTTATTAATGAAATCCCTGAAAAATTTGTTGAGCAAATTCGTATTCGTGCTCAGGTTACCCCATCAATCAGCCAGCGTTTTCCAGCACGTGCCGTGAGTTCAGCGGCCCTAAAATCCCACGCTGTGAATGATACTGGCCATAAAGTGGGTGCTAAAGTGAAACACTTTAAGTTTGGTGAAGGGGTAGTGACTAACTTTGAAGGTTCAGGTGAAAAAAGCCGTGTACAAGTTAATTTTGTTGATTTTGGCAGTAAATGGTTATTAGTGTCATTAGCCAAATTAGAGCGTTGTTAAATGGCCAACAGGTAAAATCATGGAGATAGGACCTAGTTAATGTTATTGCAAAAAAAACTGCGTGCTTATGCACGGTTAATGCGGGTTGATAGACCCATAGGTACGCTGCTATTACTGTGGCCTTGTTTAATGGCGCTGGTGTTGGCCGCGCAAGGGATGCCTAACTTAACTGTGTTGATCATTTTTATTGTTGGGGTAGTCATCATGCGAGCCAATGGCTGCATTATTAACGACTACGCCGACCGCAATTTAGATGCCCATGTCGAGCGCACCAATATGCGGCCATTGGTTTCGGGTGAGGTCAGCACTAAAGAAGCGCTCAGTTTATTTGTGGTGCTGGGTTTGGCTGCGTTTAGTTTGGTGTTATGGCTTAACCCATTAGTGGTGCAACTGTCGGTTGTGGGCATTATATTGACCATCATGTACCCGTTTATGAAACGGGTAACCAATATGCCGCAAATGTTTTTAGGCATTGTGTGGAGTTGGTCTATACCAATGGCTTACGCCGCACAATTGGGTAACGTGCCGGTTGAAGCCTGGTGGCTGTTTTTGGCTAATTGGTGCTGGACAGTGGCTTACGACACCATGTATGCGATGGTTGATCGTGACGATGATGTAAAGGTAGGGATTAAGTCTACGGCCATTTTATTTGGCCGATTTGACCGACAAATCATCGGTGTATTTCAACTGATTGCGCTTGGGTGTTTTGTGATGGCTGGGGTTGTGGCCGAACGCGGCTTTATTTATGGTTTAGGAATTATAAGTTTTATTGTGTTTGCTATTTATCAGCAAATATTAATTTATCGCCGTGAACGTGCGCCATGCTTTAAGGCTTTTTTAAATAATAATTGGGCCGGAATGGTGCTGTTTACTGCGTTAGCGCTCGATTATATGTTGTAATGGTGCCAATGTATGTCACTTTGGCGGGGAAACATGAATATTGGCTATGGTGTTATTGCGCTGGTAATGTCTTGTGGATTATCCCTTGCTAGTGCATCAGCAAATGCAAGTGTCCCCAAGAGTACTGCCGATGTATTTGCTTCTGCCGAGCCTGTTGTTATTGATCGTGCCCGCCAATTTATTGTCAAAGATGGCGAACGGCACTATCAACTGATGATTAGGCTCCCTGCAGATTATCACCGCAATAACGCTCACCGCTATCCGGTTATTTATATGACAGACTCCATGTACAGCTTGCAAGTGGTGTCTGGTGCGACGCAATTTCCCATGAACAGCAATATCATGAAACAGGCTATTTTGGTTGCTATTGGTTATCAAAAGGGCAGTAAAGGAGCTGCGAGTCGGGTCCGCGATTATACCCCAAGCCATGATGCCAGTTGGACGCTCAACACGGGGTAGGCCAAGCGACATTTACGCTTTATACGCCATACTGTTATGCCCTTTGTTGAACAACACTTTCGAGTCGACACCCAGCAAAATACGTTTGTTGGAAATTCGTTAGGCGGGTTATTTGGTGCATATGTGTTACTGGAGCAACCGACATTATTTAACCTGAACTCGGGATAAGAGATGAACTTATACTATTTAAAATCAACATGTTACCCATTCTCACTTTCAAGCTTGTCATTTGTTCTGCTAACAAGGCGAATTGACGCGTCAATAGCTAGCCTATTGTAAGTCGATTCAACGCAGTGAGCAGGACAAAGGACTGTTTGAAAGGCATTTATTATCCCGAGCTCAGGTTATTTACCTACTATGTTTTGGGCAGTCCTTCGCTGTGGTTTGACAACAAGCACTTGTTGCAGCGCTTTATTGAAGGCTTTAGCCAAACTCCCGCGATATCCGCTAAAGTCTTTATTGGTATTGGCGAATTAGAAAGACCTCCATACACAGTCGATAACCATCAAATGGTGGCCGACGCGCAAACATTTTATCACATCCTTCAATCTCACCCTTCTGCTCAAACGGGCACATTACAATTAAAATTATTGGTGATCCCTGAAGCGGATCATTCAATGGCATTTCCAACAACAGCTATTCATGGTTTATCGTGGTTATTTAAACGCGCGGATTAGCTCAAGCTAGTTTACTTGAACTCATACGCATCGGTTATTTCCTGTAACAACTTAGTTTGAAGTCTTCTCGTTAATGCTGACGTTTATTGTTATGTTAACAACTTGTTTAAATTTATATTGCCACAATATCAATACCTAACCTGAGTTAAGGTGACTTAGAACACGGTATTAATGTGATTGAAATAGCCCAAGGATGAGTATTGAATGAGAGCAACAATAAAGTACCGGTTAGTTTTTTTAGCCTTAATGGTAATCAGTTTTGTGATAGGTGTTCATTGGACACCAGAGGCGCTAGCTAGCGATACTGACAAGCGTGCTTTGTACCTAATTTCTGTACTGTATTTTGTGTTACTGCCATTGAGTTATTGGTATTGCATCATTAAAAAGGGGGCTCAAAAACTATGGAAGATAATCATTGTTTTTAGTTTAAGTAGCCTAGTTGCGCGGCTAAGTTTTCCTGCTGAAGTGGCGCATTATTTTGAATTTATTGCTTGGCTTCGCTACCCGATTATTGCCGTGTTGTTGGTGATTGAACTGTATTTGATTGTGAGTGTGGTACGCGGCTTGTTTAAGGTGCGTAAACTAAAAGGTGATCCTCGAGTGGGCGCGGTTGAAACCTACCGTGAAGGCGATGAAAAAAGTTTAACGATTGCGCTGATTATGGCGAGCGAAGCGACAAACTGGTTTTATGCTATTGCGTGGTTTTCACGCAATCATCCGCCCGCTATTGCTAATATTCACTTACGTAGCGCCTCGCGCTGGCATGTGTGGTTGATGTTAACCGGTTGCATTATGGCATCCTGTGGCAGTTATTTTCTATTGGTGTCATGGAGCGAGTGGGCTGCGATTATTGTCTCGAGCATTATCGGCTATACCTTAATGTCTATGGTGGCTAATCATAGGTTGTCGCGTTATTACTCGTTGTATTTTATGAGAGATAACGTAGTGATTAACAATTCGTTGTGGGGATTTATGGTGATTAATTTGGCTGATATTGCCGATGTCACAAATCAGCCGTTAGCCAAAATAGATCAGGATGATTCTGAGACGATAAGCATTGGTCGCGGGCAAAGTAACGTCACTATTAAGCTAAATCGCCCGGAGATTTACCATGGCGGTATGGGGCAGTTACCGGAACCGATGACAGTGATGCATTTGAGTGTTGATGAGCCGCAGCAGTTAATTAATACACTCAATAACGCTAGATTATTGAACGCGGCATAAAACCGATAAAAAATGCGCATATTAAGCGCATTTTTTATCGGCTAAATAAGTGCAATTAATTTTGCACTAAGCTTGTTAAGTCTGCCGGGCGGTAATAAACCGATTTTAACACCTTGCCTTGACGCACGACTTTACCGTCCATTTCAACGTCTCTAGCGCACTTAGCGATGATAAAATCACCTTTTTTACTGCCAACAATATCAACACCTTGTTTGGCGTAATGGGCGATGGTTTCGCTCAGTTCTTGCTCATTGCGGCACACTTTGCTCATGTTACTTGAGTGAACTTCATCCCAACATTGAATGAAGTCGATTTCGCGGTTTTTGGCAACGTTTAACAGTAAATCGATAAGATAGCTAATCTCAATACGAGAGCTTACTTCGGTGGCTCCTAGGTGTACTAGGCGGCCCATTAATACATAAACTGAGTCTACTATTGCATCGGCTTGTTCAATACGTGAGTCTGCTTCTGCAAGTTCGGTCATTTCTTCAATAATTAAAGAGGTATGCAAGGTGTCGGCGTTATCATCTAGACTTGCAGGCTGGTTGACGGGCAAATCAAAGGTGGTGCGAAACTCGACAATGTCGCGGTATAAATGTTCAAAAATAGGTTGGCTTAATTGGCTGAGTTTCATGGCATTACCTTAATTGTATAGATGGATAAATCATCAATTGAACCTGATAAAAAACCGACACACTTGCCGGTTTTATGGGCGTCAATCACACGTGTACTCTTTACTTAATAAATGCGAATGCATCGCCATATAAGTGCGCTTCTTCAACGCCGAGTTCGCGAAACACTTCCCGTGCGGCACCAACCATGTCAAATCGGCCAGCAATGTAAATGTCGTAACCATTTAAGCTAATGAAATCGTGCTTAATTTGTTCGAGCAAATTTGCTTGCTTACCTTGCCAGTTAGCGCTTGCCTGTTCAATTGTTGGAATAAACTCTAACCATTCATAGTCATCATGCCACTGGCGCGCTATTTCTTGGTAGTACATGGCGTCTTCATTACGGCAACCCCAATACAACTTGGTGTTGATGGTTTCGCCGCTGGCAATTTGCTGTTCGACGATGCTTTTTATGTAGGAGAAACCAGTGCCACCAGCAATGAGTATACGAGGTCTGCGACTGTCGCTACGTAAATATGCATCACCTGCAGGAGCTTCAATATCGATATGGGAAGCGCTTTGTAAACGCTCTACAACCTGCATTGGGTAGCTTTCGCTTACGGCTGCACCAATATGCAATTCAATTAGCGCGGAATTAGGCGCAGAAGCGATAGAAAAAGGACGTTTGTCTTTTTCACCCATGACTACACACAAGTATTGACCGGCTTTAAAATCAAAAGCGGTTTCTGGTTTTAGTAACACTTGATAAACAGCGTCATTAAATGGAGTGACTTTTTCAATTTGACAACGAATGGTTTTCATCTAACGTCCTTTAAGCCCTTTTTAAAATTTATCAAACACTTAATTATAGTTAATAACCGACTAACAGGATCACTTTGGGTTGTTTGACCGGCATTGATCATGAGGTTAGCCCTTTAAAGTGTTGGTCTGTCTTCTATACCGAGTTCATCCCAGATGGCGTCTACTTTTTGTTTTACTTGTGGGTCCATCACAATTGGCGTACCCCATTCTCTTGTGGTTTCACCAGGCCATTTGTTGGTGGCATCCAAGCCCATTTTTGAGCCTAATCCGGCCACTGGAGAGGCAAAGTCAAGATAATCGATTGGGGTATTATCCACCAACATGGTATCGCGTGTTGGGTCCATTCGAGTGGTAATGGCCCAAATCACATCTTGCCAGTCACGACAATTGACGTCCTCATCAACAATGACAATGAACTTAGTGTACATAAATTGGCGCAAGAAAGACCATGCGCCCATCATGACTCGCTTAGCATGCCCTGGGTATTGTTTGCGAATCGATATTACTGCCATGCGATAAGAGCAGCCTTCTGGCGGTAAATAAAAGTCGATAATTTCAGGGTATTGCTTACGCAAAATTGGCACAAACACTTCGTTTAAGGCAACGCCCAACATAGCTGGCTCATCGGGTGGACGGCCGGTATAGGTGCTGTGATAAATCGCGTCTTTGCGGTGAGTAATGTGAGTAACTGTAAACACCGGAAATGAGTCTGTTTCGTTGTAATAACCTGTATGATCGCCATAAGGGCCTTCTTCAGCGGTTTCATCTGGGTCAATATACCCTTCTAAAATAATCTCGCTGGTGGCCGGCACTTCTAAGTCACAGCTAATGGCTTTGCACACCTCGGTGCGTTCACCGCGCAGTAAACCGGCAAAGGCGTATTCGCTCATCGAGTCTGGTACAGGGGTTACAGCACCTAAAATGGTCACAGGATCACTGCCTAATGCCACCACTACAGGATAACGCTCGCCGGGGTGTTGCTGTTTAAAGTCTTTAAAGTCTAATGCGCCGCCACGATGATCTAGCCAACGCATAATGAGCTTGTTTTTGCCCAATAACTGTTGGCGGTATATACCTAAGTTTTGGCGTTTTTGTCGTGGGCCTTTGGTGATGGTTAACCCCCAGGTGACCAGTGGCGCGACATCTCCAGGCCAGCAATGTTGAATTGGTAAGGCGGTGAGATCGACTTCGTCCCCTGTTTTGACCACTTGTTGACAAGGTGGGTTGCGTACTGTTTTAGGCGGCATGTTGAGTGCCTGCTTAAACATAGGGATTTTAGCAATTGCATCTTTAAAGCCGCTTGGTGGCTCAGGCTCTTTTAAAAAGGCCAATAGTTCACCCACCTCACGCAGTGCCAGTGGGTCGTCTTTTCCCAATGCCATGGCGACACGTTTAGGTGTACCAAATAGGTTAACCAATACAGGCATAGAATGATTTTTAGGATTTTCAAATAGCAGCGCAGGACCGCCCGATCGTAATACGCGATCAGCAATCTCAGTCATTTCTAAATAAGGGTCAACGGGGTAGCTAATACGTTTTAGCTCGCCATTTGCTTCTAAATGATCAATGAAGCTGCGTAAGTCCTTAAAACTCATGTTTACCGCCTGAATATCAAATCCAATATGGCGCGCACTATAGCATTTTTCTAATTTAGGGTTAAGCCAAAATGGAGGATATCGACTTTATCTAGACTTAGCGTAAAATGAACCTGGTGTTTGACGATGTTGAGGTGACCCATGCTACGAGATAATTCCCCTGTATTGCTGAGTGTTGCTACAGTGAGCGCTTGTTTATTGTCGAGCCTTGTTGTGGTGGCGAATGCAAAAGAGCCTTTATCCAATGAGCAATTAAACCGCCATTCACATTCTGTGGGTAAGCAACATGATGGCCGTCATCATACTGAACGTAGAACTCGTCATCGAGATCCGTGGCGTTGGAGTGTGGGCTGGAATACAGGTTGGGGGAGTCACGATGCGTGGGGTCCGAGTATAGGGATTGGTTGGAATAACCACTTTGATACTTGGTATGGCACTGGTTGGTGGAGGGATAATTATCGTCGCCATGATCCCTTTTACCCTTATCAGACGGTTAATGTTGTGCCTGCTGTACGTCAAAGGGTGATCGAAGTCCCTGTGGTTGCGCCGCGAGTGGTTTCCGTCCCCCAGCGCACCACAACAGCAACCTCAGTGAGCCAAGGGCTCACGAGTTTGCCTGAGAATGCTAAAGTGATTCAACGTGAGAGTGGCACTGTATATGAGTGGCAGGGCGTAGAGTATTATTTTGACTGGAATACCCAAACTTACGAATTAGCTAACACAGTGACGCCATGATCGCTTTGATAGAAACAATACTCAATGCTGTTATCTGCTTTGGCGCGGTACATGGCAGTGTCTGCTGCGCTAATTAATTCTCGGCTGGTGGTTCCATGTTTAGGAAGTACGCTTATACCAATACTGGCCCCGACTTCCAACTGATGAGTGGATATGTTCATCGGCATTTTGATGACAGTTAATAATTGCGTTATTTTTTGATCAATATCGATAGGTTCTGCAATCAAATCTAGCCAGACGACAAATTCATCTCCACCTAGCCTGCCAACAATATCTGTCGATCTTAGGTGGTTGCGTAACCGTTGGGCAATGATAACGATAACCTCATCTCCAACACTGTGTCCTAGTGTATCGTTAATGTGCTTAAATTTGTTTAAATCGATAAACAGTAATGCAGCCTGATCGTCTGATCGTAAATCTCTTGCGATGGCGTTATCGATTTTTTTAATAAATGCGCGCCGATTATAAATACCAGTTAACTCGTCATGTTCGGCTAAAAAAATCAGTCTATCTTGTTGTTCGATGAGCTTACGGGTTTGCCTGTCTACCTCTTGTTTTAGACTGTCTTTTTTGACCGTAATTTGTGTCAGTGAATATTTCATGTTATTAAAATTATTCGCCAATGCAGACAGTTCATCATCGTCACTGAAGACGATTCGACTGGTTAAATCACCCGACGCGAGCGCTTCCATGCCTTGATTTATTGAGTTCAATCCATTTCTGAAGCGGGATAACGTCCTAAAGGACCAGGCCGTGATCAAGGTGGTTAATAATAGCAGCACGGCTCCAACTAACCAGAGTAAGGTTTGTTGTTTCTTTTTGGCCTGTTTAATCGACAGTTGATGCAGGTTAAACATTTCTTCGGTCATTTCTTCAATGACCATGCTGTATTTCGCTTTAAATAAGCGTTCCGCCTTTGATGCGGCAACATTATCGGTTTGTGTACTGTGATGGCTATTTTGAGTGTTAATCAATGCTCTAACGTTGGTGTTAAGCCGGTTAAGGTTTTGGATAATGATTTTTTGCTGCACGTCCCAATCAATGTTTTGTGATAATTCGGCGGCCAATTCAGCTTGACGATTGTTAAGTTCTATCAAGCCTTGTTTATCTGTGTATTCCTGATACAGCCACAATTGACTGCGGAGGCTATCAATACTGAGTTGCAGCTTCATTGAGTAGTTAAGCTGACGATAAATTTGTTGCTGGTAATTATGAACTTGAATAAGCGATAACCCGACAATTAATGTCAGTAAAGAACACAAAATAGCGGTGAGCTTCAGTCGCCTTGATAGCATCATAACTTACCAACCAGCCTCTTTGTTGTTAAATGTTTCAAGTAGTTGCCTGTCAATAACTTGCCTAAAGTCGACACGGTTTTCTTTAGGCACTAATTGGTTATCAATGGCCCATTGACTTTGAGTTTGAATATTAGAAAAAAGCGCATTACTGAGCGATAACCTAAAAGTATAATCTGCCCACGAATATTGGAGTTGCGATGGGGCAATATTCAGCGTTTGGCTTAGTATTTCTTGCGCATGTTTTGGGTGTTTATGTATGTAGATAATGGCTTCGCTGATACTTTTGAGCAGTGCCTGCTTATCATTGTTGTCTACAGTAGATTGTTTCATTCCGATTAAATTAAACGAAAGATGATATAAGCCTCGGCTATTGATGATTTCAGGTTTTGTGGCTATTTGCTCTAACAACATGTACCCAAGCGGTTCCCAAGCAGAAATAATGTCTACTTGATTATCGAGTAATGCTGGAATGAGTTGAGCTGGCGTTAAGTAAACTCGCTTAATGGGTAAATGAGTTTTATTGTGCATAATCAACAAACTGTCTAGAAAAAACTCACTTGCACTGCCTTTGATTACACCAATGCGTGTATTGGCAATATGATCGAGCTGTCGATATTTTTCTGGTGTTAAGCTAAGTAATTTAACATCGTTGTCAGACTCAACAAAACTGGCCATTACAGCAAAATCAGTTCGTTGAAAACTATTGAACATAACAACGGTTTCAGAAGCCGTAGCAAAATCCACTTGCTGATTAACTAAAGCATTAAAGCATTTTACCCCGCCATCAAACCTTTCGAGTTTGACGTGTAAGTTATTATTCGCAAAAAAGCCCATTTTTTCAGCAATAAAAAATGGTGCCGACAATGGGGTATTAGACACAGCAATGGTGATAGCCTTTTTTTTGCTTACACTGTTTCGGTTGGTTTTTTCTGCAACATCACAGCCGGTGACACAGCCAAGAATACCCATGAGGATCATTATAAAAACGCATTTTTTAATAATTGTAGTCATTCGTTACGTTCAATCAGTATTCGTTATGAGTAATTGTAGTTAGCGTATTGATTGTTGCTTGAATATTTTACATATTTTTAATACTTGCCATGTTCGGCAATAACCATACAGGATTTGTATGGCGTTAAGCTAGTTAAGGTTTTAAATAGCCTGTACCGGTAAATTATAAAAGTGATACGTTTGTTCATTTACACTATCAAAGGTCACTGACATTGCTTCAATAATAATGGCTGAATGTGTTTCAGTATTTGTTCTGCTTGTTGAAACTTTAGATTACTAATTGCGTTTTTTAAGGCGCTATAATTTTCAGGATCAAGTGCATTAATAATATGAGCAAGTTTAGGAAACGTATTCGTGGCATTCATATTAAAGGTGTTAACTTCCTCTATTAATGTGTTGAACAGGCTGACAGTTTCGTTAGTGATAGTGATAGATGATACTACTTCAAGCGGTGGCGTTTGAGGGTGTTCAGTGTGAAGTAACTCGAGTAAGCCTTTAGCAATAGGCTTGACCTGATTGATTTGTATTGTCAGTTCATTTAATCCCGGTGTTGCATCATATTTATCATCTGCCTTTATCATTGCTTCTTGTTGTTTGGCAAATTGTGCTAAATGGGTAAACCCTAAGGTTGCTGCAGAGCTTTTTAGGCTATGAAATAGTATTTTACACTCACTATTGTCTCGATTCTCCAGCAAGGCGATATCTGCATATTGGGTTAACTCTTCAATAAATAGCTCCAGCGCTTTGAGGTAAACAGCATTATTATGACTTAAGCGAGAAAGTGCACCTTGATAATCGATGTGTTGTGTTTGGCAATATGCTTCTATCTTATTTTTTGCATCGAGTTCTTCATTGAGTGGTGTGGCTATTTCATCGCGCCGATTGTGGTGTGATACAAGAGGGGTTGCTGTAGGGCGTTCATTACGCAATGGCTTACTTAACAGCGGCGCCTTGGGATGTGTTGCTGTGATAGCTTTTATTTCAATAAAAATAAACTCAGCATGATTCATGTTGATTAACGATGCCGACATAATCACATCTATTGACGGACTGTTTAAGGTGTGGATTTTGTATGTAATTTCATTGTGCTGGGCATTAAGTAAGCGATGTTTAAGGCTGTGCCATGTTTGATCATTTTCGTGAATCAGGACATCGTCAATATGATGAAGGTGTCCGTTTGTGGCGCTGTAACCTAACATAGTATTTGCATGCTTGTTGCTGAGGATAATATCTCCTTCAGAATTGACCCATAAAAGCATATTACGTGAGCAATTTATTGCGCTATTGAGTAAATGCAGTTGTTTGTGCAGCGCATTTTTCTCGGTAAGATCTTCTGCGACAAATACAAACCCTGTGGTGCCAATGTTGCGCTGCATCGTTGCCGACACATGTAGGTTTACCTGTTTATACTCGCCATATTTTTGTTTTAAATCGCACGATAAAGTGATGTGCTGATACTGTTTTAACTGGGTGTCGATAAAACTAAATATGTCTTTAGCCGCTTGAGGCATGCTCTCACGTGAGTGTGTGTTGTCATCTTGCGGGTTAAGTAACGTTACATGTTTGATGAGCTCGACTAGATTGCGCTTTGCGACCATTTCGTCGTGACTAAAGCGTAAGCTTTGTTCTGCGCCGCTACTAAAAAATGTAATAAGACCCACAGCGTCTGTTGCAATAATAACCACTTTGCTGCTGTTTAAAATATTTTGTTGGAATAAGTTGGCCTGTTCAATTTCGATAGTATTTTCATCGACTTTTGTTTTTAATTCAATGTTATGTTGCTGTAACTGACTCTGTAATAGCTTAAAATCAGACACATCATTAATGGTAAAACTTGCCCCTAAAAACCGTTGGTCTTTAATGAGCGGCGTAATAGAAAGGACGAGCGAGCGATTTTCTCGTTCATGTTGAGGTTGGTAATTAAATTCAATTTTGCTGACAGGCTCGCCTCTAGCGACTTTTTTAAAGTAAGCGATTAGCGTATCTGTTGAAATACTTTCGCTTAAGTAATTGATGATCGGCTTTTTACTCGAGTTTGGATTTAAATTAAAAATAACTTCAGCTGAATGGTTCCAATGTAAAATAGTAAAACTGCTGTCAACGCCAATGAGACCATCTGAGGCATTATCAATAAAAGATGACAACGAGATTTTCTGCCTAATGTTTTCCATTCTTCGGGTGATATAGCGTAAAAAACTATGGAGGATAATAATGAGCAGCAGGGTAGAACCAAGTGTCATAATGAGATTTTTCTGTGGGTCGGCTAATTTAAGGTTGGCAATCCATTGTGCTGACGGTGTGAGGCTAATTTGCCAATGACGGCCGTAAATCTCAATTTTTCGGTGAGCTTGATGCGTTTCTTGGGTAAGTTGCGAGGGTAAAAAGAGAGATTTACTTGTGCTGCTCGTCTTTGCAGTACTGAAGAACGCAATGTTTTTTGTGGGGTTAATGTCGGTTATCTCAAGTGTTTGTCCACTGTTTTGCTCCGTTAAGCTTGCGAGGATCTCGTTAATGAGTAGTGGAGCATAGACCCAGCCCAATACGTCTGGCATTGTTTTTTCGATGGTATTTTGTGGTGCAAAAATAGGCAATAATAATAAAAAGCCATGATTCACTTTGTTGTCTGCTTGAACCAAAGTGATCGGTGCGGTGAGTGAGGCTGTACCGGCTATGGCTGATGATATTGCTGCTCTTCTGCGGTTGACTTCTGAGCCGATATCTAACCCTACAGACTCTTTGTTAGGGCCTTCTGGCTCGATGTATTGCACAACAAATAATGGATCTTGCGGCGAGTCGAGTTGTGTGAGGGAAAAGGTGTTACCTCGGTCAAGACTGGCGCGT
Source organism: Shewanella basaltis (assembly GCF_023283885.1). Lineage (GTDB taxonomy): Bacteria > Pseudomonadota > Gammaproteobacteria > Enterobacterales > Shewanellaceae > Shewanella > Shewanella basaltis. Next base: position 79,018 of record NZ_JAKILA010000022.1, read on the forward strand.
TGTAAAAAATGCGCTAACTTACTTTTGGGCACCATTTTTATCACTCCCATGCCACGTGCCCCTGGAAACTCTCTGGCGTAATCTCTACTCTGGAAGTAAGTTAAGTTGGCTTGATAATTAAAATGCTCAAAACCAATGGTATTAATGGCGCCACGTAATCCTTGTAAACCATATTCGAATTTATTTACTCGTTCTTTAACCTCTTGACTGACTTTATTTAAATCTTGTTCTAAGCTATTTTGAATTATGAGCGCATTATTTTTTTCGGCGGTATTTTTTAACGTAAATGCGATAAATAACCCTATAATCAAAAGCATGAGCGAGGTGAGGTTAGCCCATTTGTACGTATTGATTTGTGCATCTTTTTTTAGCGTATTTATCATGGTACTACCTGTCTCGGTATGTTTAAATTTAAGCTGAAAAAGCGTCATCATGCTAAGACTAACCGTTTCTTGTTCGTAAATATAATGTAAGATTCATTATGTCGCTTAAATTTAACAAGTGATTAATGTAAATGGATGTTCAGTTGTAATCAGGGAGTCATGTTCATGTTGTTGTCGGGTTTAGCAAATACGGTTTATCGCATATTAATTATTGATGACGATATCCAGAATATTTTTATCCTAGAAGACATTTTGTCACCTTTAGGTAATATTTATTTTTCTGAATCAGGCAGCAATGCTTTGGCTTTGGTTGATAAAATCAAGCCTGATGTTATTTTACTCGACATAGAAATGCCAGATATGGACGGTTGGCAAGTCTGCCGTGCGCTTAAATCTAACCCACTTTACAGCGACATCCCCATCATTTTCATTACTGGTCATACAGAGCCTGAATTTGAAAAACTAGCATTAGAAAGCGGCGGTGTTGACTTTATTACCAAACCTTTTAATGCGTCTATTTGTTGCTTAAGGGTACATACCCAGCTGAAATTTAGACAGCAAAATCATTTAATTGTTAAAGCCAAAGAAGAATTACAACAGCTAGTTAATCAAGTACCTATGCTCATTACCTACTGGGATGCTGCTGGGAATAATTTATTTAGTAATGATTACTCAGGCATGTGGTTTGACCAACTGGTTGGCCAGGTAGACGGAAAGCATATTTCGAGTATTTTTCCAGCAGAACTGAGTCATGCCGTACTGTCACATCAAAAAGTGGCCACCACAAAGCCTGTAAAATACATCGTGACAGTAGCAAACGACATAGGCACCAGTTTTTATGAGGTATTTCAGTCAAAAATGAAATCCAGTTCGGGAATGGATGGCTATTTAGTGACTGTGGTGGATGTCTCTGAGGTGAAGCATGCCAAGCAAGCTCTGCATTCAGAAAAAGAACGTTTACGGGTTACATTAAACTCTATTGGCGATGCCGTTATCGCAACTGATACCAAAGGCCTGATTACCTTTATGAATCCAATTGCTGAGCGCATGACTGGCTGGAGAATTAAAGAGGCGCTTCATCAAAAAATTGAAACGGTCATGCAACTTCGTGACTCTAACACTCGCCATACATTATTAAACCCGCTTTATATTGCATTACGTGAGCAACGTATTGTTGCCATGGCGCTAAACAGTCAGTTACTGGCCCGCGGCGGACAAGTTTTTGCTGTTGAAGATTCTGCTGCGCCCATACGCAATGAAAACGGTGAAGTGATTGGCGCCATTATGGTGTTTCATGATGTGAGTGAAACCATGGCAATGGCCATGAAAATGAGTCATTTAGCAAATCATGATCAATTAACCGATTTACCTAATCGAATTTTATTGCAAGACAGACTAAGTGTGGCATGTTCTTCAGCGAAATCTTTTGGCACAAAAGCGGCTGCATTACTGGTTGATATCGATCATTTTAAATACCTTAATGATTCACTCGGGCACCAGCTAGGAGATGAGTTGATTTGCCTTATGGCGCAGCGGATCAATTCATTAATTCCACCGTCGTACACATTGGCAAGGCTTGGCGGGGATGAATTTGTGGTTTTGATGAGCGATACACAGTCGGTTGAGGCGTCGTCGGTATTGGCAACTAAATTAGTAGATGCTATGCATGAGCCTTTTGTGTTGGCTGGGCAAAAATTTAGCGTGTCTATCAGCATTGGGATCAGTGTTTATCCAGATGACGCTTCTGATGCCGAAGAGTTGATGCGTCATGCCGATGTGGCTATGTATCGAGCTAAACAAGAGGGCCGCAATCGGTTTAGCTTTTTCTCGTATGATCTAGAAAATTCTATTCGTGAGCGGCATCAGCTTGAATTGAGTTTACGCAACGCGCTATTAAATGATGAGTTATTGGTGTTTTATCAACCCAAGTTTGATTTAACAACCAAACGCATTATTGGCGCGGAGGCTCTGGTTAGGCTTACTGGAGATGATGGTATATTTATTTCTCCAACAGAGTTTATTCCGCTGGCTGAAGAGACGGGTTTAATCATTAAGTTGGGCCAACAAGTATTATCTAAAGCCTGTATTGAAGCAAAGCGCTGGTTTGATATGGGGTATGTTATTCCGGTTTCTGTCAACGTTGCCGTTGCACAATTTGCTGACCCGAATCTTGAACATATGATTGCCACAGCTTTACAAGAGTCGCAGTTACCTGCAGAGCTGCTAGAGCTTGAAATAACCGAAACAGCATTAATGTTAGATGCTGAAGAAATGCAAACTAAATTAAGTCAGTTAAAGGCTTTGGGAGTCACCATTGCCATTGATGATTTTGGTACAGGATATTCGAGTTTAGCATACTTAAAAAAATTCAATGTTGATGTGATGAAAATTGACATGTCTTTTGTTAAAGACATGCTTAACAATAAACATGATTACGAGATTGTGAAGACGATAATCTCACTAGGGCGTTCAATGGAATTAACATTGATTGCTGAGGGCGTAGAAACCGAAGCTCAACGTCAGGCGTTAATTGAACTTGATTGTGTGATGGGCCAGGGATATTTATTCAGTCGACCGTTACCAGCAAATGAATTTAGTGACTTTATATTATTAACAGAACACTGGGTGTAAATAGGAAGGGTATGCGCAATCCATGGCCTAGAAAAAGTCATCACGTTAGGCACAAGACCTTGTCTTACTTAGGTTACTTTGTTATCGGCTGTTTTTGCTTACTCTTTTATTTGGTGTATTCAAATTTTGCCCAAAATGCGATCATTAAAAAAAATAAAGCAACATTAGCACAGTTGAGTCACACAGCCGCTCTAGAAATGAGTGATGTTTTCAACGTTTATAAAAATAAAGTGTTGTTTTTACAGTCTACGGCTTCTGTTAAAGGGATTAGCCGCAGCCTGCAGCATAATGATATCGACCCCATAGACGGAACAACAACCGCGCAATGGAAAAAACGCTTACAGGATATGTTTACAGCGTTTATCCAAACCAATCCAGAAGTCAGGCAGTTACGTTTTATTAGCCGTCTAAATAATGGGCATGAAGTGGTGAGGGTTGAGCGGCGTAATGACAAAGTTGTGGTGGTACCTGAAGGCTTATTGCAAGACAAAAGTGATACAGAATATTATTCGGCCATTGCAAAATTAACCCCCAATGAACTTTATATCTCAGATATTACCTTAAATCGAGAATATGGCGTGATAGAAACGCCTGTATGGCCAACATTTAGGGTTGCGAAATCCATTTTTGATGATCAAGACACTTTTTTTGGTTTTGTTATCGTCAATATCGACGCCAACATCTTACTTGAACAACTTCAAAGGGACTTTAAGCATTCATTGTTTGAGCTCGCGATACTTAACTCAAATGGTTATTTTATTTCTGCACCTAATCCTGCGCTTCATTTTGGTTTTGACCTGAACATACCCAACTCAACATGGCAATTACAAACTGCAAATACCCCACTGCCAATCCTCGGTCATATTGAAGAGGTCCGGCTCGATAAACAAGATTACTGGTCGATTGGAGAAACCGTTTTTTTATCGACCCAAGAAGATAGGCAATTAACAGTGATTGGCTTATTTCCTAAAAAGGCTGTTGCGGCGCTTTGGGAGCCACAACGAAATGCCATGATGTTACTTATGTTTGTTGTTTTTGCCATTATTGTTGCCATTATTCTGATTTATCAAAAGTATGTATCTAAACTCATTGAATTACATGATAACCAGTCATTGTATCAAGCGATTATTGCAGGCTCCCCAGATGCCATTATCAGTGTTGATCGCCAAGGCTACATATTGACCTGGAATGAGTCTGCCACTTTTCTATTTGGCATTGCACAAGCACAGGCCATTAACACTAATTTACTCGATGTAATTAACGAAAATGACGATGCAAAAGTGCTTAACTCGCAATTAATCGCCACGGTATTTGATAAAAAAGAGCATACCCTTGTCACCATAGAATCTAGCCATCATGGCGCCGAGACAAAAGTGTTTACGGTGAGTTTGTCGCCCGTGATTGTAATTAATTCAACCAACATTACCAGTATTTCAGCCATAATCCGCGATGTGACCGATTCAAGGCGCAGTGAGCAAAAAATTCTGCAAATGAATGAATCTTTAGAGCAGCAGGTCATTGCTAGAACACAGGAGCTTGAAGCGGCAACGGCTGAGGCCATATCGGCTAACAAGTTAAAGAGTGAATTTGTTGCCAATATTAGTCATGAGATCCGCACTCCGCTCAACGGTATTGGTGGGATGGTTGAATTACTCAAGCGTGAATATTTGTCTGATAAACAATTAAGTTATCTGTCTATGGCGAAAAACAGCATTGCCACGCTGACAGTATTAATTAACGATTTACTTGATCTTTCTAAAATTGAATCGGGAAATTTGCAGGTTGAGTTAGAACCTTTTGACTTACTCGATAATGTTTGCGGTGTCATCAGTATGATGTCGCTAAGAGCAGAAGAAAAAGGCTTGATATTATTATTAGACAGTGTCGAATTAAAGCACAGAAAGCTCATTTGTGACCCATACCGCATCAAGCAGATATTGGTTAACCTTATTGGAAATGCCATTAAGTTTTCGGCCAAAGGGCATATTATTGTCAAAGTCAGCACCCGTGCTTACGATGAGCGACCAGACAATATTAATGTTGAATTTTCAATTATTGATAATGGTATTGGTATTACAAAAGAACAACAAAAAAAGCTATTTAGCCCTTTTACTCAAGCAAATGGTTCTATTACTCGTGACTTTGGTGGAACCGGTTTAGGCTTGTCTATTTCAAAACAACTTGTGACGTTATTAGGTGGGGATATTGGCGTAAAAAGTGAGATCGGCCAAGGCAGTACCTTTACGTTTAATATTTGTGCCAACCACAATCGGGATATCAATATAACACCTGCCGCGCCCCCTTTTGCTGAGCAATCTGTGCTGATTTTCATTGCTGATGAACCCACAGCGCATTTAATGCAAAAGCAATGTCAAACGTGGTCTGCCAATGTCACCTTGGTAAGGGAATTTTCACAATTTGTCAGTGTGATGACTCAAAGCAAACCCGATGTGATTATTGCCGAAAACCACTTAATTGTGGCAGAAGATACACATTGGCTCCAACACAGTTCAATTGCAAATTGCCTTTTACTGTTAATGATTGGTCGTGATGAAGTGGATATCGCTTTGCTAGAAAGTGCCAGTTGTGAGCATCTCATCAAGCCGGTTTTACCCATACACTTAATAGAGCTTTGCAGTAAGCGACTCAATAATAGTGTCAATATCGCTGAGCAGACAAACTATGGCAGTGCGATGTCTAAGGCTTTACCGGATAAAAAATACAGTGTACTTGTAGTAGATGATAATCAAATAAATCGAATTGTTGCGCAAGGGTTGTTAGAGGAATTACCCGTTGAGGTTTATACCGCCAATAATGGTCGAGAAGCGATAGCGTTTTTAAAAAATGTCCAACATAAAAACGACCTACACTTAGTATTGATGGATGGACAAATGCCTGTTTTAGATGGCTATAAAGCGACGGAGTTTATTCGACAGGGGCAAGCTGGGGAGTTGATGGCAAACGTGACTATTATTGCAATGACAGCCGATACCATGGCAGGGGATCGTGAGGCCTGTTTAGCGGTGGGGATGGATGATTTTATTTCAAAACCAATAGATAAAGGTGCGTTTTTACATAAAGTGATGTTTTGGCTAGCACAAACTGAAACAAAGTAGCGTTCATTGATCTTTGTTGATGGGTAAAGGTTTTGGGTTGTTATTTCCCTGAGAGCGCTAAAACGCCATAAAACGGTCAACTAATACTGACCAACAACTCAACACGTTTGCCTCTTTGCCGAGTTTATTTTGACAAATACCTCACTGATAATTTTCGCTAAAAGAGCACATTCTAATGCGGATTGGCATAACCATTTGCTCTGTTACGATTATGGAGGCATCAAAAAAATAAAGCCCCATTGCATCCGTTGCTTTGGGGCTTTTGTTTGCATTGTTTGCGCTTTTTTATTGTTTAAGCGGTTATACCTTTCTATGAAGATATTGTTGATGACTTAAACTCAATCCTGCCAATGGCATGAATAAAAGTGACGTTACTGGATATAGAGTCTGGGGACCCAATAACGCCTGAACTGTTGTGCCAGTGGTGATACATGTCGTGCTGGCGGTAAAACAAATAAAGCGGCAAGGATGCAAGATAGTTTGCGCTTGTTGTTATTAGTCTGTTTGCTGTGTTATCAACGTGCTGGGGGCTAGCTGATAGTACGGTCAAACATCCTTGCCATAACATTGAGAGCGCTGCATTAATCCATAAGGCAGTCTCTACTGAATAAAAGTGACGTTACTGGATATA
>NZ_JAKILA010000023.1 GCF_023283885.1 Shewanella basaltis
ATGGATGTGAGTTATTATAAAATCTCATTGAGCTTTCTCCTGTTGGTTTGGTCACCTTAAGCATACCGCTGATGCGGCTTGCTAGGGAGGGGGCTCAATGAGTATCAAGGCGCTGCTGTCGGACAAGTTTTCCGCTGCGCTCCAAACTTGCCGCAGAGCGCGGCGTTAGTTGTCTCCGAGAATTACCGAACGGGAAACACAGTCATGCATAGCCATAAAGTTATTCTGTATGCAGGAAAATCCTGCTACCTAAATATGATGTGGGTATATTCCGTTATCGGAGTCCCATCCGTCTATTTCGGGCTGTCTGGCACCGTATTCGTAAAAACGGTATTCTTTTTCACTGGCTCGCTAATATTTTGGATGCCGTTGTTATTGACGTGTATTTTCTTTCACTCTAGATCATTGAAAACCGACGAGGAAGTCGCCAGCTTCAATGCATTAACCGATAAAGAAAAAGGGAGGGTTATTGGTGAATATATCTCATAGCTTTAACCCAACAACTAACAAGTTAAGCAAGCGGGACGCCGTAAACGGCGCCCATTCTTAAGGCGTTAAGAGAAAAGGAAGAAAATTGGAAATCGAGTTTGGAAACTTTCCGTCGCTAGTGATACTAGTTGCACTCACATTGTTCGTAGCACTACCAGTGAAGCTCTCAGCGTCGTTCGTCGGAGCTAGTGAGACAGGGATAGTTCGATCATTCGTGGCGATGATAATTCCAGTAATTATTGTAGTTCTATTGGGTAGCGAGATTCCGCCCGTGGTATTTGCTTATCCATTTATCCTATTTTTGTCCATTATGTTTGTTTTGAAAACGGACTTCATAGGGGCTGTAGTAATATCACTAATATCGGGGTTTATTTACTATTTAGTAGTTGTAAACTTTATTTCAGGAATTTCAATTCAGTGATAGCTCTTAACAAGGCCAAGCACAATCGCCCACAAAAAGCTGTGGGCTGGACTCGCTACGCTCGCCCGTGTTGGCGGCGTTATATTTTTAAAGGAATTTCGGTGAAAAATCTAATAATTGTATTGTTTCTTGGTGTTTTTGTCCTTCTTTCTGGTTGCGCTTCAAAAAGGCCTATAAGTCTACCTAGTGAAGCCCGTATCGGTGTTTACTCTAGTGTGACCGATAAAACAAATAACAATATATGGGATGAAACTACAGCACGAGCAGACCAACAAAAAGATATTATTATTGATGTAAATTGGGGTTTAAAAGGTAAAGTTGAATCTAGTTTAGTTAATGAAGCCGGAAAGAAATGGTCAATAGATGCTTTAGTGGTAACAAATATTGAAGCGAGTTTAGGTGCTGGTGACGCTATATCCTATGGTTTTAGTTCTGTTTATGAAAAGTTCATCCCTGCACTGACCGAAGTGAAAGAAAACTATGATTTAGATGTCATAATCATTGCAAAACCTGCATGGCGCCATTATCACGGCGAAACCCCTCTATATAATAAAGGTATCGGTATCCAATCTTTTGAAGATGGCCTGACGGGTCATGTGGCTGTAGAAATATTTGCAATTGATTTACATACAATGAAAATAATTTTTCCTGCAGTACAGGACGGCATTACCATGCAGCCTTTCATTAGAAACTTCGATTTACCAGATAGTTATGCAGATGTCGATCGCGCTTCAGGCAAAGTGCTAATAAAAGATGCGTATAAAAATAAAGTGTTTGCGGAAGTAGATAACATTATTAGTTGGTACATTAACGAAGTACCGATTAGCTTTAGTGCTAAAAAAATATAACAAGGCAATTATAAGCGGACAAATTTTACTGTGCCGCTTTTTGCTATTCCGCTTCGCGGGCAAAAATCAACCCAGCAAAATTAGCCGTATATTGCGGCGTTGAGGCTGTAGAATTTCTCTTTTTATTGAAAAATAGCCATTTTTTAGGGTTCCAAATGCATTACCTAGTGTCTTAAAAACGCTTAGGATTGATTTGAAGAGCTCGTTTTTTATTTGAATTTGACTGTTAGAGTTATTCTACAGTCCCGTTATGCTTTAAACAACAATCTATCCATCTTAACCTCAAAGGAATGAATATGAAAAAAACTATTATAGCTTTAACTACAATGGCTTTATTAATTCCCTCCGCTTATGCAGAAAACTTAAAAGACTCTGTGCCACAAGCAAAAACAAAACTAGAACAATTTAGTGCCAAAACGGGCGTTATACTAATTAGAGGTTTTCAGAAAATTGGTAGCGCTCAAGGTCTTTATAGCACTTCAGTAAACATTGAAAGTAAAGAGTTCACAAATGTAACGGATGGTTCAAAACAATATGGCATCACTATTGAAACTTTTAAAGAAGATGGTAGATATGACAAACAACATACTTCTTTTATAGATTTTGAAGAAATCGATTCGTTAATTCAAGGTATTGATTATATAAGTAAAATAAAATCAGATGTAACAAAATTTGCAGATTTTCAAGCAGACTATACAACTAAAGGTGAGTTAAAAATTTCCACATTCAATTCTGGAGATAAGCTTATGGCTGCAGTAACAAGCGGTACCATTGGTGGTGTTGCTGCATATTTTAACATTGATGATCTCGCTAAGTTAAAAGAATTAATTCTGAAAGCAAAACAAAAAATCGAATCAATTAAATCATGACAAGATACTATGACCCAATAACTATGATTAAGTTTTAGCTATTGAGGCTAAACATCATTCTTCTGACGATAAATAAACAACAGTTTGGTGTAACAACCAACTAATTCAAAACTCGTACAACCCGCGTATACAGGCGCCTTAGGACTAGGCGGGAGGGTTCAAATCTCTACCCCCTTCGTCACATAAAGAAATTAATTTTTATAATTACTGATCCTTAACATTGAGGAACGCGTTTAAAGGGTTTAATTAGCCCGTGAGCTTTATTAATCTCCCAATAATGTTTACTGAACATGTATTTATAGCCATGAATATAATTTTATTTTGGCAGCTAGAGCTAACACGCTTCTGTCCACAAATGCTTATATGCTTTGCTTAAAAATGTACAAATTCAACTCTGAACTTGAGGCCGTTGAAGACTCTTTATAAAAGAATACGTGAGCAGGTTATGGCCTTTCTCGCACATCCTTGTGCTTCAAGGCATTCAGGCATCCTGCCTATCAGAGCGAGCTAGCTTTGGAGGGGAAGGGGCGTTCCATCTGAAGCGTTAGCATTTTCACTCTTTACTACAAGATGGGCCGAAGCAGGTTGCAAACGAAGTTAAAAACTGGCTCAATTTCCGTCGCAATTTTTTCGCTGCTGTAGTTTGGTTAAAAAGCGAAAATGTTGCCGGAACGCTGAGGGATTGCAAAGGTTGATTGATGATACAAATTATGGGTGGCACTTTTCGTTTTAGATTTACAGGGATACATAGAAGCATCATGATGAAGTCGAACAAAATAATACTACTTATCACTTTTTTAATTTTTATGAGTTTCCTTGCTACAGGTGCAATCTTTTGGAAAGCAGCAAAAGATGAAATTTTCTACCTTTGTAGTAATTTTTCGACTGGTGTTCTGGAATCAAGTGTCATTAAGCAACTGAATACAGCTAACTTATCCAACTATACACATACAAACAATGAAAATGGTTCAATTATTGTGTTTAGGAGTAGACTCTATTTTGTGGCTAATCAATGCATTATAGAGTTAGATAAAAATGGACAAGTTGTGTTCTCGGACTTCAAATAAAGATGCCATGCTTCCCTCATACCGCGGGCTTGCCTCAAATAAGCCCCTTGGGCAAGGATTCGAACTCACGGATAGGGTAGGGATAACAATTTCACTACGTTGAGTGCAAAACGACCAAACAACAAAGCAAACACCTGGATTCCGGCTCAAAAGCATTGCCGGAATGACGTCGTATTTGGCCCGGGCAGGGTGGAGCCTTGTCGCCTCAGTATTCGTGGCCGCAGGCCAAAAGTACAAAACGGCCATAAAGAACAAAACACCTCGATTCCGGCTCAAAAGCATTGCCGGAAAGACGCCGTATTTGGCCAGTGCAGGGTGGAACCTTGCGATCTTAAGCGTTAGTGGCCGCAGGCCATAAAGTACATAAGTACAAAACAAAGTGTCCGCTCGGACACTTTCTCACTAACCGGACAGTTTTTACACCTGTCCGCGGACACTTTTAAACTGTTCAAACACCCTTTTAAATTATTATCTTCATGAAAAACAACAATAAATAACAACTGGCATGGCTTGTGCTTTATCTTGGGTATAAACGTGAAGTGGTACGTGCTGCTAACGTATTACCTAAGGATTTGACATGATTAAAGACACAAGTAGCCAAGATACCGTGATTGCGCCAACGTTAGGCCGTAAATTGCGCTTGCCGTTGATGATAGGTTGCGGTGCCATATTAATGAGTGCATTGGTGTGGGCGAGTTTGAGCCATGACAGTCACCAGCGTTCGGTTGATGGTGCCGATTTACGCTTGGCAACTTTAATCCGTGGCACCTTGGTGCGTGACATTGCCACCACAGGTAAAATTGTTGCAGCTAATGCGCCCATTTTATACAGCACTGAAGAAGGCGTGGTAACCCTATTAAGCCAGCCTGGCGATGAAGTTGAGCTTGGGCAGGTGGTGGCCAAAATTGAAAGCCCGCGCCTACAAAGCGAGTTGCAACAACAGCAATCATTACTTGAAGGAATGCAAGGCAGCCTTGAGCGGGCTAAGTTAGATGCGCGCCGTGAGCAATTGCGTGTTAGTCAGATTTTAGACATGGCCAAAGTGGATTTAGCAGCGGCAGATCGTGAAAGCCGTCGTGGCGATCAATTGATTGAGTCGAGCTTGATCAGCAAAATCGATTTTGAAAAAAGCAAAGATGACTTACACAAAGCCAAACTATTACATAAACACGCCCAGCAAGAAGTCGAGTTAATGCGCGACACCCTCAGTTTTGAAATTAAAAACCGTACCCTTGAGGTTCAGCGTCAGGCCTTAGTGGTGCAAGAACTCACCCGCCAAGCCAATGCACTTAATATTGTCGCCCCAGTGAATGGCATTATTGGTAACTGGCTGGTGGAACAAAAAGCCCGCATTGCAGCCAGCCAACCCATATTAACTGTGGTCGACTTAACCGCTTTTGAAGCAGAACTTGCTGTACCTGAGTCTTATGCCGATGAACTGGGCCTAGGTATGGATGTCGAGCTCAGTTTTGGTAGCGAAAATGTGGTTGGCCAATTGTCGTCAATTTCACCTGAAGTGCGTAATCGTGAAGTGACCGCCAGAGTGCGTTTTGCTAACAGTGACCGCTTATCGTTACGTCAAAATCAGCGCTTGTCTGCCCGAGTGTTACTGGAAAACAGGCCCAATGTATTAATGGTTAAACGGGGTGATTTTCTTAATATGGGGGGCGATGTGGCATACCAAGTTAATGACACCATTGCACATAAAAAAGCCGTTAAATTGGGCGCACGCAGTATGAGCCAGGTTGAAGTACTTGAAGGCGGTGAAGAAGGCGATGTGTGGGTGATATCTGGCACTGAAACCTTTAAAAATGAGCCCACAATTCAAATCCGATAAACATGTTAATGAAAAGACACTCAACTGAGTAAGGACATTCAATGACTTTGATTCAACGTAGACAGCTTATCGCACTAGCCGCATTATTTATTTTGGCGATGGCTGTAAGTTATCGTATTGATAATCATACAGATTGGTTATCGGTAAGTTTGCAGCTAATTGATATGAGCAGCCAGGTATCGACTCGGCTAAGTGATGTTACCCCAGCCGTGAGTTTGCATATAGGTATCAGCGACATGCTTAACATTAAGCTGTTGCTTTAGTTAACGGTAGCGACATTAATCGCATAAAAAAGTCATTATCAACGCCGTATTTAAATTAGCAAAGCCCCATTATTAGCGTTAAGCGCAGGGGTGTGGCAACAGAATTAACCAAGGAAACCATTATGTTATCCATGAAAAACATCAACAAAGTGTTCAAAACTGACTTAGTTGAAACCCATGCACTACGCGATTTTAGCCTTGAAGTGAACGAAGGTGAGTTTGTTGCGGTTACCGGACCTTCTGGCTCAGGTAAAACCACCTTTTTAAATATTGCAGGTCTGCTTGAAGGCTTTAGCTCGGGCGAATACAGCCTTGATGGCGTGAATGTGTCTAATTTAAGTGATAACCACAGCGCAAAAGTACGGAATGAAAAAATTGGGTTTATCTTTCAGGGGTTTAATTTAATTCCTGATCTTAACTTAGCCGAAAACGTTGAAGTGCCACTACGTTATCGCGGTATGAATGCCAGTGAGCGTAAGCGCCGAGTCGAGTCTGCCTTAGAGCAAGTGGGTTTAGGCGCGCGAATGAAGCATTTACCGACGCAATTGTCTGGCGGACAGCAGCAACGTGTTGCCATTGCGCGGGCGTTAGCTGGCGAACCACGCTTTTTACTCGCCGATGAACCTACCGGTAACCTAGATAGCTTAATGGCGCGCCAGGTGATGGAGCTTTTAGAGAATATTAATCAGCAAGGCACCACCATTATTATGGTGACCCACGACCCAGAATTGGCTCGCCGTGCTCAGCGTAATATTCAAATTGTTGATGGCCAGGTGTGTGACTTTTCGATGTACCAACCTGCTGCAACCGGCACTCGCTAAGGGGAACATCATGTTTTTTTATTATTGTGATTTAGCCTGGCGAAGTATTCGTAAAACACCAATGTTATCAATGCTAATGGTGTTAGCGATTTCGATAGGTATTGGTATTACCATCACCACGTTAAATGTGTATAAAACCATGTCTTATAACCCTGCGGGCGAGCGCAGCGAGGTGATTAACTCGGTGCAGCTTTGGAGCCAAGGCTTAGATACCTGGGATGATTTTATTTCAAACATTACTTATATCGACGCAATGAATTTGCGTAATAACCAGCAACTAAGCCTAAAAGCAGCGACCTTTCGGACCGGCTTGGCGTTGCAGTCTGACAACCCCAAAATTGAACCTGTTTTACAAAGTGTAAGGGTGACAGACCGTGATTTTTTTAGGATTTTTTCGGTGCCCTTTTTATACGGCAGCTATTGGGACGCCAGTGTTGATTTACGCCCAGCGTATCAAGTGGTTATTAGCCAAAAGCTAAACTTACGCTTTTTTGAAGGTAAAAACAGTGTGGGTAAAACGGTATTTTTGGACCGTAAGCCGTATCAAATTGTGGGGGTGATTGACCACTGGAATCCCCAACCAAAATATTACGATCCGCTTAATGGTGCTTTTAACGACGCAGAAGAAATCTTTATTCCGTTTTCGTTGACCGCTCAAGAAGAGTTTGATGTGTGGGGTAATACCAGTGGTTGGAAATTCGAGCCCATGATCACTTACAGTGACCGCTTAGCGTCTGAAAAAGTGTGGATTCAGTTTTGGACAGAGCTTAACAGCGAAGATGAAAAGCAACATTACCAAAGCTGGCTGACCCGCTATGTTGAGCAGCAACGCGCCATTGGTCGCTTTACCGATACCGCTAAATCGGCAGCAGAAGCGGTGCAAATTAGTGATATCGATAAATGGCTTGAAGACAATAATGTGGTGCCACAAGACAACAAAATACTCGTTGGCCTCAGCTTGCTGTTTTTAAGTGTGTGTTTGGTGAATATTCTTGGGTTATTGCTGACTAAATTTTTAAAACGCGCCCCAGAGGTTGGTGTTCGACGTGCCATTGGGGCCAGCCGTGGGCAGATATTTAGTCAGTATATGGTTGAAGTAGGCATGATAGGGTTTATTGGTGGGCTGGTAGGCTTGTTATGGGCTTGGGGGTCGTTAACTGCGCTACACAGTTATTTTTCAATGGATCAAAGCGTTACTGGGCTTGATGCCAGTATGTGGGTTATTACACCGTTAATTGCCATTTCGACAGCCGTACTCGCGGGCATTTATCCGGCATGGGTTGTGTGCCGCACTAAACCTAGCGTGTATTTAAAAGCGCAATAACGCCAGTGTAGGTTAAAAAGGACATCGCCATGTTACATATTAAACCAATTTTATCCAGTTTGATGCGCAGTAAAAGTTCACCCATTTTATTGTTATTACAAATTATTTTATCTGTTGCTATTGTTGCTAATGCCAGTTTTATCATTTATGAACGTTTATCGTTAATGCAGCGTGAATCGGGCTATGCCGAAGCGCAAATACTCACCTTTAGCGTGTACAACTTTGACCCCGCGATCGATAACATCAAACAAAATGAAGTCGATCAACTTATTTTACGTGCCTTACCCAATGTGATTGATGCCAGCTCCAGTAATATGCTGCCATTAAGTGATAGTGGCTGGATGGACCGTTACGTTGACGGCCCTAACGAAGATACCGCTAAAAGTACCCCGGGTTTTGCTTTTTATTTGGGTAACGATCATTTACTCAATGTGATGGGGGCTAAATTAGTTGCTGGACGTAATTTTAATCCAGACGAAATCAATACCAATATCGACGACCCTGGTATGTTGGCGATAGTGTCACAGCCTTTAGCCAAAGCCTTTTGGGGAGATGAGTCACCACTGGGTAAAACCATGTACCAGGGGACGCAAACTGTCACCATTATTGGTGTGGTTGATAAGCTACAAGGGGCATGGGTCGACCATGAAAACTTTGAATACAGTGTGATCCAAAATGTTGATTTTGGCGGTAGCAGTAGTAATAAAATGTATATGGTGCGGGCATTACCAGAGCATATCCCTGCATTAGAAGAGGCAATTCGTAGCGCGTTACACGCCGAAAACCCAAACCGTGTACTGGATAACTTTCAAACCGTGGCAGAGCTTAAAAACCTCAGTTACAGCAATCATAGGTTAATGGCGACAGTATTAAGTATGATGGTCGTGTTGCTGTTACTGATCACCGCATTAGGATTAACCGGTATGGTGATGTTTAACATTCAACGCCGCACCAAACAAATTGGCACACGTAGAGCGCTTGGGGCTCGTAAGCGCGATATTATTCAATACTTTATGGTTGAAAATTACTTAATTTGTATTGTGGGCGGCGTGATTGGTGGCGTATTAGCTTTAGTGCTTGGGCAGCAACTGATGTCTTTATATAGTTTACCTATGGTGCCAGTGATTTATCCTATTATGTCTGTTATTGGTTTACTGGTTGTGACAACCCTAGCGGTCATCGTGCCAGCGACCAAAGCGGCCAATATTTCACCCGCTATGGCCACGCGTAGTGTGTAGGTGGCGCATCATTACAGACTTTGTGTTAGGCACTAGCTTGTGTTTTATGTGAGACAATCATTGCTTATGTATTGAATGTTGCCTTAGGCTTGTAGACGTGGCTAATACATACGGATATTTGGATATAACTCAATGAGAACAACATCATCGTAATGGATACTATTTTAATTGTTGATGACAATCACGCCATTTGCCAAGCACTTGCGTTAATGATTGAGTTGCATGATTACCATGCCATTTTTTGTCATTCACCTGATGCAGCTATTGATATTGTGACCCACAAAGAGATCAGCTTGGTGATCCAAGACATGAACTTTAGCCGCGACACGACCTCGGGCGAAGAGGGTAAACAGCTGTTTTATGCATTGCGCCAGTTACAGCCCAATTTACCGATTATTTTAATGACGGCTTGGACACAATTAGAAACTGCAGTCGAGTTAGTTAAAGCGGGGGCCGCTGATTACATGGGTAAACCATGGGACGATGCTAAGTTGTTAAACAGTATTAGCAATTTATTGTCTATTTACCGTTTGTCTCAGCAAAATAGCCAATTAAACCGTATTCACAGTGACCGTATGTCGGTCATTAATGGCGCTGATTTATGCGGTTTGGTGTTTGCCAGTGGTGCCATGCAACGTTGTGTTGATTTAGCGCTGCAAGTTGCCCGTTCTGACGTGTCGGTGATGATCACCGGCCCCAATGGTGCAGGCAAAGACAAAATAGCCGATATTTTACAGGCTAACTCGCCGCTTAAAGATAAGCCCTTTATTAAGGTCAACATTGGTGCGCTACCAATGGATTTATTAGAAGCCGAACTGTTTGGGGCAGAAGCGGGCGCGTTTACTGGGGCCAATAAAACCCGCGTGGGCCGTTTTGAAGCCGCCGATGGGGGAACCTTATTTTTAGATGAAATTGGTAATTTGCCATTGTCTGGCCAAGTAAAGTTATTGCGCGTACTGCAAACGGGAGAGTTTGAGCGCCTGGGTAGCCACCAAACCCGTAAAGTCACCGTGCGAGTGATTAGCGCCACCAATGCTGATTTAGCCGACGACATTGCCCATGGGCGCTTTCGTGAAGATTTGTTTTATCGTTTAAATGTGATTGAGCTGAGTGTGCCGCCACTTAAACAACGCCAAGATGATATTTTACCCCTGGTAAAACATTTTATGGGTGAGCAGTTTATTGTTGATAAAGCGACCCAGCAGGCGTTAATTAATCATTGTTGGTCTGGTAATGTACGCGAGCTTGAAAATGCCTGTAAAAGGGCGTCGTTACTGGCTAAGTCAGCGCAATTAACCGTGGACGATTTTGGTTTAAACACTCACTTAGTTGGCCAAATGACTGCACTTGCAAGCCATGAGCCGAGCCCATCTCTTGCACCTTTATCGGCTAAGTCGCAAGATAATGCCCCCTTGATTAATGAGCCCGATAAACAGCAAATAGAAGCCGCATTAACTGAGCATAATGGTGTGATTGCCAGAGTAGCCAAATCCCTGGGCTTAAGCCGCCAAGCCTTATATCGCCGTATGGAAAAATACGGGATCCGAGAAACAAAATCATGATGTTGTCGCTGCAAGGCAAGCTGGTCATTGCCAATATGCTTAGCTGTTTGTTAGGTGTACTGTGTGGCGCGTTAGTGTGGTTTAGTTTAGGTGATGCTGCCTTGTGGTTGGCGCTGATTGTAATGCTAGTGGTGTGTTATGTTGGCAGCAGGTGGCTTACCACACGACTCAATGAAAGCCTGCAAGCGCTTGAAATCGGTCTGCTTAACTTTAAAGACAACGATTTTAGTGTGTCATTGCATCCCTACGGCGAGCCACAACTCGATAGACTCGTGAGTTTATACAATCAAGCCTCGGCAAAATTGCGTAGCGAGCGCCAGTTTATTTATCAGCGTGAATTAATGCTCGATAAGGTCATTCAGAACTCGCCCAATGTAATGTTATTAATCGATGACGCGCAGCGAGTTGTGTATGCCAATGGTGCTGCCAGGCATTTGTTCAATCACGGTGTCAAAATAGAAGGCATGTTAATGCCAGACCTTGCTGCGTTGCTGCCCGATGCGTTAAAAGCAGCATTGCACAGTGAGCAAGAAGGGCTGTTTTCGATGGCAAGCAGCGATAGTGCGGGTGATGACAGTGGTAATCTTGCCGATAGTGGCGATGTTGAGACCTGGCATATTTCTCGTGGTCGCTTTACTCAAAATAATCAGCAACACCATTTGATTTTGCTTAAACAACTCACCAAAGAGCTTAATCGCCAAGAGGTGGCAGTGTGGAAAAAGGTGATTAGGATTATTAGCCATGAGCTGAATAATTCGGTGGCTCCCATTGCTTCTATGGTTAATTCTGGCAAGTTTTTAACCCAGCATTTAGATAACAACAAGCTGCAATTAATTTTTGATACCATTGAAAATCGCACCACACACTTAAGCCAATTTATTTCGCATTATGCGCAGTTTGCCAAACTACCCCAACCTCAAAGGGAGCTGATTGATTGGGCTAACATGACCCAGCAATTGGCGCAGCAATATCCATTTAAACTGTTATCCCCTTTACCGGTTAAGCCGATAAAACTCGATGCCGTGCAATTAGAGCAGGTTTTTATCAATCTGCTTAAAAATGCCCACGAGTCTGGTACGCCAGCAGACACTGTGTCGGTAATGTTTGAAGAAGTGACCCATCCTGTTAACGGATTGGTCGTTAAAGTAGAAGATCAGGGCTGCGGAATGTCAACCGAGGTATTGTCGCAAGCATTATTACCCTTTTATTCAACTAAACAGTCGGGTACCGGTATTGGTTTGCCATTGTGCCGTGAGATTATTGAAGCCCACGGTGGCCGAATTAGTATGCAAAACCGCCCAGAGGGTGGCTTAAGCGTCAAAGTATGGTTGCCTGCTCAGTAGGGGTAACACTGACAATGATGAATAAAGTCTGATTGTTTCGAGTTATATTTTCCAAAAGAGAGTTAAAGCTGTAACACTATTTGCCTCCCCAATGTAGATAAGAAATATGGCTAGCGGCCATATGCAAATCAGTACAAAGTAAAACAACACCTGGATCCCGGCTTTAAAAGCGTTGCCGGAACGACGCAGTAGCGGGCGTTATTGGTTAATGGTTATTGGTTGTTGGTTGTTGTGTGTTGGTTATTGGGTGTTAGTTGTTGGTTTATCTTTTCTACTTATCAGTTGGTTAATCTTTTGACTTGTCATCCCTGAGTGCTTGTATCAGGGATCCAGGTGTTGCTTTTGGCCTTGCTTAAAAGCATAACAATCAACACCAAGATCCCGGCTAAAAAGCACTGCCGGGACGACGATAAGGTGGTTTTCAAGCACGTCCAGAAATGAGTTAACGTAAATTAGCTGCTCACTACTGCTCGAATTAAGCCGCGTTGAAACCAGGTTTGCATGGTTTGCAGCACCATCATAGGTGCAGATTGCTCATCGTGCCATTGCAACATTTGTTCGCACTGCTCGGCAAAGTTGTTGCCCTGAATAAAACCCTGTAACAAGCTATGTTGCGCTGCAGTTAATGAAACAAATTCTGTTAAGCGCGATTCCCCGCGCCATAACAGCCATGCTCTAGGCGAGTCATAGTCTGGCGAAGGTGGTGTTGTGTCTATTTTCAATGCTTGCCAAGCTTCTACGGCATTACTGTTGCAAGTGAATATTTGTACGCTGGGGTGAAAACGTAAACAGCAATTGGGCCATAATTCTGGTGAAATGGCTTGTAAGTCACTAAAGTTTGCTCGTGTTGAGTCTGCAGCATCAAATGCATTGAGTAAACGGCGTTCAAATCGCGCTAAATCGGCAATAATCGGATACTGTTTAAAAAATGTATCTTGTTGTAAAAACTCCGGTAAACCATCACAAAATTGGCGCAGAGACTTATTGCTTGATGGATATTGATGAGTATAGTCGGCTGCCATTTTATCGAATAAATCGTCACCTAAATACAACCCAAGTAGCTGGTGGTCGGTTTCAATGGTTTCTTTTAAGCGAATTCGGTAAGCGTTAGCATAAATTTGCAGGCGATCATTGGCGCTTATTCCCGCTTGTTCAGACACATTGGCTTTCATCACAGACTTAATGTGTGAATGCTGTGTATCCGAACTCTCTGACAGCAAATACTGCATAAATTGCTGTTGAATCTCAGCTAAACGACTCATGTTTATGCCCTGACTTTTTGCGGTGAAGCGTGATTAGCGCTGATAAGTTTGCCTAAATCATCAAGTGAACGTGTGCCAAATTGCGAACGTGCTAGGGCAGGATCGTCGGGCAAGGTTATCTGAGCTATGTGTTTAGCCTCAAGTAATTCATTATATAACGCGGGGAACTGGGGAATATTGGCATCGCGTTCAATCATGGTGCTCACTGGGCCAAAGCGCTCTAGTGCTGCTTGGTAAAGTGTCCAAACTGACGGTGGCACGTCATGGTCGTGAGTATCAATGACATAATCACCAAAGTCACTGTGGCCGGCTAAATGAAACTGTTGTACCCGGTGTGGGTCGATTTTTTTAAGGTAGTCGAGCGGATTAAAATGATGATTACGGGCGCTGACATAAATGTTATTAATGTCGAGCAATACTAGGCAATCAGCCGCTTCAGCCACCTGGCTTAAAAAATCCCATTCATCCATGGTCGAGTCTTGATATGACAAATAACTTGATACGTTTTCTAGCAAAATTCGTCTACCTAAAAAGTCCTGCACAATACGCACTCGCTCGGCGACATGCTTCACGGTTTCTTCGGTATATGGCAGTGGCAGTAAGTCATGGCTATTAACGCCGTGAATTGAGGTCCAGCAAATATGGTCTGATATCCATTTCGGTTGAATGTCGTTACTGAGCTTTTTAAGGGCTTTTAAGTAATCCATATCTAAAGGATCGGTACTGCCTATCGACATTGATACACCGTGCATTACTACAGGATATTGTTCGGCGATGGCTTCTAAATAATATCGGGGTTTACCGCCAGCAACTAGGTAGTTTTCAGATAGCACTTCAAACCAGTCAATGTCTGGCTGGTGTTGCAAAATGTATTCGAAATGGTCGGTTCGTAAGCCCAAGCCAAATCCGAGAAAGTCTTCTGTAATGCGCGTATCAGGCATGAGGTATCCTACTTTAATGCAAATATTCTAGCTTGGGTTGGGCTAATATTGAATTAGCATAGGGTAGATAGTACGAAAAACGTTGATGGCCCTGAAAAGATAAATGGGTCAGAGCCATCAGACTATACTGAATTAGCTTGTTTTACCGCCAATATCAGCACAAGATTTTGCTGTAGTGCTAACAAAACCAGTACCTTTACAACTTGCCATACCGCCACAAGCGTTATCTGCACCTTTACAATCGTTATGGCCTTTACAGATATTAACACCGTAACAATGTACTAAATCTGCTTGAGTCACCTTACCCACCCAGTCATCTTTTTGCGTACCGCCCACATCAGCACAAGCTTTTGAGGGCATGCCAACAAAACCAGTGCCTTTACAGCTTGCTTGGCCACCGCAGGCATTGTCAGCTGTTTTGCAGTCATTGTGGCCTTTACACACGTTAACGCCATAGCAATGGACTAAATCTGTTTCGCCAGCAGCTAAAGGTGCAGTGCTTGTTTCGGCGGCCATTGCCTGACCTGATAAACTCGCCATTGCCAGTGCTAATGCTGCGCCTGTTAGGCTGGTTTGTGCTTTGGTATTCATAATGCTTTCCTTACAATGTTGATTATTATTGTTACTGCCTCTTCTTGTTACTCGTCACAAGATTGATTTGCTGCAGCTATCACACTTGTTAGGAGTTATGAGTATTGACCGTGAAGTGACTCAATATCTTTCACATTAACGTCTAGGTAAGGCATTTATTTTGGATGTCGACTGGCAGAAACGTAAACGCATGGTGGTAGATTTTTATTTTAATTTATTGAAAATATTATCATTTATATAAGTTTCTGTTAAAGCTGCAATCGATGTTAAGCTAATAAAAAATCGTCAATGAAGACGAATTGATTAAACTAAAGATGAAGGGATACCATGCAAACCATATTGATTTGTTTATTGATAGCCATGTTATTGCCATATATCGCTAAAGTGCCTGTGGCCATGGCGATGACAAAATTGGGCCGTTATGACAATAACCATCCACGTGCGCAGCAAGCGCAATTAACCGGTTTTGGGGCGCGAGCATTGGCAGGGCACCAAAACGCATTTGAGTCGCTCATTGTATTTGGCATTGCGGTATTAACGGCTTTGCTCACCAACAACGTAACCGATGTGGTGGCATTATTAGCCATTGTCCATGTGGTTGCCAGAGTGGTGTACCATGTGTTGTATTTATTAGATTACAGCACAATGCGGTCGTTATCTTGGTTTGTGGCGATAGGCGCGTCGATAGCGATATTTTGCCAAGCTTTTTAAAGCTTTACTGTCATAGCTATAAAAAAAGCCTTGTAATAACCATAAAAAAACGCCTTGTCGGCGTTTTTATGGCAATGGCTTGATACGCGTTGTCATCAGGTTGCTATTGCGAAACCTCTAGGCTGGCAATGCGCTCGTAGCCCATTTCGGTGAGTTGGTCGTTAACGCAATCTAATAAAAATACACCGACTTCATTTTCGGGTAATTGGTCTTCAATGGCGATTTGCTGGCAAGCTTCTTTTAATGACTGGATATCTTTCATTGATGCCTGAGGAAGGGCGCTTGCGTTAAAACTTAATGTTAAACCGCTGGCGATTACTGCGGCAAATGCGATACGAGCAAAAGTTGATGTTGTCATGCTTGTTCCTTCTGTGGAGAACTTTGTTATTGTGACAAATACTACTGCAGCTTAGTTCCTTTGGATATAGCGATTTTTTAAATTGAGCAAAATCGATGTCAGGTATGGAATCTTTACTTATTCAAGTTAGCCAATGCCAGCTTTGTGCCCCCTTTTTAGCGCAGGGAACTCGTCCTGTGGTGCAACTCGACCCTCAAGCAAAAATATTGATCATTGGTCAGGCGCCTGGGCGTAAAGTGCATGAAACGGGTATTCCTTTCAATGATGCCAGTGGCGATAGGTTACGTGAGTGGTTAGGCGTAAGCCGTGAGGTATTTTTTGATGCTAAGCAGGTCGCCATTATGCCTATGGGCTTTTGTTACCCAGGGAGTTATACCGCAACTACTGCTAAAAAAGGTCAATCGGGTGACTTACCTCCTAGACCAGAGTGCGCCCCTAAGTGGCACGCGTTATTATTGGCACACTTAACTCAGGTTAAATTAGTGTTGTTGGTTGGCCAATATGCACAGCAGTATTATTTACGTGAGCATCGCTTAACGATTAATGCTTTAGCCCATAGCGAGTTAGGTGATGACGATATCGCTAACAAGCCCAAAACGCTCACCGAAACGGTAAAGCAGTGGCGCAGCTTTGGGCCTTTATTTGTACCATTACCGCACCCGAGCCCTCGCAATAATATCTGGTTGAGCCGCAACCCTTGGTTTGAACAGGATTTGCTCAGCCATATTCAGCAACGTGTTAGCGAGGCATTAGGGTAAACTACGATTGTTTGCTGGCTATAAAATCAATCGCATTTTGCGTTAAGCAACGTTTAGACAAGTAGGTGGTGCTTTTTTGCAGTGCAATTAAAAAACCGGCATCGGTTTGCGTAATACGGTACACATCTGTCCATAAAATGTGTTGGTTTACGTGAGTAGACTGACTGTGAATACCTTTCTCGTCTATGGTTAAGCTGACGTGATCTCCCGCGGCTTTACTGATCATTTGTCGCCATAACCACCAGGTTTTTTTAAAGCGAATACTGAGCCATTCTACAACGGCTAAACCGATAAAAAAGTAACCTAAATAGTACATTTCTTGGCTATTACTGGGTAATTTCCCCACACTTTCTTGCATTAAAATGGCTAAACCAATCACTGTAAATATCGCAGTTTTACTGTATTGCTTTAGATTAGGTGTCGTATTAACCGACTGAGTAAAGCATTCTTCAAAGTAGGTTTTATCGAGCACATACTCGGCTGTGTAACTAAACGCTGCTGACATGATGACCTATTAGGCTATGGAGTTATTACGATTATCTCATAGTCGTGAGTTTGCTCAAAGCTTGCTGCAAACTCACCACGATAAGCGGTTAACCGGTAATTGAACTTACGAGTGCTACAGACAATTGTTGTTGTTCTATTAGAGTTAATTGTTGACCTTCTTTGTTAGACAATGAAAACACATTGTCTGCTCGCTCACCCACAGTGCTGATGGTGGCAGAATGGATATTAAGGTCGAGTGCTCGAAATGCACTGGCGATTTGTTCCATAAATTCACTGGTGTCCAGCGCTGATACATTTACCAGGGTGCGCGTGGATTTACGTGAATGCAAAAACTCAATAGTTGGGTGGTTATTAAAACTTTGATGCCGTCTTGATGCTCGTTTTTTAGGTAGTTCAACGCCTTGGTCTAGCACCTGATGTAATTTGTTCAGTACTTGTTTACGACGTTGAGCACTGGTGATTGGCTTTTCGTCAAAATCGAGCACCTTAAATGACTCAACCACATAACCGTCTTTAGTGCGGGCTATTTGGGCTTGTTTAACTGAAATCCGCAGTGCCGCTAAGGTGTTGAACAGTTTAACAAAAAGTCCTGTGCGGTCTTTGGTGTACACAAAGACGTCGCTGCAGCCTTTTACTACGGCATCGTCGAGTAAAATTAAGGTATTAAACTGGTTATCTTCAGTCGGTGTGTGGTTATGTTGCAACATTGCTTGGGTGTATCTGGCAATGTCGTCGGCTTCGGCATTACTGAAAAACGCGATAGGTAAACGCTGCCATAATTTTTTTATGGCTAAGGTGGTGTCGGCATCGGCCCTTAGCAGATTGAGTGCTTCTTGCTTGTGTTCGCGCACAATGGTTCGGATCTGCAATACGTTTTCAAAACCGCCTCGCAGTGCTTTACGCGTGATAAAGTACAAATCCTTAAGCAGAGAGGCTTTCCAGTCATTCCATAGGTCGTCGTTGGTTGCTTGAATGTCGGCAATGGTCAGGCAATATAATGCGTCTAGCCGAGTAAGCGTGCCGACCTTTTGGGCAAACGTATTGACAACTTCAGGATCGTATATATCCATTCGTTGTGAGGTAATTGACATCAGTAAGTGGTTTTCTACTAGCCAACAGATTAACTTTTCTTGTGAGGCTTTAAGGCCATGAAACTTGGCAAACATGCTGGCATCCACTGCGCCCAGTTCGCTGTGGTCACCGCCACGTCCTTTGGCTAAATCGTGAAATAGTGCGGCAAAAAGTAAGTTAGTTTTATTAGACATTTTTTGGTAAATGTCTGCCGCCAGAGCTAAGTCTTTGTCGAGACTTTTAATGTCTTTGCCGTAGGCGTAAATGTTTTTAAGCACCTTATGGGTGTGTTCATCAACGGTGTAGGCATGGAATAAGTCAAACTGCATTTGGCCTACAACCTCACGCCACTGCGGCAGGTAAGACGCTAAAATGCCGTGTTGATGCATTAATGTAATGGCTAACCCCATGCCTTCTGGGTGGGCAAAAATGGCTTTAAATTGTTGTCGACAGCGTTGAAAATCTTGCAAGTCACCCATGAGTCGACGTCTTACTTGGCGCAACAAGCGTAGGGTTTCTGCGGTAATACCGACGATTTTGTCGTGGTGAATGGCAATAAACTCAAACAAGGCCATGATTTGGGTGCGATCGATAAACACGGTTTCGTCACGCACGTGAATGTATTGGTCGACTATTTCAAAGTTGTCATTAATCGGGATGATCTCGGGGTTGAGCTGCTCAATGATTTCGCGATGAAAATACGCCATTAAAATTTTGTTTAATTCGCCAATCCGCTTCATTGCCCTAAATAGCTGACGCATCATTTTTTCAATGGCAATACTGCCGCTTTCGCCGATAGACATGCTGTCGCCAAAGCCCATCAATTTAGCCACTTCAGCTTGATATTGCAGTAACAGGCGGTTTTCTGAGCGTTGTGCCGCCTGGTGCAGAGCAAAACGCACTCGAAACAAAAAGTTTTGGCACTCCATTAGTTCGGCGTATTCGTCGTTGGTTAAAAAACCAAAACGACGAAGTGATTGCATGTTAGCAACGCCAAAATGTTTACGGGCCACCCAGGTGAGTGTTTGAATGTCGCGTATGCCGCCAGGGCTGGTTTTTAAATTGGGCTCGATGCTAAATGCAGTACCTTGGGCTTTGGCGTGTCGTTCTTGTTGTTCGCTTTGTTTGGCGTTAAAGAACGCCTGACTTTGCCATAAATCTTGGCCGTATAAGGCGCTTAATACTTGTTGTTGATGCTCGGTATGACCAAACAAATGGCGAATTTCTAACAGGCTGGTTGCGATGGTTACATCGTCTTTACAGGCTTGATAAGTGTCTTTTAAACTTCGTACTGCATGGCCTAAATCTAAGCCGATGTCCCATAATTGAGTTAAAAATTCACTGATTTTTGTGCCATCGCTAGCCGTGAGTTCGCCGTCATGAATGATGCAGATGTCGATATCCGAAAAGGGGTGTAAGGTTTGCCTGCCATAACCGCCAACGGCATTAAGAGAAATAAAGCGGTTGTCGAGTTCAAGCGTTTGCCAGAGTTGGCATAAGAGGGCATCGAAAAAATGCGATCGCTTGTTCAAGGTGTCATTAATTGCACTTTGAAATATGTTGTCTTGTAAAAATAGATCCAGTGACTTTATAGCCTGTTTAAGCTCAGCTGTGGTCATCTCTGGGCGCAAATCTGTACTAGCAGGTTGCGAAAGCATGTTACTCCTTATTAATGTAGTCCTGTTACAGAATAAGGTATTCTTTATGAAATTGGTATCACTCTTAATGAGGTTTTATGGCGTCTAAGCGTGGTCGATTAGATCAGTTTGTTGCACGTGCGTTGCAAGTGTCGAAAAAAGCGGTGCGTCAACTCCTGATTAATAATCACATTTTAGTGGACGGCACTGTGGCTAAATCGCCCGATTTACAGATTGATGAGTTTAGTCATATTGTGTGTAATGACGTTGTTTTACAGCAACACCAAAAGCAATATTACATGCTTAATAAACCAGACGGTGTGGTTAGTGCAACTATTGATGACAAGCACCCAACGGCATTAAGTTTGCTTAAAGGGGTTAACCCTGCCATGTTGCATATTGCTGGGCGACTTGATTTACATTCGACGGGGCTGTTGCTCATTACTAACGACGCTAAGTGGTCTGCTGCATTAATGGCACCAGATCATAAAGTGGCTAAGCAGTATATTGTGACGTTGGCGCATCCGATTAGTGATGACTATATCGAGGCTTTTGCCAAAGGCATGTATTTTGCGTTTGAAGATATTACGACACAGCCTGCACAATTAACGATGTTGTCTGCTCATCAGGCGAGGGTGGTGCTGCGTGAAGGAAAGTATCATCAAATTAAGCGAATGTTTGGCCGCTTTCGTAATCCTGTGGTTGCCTTGCATCGTGAATCAATAGGGGGCATTACGCTCGATAACACCTTATTGCCGGGAGAGTATCGTGTATTAACACAAGCTGAAGTAGATTGCATAATTCAGCACTAGATCAATTTTTTGTTGTTTGTGGCATGTTAATTTATCTGTTCATCGGCAACGGGTTGGATAAAACGTGGATTTACAAGCATTAAAAAAAGTCAGTGAACTCGATGTATTTAGCTTAATGGTATTTAAGTTCATTTATGAAACCGGTTATGCAAATTTTGCTGCAAAAGAGTTGGCTGTGTCTGCGCCCAAGATTAGTCGCTGTTTAACGTCGTTACGCATTATCTTTAATGACGAGCTGTTTTTTCGCCGTCAACAGGGGCTTAAGCCAACGCCATTAGCGGATCGTTTATATCAACCGGTTTGTCAGCTTTGTGACATGTTTAGCCAAATGGAGCGCTCGGTTGAAGAAAACGTCAATCAATGTCAGCGTAGCGTATTGCATGTTGCTGTTTCGCCAAACATTATTACCAGTGTTGCCATAGCGTTAAGTGAGTGCCCTCAAGATACTGTCGGTAAAGTTAGATTACACAGTTGGCAAGCTGACACAGAAGAGCTGATTTACAATGGCGAGTTAGATTTTGGTATTGGTTATGATACCCAAGATTCTCATGGCTTAGACGTTTATCCTATAGCAAGTCCGAGCAATATCTCTATTGTTGGTAATGCGAAACACCCTTTTTGGGATAATGCCGATAACATTAAAATTGAAGATATTGTGCAACATTCGCTGGTGTATTTACGCTGTCGCGGTTTTAATAATCGTATTGATCCATTAGAACTGTATTGCCAAAACAATGGCTTGTTATTAGAAGACATTGAGTATGTTAGCAAGTTAGAGGAGTGGTATTGGCATATATTAACCATGAATAGTTTGTCATTAGCCATTTGCCATGAAGGCTCTTTTGCAGAACAACTGCCACAATTACGCGTAAAGCGCTTACCGAAACTAGAACTTGAACGACTTCACTCAGTGATGCCGATGCCAAATTATTGTTTAATTGAGCGAGCAGAACATTACCGAAGGTATTCTGCCGATGTGAGGCAAATGATAATCAATATCACTCGTTCAGTGTTATTGTGAGCTCAGTCAAGACGTTAATGAACGAATGGGCAGGGATGTCTCTTTAATCGTTATGCTAGATGAAATTTTAAGTATATAAAAATCAATGGTTTATTTTTATAAGTTGTTTGGTTTTCTTTTCTAAATTCATTTCACCCCACCAAATACCTCTTTAGGGTTACAAATAATGAAATTCCCTTTTTCATTTATCAGGATATCCAATAATAAAACTGCTGATTTCTGTTAACGAATTTGCAACCAAACGTCACAGCTTTACTATCTCACGCGGGTATTTTTACTTAAATCCTTATATTTTGTATGTGTAAGACCTACAAATCTAAATCGGGGGATTTAAGATGAAAAAATATAATAGAACAATACTAGCAGCAGCGTTTATTGCCGCTTTTGGTATTGTAGGGTGTGGTTCTGACGGCAGTGATGGTGCTGATGGAGCCGATGGTGTCAATGGCGTTGACGGTGTAGATGGGGCTGATGGAACGTCTGCAGCGCTTACCGTTTCTACGGTTGAAAATGCTTACGACTTTAACTTGCAACTGGACCCAGCAGACATTGTCGTGGTCGGTAGCGATCCTTTTAGTATTAAATTTACGGTATCAGGTAAAGGCTCTGGCAACAAAACCGTGCCTTTTTCAGGCTTAGAGCGAGTTGCGTTATATGTGATGAGTCAGTCAGCTAATACGACTGATTCTGGCGCGCCCATGCTTTGGACCAGCCATACATTGGCAAATAGTTTTGGCAGTAGCATGTATTGTAATTTAACCGGCAGCACTACAGCGCGTGACGGTTCTGTCGTCAATGCTTGTACACTGGTTGAAGATACGGCAAACCCTGGAACCTACATTGGTACTTGGGCTCATGAAGGTAATGCGCCTGTGGTATTTGCCGATGGCGACGCTAATGATTTAGTGCGCGTGATGATACGTGCTTATGATGTTGTTAATGCTGATGGTGATGACATTAGCGATAAAATTTTATCGACACCGCTAGATTTTATTCCTGCAACAGGCGAGTTAGCTGTTTCTGAAAAAGATTCAGTGTCTAATGCAGCTTGTATTAATTGTCATGGCGAGTTAACTGGGTATGACGACAGTGATAAGC
Organism: Shewanella basaltis; assembly: GCF_023283885.1. Classification (GTDB taxonomy): domain Bacteria; phylum Pseudomonadota; class Gammaproteobacteria; order Enterobacterales; family Shewanellaceae; genus Shewanella; species Shewanella basaltis. The sequence continues at coordinate 22,850 of NZ_JAKILA010000023.1, forward strand.
GTATTTCAAAAATTGCTGCCCATCATAACTACCAAAAAGTTGAAAACTGCGTCGCGTGTCATAACCCAGCTTATGCAGCCGACCAAAACGACCCTGAATTAGGCTTTAACCCTAATTTTAATGCCATGATCCATACTATTCATGCTGGTGGGCATCTTGCTGAATGGGGTGTATTACAGGGTGATGCAGAAGCGTTTGCTGAAGTTCACTTCCCAACGGAATTGAATGAATGTACTGCGTGTCATGACAATGGCGATCAGTGGAAAGAAAACATTTACCGTGAAGCGTGTGTTGGCTGTCATGTCACGGTGAATTTTGAAACGGGCGAAGGTCATTCTGACTTCGAACTTCCACAAGCTGACGATTCACAATGTATGAATTGCCATGTGAGCGGACTCAGTCCTGCAAGCGCACATAAAGTAGGTAAACGTGCAGAGTATGCTGATTTATTAACCGTAGACTTTACCAGTATCACAGCGGTACCGTCAGCGACGGCTGGAATGCAAACATTGACAATTAAAGCCAATGTAACCATGAATGGTGTTGCTGTAGCAGATGGTACCAACTTAGGCGCTTACAATGCCACAAGTAACCCAACGGGTATGCTACCTGCCAATGGTTTATTGATTGGTAATGTAGATGCAACGGGTAAAGTGAATTCGTGGCGTGACCTAAGCATTAGCCTTAGTCTATCGAGTGGTACTTTATCTGGTGGAGTACTGACGATCGTTAAAGACGTACCTGATGCACAAGCAACTGGCACGATATACATTGGTTCAGAAGCAAATGTGTGTGTTAAATCTGGTAAAGTTGCTGGCTGTGGTGAAGATGACTTAGAGTACGAATACGAAAACCCAATAGGTAATACGTCTTCAATTAAGTACTTTGATCTTGCTGGTGACACAGTTAACTTGATGCGCACAACCGATGCAGACCGTATTACGGTAACAGAAGCTAAGTGTAACTCTTGTCATGGCACACTGGATTATATCAAGGGTCGTCGACATGGTACTTATACCTTTGACCAATGCCAAAACTGTCACAACGAAACTAACGGCGCTTCAGGCCATGATGAATCATGGACAAAAGCTGAAGATGGTTCTGTGGTAGTGACTCCAGATCTTTCTTATGATAACAAAGACTTGGTTACAGTATCACACCGTTTCCACAGTGGTAACTGGAACACAATCGAAGGGATTTACCGAGATCATACTGGCGAACTAATTGGCTACCCAAGCAATGAAACGGATTGTGCCGCATGCCATAAGGATGGAGCAGTATTCTTTGCCGACGATGGTGGATTAACCTCAGGTAAACGTGCGATTAAAGTTGGTGCAACGTCTACTAATGCAGGTTATTACATTTCTCCAGTAGCTGAGTCATGCCGTAGCTGTCACGCTCACTCTAATGGTGCCGCACTTGCTCACTTTAAGAGTAATGGTGCCATCGTAGAAGGCGATGCAATGACTGATTCTGATTTACCTGTAGAGTCTTGTGCAACATGTCATGCTGAGGGTAAAACTTACGGTCTTGATAAAGTTCATTCAACCACTTCTCACTAGGTGAGTCAATAAAACAACTTTTTCTTAATCATCACTTAAGAAGCTAAGCAGGAGGGAGGCAGCAATGTCTCCCTCTTTTTTGGTTTATTTTCACTTATAAGTGCAGCTAGGGTCGCTACGCTGCTAAGATTTTATAGATTCTAGCCGCGCGGCGTTCTAGCAGCGTAGCGCTCTAGGGTCTGTTGATCTTTCAAGGTTATTTTTGCAGCAAATTGTTGGTCTTTTATACAAGGCAGAGACGTTGAAGTGTAGTTATTCTACATAAAAAGTCGATAACGCAGTAAAAATGACCAACAAACGCTGCCCACAGGGTTCGGCTAAAAACGTTTTACTCTTTGTTGAATAGATTTTGCTTAGGTGGCTAGGCTTCAATCCATTCGCCTCGATTAACACGTTTTTAACTCGAACAAAATTCAACCCGCAAAGATCAACAGACCCTAGGTTCTAGACTCAATAATGGTCGCCATTTTATCGTAGATAGCAAAAGGGAGGCATTGTAGCCTCCCTTATTAACCTGAGCTCGGGATAAGGGATGAACTTATACTATTTAAAATCAACATGTTACCCGTTCTCACTTTCAAGCTTGTCATTTGTTCTGCTAACAAGGCTAATTGACGCGTCAATAGCTAGCCTATTGTAAGTCGATTCAACGCAGTGAGCAGAGCAAAGGACTGTTTGAAAGGCATTTGTTATCCCGAGCTCAGGTTTATTAGTATGCAGCATTCATTGAGTGCGATTAGCGATTAGGCTGCCGCTTGTTGGCGCTGCATGGTCAATAACCATTTACCGTAAATAAAGATACCTACAGCTGAAATAATCCCGATAGCGGCAATGATATACCACGCCATACCGATGTTATTGGCTTCATACAGCATATGGGTTAGCGGTTGTGCTTCTATACCAGTAAAATCGACTAAACGCATAAAGGCTTCGCCTTGCGGAATCGCGTCAACGTCGCTTTGGCTCATACCACGACTGACTAACTCATTGCGCGAGATAATCTCTTTAGAGGCATAAATTTGGTAAAGCTTAGGGGCAAAGTAGCCTTCTAATGTCCAACCTATCCCTTGCGGTAACATGACAAAGCCAAGGTACATGGCTTTTTTACCTTCAGGGGCAATGTTGCCCATAAATTCGTTTTTCTTTGGGCTAATCATCATTTCGCCAAAAGAGAACATGGCAATGGCCAACACTATCATCCATGCTGCATTAAATGCACCCACCAACATGATGGCAGTAATACTTAAGATACACCCTACCAACATGGCAGTGGTAATGCGGTATTTAGCCGTAAACGCAGCCACTAAAAAGCAGGTGGTCATGATCATACCAGCGTTAAGGTTTAACATACCTTCAGGCATCACCTTGGTGCCTTCGTTGTTTAGACCAAGCCAGAACTGCAATATGCCATTGCTGGTACCTTCTGGGCCAAACAATGAGGTAACAATAATGCTGGTATCAACCCATTCGGCAATATGAATAGGCAGTACGTCAAACAACGAATTATATAAAAACCAAAAGCCGGCAAACACTAACATGTAGTAAATGACAACAGGCTTTTTTAACTCTCGTAATGCGTCTTTCCATAAGGCTTCTTGTTGGATTTCGCCTGATTTTATTTTTTTGGCACGCTCTAGACGTTCATCTTTACCTGGCTCTTTGTAAGCCAATAAAAATAAAAAATTAAGCGAGATAATGGCTGCACAGGCATAAAACACATTGTCCCATGATAATTGACGCATATGCACAGCGACCAGTGGACCTAAGAAGCCACCGATATTAACCACTTGATAAAAAATACCCCAAGCCATTGAGGTGTTTTCGCGCTTGGTTGACAGTACTAGCGTGCCTTGAATACCGGGTTTAAATACCCCAGTACCAGCGGCAAGCAACATGGCTCCGGCTAAAAATCCCCAAAAGTCTGGGAAAAACGCCATGGTGAGATAACCCATGATTTTAATGATGGTCGAGACAAAAATGGTTTCTTTATAGCCGACACGGTCTGAAATACCGCCGGTAAACACCGGGATAAAGGTTTGCAGCATAGCCCACACTGCAATAATAATACCGTAGTCGTGTAAGTCGATACCTAGGCCGCCTTCAGAGACGGGGGATTTAGCATATAAACCGGCAGAGGCTTTTACGCCATAATAGGCGATACGTTCAACCAGCTCCATGCCGCCGACCAGCCAAAAAATATAACCGAGGCTAGTGATTGATGCCCACATCCCCAGTTGTTTTACTTCACTCAGGTCGTTACCTGAATGCGAATTAGTGCTCATAAGTCACCCTTTATTATTGTGTGTTGAGTTAACGCAAGACACTCTACCTAAGTTGAGGGAAAATATCCAAAAAACAAAAAGCGGATCGTGAGATCCGCTTTGTTTACTGTTATTTGCTGTGTCTTTAGCCGATATTTAGGCGCCACAGCACTTTTTGTACTTTTTGCCGCTACCGCAGGTACAAACGTCGTTGCGATTAGGTTTGGCTTCAAAACTCACTGACTTAGGCTTATTTAGCAGTCCTGTTAGCTCAATAATGTTCTCAGCTTTGTCTGCATCAACCGTAATGTGAGCAAATAGCTTATGCTCAGCAACCATGGCGGCAACTTCTGCTTTACGTTCATCGGTTTGCACCGACAACAATAATGGCGACAGTTCTGTACCGGGTTTGGTGGTGCGCTTGGTGTTATAACCGCTCTCGCCATAGGCTGGCTTTGGGGTTCTACGACCTTTAAAAAAGAATTTATCAGACATGGTTTTGACCCATTAAATAGAATGATGATATTGGCGCAAGCTTATACAGCAAAAACGCAAAATGGGATATTAAAGTTTTCTATAAGTGCAAAATAAAAAACCAGCGACATGTCGCTGGTTTTTTGTATCAATTTAACTAATTGATTATGCTTCTATTTTAGCCAATTCGACTTTTTGCTCGTTTAATTTTTCAATATCACGAGTTAAATCAGTCATTTTGGCGCGTTCTTTATCAATGACTGCCGCAGGCGCTTTAGCCACAAAACCTTCGTTAGATAATTTGCCTTCAATACGGGCAATTTCTTGGGCTAGTTTTTCAAGCTGTTTGTCGATACGCGCCATTTCGGCGGCAACATCGATTAAGCCTGCCATTGGGATAAGCAGTTCCATGTTACCGACTAATTGGGTCGTCGACATTGGCGCGCTGTCACCTTCTTCAAGCACTGTGATGGTTTCGAGCTTGGCAAGGCTTGCAAAGAAAGCTTGGTTGGCTTCAAGGCGGATACGGTCTTGATAACTGACACCACGAACCAGTGCGTTAAGCGGCTTAGAAGGGGCAATGTTAAGCTCGGCACGAATGTTACGTACTGCCACAATCACTTGCTTAACCCATTCAAGGTCGGCCATTGCTGTGGCATCAACTTGATCTGCTTGATAGGTTGGGAATGTAGCCAACATCAAGGTGTCGCCTGTTACGCCAGCTAAAGGTTTAACCCGCTGCCAAATGGTTTCGGTAATGTACGGCATGATTGGGTGCATTAAGCGTTGCATTTTTTCAAGCACGGTCACTAATGTATGGCGGGTGCCACGCATTTGTGCATCGCTGCCATTTTGCATTACCGGCTTAGTTAACTCTAAATACCAGTCACAGAATTGGTTCCAGGTGAACTCGTATAAGGTGTTAGCTGCCAAGTCGAAACGGTACGCAGCCATATGGTCGTCGAAGGTTTTCACGGTTTGATTAAATAAACCAATAATCCAACGATCGGCCAGTGATAACTCCATTTTGCCCGGTTTGCCATCAACGAGTATTTGGCCACAATCAAGTGGTGTGCCTGCTTCGTCGCTGTCTGGGTTGGTTTGAGTTTCGGTGTTCATCAACACGTAGCGTGATGCGTTCCATAACTTATTACAGAAGCTGCGGTAACCGTCTAGGCGTTTCATGTCCCAGTTAATGTCGCGGCCGGTTGATGCCATAGCGGCTAACGTAAAGCGCAGTGCGTCAGTACCGTGGGCTTCAATGCCATCGGCAAATTCTTTACGAGTGCTTTTTTCAATTTTTGCGGCCAGTTGAGGCTGCATCATATTACCGGTACGTTTTTCAACGAGGGCTTCGAGTTCAATCCCGTCAATCATGTCGAGCGGGTCAAGTACGTTGCCTTTAGATTTTGACATTTTATTACCGGCTTCGTCACGGATAAGCCCGGTTACGTAAACGGTTTTAAAAGGCACTTGTGGTTTGCCGTTTTCATCTTTAATGAAATGCATGGTCATCATGATCATACGGGCAACCCAGAAGAAAATGATGTCAAAGCCTGTCACCAACACGTCGGTTGGGTGGAAGGTTTTTAAGTCTTCTACATTGTCTGGCCAACCTAGGGTTGAGAAGGTCCATAATGCAGAGCTGAACCAGGTATCTAGCACGTCATCGTCTTGGCGCAGTACTGCTGAATCGGCAAGTTTATGTTTTGCGCGCACTTCTGCTTCGTTACGGCCAACATAGACTTTGCCGTTTTCATCGTACCAAGCGGGAATACGGTGTCCCCACCATAATTGGCGCGAGATACACCAGTCGTTAATGTCGCGCATCCACGAAAAGTACATGTTTTCGTATTGCTGTGGCACAAATTTGATTTCGCCGGTTTCAACCGCTTCAATGGCGGTTTTGGCCATAGACTCAACCGCAACATACCACTGGTCTGTTAGTAATGGTTCAATGACCACGCCGCTGCGGTCGCCATAAGGCACTTTTAGACCGTGTGGCGCGACTTTTTCTAGCAGACCTAAGCTGTCAAATTCTGCCACGATAGCGTCACGAGCTTTAAAACGATCGAGACCAACATAACGCTCAGGTAGCGGCATGTCGATGTCTTTGTTTGGTGTACCGTCGGTGTTAATGACTTCAACCATTGCGCGCACAGAGGCATCTAAAGTGAAGATGTTGTACATAGGTAATGCATGACGCTTACCCACTTCATAGTCGTTAAAGTCATGTGCTGGCGTGATTTTTACACAGCCAGTACCAAATTCCATGTCGACATAGTCATCGGCAACAATTGGAATTAAACGATTAACGATTGGCAATAATATGAATTTGCCAATCAGCGATTGGTAACGTTCGTCGTCTGGATGAACCGCTACCGCGCTGTCACCTAACATGGTTTCAGGGCGGGTGGTGGCGACTTCTAAATAGTCTTTACCATCGGCAGTGAGTGCACCTTGGGCTAACGGATAGCGGAAGTGCCACATGTGGCCTTGCTTTTCTTTGTTTTCAACTTCTAGGTCTGAAATCGCGGTGTGTAGCTTTGGATCCCAGTTAACTAGGCGTTTGCCACGATAAATTAACTCGTCATCATAAAGGCGCACAAACACTTCTTGCACGGCTTTTGATAAACCTTCGTCCATGGTAAAACGTTCGCGGTCCCAATCAACAGAGGCGCCCATACGACGAAGCTGTTTGGTAATAGTGCCACCAGATTGTGCTTTCCAGTCCCATACTTTGTCGATAAACGTATCACGACCTAAATCGTGGCGTGTTTTGCCTTCTTCGGCTTCAAGCTTTCGCTCCACCAACATTTGTGTGGCAATACCTGCGTGGTCAGTACCGACTTGCCACAAGGTGTTTTTACCCTTCATACGCTGATAGCGGGTGAGGGTATCCATAATTGTGTCTTGGAATGCATGACCCATGTGTAAGCTACCGGTGACGTTCGGTGGCGGGATCATGATGCAGTAGTTGCCTTGTGATTCATCGCCATGCGGCTTGAAGTAACCTTGCTCTTCCCAATTTTGGTAAAGGGCTTGTTCGATAGACTTTGGGTTGTATGTTTTTTCCATAGGAGCGTTATGTTCTCTATCTAAATTAAGTGTTTATTCTGCTAATGCTTGGGTGCTAGGGGTTATGCCGGCACGTTGATATTGACGGTAGCGATTGCGGGCAATGCGCTTTAGTTCATCGTCATTAGCGACAAAATCGATAATATGGGGCAAGTTTACCGCAAAACTGGGCATTTGGTCTGCAAGATTAATCAGAACTTGGCGACTTTTATTTGGCCCTAAGGTGTCAAAACCGATTTCAACTGGCGCACCAGTCATCGGGCCTTCGCCCTTTAAATTGTGTGGCACAAAGGCGCTTGGTTCAAATTGCCACAATAACTCGTCAATGGCATAGGCTTGTTGTTTGTCTTTGCAGTGAATATAGACGGTTTTTTGTTGGCGGTAATGTTGTTCAGCTAACCTACAAGCGGCCAAATGCAGCGCATCTAATGCACTCATTTGATTATGATTATCAGGCATAAGGTAAAACAAGGCTTGAGTCATGTTGTGCAGCTTTTTAGCGGTTAATAAGTTGGCCACGAGTTTACACTAAAATCGCTTGCGGGTTAATGGCTGTGTGATGCGATATTCATATGATGTTGCAATAGCTCAATACCACTAAAGTCAGTTTAATCGTGCTATTAATCCGGCATATATCGCGACCATAATGGATTTTCTGCGCCTAGTGGGTAACCGCGTGTTAATTGAGGGCTCGTAATCGATAACTCGGAATAATCAGAAAGGAAAGCCATTGTGGCTTAAAGTTTCGATTGCTGTAGCTTTGTCAAAAAGTGACTTTATCTAACGAAAGCGTGTAGCTATAAACTGCATTATTGTCTATGATATCGGCGATAAAATAGCGTTGTTGCTAACTTGTAACAAGTTAATCCTTGTTTAAGAATAGGTTTTTATTTGGGGGGATGGTGGTTATTGCGCTTCTGTTGCGAAGTAACGTTGGAATAGCGTTTGATAATGACCCGATGCTTTTAGCTCATCAAAGGCGTGTTGCCATTGTGCCACGGTTTCATCATTGATGTCGTTTGAAAAAGCAATATACAAAGTCGAATCATAAAGTTTAATGGATGTTTTCTCTATAGAGTTGACATCAATATTGGCAGCTTTGGCCAAAAATGGCATCACAAGTTCGCTCATTGGAGCAACATCAACTCTTCCGTGATTGAGCATTTTTAACGATTGAATTTGCGATTTGTCGGTACTTAAATTTGAGAATTCATTTGCTTCTAAATAGGTGTGGTCGGCATTGCCTTGTACCACTCCAATTTTAGCAACACGCTTTAAATCCGTTAAGTTTTTTAATGTAAGCCCTGAGTGACGCTTTTGGTAAAAGTAGACACCACTGGTGATGATAGGGCCAACCCATTTCATGCCGTTTTCGCGCTCGGGTCTTTTGGCTATGACAAACAGAGCGGTATTGGGTTGTGTTTTAAGTTGTTGAAACGCGCGATTAAATGGCAAAAGCTCGATATTGGCGCTCAGGCCATGTAATTTTGCCATGTCTTTGACAAGCTCAACAGAAAACCCTGTTAACTGTTCATCTTTTTTGTAACTAAATGGATGTAATGAGTGAGTAATAAAGTTGATACTCGGGGTGGTTTGAGCCAATGCGGGTGAGGGTAATAACACAATTAAGATTGCACTGATTAACCTAGGCACTAACCGTGAAAAAGGCTTCACTTAACAATGTCCTGATCCACTAACTGGAAAAGTAGGTAATGAAGTGTCATGTAATCAAATCCTTATGATCGTATAGGCCTGAAGTGGTTGTCTCTATAACGTTATTTGTAGCTGAGAGAATAAACGCTCATTAACTCATCTTTGTCATGCTAACAGCGTTAACCTCGCCTTTGAGTAAAACTCATTGCATGCTTAAAAGCAGGTTTGGCTGATATTGTGATTATGTTTAATGACATCAATGCGTTCAATGTCGCTTAGTCTATACTGCACAGTTTTTTTGTTCAATATTTAAGCGCGTGTAGGGCTGTAAAAAAAGGGTAAAGCACTTGCGTTACCCTTTTTAGTTGGCGTTAAACTCACGTTTACTCGCTGATATCTACGCCTGCGCGATTGATTAAGAACTGGCTTAAAATTGGCACCGGGCGACCGGTTGAGCCTTTATTAGCACCACTATTCCAAGCCGTACCAGCCACGTCTAAATGTGCCCAGTTGTACTTTTTCGCAAAGCGAGATAAGAAACACGCGGCTGTGATCGAACCTGCTGGACGCCCACCTAGGTTGGTCATGTCAGCAAATGGGCTATCAAGCATGTCTTGATATTCGTCCCATAATGGCATGCGCCATGCGCGGTCGCCACTTTGCTCACCTGCATTTAATAATTCATGTGCGAGTGGATTATGTGAGCTAAACAAACCTGAAGCGTGCTTACCTAACGCAATGACGCAAGCGCCAGTTAAGGTTGCAGTGTCGATAACCAATTCTGGATCGAAACGCTCAACATAGGTTAATACATCACATAGTACTAAACGGCCTTCAGCGTCTGTGTTTAACACTTCAACGGTTTGGCCAGACATGGTGGTTAAAATATCACCAGGGCGATATGCATTACCTGATGGCATGTTCTCACAACCAGCCAGTACACCAATCACATTGATTGGTAATTTCATTTCGCATAATGCTTTCATGGTGCCGATAACACCGGCTGCGCCGCCCATGTCGTATTTCATTTCATCCATGGCCTCGCCTGGTTTTAATGAAATACCGCCAGAGTCAAAGGTTAAGCCTTTACCAATAAGTACAATAGGTTTCTCTGCGCTGTTAGCTGCGCCCTGATATTCCATCACTGTCATGATAGATTCATTGCTGCTAGCACGGCCTACTGCCAAATAAGAGTTCATGCCCAATTTGGCCATTTGCTCTTCGCCTACAGTGGTAACTCTGAGGTTTTCGTAAACTTCAGCCATTTGACGAGCCTGTGAAGCTAGGTAGGCTGGATTACAAATGTTAGGCGGCATGTTAGCCACATCACGACACAAGTGCATACCTGCTGAAACCGATGCGCCATGCTCAATAGCACGCTCGCCAATGGTTAACTCGCGACGAGTCGGCACGTTAAATACCATTTTACGCAATGGACGACGCGTTTCACCTTTACGGGTTTTTAGCGTGTCAAATGAATACAAGCTGTTTTGAGTTGTTTCAACGGCTTGGCGTACTTTCCAGTAGGTGTCACGCCCTTTGACATGTAGCTCTGTTAAGAAGCATACTGCTTCCATTGAGCCAGTTTCGTTCAGTGTACTGATGGTTTTTGTAATAATTTGCTTGTATTGGCGCTCATCTAATTCACGCTCTTTACCGCAGCCAACCAATAATACGCGCTCACTTAACACGTTTGGTACGTGATGCAATAGCAACATTTGCCCAGGCTTACCTTCAAGGTCTCCACGGCGAAGTAGGTTACTAATATAACCTTCACTGATTTTATCCAATTGCTCTGCGATACCAGACAAACGGCGAGGTTCGTAGACACCAACGACGATACAAGCTGAACGTTGTTTTTCGGGGCTGCCGCTCTTTACGCTAAACTCCATGAGCACTCCTAGATTCTTAAAGACAAATTTTTATATTTATTAGATAATGTTTGCATTAGGCCATCTGGCATATAATCGACGAAAAGGTGTTAACTGTTTGGGATTATTAACGAAAAAAAGGCGAAATCTGACAGCCAAAATAAATGTTAATCATGACCCCAAAGCACCTTCCGCGCTGGTCAGAAAACTAGCAAAACTGCTGAAAGTAGACAGTTTACATGAAAGTTGCTCTGATACCAGTAAAAAGATAAGTTTAGCCACCGGATCCCACTTGTGATTGTATTTAGATACCTGATTGGTGAAGTTTTAAAAGCGCAAATAGCGGTACTTGTCGTACTGTTAACTATTTTTATCAGTCAACAATTTGTGCGTGTTTTAGCCGACGCTTCAGACGGCGAATTTCCTGCATCATTAGTCATGACATTGCTCGGGCTTAACCTGCCTCAATTAACGGTATTAGTATTGCCGCTAAGTTTCTTTTTAGCCATTTTGTTGGCTCATGGGCGCATGTATGCCGAAAACGAAATGGTGGTGTTACATGGTGTTGGTGTTAGTGAATGGTACGTGACTCGTGTAACCTTATTGGTTGCTTTTGCCAATTTGATTTTTACGGCTTATCTGTCTGTGTACGTTGGTCCCTGGGCGGAAGAGCGCCAAAATCAAGTTTTAGAGAAAGCGCAATCAGAGGCTGGATTAGCTGCGTTAACTCAAGGGCGTTTTCAGGCTAGTCCAAATGGCCGTGCGGTATTATTTGTTGAGAAAATCGATAAAGATAATGCGCTTAATAAAGTGTTTGTTGCGCAATTGCCTGATCCTGAAGATGAAGATGGATTAACCCATATTATTGTCGCCCAACAAGGTAGGGTGATTGAAGATAATATTGGTAGCCAACAATTGCAGCTTGATAAAGGCGTACGTTATCAAGGTAGCCCTAAATCGCTTGATATTCAGGTGATTGAATTTGGCGGTTATAAAATGGAAATTAAAGAACAGGAAGTGGATGAGCGTAGACGCAAACTGTCGGCTCTTCCTGTTGATGAATTACTTGCCACGCCAGGCCCTGAAGCCGCTGCAGAGTTTCAGTGGCGTTTAGCCATCCCTATTGCTATTCCGCTAATGACCTTAATAGCGGTGCCGTTAGCCCGTGTGAATGTTCGTCAGGGTAAATTTGCCAAAATGTTCCCCGCGATTTTGTTGTATTTGGGGTATTTTGGTTTGATGGTGGCAGGGCGTAAAGCCTTACAAGATGAAGTCGTTCCGCAGTATTTAGGCATGTGGTGGATCCATGCTTGTGCATTATGCTTAGGGTTATTGTTGTTAATTAAAGAGCGCCCAACGGGTCAAAAATTATTGAGCTTCTTTAGCCGTAAGCAGGTGGCTGCATGAGAATTTTAGATTTTTATATTGCCCGAATGATTATCAGTACCTCGGCGTTATGTTTACTTATATTGACTGGTTTGTCTGGCATTATTAAATGGGTCGATCAGTTACGAGTGGTTGGTCGAGGCAGTTATACCTTGGTTGATGCGGGTATTTACGTACTGTTTTTAGTGCCGCGTGATATTGAAATGTTTTTCCCAATGGCTGTATTGCTTGGGGCATTAATTGGCATGGGGATGTTGGCGTCTAACTCTGAGTTAGTGGTAATGCAAGCATCTGGGATGTCACGTTTACAGATCACACAATCGGCAATGAAAACCGCCATTCCTTTAATGATAATGGTGATGGTATTAGGGGAGTGGGGCGCACCTGTGGCTGAAAAAAGCGCCAAAGAGTTGCAGGCGGTAAAAGTCTCTGGTGGCAGTTTAATTAAGTCTAATCGGGGTATTTGGGCTAAAGACGGCGATATGTTTGTCAATATTGGTGAAGTACAAAACATAGATACACTTAATAATGTCAGTCTTTATCGCTTTAATGACGATTTAGCTTTAACCAGTGTGACTCACGCAGATAAAGCATTATTTGTCGATGATGTGTGGCAGCTTTCTGGGGTGGTTAATACGTCTGTGCAAGATGAACAAGTGATTAGAACCCATGTTGATAAAGACGTTTGGCAATCATCTTTAACCCCAGATAAGCTCAGTGTTGTTTCGGTTAAGCCTGAGTCGTTATCGATAAGAGGATTGCTTGATTATTTAGATTATTTAGACATTAATCAGCAAGATTCGAGTCGATATGAATTGGCTTTGTGGCGCAAGATTATGCAGCCTGTGACAGTGGCTGTGATGATATTGGTTGCTTTATCGTTTGTATTTGGACCGCTACGCACCGTTACCATGGGAGCTAGAGTGTTGTTGGGTGTCGTGGCTGGATTTAGCTTTTATATTAGCAACCAAATATTTGGCCCTATGAGTATTGTGTATGACTTACCTGCATTTGTGGGGGCTGTCACTCCCAGTATTTTATTCACGGGTATAGCCATGCATTACATACGCAAATAAACGTTCGCATTTGCTAAGAGACAACAATGGCAACATGCGTTGCCATTTTTTGTTGGTATAGATTAAGCACCATGCCAATTGCGCATTTGGTTGGCTTCAACCGACAATACCACCACTTCTGAGCGGGTCATTTTATCTTGCAGGGCAAGTTTATCGGTGTTGATTAAAATCCATAAATTACCAATGCCTAATAACGACCACACGATACGAGCACAGGCCGTTATAAGGCTAAGATTTTGGCCATTAGGGTGTTGTACTTTTAATCGCCATGCTCTCATGCCCAGTGTTTGTCCACCTCGGCTCCAAAAAAGGGCGTAAAAGCCACACACGCAAAGGGTTAACCAAAGCTGATAAATGCCATGGTAAAGCGGTGTATTATTTAATAAGTCTGAAGTATGTTCAAAACCGTTTAATGAAATAACGCCGCTACTTTGTAAGCCAAAAAAGATGCCAAATCCAATTGCGCCGGCAAACATATAAACGGCTACAGCGAGCATAAAATCGTAGACAATAGCCCCAAACCTGCGAATAAAGCTGGCTCGAGGGAAGTTGGCGTGTTCAGTGTTTAACATGGATATTCCTTAACACTCATGTGGGGTTAGATTTCATCATCTTCGCGAACAAATTTAATGCTGCTAAAACCAAAACGGGCAAATTCGCTTTTACGAAATTCTTTTTCAGCTTTAGCCCCTTTTTTTGAGGTTAATGCGATTTGCTGTTCCATTGCGAGAAACTTTGTTAAATCAATCCCTTCAGCTTCAGCTGCGGCTTCATAAAGGTCGTGATGTATGTCATAGCTAAACGGGATCGTTTTGGTTTGACCTTTAAAGGTGTATATCACTTGGCGCGCCATGGCGACCTCCTGAAATTAATGTCAATTATTTTAAAGGGGCTAATTAAGGCGAGAGCCTGCCCTGTATGAGTGTCTAAATGGCCTAATTACTGACGACAAGAGTAATGCCTGTCCATCGTGCTAGTTGGGCATAATTGTCCCATGATCAACTGCCTAACGCCAAATATAAATAGCATGCATCATCGGGGTAGCTGCTTAGCGATTGAGTTAAGCTTTTAGATGTTGCATGTGGTTTAAATCCTTGTTGTTGCCAGTAAGATTGAGCTCCCTGAACGGCAACAAGTCCTATTCCATCTATATTTGCGGTTTTTGCAAGGTTAAGCACATAAGCGATGAGTTGCTTGCCTATTCCCATATTTTGAGCGTTTAGCGCAATGGCCATGTCGTGCAAATACCAACTGTTAGTGTTTTGTGTTGATATTTCGCAGTTAAGTGACGGTGCGTCTGCGCGTGACCAAGGGTGTACTAATGCATAGGCTAAAACCTGTTGTTTCTGCTCAAAAACCACACAGGTAGAAGGTGATGCTAACCATTTACTTTGCATGACGGTTAACGATTCGGGTGTTAGCTCTACATAGCATTGAGCTTGAATTGCCATGATAGTAGGCCAATCAGCGGCGCAAATTGGGCGTATTAGCATATTAGGTGACTGTGGGTTATTTGGATGGCGATTATACTTACTTATGCATTAAAATTTAAGCGTTTATCTGTGTTAAAGTGGCAAGGGTTTTCTCATAGGTGTTATGTGGCTAGCGCGATTTATTGATATAAGGAACATTAAGATAATGGCAATTTTTTTACCTTCAATGACAAAAAGAGCGGGGTATTTATCGCTATTGTGCCTGTTAGCCTGTCCCTCTTTTATGGCAACAGCAGGCATTGAGGCGTTCAAATCAGGGACTGTGATTAAAGATTACGGTAAGGTTGCAGAGGTCAAAAGTAGTTTGGTCATTCCAAAAGGAATGACGTTTAAGGTGGCTTTTGATTTAGCAAAAGCAGCTAACCCCGGTGAATTAAATCGCAGTATTGAGACTTTAGCGCGTTTTATCAATATGCATGTTGCTGCGGGAGTCAAGCTCGAGGATATCTCTCTTGCTATGGTGGTACATGGACAAGCAGCCAGTGATTTGACTCAACAGCGATATTATCAAATGTTGAACGCAGGCCAAAAAAATGCCAATGCAGATTTAATTGCGCAATTGGTAAAACATGGCGTTAAGTTTTATGTGTGTGGTCAGACCGCAGCTTATTACGGTATTACGCCCGATGAATTATTACCCGGTGTTGATATGGCGTTATCGGCATTAACGGCTCATGCAGTGCTAGCTCATGAAGGTTACAGCGTAAATCCTTTTTAGACTGGTTGGTTTTGAGTACTACTTTGTTTGTTCAAATACTGCCTGCAGGGTGTATTTATCAATGATGTGTTGGATTGTGCCGTCTGCCTGTAACTCAGCTATCGCGGCATTAATTTGAGGCAACAATGCCGCATGCTCCTTGCGAAGTCGCATCACTAAATCACCTTTTGAATGAATGGCGGCAAGTGCGATTGGGCTGTTGAGTTGTTTGGCCCAATATAATGCCGGTAAGTCACCTGAAATTGCCGCTTTTACTCTGTTTTTCTCAAGGGCGATGATCAGTTCACGTTCTGAAATGAAGTCGACCCGAGTGAATTCTGCATCATTGTGATACAGGTATCCTCTGACGGTACCTATTGCTTTACCGGTTAATTGGTCTGCATGTTGCCAGTCTTTGGCATTAGCTTTTAATGTGATGATATTTTCTTGGATAGCCAGCAAGGCGGATGATTGCACAAACAACTTGCCTAAATCGTTATTAGGAAACCAACTTGGGCTGACAAAGTCAAAGTCGAGTAAACCGTTGTCCAATGCGTAATTGGTTCTTCTGGGCGGGAAATTATGCTTTTCAATGTTAATCTGTGCTTTGGCAAGTAACAGAGGAACGATTTCGCCTAAAATACCAGGGTTTTCAGGCGCGTTTGGTATGTAATAAGGCACCCAGCTACTCGAACCATTTACGTTGTATTTAAGAGTGGTCTGAGCAAAAGCAAATCCAGAGATAAAACATAACATTAAGCACGCTACAGCAGTTACACTTCTTTTCATGGTACCTCCTTACATGACAACGGTGCCATACAATATATCTTTGCGCCCTTAATAACTAATATTGATCAAGGCACAGTAGACATAAACTTGGGTGTAGATTGTTAGGCCGTAAGGTGTAAGTTTTGTGGTGTTTAACCAGTGTGGTTTTTTTATTGCCCTGGCTTAATAAAATCCCTTGAGCGAGTGCTAAACGCGCCACTTGGTTTTCGTCACCGCGAATGTACATTGCAATGGGCTTAACAATGTTGTCGTCGATAATGTGTTGACTAAACTCTTTAGCAGAGATAATCAAACTTGATTGCCCATCACTGTCCAATTTCAGTTTAGCATCGATGTCGGTATCTGTGATGACTAGCCATTCTAGCGCGCGTAATTCAGCAAGCAGATTGTTTAATCCCGTACCGCTTGGTGTCGTACAATGATTGGCTTGTTGGTATTGATCGGCAATGCATGTAAGCAGCCGTTTGAGTTGGGCTCCAGCGCCTTGACTGCGTGCTTGACGGATCCATGTGGTGAGGTCGTCTGCAACTAATTTAGAAAAGCGTTTAGTTTTTAATGATTCAACCATCCAATTGCATAAAAAGTGGCTTTCTTGTGCTGGTGTTCTTGGCGATTTATGCTGTGCTGCAGCTGTGTTAATGGCATCGATACCGGCTAAGGCCAACGTCAGTAATGCTTGGTTATACGTTTCGGTGGTCATATCTAAAAATCAATCAACTAAAATTACCGTTAGTTTACCGCGGTGCAGTCAATTGCTAAATAGATATTTAATCAGATTGCGATTACAGCGAACAGATTAAGAGATTGGCCATTGGGTATGTTTGCGACACAATGGCCAACTTTGATTATTTTTGCGGTGGGAATTGTGCCAAAATGGCCATGACGGTTTTGTTGATCTCTAAGGCTTTTTCTTCGCCACCTTGATCAAAGTGATATTGGCCGTTTCCGCGCCAAATTAAGCGCTTATCTTTTGGGTCGACAATATCAATTTGGATAGTTTGTGTTTTTGCAGTGTCACTGCCTAGGGGAATTCCAATGCTAGTACCTAGGCCAATCCCCCCTCCCGATCCCCAGGTGCCTGAGCCAAGACCAATTGACAAGCCTGAATCTTTTTCTTTATCTTCAGTTACAAAGGCGTAATTGACTATAAAGTCGGCATTATCAGCCTGATAGACATACCCTTGGTTAAGTAATGTTTGCTTAATATCCGCGTTTATTCTGTCTGCGGTTAATGGGTCGTCGGTTTGCTTAACGGTGAGTTGGCTAAAGGTTTTTAGCGAAGAAAAATCATAGTTCACATCATAATCTTGTTTAGGCTTTGCTGAGCAAGAGGCCAGCAATAACAGCGCACTTAATACGATAATAGGCTGATGCCATCGTATATGGCGGCTAAATAATTGACCAGAACGCCTTAATGTTTTCATGAGACCTCCAATGGAACAGCAATAATGTACAAAATTAACTCAATTAGTATAACCTTAATATACGATGATGATGGGTGTGTAGATTATTAGGTTGATATGACTATACCGCATTAATACCAATACTGATTAGAATATGATCTATTTTAGGCTGCGTCACTAGACCCATTACAATGAAAATGACGGCAGGTGTAGTCATTTACATCAACGTCATTTTAAGCCGTAATGGGGGGCGCAACTGCGAAGAGCAAATTTATCAGCGTGGTATGGTTTGTTAGCCTTTCTTCGCGTAGTGCACTATAACCTAATGCACTATAACCTAATTGACTATGCCCTCAAAAGGCAGCCTCGACAACCGCATTGATATCTTTTGCTTGAAGAGCACATGTGAATGCGGATTGGTATAATCAATAGTCTTACAGGAGTTAATCTTACTCAATGATGGAACAGTTAAGCTTTTTTGCGGTTCCCAGCCCTTGTATCGGCGTGTGTCAGTCTGACAGCCGAGGTTACTGTCTGGGGTGCTTTCGTAGCCGTGATGAGCGTTTTAACTGGATGAATTTTAGTGAGTTACAAAAGCAAGATGTCATCCGTTTGTGCTTGCAACGTAAACGACGCAGGCAATTTGCATTGCATAAAGCGAGGCAACAGGAACTGCTTAACCAACAAGCGGCTCATACAGCACAATTAAATTTTGAAGACAGTAATGACTCAACTGATGATATTGATTTAACCGGCTTTAATTTAGATGATTAAAGTTGAGTTCGTTAAACCTCTAGTGGCTTCTGTCGCTGGATTACTGAGCTTTCATGGCGTGCCAAAATAATTTGAAGCTGGCACTACGGTGCTTTGGGTCATTACCGAGTTGTGGGTTGTCAGTAAAGTATCTGATGGCTGCTAAATATTGTCCATGACAGTTTTCCAGTAATAGTTCACTGGGAAAATCGCCAATAATGCCTTGCTGTTTTCCTTGTTCAATTAACTCGACCACAAAGCCTAAAATGCTGTTCATTGCTTGCTTTCTTACCGCTACATTAATGTCTGCCGACATAGAGTACTGTAGAAAAAACAACTGCTTAAGAGGCTGTGCTATTGCCCAGTCAATGGCTGTTTGCCACAGGTTATTGGCGTCTTTTTCAATGTTGCCACTTAGCACAACCTTGCCAACCATATTGCTAGCAAATTCCTGTTTAATAGACAAAAAAAGTTGATTCATTATGTCATTTTTAGTTGGGAAATGATGAAACAACGTGCCAGTCGCCACCCCAGCGGCTTTTGCAATAGATGCTGTTGAAGTGGCGTTAAAGCCTTTTTCGACAAACAGTGACAATGCCGAATCTAAAATGGCTTGTTTCTTATCTGTGATGCGACCTTGTGTGCTGACCATTAATGCTAAGCGCCTGTATTTGAGGTGGTTGAAAACGATAAATAGCCCAACAAAGACCTAGTGTAAGTTGGGCTGCTGTGCAATTAACGCAAAAAGAATTTCATTAATAGTCGCTGAATAACGCTGCCATAAGGTGGGTGAACAAAAACACCCGTATTAATTTTACCACTGTTTAATACGGTTTTAGCATGGCTGAATGTTAAAAAACCTTCTTTGCCATGGTAATGGCCCATTCCTGAAGGCCCGATACCGCCAAAGGGCGCGTCGTCGGCAGCAACATGAAATACCGTGTCATTAATACATACGCCTCCCGAATGAGTTTGCTGCAACACAGCTTGCTGGGTTTTATCATCAAAACTCATGATGTACAACGCAAGCGGCCTGTCGCCGCGGTTAACATAACCTATGGCCTCTGACAGATTTTGATAGCTAATAATGGGTAATAACGGACCAAAAATCTCATCTTGCATAAGTAACATGTCGTCCGTTGTTGCGGTGATCAGTTGGGTGGCTAATTTACGACTGGTGTTTGAAATGGGGTCATCTGTTGCCGATACAACCTTTGCTCCTTTGGCTTTTGCATCCTCAAGTACTTTTAATAAACGCTGATACTGGCGGTCATTAATCACATTGCCGTAATCTGGATTATTGACAAAGTCAGGATACATTTTGTTAAAACGTGCCCGATAAGTAGCGATAAATTCATCGACTTTGTCGGCAGGGCAGAGCACATAATCAGGTGCGACACAAATTTGGCCAGCATTTAAACATTTGCCGAAAATGAGGCGTTCAACGGCGGTTTGTAAGGGCATGTCTGGGGCTATAATGGCCGGAGATTTTCCGCCTAATTCTAGTGTGACTGGGGTTAAGTTGTTAGCTGCAGCTCGCATAACGTGGCGCCCTACAACAGTTGAGCCGGTAAATAAAATATGATCAAAAGGCAGAGATGAAAATTCTGCCGCGACTTCTGCTTCACCTTCAATAATGGCAACTTCAGAGGTATCAAAAATCGTGGCCAGCAATTGGCGTAACACGTTATTTGTTGCAGTGGTAAACTCAGACATTTTAAGCATGGCACCATTACCAGCTGCAATGGCTGTGATGAGCGGCCCTATTGATAACATGATGGGGAAATTCCACGGAACAATAATACCGATAACCCCTAACGGTTGGTATTGTACCGACACTTTAGACGGTGAGAGCAGCATACCAGCATGACGACGACTGGGTTTCATCCAAGATTTAAGGTGTTTAATGGTGTAATTAATATTATTAATACAAGGTAAAATGTCTGAAATAACCGTGTCGTTAGATGAGCGATGACCATAATCTTGATTGAGTGCATCAATTAATGTTTGTTGGTTATCCAGTAATGCAAGTTTGAGTTGTTTGAGCTTATTTACCCGTGATTGATAACTTGGAGCCGGTTGTGACAAGTAGCGGCTTCGTTGCTTGTCGAGCATTTGTGCGAGTGACTTGACTGGTTGTTCAGCTGCTATGTTCATGATTATTCTCCGGCTGAGGTAAGTTGTCGCTAGGGCCTGTATATCTTTGCTGCAAAAACAACCTTAAAAAATCAATAGACCCTATTGTGCTAGTTGGAACAGTCAATCTACTGGTGCGTACAAAAATAAACCGACTGATTAGTCGGTCTGATGTTATGCGGATTTTTGATCAAACGCAAGTGTTCGGTATGTTTTTGATTTTGATCACTAAAAAATCACCCATTAATGACTACACTTAAATGGTAAGAAGGGTTACTAACCGCGTGAATACAGCCTGTGGTTTACGTAAGTTTAAGCTGGTTAACTGACTCTTTTGTGGTTCACGTTTAAGGAGGGTAGCAACATGCGTACACGTAATATTTTATGGCCGACAGATTTTTCTGATACGGCGTCTCATGCTTTGCGGTATGCCATTGAAATGGCAAACTTATACAATGTGGGTATTCGTATTGTGCATGTGGTTGATCAACCCCTTGGTGACGAAAACTATATGGTGCTTGCTATTACACCTGAAGAATTGGCTAAAACCATGGAAGATGCCGCCGCCAAGCAAATGCATGAATTATTAGCTCAGTTAAAAACCGATTTAAAGATAGAAACAGTGATCCGCCGTGGTGATGCGGTGACCGAAATTTTAGCAGAAGCTAATAGCGACGACATTGGCATGGTGGTTATTGCCAGTCATGGTCGTACTGGTCTTGCGCACTTTTTACATGATAACGTGGCAGAAGAAGTGGCTAATAAAGCAAAATGCCCAGTGTTAGTGGTTAAATAACCTGAGCTTGGCTTATAGTCATTGCTTTCAAATAGCCCACCGTTGTAGTGGCGTTATTTAGACCCACATGCAAGGATTTTATTTTGCGGTAAGCTGCATGTGGGGTATTTGTGTTGGTTAAATCCAGGGTTCATTATGACGACTTATCGCATGTAATGAGCGTGAAATGATCTGCTCAGCAATAGTGACCGGGATATAGGGAAATACAATACTACCGCTGGCGAGACCGACTTCGACATAAGCCAGTTTAGAGCGTTTTTGTCCCAGTGTTTGCGTTATTTTGACATGTTGAACTTTATCAAAAGCAATCCGTTTCCATTGTCTGCCTAGCAACCCTGTATGCTGCCAGAGCACATTATCGTCAAGCACATATCCCCATTGTCGATAACGTAAATAAATGATCCCAATAACTGCGCTGGTGATTAGCCAAGTGGTTTCGTAATAGCTTAAAGTGCGGCCATCGAACCAAGCGATAACCGACAGTAAAGTGGCGATTGCAAGTGGCAACATCATTCGTTTTGTAAACCAATAAATATGAATGCGGTTGTAATGGCCAGGTAAAACGCTTGCCCCACCACTGAGATTAGGCATGGCTGCTAATATCGATTCCACTTCGCAGGGGGTAACACTGGGTATAAGCATATGTTGTTTGGTTTTTTGCTCAACTTCTTGACCTTTGACTTGTTTAAAATACAAGGTCCAACGTTTAAATAAGCGTGCTAATACAGGTTGCTCTGCGTGGATAAGTTGTATCCGTTTAATGGCTAATGCATCTTGTTGATGCGAAATTACTCCTCCGCTTCGCTGGAGGGTGTCGTTGAGTCTGTCTAGTTTGTAGGGGTAATACTTCAATACGGCGGCAATAATCGAAATAAGCGAAAAAAGCCCGTATAAAACAATGATCCCTGCAATTAAGAATAAGCTTTGTAAAGCGATACTTTGCTGGGTTTGGCTTTCTATCCACAACCAGAATTGCTTTGCTAGTGGCGAGTCAAACAGGTTTTCCATGTCGATTTGACCAGCGATGGGACCTGCAATCACTGCAAACCAGATAAAGTTGTTATGGTAAAAACCAAACATAAGTAAATCGCCCAAGGATTTACGCGCAATAGCTTGTGAGTTGTGTTGCTCATGTAATGGTTCAGTCGCTGTGTGTTTTGCATGTGCTATTGATGCTTGAACTGCTTGATGTGGCGAGTTTTCTGCTTGCGTTAATTTAAGGAGTAAGCGTTTAAGCGTGAGTGCTTGCCAAGTATCGAGTGCGGCAAGTTGTGCTTCATCTTTTTGTGAGCCCGCGGTTTCAATGATCAGGGTGCCTAGTGCAAGCGGTTTAAAATAAAAAGGCTGCTCATAACGAATATTTTGAATTCGATTTAGTGGGATTTCATCTTTTTTAGTAAAAAAAAGTCCACGCTTTACTTCAAGTTGATCGCCATTTAACCGAAAACGAAATTTACGCCACTCAATGATGGCAGCCGTGCTCACCAAAATGGTGATGACGCTGATAGCTAAAATAAACCACTGTGCATCAAAACCTTGTTTCCAGCCGGTATAAACAAATGGAATGACAGCAAAACCGTTACTGAGAACCCCCTTAATGGTGCTAAAAATGTAGGTGATAATCGACCAGGGCGACAAGGCTTGCCAGCTGGTTAATTGCTCAGCAAAATGTTGCTGAGTTTGAGTGTTATTTGCGTGTTGCGCTACCCCCTTTGGTTGATTATCCATTGGGTGTATCCTCGTTATGATGAACAGGTGTTGGGCGTGTTAATGGTTCAGCATGTTGTATTGAAGGCTGCGCATGGCTTGCGCCTGCTTTTGTCAGCAAATGCTGGCGTAGATGTTCGGCTTCATCAGCATTAAGGCCTGGCAAATCTATTTCAGCGACACCGCTACCAGCACTAAAGCATTTTAGTGACACGAGATTGTATCTTCGCTCTAGTGGCCCTTGTGAGAGGTTAACGTGCTGTAAGCGAGTATAGGGTAATGCCGTTGTCGAGACCCAAAAAAGTCCTTCTCGAAATACCAATTCATGCTCAAACACCCCATAGGCAATTTTTTGGGCTTTAAGATGAACGAGTTTTATTATAATGACTGCCAATAGCAGACAAATAGGTAATATTGCTAAGGTCGCACTTGTTGGGATATTGGGATTGACTATACCAAATACACTAACGACAAGGGTGATTAACACGGCAACGGCGATACTGATAATCAGCAGTAATTTGGGGTAGTTATTATCGACAGCTTGCAAAGAGAGTTCGGCTAAGGGAATGTATTGTGTTTGGGCTAAACTAGGGCCATGCCGATAGAGGTGCAACTGAGCCTTTGGCTCTGTAAAGTTGTCGTTTGTGTCCATTTTCATTATGGTTTTTTCCTTAGTTACCGTCGATATTATAGTGCCATGCTTTACCATAAATCAGTTGTAAATGTTTGCTTAAATGTTTTTTATCCCTTGTTGGTAAGCCTGATATTACTTGCATCTAAGGCATGACATACAGTAATTTCAAATAAAGCGATATTGTATAGGACGTTATCATCATGTTTTCTGAACTTAATGTGGTCAGTAAGTCGCAAAAAGCATTTTTGCGAAAGCTATATTTAGCGCACTTACTTGATGAAGAACAGCATAATTTATTGAGTTTACAAAAGTTAACGGCAATGCCAAGACGCACACTACAAGATGCTGTTGCCGCATTTGCCGATATTGGTATTCAGGTTGATTTTATTCAGCACGGTCAGCGACATAATGACGGTTACTATCGTATTTCGACTTGGGGCCCCATTAGTAGTGCTTGGGTTAACAGCCACTTTCAACAGATTAAAATGGTGATAGAAGAGGGCGAGCCCCAAGAATTGGCCATCTAGTTAATTTGGTTTTAGGGTTGTTTAGACACGAGTCAATTATGACAATACGCATTTTATTATTTGATACTCAAGGCCAGCTATTGTCTAATGGTGACGCGAGTCTAATGGGGCAATATGATCCAGAACAACACCTAATATGGATTGATATCAATGGCCCGAATAACCGAGCGTTTTTTCAAAATAACCCGCAGTTTGGGGTGGATAACCTCGATTTTGACGACGCTCATAGAGAGCGACACCCACCGCAATTAGAATCATATCGTGATCATGACTATTTATTAACTCATGAGTTAATGGAGCGTGAGTTGTATCTTTTGCTGGAGCGAAGTCACTTGCTGATGCACGTTAACTAGCAGTTTTTAATAACTCAACATCTTGCATCGTCCACAAGTGTTAACGCTATTATTGAGCAATTGCTTAATGAGCATGCTGTTGAACCTGCCAATATGAGTACGATATGTTTTTCGATAATGCGCCAGATTGTGACAGATTATTTAGCCGTAATGCTGGCTTTAGAAGAGCGTCTTAATGATATTGAAGATGAAATATTTAATGCCTCAACTGACGACTTATTAGCGGAGTTAATGGCCTACAGCAGTAAATTACAAAAAGCCAAGCGCTCGTTTGGTTATCATGAAGAACTGCTGCAGCAGTTGCTCAATGACACACCACAACATATTCAATTTGATTACTCTCAGCTAAGCTATTTATACAATCAGTTTGAGCGGTTATCGAGTCGTGCCAGCTTATATCAAGGTTTAGTGAGTAACTTAATTAATGGTTTTATTTCAGTCAGTGCCCATAAAACCAACCGTGTCATGATGACCTTAACCTTAGTCACGGCTATATTTTTGCCTCTAACGGTTATTGCGGGGATTTATGGGATGAACTTTGAGCACATGCCAGAGTTAACGTGGCCTTATGGTTATTATGCGATATTGATCATAATGGCGCTGATTGTCGTATCGGGCTTATGGATTGCTAAACTAAAACGCTGGTTTTAATCCTTCGGAGGTGAACTTGTCTGGATTACAACATGGGTTTGACTTTGGCGCATCACAAGCCGAGTTGGAGTTTGATACCCAAGCCAATTATGCATTGACTCCCCCAGTGACTTGGATTAAACGTTTTTTGTCGATTAAACAGCAACAGTTATTACTCAATGAAGTGGCTCATTACCCACTAGAAAGAGTATCTATTGAGGTATTTGGCAAGCATCATCTCATTCCACGTACTCAGGCATGGTTTGGCGATCAAGGGTGTGATTACCATTATTCTAAACTACACATCAAAGCTTTGCCCTGGCCTAATATACTCAGTCGTTTACGCCAAAAATTGTTGACTGACCATCAATTACACAGTAATTCAGTGTTAGTTAATCGTTATGCCAATGGGCATGATTGTATGGGCTGGCACAGTGACGATGAACCTGAAATTGTTGAAGGTTCTGCTATTGCCTCGGTTACACTCGGTGCCTGTAGAGATTTTGTTGTTCGTCATAAGAAAACACACACCAAAGTCAATTTTGCATTAGAGTCTGGCGATTTGCTTATTATGCACCCAGGTATGCAGCAACACTGGCAGCATGCTCTACCCAAACGACTAAAAGTGACCCAGCCAAGAATTAACTTTACCTTTAGGCATATCATTCCCCATTTTTATGGCTAATACCAATCCGCATTAGAATGCGCTCTTGTAGCGAAAGTTATCAGTGAGGTATTCGAGACAGCTTTTTGAGGGCCTAGAGCTCTAGGATTTAGAGCACGAGGATTTAGAGCACTAGGTTAAGCAAGGCTAACAAACAATACTACGCTGATAAATTCCCCCTTTGCCGCCTAAAATAGATCTCATTGTAATAAGGATTGGTATAATTAACCTCAACTCTGGATAAGAGATGTATCGATAACGATATAAATCAATAGATTGACTAAAATCCACTGTCAAGCTTGTGATTTGTTTTGCTAACAAGGCGAATTAACGCGTCAATAGCTAGCCTATTGCAAGTTAATTCAACGCAGTGAGGAAGGCAAAGGACTGCTTGAAAGGCGTTTGTTATCCAGAGCTGAGGTTAATTACTGCCGCAAATGGCAATAGTTCAAATTAACCGGTTATCAAAATGACATGTTATTGAACCTTATCGCAGCGTGTTGACGTATTGATTAGGCATGAAACACCCGTTAAGTGATGCCAACCATGAGTAATGCAACCGTTCAATCTTTATCTGCGTGCAATAGGACTTCTTCGTCAACCAATGTTAAAGCGCTTTATTGGCTTGGTGATGATTTACGTTTAACCGATAACCCCATTTTTACCGACATAGCCCAGCATGCTCAACAACTGATGATAGTGTTTTGCATTGAGCCGCACTGGTTTAGTGCGGCGCAATATCAGGCAAAACCAATGGGGTTACATAGGCTTAAATTTTTGCTCGAGTCGTTGCAGGCGTTAGACGAAGCGCTTAATCAGTATGGGCAGCAATTGCATATATTGTATGGCGAAGCGCAACAGTGTTTGCCTTATGTTATTAACCTTCATGGCATTAATTGTGTTTATCGAAGCAACCACAGCGGTGCAGATGAACGTGCAGTTTTGCAAGCGGTTAAACAACAATGTCACCGGGATATTACCTATTCGACTTTAACGACCCAAACCCTGTTTACGTTGCAGCAATTGCCATTTGAGTTGGACGCCTTGCCAGCTAGTTTTAGCCAGTTTAAAAAGCTGGTTCACAACTGCCATTTTGATGCGGCGAAAGATCCCGTCGCCTGGTTGCCACCTATGGTTGTTCTGCAGTCGCAAGATAAATTCATACAGCAATGGGTTACCTATCCTGATTGGCTCCCACAAACTCATCAGTTGACTAACGTATTTTGTGGCGGCGAACCCCAGGGTAAATTGCAGTTAGACAGTTATTTTGCTTCCAATTTACCCCACAGTTATAAATTAGTGAGAAATGAATTAGCTGGGTGGGAGCATTCAACAAAATTTTCGCCTTGGTTAGCAAATGGTAGTGTATCTGCCCGACAAGTGTTGTCGGCATTGCAGCAATTTGAGTCGCAACATGGTGCTAATGAGTCGACGCAATGGATTGAGTATGAGTTACTTTGGCGTGAATACTTCCACTGGTATAGCCACAAATTTAACAATAAACTATTTTGGTTTTCGGGGATCAGTGGCAAAAAACCATTAACCAGTTTTTATGCCCAACGATTTCAGGCGTGGAAAACGGCAACCACTCCTTACCCGCTAGTGAATGCATTAATGTCACAGTTAAACTAAACTGGCTACATGTCTAATCGTGGCAGACAAATAGTGGCCAGTTGTTTAATCCACGAATTACAGTGTGATTGGCGCTATGGTGCGGCTTATTTTCAGCAACAGCTAATTGATTTTGACGTCGCAATCAATTGGGGCAACTGGCAATATTTGGCAGGTGTGGGGGCTGATCCTCGGGGCTCAAGGCGGTTTAACCTTGCTAAGCAGCAACAGACTTACGATCCAAAAGGCCAGTTTATTAAAGCCTGGTTAGGCCGTGCTGCGTTGTCGCAAGATAACCTAGAACAGGTTGCTCAACTTGATTATGTTGATATGGCAGATTGGCCCAGTTAACAAGGTGATGGTCATCTCTTGGTTTGTTTTGTGTGCTATTAAACAGTTTTGATTTGCTTGTTTGACCTTTATTGTGCAAAACAGTACCCTGCGATTTCATTGATATGAATTAATAAGAGTATCACTATGTCTGTCGAACAAATCATTACAGATAAATTGAGTCAAGCTTTTGCGCCAGTGCATCTTGAGGTGATTAATGAAAGTAACCGTCATCACGTGCCGCCCAATTCAGAAACCCATTTTAAAGTGGTTGTGGTAAGTAACACATTTAGCGAACAACGTTTACTGGCTCGTCATCGTTCAGTTAATCAAGCATTAGCTGACGAACTTGCTAATGGGGTTCATGCATTGTCGATAAATGTTTATACCGAATCAGAATGGCAAGCATTAGATGAGGTTCCTAGAACCCCTAACTGCAAAGGGTAATAGCGTTTTAGCTATGGTGGCTAAGCCACTCTCGTAAGCCTTCAGGTTATGTCATATTAGGATTAACAATTATACTGTTATTCAATATGTTATATTGTAAAGCCTCACTTTTTAGTCAGGCTTTTTTATTGCTCTAATTGATTGTCTGTTGCTATTGTTATGTTACAGATATTGGTTGTTAGCGAAACTTGAGGATATGTTATGAGTAAGGTGAAGCAGGCCCGTTGGATTATAGGGCTTACCCTGTTATTTGGGTGTCAGCAAGAGCCGGCAACCCCTTTATCGACAGTAGCGCTACCTAAAAAGGATACCCAAGTTATTCAATGGCGCTTAGCGACGTCTTGGCCAAAAAATCTGGCCGGTTTGGGGATGGCTCCCGAGAGATTTGCCCAGTTAGTTGAGCAAATGTCTGATGGTCGCTTATTAATTGAAGTATACGGTGCTGGTGAGCTTATGCCGGCATTATCTGTTTTTGATGGTGTGAGTAATGGCACAATTGAAATGGGTCACAGTGCGTCTTACTACTGGAAAGGTAAAGCCCCCGCATCTCAGTTTTTCTCTTCAATCCCTTTTGGGTTAACAGCTCAACAAATGAATGCGTGGCTTTTTTATGGTGGCGGAATGCAACTGTGGGAAGAAGTGTATCAACCATTTGGTATTTTACCTTTAGCTGGTGGCAATACTGGAATGCAAATGGGTGGATGGTTTAATAAGCTAATTGTGTCACCTGCGGATTTTAAAGGACTTAAAATGCGCCTGCCGGGTATTGGGGGGGAGGTGTTAAAAAAACTTGGTGGAGTGCCCGTTGATGCTTTGGCCGGCCGAGAATTATATGGTGCATTACAAACCGGGGCGATTGATGCAGCCGAATGGGTTGGGCCTTATAATGATTTACCCTTGGGGTTAAATCAGGTTGCTCAATATTACTATTATCCTGGCTGGCATGAACCGGGTTCTACGATGGAGTTTTTAATTAATCAGCAAGCCTTTGCAATATTGCCGCAAGACTTGCAAGCCATCGTAAAAGTGGCGGCTCGTGCCGTTAATCAAGACATGCTCGATGATTATACCCAAGGCCATATTACGGCGATGGAAAAGCTTATTAACGAACATGGCGTTAAGATTGTGCCGTTTCCACAGTCGGTATTAGTTGCGCTTAAGGGCGCGCGCGATGAGGTACTGGCTCAAGAGGCTGCTAAAGATCCTTTATTTGCTAAAGTATTGCAGGCTTATTTGAGTAATGAAGCCTCGGTTAAGCGTTATTTTGAGTATACTGAGGCAGCGTTAAATCATGTTGAATAAAACGATATTAACACAAGCTGTGACAGCGTCTGAATAGTGATACTATTTCGATATGAGATCGTATAGTTGTATATTAAATTTATATTCTGGGAGAGAGCAATGCCTTTATTAGACAGTTTTACCGTAGATCATACTCGTATGAATGCTCCGGCGGTGCGCGTTGCCAAACATATGAGCACCCCAAGTGGCGATGCCATCACTGTGTTTGATTTGCGCTTTTGCGCGCCAAATAAAGACATTTTAAGTGAGCGTGGCATTCACACGTTAGAGCATTTGTTTGCCGGCTTTATGCGTGATCACTTAAATGGTAATGGTGTTGAGATTATTGATATTTCTCCAATGGGTTGCCGTACAGGCTTTTACATGAGTTTGATTGGTCAGCCAACAGAGCGTGCCGTTGCCGATGCGTGGCTTGCTGCGATGAGTGATGTGACCAATGTGGTCGATCAAAAAGATATTCCAGAATTAAACGAATATCAGTGCGGTACTTATGAAATGCATTCACTGTCAGAAGCCCAAGATATTGCTCGCATGATTATTGCTGCGGGTGTGAGTGTTAATCGAAATGACGAACTTAAACTAAGTGATGAGATTTTAGGTAACCTATAAAAAGTCACTAGGGGAGTAAAAAGCGGCTAAGGCCGCTTTTTTTGTCACTAAACGCCTAAATTATTGATTAAACGTTATCAGTATGCTGTTTTTATGTCACTGAAACCGTTATTGTATCGAGCACAAAAAGAGATACATTTATTTTGGCCCGACCAGACAAATATACGGAGATAATTATGTCTTACCACCCATTTGGCCTATCAGTCATCGCTGCTGCGGTCTTACTTGCTTGTCATTCACCCCATGCTGTTGCCCAAACGGTTACAGAGTCAATTGATAAGGCAAATAATCAAGTTGATTTACAGCAATCTAGTCAAAAGCAATTTCATTATCGTCAAAGTGATATTGCCTTAGGGTTAACGGGGGCGACAGTATTACCTAAAGCGCCAAATGCAAATGTTGAGTTAATGCATCGTGGCGTGTCAGACGGTGTTGCAATCATGCAAGATGGTATTTTCTTTTCTCCGGCACCCTATTCAGGTCAAAATATTGTTTTACAGCCTAATTTACAGCAGCAACAAAGCGTAACCTTGTCCAGCATGACAAGTGTTGTTGAAGGCTCAGAAGCTGCTTTTGGCAAGTTAGAATATCAGTCAGTCGCCATTAGTGAGAAAAAATATGCAGGCGAATTTAATCTTGAGGCGAATGACGATGCTGATTACAGCAGCGGTGTAATTATCAGCGGCACAACAAAACAATATGGCATGTTATTGGCTGTAGATTACCAATCAGCATCGGATGAAGTGGGTTACGAGTTAAATCGCGATGCGGATGCGACCCAAAAAGACATTATGTTTAAAATTGATGCCGACAGCTTACCTGGGGCGCGAAACAAACAAACTACCGAATTTAGTTATCAGTATTCTAGTCAAGATACCGAGCAAGGCACACTTGGTTTAACCAACAATGATTTTGAGCTAGTGCCTAATCAACGTTACGCTGCGGCCAATATTGATTTTACCGAAACTGAACGTCAACGCTATGTGTTAGCGCATAAACTTTTATTGTCGAAAACCTCGACTGTGGCAACTGATTTTTATTACCAAATCTATGCCCAAAAAACCGAAGATATGTTGTTTGTTGATGGCCAAACCATAAACAACGCTTTGCTAAGTGATATTGCCTCATTTGAAATAAATCCAAGTGCAGATGGCATGAACTTAGGCGCACTGTCGCAAGATAACGATTTTGCCGGCTTTGGTGTGCAAACCAAAGGCGTTAGCATGTATGGTCAACATCAAGTGACCTACAGCGCTCGTTATCATACCGATAAAGCGGAAATGGCCTTAGCTGAGCAAGACTGGTTATGGGACCAAGATTTGTCGTTAACGGCTGCGGGCGATAAAGCAGCCACTTTTGTTTATAAAGATGACGCATCGGCATTTTCGTCTGCTGTTGATACTCGACTTAATTACGGCCAATGGTCTGTCAATTTAGGTTTGGGTTACGAGCATGTGAGTGTCTCGCGTAATGTGAGCGATGATTATGATTTGGTTGAATCTGATTTTTCAGATGACGGCTGGATGCCATCTGTTGAAGTTGCTTATACCACGGGGGCATGGTCTGCAGCAGTGCAAGCTAAACAAGCTTGGACAGCAGCATCAGCAGGTAACCTTGAACAAGAAGCTCAAGAAGCATTGCAATATCAATTAGCTGTGGCTTATAAACAAGATACATTGGCCATGGCCATGACGGCCTACATGCATGATTATGATAACCAGCATGTTGGCTGTATGTTTGGTATGGTGTGCGATTACGAACAAATTACACTGCAAGAAAACATCCAAGATGTGACGGTAACAGGCATCGACTTGTCGGCTGAATATAGCCTAATGTTTGACCGTTTTTCTATTCCGCTTAAAGCCAAATACCAATACACCCAAGCCGAAGCTGACAGTGGATATTGTTCAAATAGCAATGGCTGCTTTGACGGTGAAGCTCAATTACCTTGGGTACCTAAGCAACAATTGGCGTTAAGTTCGGGGGTGGTTGTGGGTAATGTTTCTGTGATGGCGCAAGCGCTTTATCAGTCTGAATTAGAATATTCGGGTAATCTTGTTAACCTCGGCTCCATTGATAGCCAATGGAAAATTGACCTTGCTGCGAATTATCAGATTACTGAGCAACATGAAGTGTATTTACGAGTTGAAAATTTATTTGACGAAACATTAGTTGCTAATAGGACTCTTGGAGGCCTTCAAGCTCAGTCAGAAATGACCACTTATGTTGGGTATCAAGCTCGTTTCTAAGTGATGTTTTACTGAATTTTATTCAATAAACAAAACAATAACAGCAACTCAAGCGTACTTAAACGTGAGTTGCTGTTTTTTTGAATGACAAAGTAGATAAAATTATTTCGATAAATATTAATGCTATAGTATGTCAAATTGACACTTTGTCGTGATGGTTTTAGGCGCTCACTTTACACCGTGAGCTCGAGTAAAATTTTGTCGCTAGACTAAGATATAGGTATGAAAACACCTATTATTTTCGTGGCGATAGTCTCATATTTACGGTAAAATGCGCGCGACCAGCGTGATTGCGATCGCATTTTCGTATTAAATCTGCGCCAGCTCAAATGGCAAGTATTTGTTAATACTTTGTTTTTGTAGCGGAACGTGGCGCATTGTCTTTCCTTCAAACGTAGTGCTTGTGGATATGATTACAATTAAGAAAGGATTGGAACTGCCTATAGCAGGCGGACCAGAGCAAGTTATCCATAATGGCCCAGCCATTAGACACGTAGCTACTTTGGGTGAAGAGTATATTGGCTTACGTCCAACGATGAAGATCAAAGTGGGCGATAAAGTACAAAAAGGCCAGGTTCTTTTTGAAGATAAAAAGAATTTAGGCGTTAAATATACGGCTTTAGCCAGTGGTACTATATTAGAAATCAACCGAGGTGCAAGACGTGTACTTCAATCTGTTGTTATTGCAGTAGAAGGTAACGATAGCGTTACTTTTACCCAATACGATGCGGATAAATTAGACACGTTAGATGTACAGGCTGTGCGCGACAATCTGATTGAGTCAGGTTTGTGGACGGCTATTCGTACTCGCCCTTTCAGTAAAGTACCTGCTGTAGATGCTACTGCTGCTGGTATTTTTGTTACTGCAATTGATACTCACCCTCTTGCTGCCGATCCTGTGGTAGTCATAGCTGAACATAAAGAAGATTTTGCTAATGGCCTTAAGGTATTAGCACGATTAACTGAAGGTAAAGTTTACCTATGTAAAGCGCCAGGTGCGGATATCCCTGCTGCCAATGCGCAAGTTGAAGAGTTTGCCGGCAAACACCCTGCAGGTTTAGTGGGTACACACATTCATCATGTTCTTCCTGCTTCTGCCACGCGCAGTGTATGGCATGTAGGTTATCAAGATGTGATTGCCATTGGCCAATTATTTACTCAAGGTGTGTTAAACACTGAGCGTGTAGTGGCGATTGGCGGCCCTAGAGCAAAACAACCTCGTCTAGTTCGTACTGTATTAGGTGCTAGCATGACTGAACTTACTGCTAATGAAACAGTAGGCGATGCAGTGCGTGTAGTATCTGGTTCGGTATTGGGTGGCCGTACTGCTGTTGGACCTCATGCTTATTTAGGTCGTTATCATCAGCAAGTCAGTGTACTTGAAGAAGGTACAGAAAAAGAACTGTTTGGTTGGGCAATGCCAGGTGCGAACAAGTTCTCGATTACTCGTGCTTTCTTGGGACACTTAAGTCCATCTCGTCTGTTTAATATGACAACAAGTACTGGTGGCTCAGACCGTGCAATGGTGCCTATTGGTAGCTATGAGCGTGTGATGCCGTTAGATATTTTACCTACCATGCTACTTCGTGACCTTGTCTCTGGGGACTTTGATGGCGCAGCTCGTTTAGGCGCATTAGAGTTAGATGAAGAAGATTTGGCATTGTGTACGTTCGTATGTCCAGGTAAGTATGACTACGCTTCATATTTACGTGATTGTCTAGATACGATCGAGAGGGAAGGCTAATGAGCTTGAAAGATTTTATCGAGCGTATTGAACCGCAATTTGAAAAAGGCGGTAAGTACGAAAAGTGGTATGCCCTTTATGAAGCGGCAGCCACGGTATTTTACACTCCAGGTAAAGTGAACCATGGTTCAACCCATGTTCGCGATAACCTTGACCTAAAACGTATGATGATTACGGTTTGGGCCTGTACATTCCCAGCGATGTTTTTTGGTATGTACAACGTAGGCTTGCAAGCACAAATTGCTTTGGCTGCCGGTTTCGGTACCCCTGACGTTTGGCAAGTTGGTTTATTTGAGTTATTAGGCGCACAACTGACTGCAGACTCAGGCGTTGCATCCTTGATGTTCTATGGTGCTTGTTTCTTCCTACCGATATACGCTGTTACCTTTGTGGTTGGTGGTTTCTGGGAAGTGCTGTTTGCCTCTGTGCGTGGTCATGAAGTTAACGAAGGTTTCTTCGTCACCTCGGTACTGTTTGCATTAACCTTACCCGCTACGATCCCATTATGGATGGTGGCACTGGGTATTACCTTTGGTGTGGTTGTTGCAAAAGAAATCTTTGGTGGTACAGGGCGTAACTTCTTAAACCCAGCCTTAGCGGGCCGTGCATTCCTGTTCTTTGCTTACCCATTAAGCATGTCTGGCGACACCTCATGGGTTGTTGCAGATGGCTATTCTGGTGCAACAGCATTAAGCCAAGCAGCACAGGGCACATTTGATTACACTTCCAATGCAAACTGGTTAGATGCCTTTATGGGCTTTATCCCAGGTTCTGTTGGTGAAGTATCTACCTTTGCTATTTTGTTAGGTGGTTTAATTATCATCTATACTCGCATCGCGTCATGGCGCATTGTGGGCGGCGTCATGTTAGGTATGGTTGCAATTTCTACACTGCTTAACCTTATTGGTAGCGACAGCAACCCTATGTTTGCTATGCCTTGGCACTGGCACTTAGTATTAGGTGGTTTTGCTTTTGGTATGATGTTTATGGCAACTGATCCGGTATCAGCGTCGTTCACAAATACCGCCAAATGGGCTTACGGTTTCTTAATCGGTGCAATGGTTGTGTTTATCCGTGTGATTAACCCAGCGTTCCCTGAAGGTATGATGTTAGCTATCCTATTTGCTAACCTATTTGCTCCTTTATTTGACCATTTCGTAGTACAGGCAAATATCAAGCGGAGGATTGCTCGTGGCTAGTAATAAAGATTCGTTCGGTAGAACGCTATTTGTTGTTGTCGGCTTATGTCTTATCTGTTCTGTACTTGTATCGACTGCTGCGGTTGTTTTAAAACCAACTCAGCAAGAAAATAAGCTACTCGATAAACAAAAGTATATTCTTGAAGCAGCAAGCCTGATCAACACCAAAGAAGGTAAAGTCACTAAGCAAGACATTCTGAGTAAGTATAACCAGTATGTTGAAGCACGTTTAGTTGACCTAAAAACCGGTGATTTTGTTGAAGGTGATGCTAACTTATATGATCAACGTAAAGCATCGCGTGATGTGGCAACTTCGTCTATTCCTGTAAACGATATCGCTTCAATCAAACGTGTAGCTGACAAAGCCGTTGTGTACTTGGTACGTGATGATGCTGGCAAGTTAACCAGTGTTATTTTACCGGTTCACGGTTACGGTTTATGGTCAACCATGTATGCATTTTTGGCTCTTGAAGCCGACTTAAACACGATTCAAGGCTTAGTATATTACGACCAAGCTGAAACACCGGGTTTAGGTGGTGAAGTTGAAAATCCAAAATGGAAAGCATTGTGGAAAGGTAAACAGTTATTCGATGCTCAAGGCGACTTAGCTATCAGCGTAACTAAAAATCCTGCAGTGGCTAGCTCTGTTCATGGTGTAGATGCACTTTCTGGTGCAACCTTAACCAGTAACGGTGTTCAACACTCATTGCAGTTTTGGTTAGGTAAAGAAGGCTTTGCAAGCTTTATCGCTAAAGCACGCAACGGAGGGTTAAGCTAATGGCTGACGTTAAAGAACTTAAACAGGTTCTGACCGGACCGATTATCAATAACAACCCAATTGCGTTGCAAATTTTGGGTGTGTGTAGTGCGCTTGCTGTAACCAGTAAAATGGAAACAGCTTTAGTAATGACCATTGCGTTAACCGCAGTAACAGCGTTTTCTAACCTGTTTATTTCGCTTATTCGTAATCACATTCCTAGCAGCGTGCGTATTATTGTGCAGATGACGATTATTGCCTCGTTGGTAATTGTTGTTGACCAAGTATTACAAGCTTACGCTTACAGTATTGCTAAACAGCTATCGGTATTTGTTGGTTTGATTATTACAAACTGTATCGTAATGGGTCGTGCAGAAGCTTACGCTATGAAAACCCCACCAATGATGAGTTTCATGGATGGTATCGGTAACGGTTTAGGTTACGGTGCAATTCTTTTATCAGTTGGTTTTGTGCGTGAACTATTTGGTAATGGTTCATTATTTGGCGTAGAAATCCTCAGCAAAATCTCTGACGGTGGTTGGTATCAGCCTAACGGTTTATTACTGCTTCCACCTAGTGCGTTCTTCTTGATCGGTGGTTTGATTTGGCTGATCCGTACTTATAAGCCAGAGCAAGTTGAAGCAAAAGGGTAAACGCAATGGAACATTATATTAGTTTATTAATTCGCTCAGTTTTCATTGAAAACATGGCGCTAGCGTTCTTCTTAGGTATGTGTACTTTTTTAGCTGTGTCTAAAAAAGTGACAACTGCGATGGGCCTAGGTGTTGCAGTTATCGTGGTACTGGCTATTTCGGTTCCTGCTAACCAAATTATTTATCAAGGTTTACTTGCTCCTGGCGCATTAGCTTGGGCTGGTGTTCCTGATGCTGATTTGAGCTTCTTGAAGTTCATCACCTTTATCGGTGTGATTGCAGCACTTGTACAAATTTTGGAAATGGCGTTAGACAAATATTTCCCACCTTTGTACAACGCGTTAGGTATTTTCTTACCTTTGATTACCGTGAACTGTGCGATTTTTGGTGCAGTATCATTCATGGTAGAGCGTGACTACAACCTAGGCGAGAGCGTGGTATTTGGTATCGGCTCTGGTATTGGTTGGGCATTGGCAATTGTATTGCTAGCCGGTATTCGCGAAAAGATGAAATATTCTGACGTGCCAAATGGCTTGCGTGGCTTAGGTATTACCTTTGTGACTGCTGGTCTTATGGCTCTAGGTTTCATGTCATTCTCTGGTGTTTCTCTTTAAGAGCATTGAGACGACGCATTAATTTGAACCTTTAAGGATAAGTGAATGGGTATTCTTGAATCTACTCCAATAGATGTTTATCTAGGTGTGAGTATGTTTACTGTGATGGTATTAGTGTTGGTTTTAGTGATTTTATTCGCTAAATCAAAACTAGTTGCAAGCGGTGATATCACAATTGGTATCAACGGCGACACAGATAAAGCAATTAAAACTGGCGCAGGCGGCAAGTTACTTGGCGTATTAGCTGACAACGGTATTTTCGTATCAAGTGCGTGTGGCGGCGGTGGCTCATGTGGCCAGTGTCGTGTACACATTAAATCAGGTGGTGGCGACATTTTACCAACTGAACTTGACCACATTAGCAAGGGTGAAGCTCGTCAGGGTTGTCGTTTATCATGTCAGGTTAACGTTAAATCTGACATGGAAATCGAACTTGACGAAGAGATCTTTGGTATTAAAAAGTGGGAGTGTGAAGTTATCTCTAACGATAACAAAGCCACTTTCATTAAAGAGCTTAAGTTGCAAATCCCTGATGGCGAATCTGTGCCTTTCCGTGCAGGTGGTTACATTCAGATTGAAGCGCCTGCTCACCATGTTAAGTACGCAGACTTTGATGTTCCTGAGAAATATCGTGGCGACTGGGAACACTTTGGCTTCTTTAAATTAGAATCTAAAGTAGACGAAGAAACTATTCGTGCTTACTCAATGGCTAACTACCCAGAAGAGTTTGGCATTATTATGTTGAACGTGCGTATTGCTACGCCGCCTCCACGTAATTTAAGCTTGCCTTGTGGTAAAATGTCTTCATACATTTGGAGCTTAAAAGCTGGCGATAAAGTGACGATTTCTGGTCCATTTGGTGAGTTTTTCGCTAAAGATACCGATGCAGAAATGGTCTTCGTTGGTGGTGGTGCTGGTATGGCTCCAATGCGTTCACACATTTTTGACCAATTAAAACGTCTTAAATCAAAACGTAAAATGAGCTTCTGGTACGGTGCCCGTTCTAAGCGTGAAATGTTCTACGTTGAAGATTTTGACGGCTTAGCAGCTGAAAATGAGAACTTTAAGTGGCATGTTGCGTTATCTGATCCGCAAGCGGAAGATAACTGGACGGGTTACACAGGCTTTATTCATAACGTATTGTACGAAAATTACTTACGTGACCATGATGCCCCAGAAGATTGTGAGTTCTACATGTGTGGACCTCCAATGATGAACGCGGCCGTGATTGGTATGTTAAAAGACTTAGGCGTTGAAGACGAAAACATCTTACTTGATGATTTCGGTGGTTAATGAGTTAACTTGTTGACAAGAAAGTCATGAAATTGCAGCAATGCAGACAGGGTGTGCTAACACAGGTCTGCAGGCTGCAATTTTTTTTATTCAGACAACTAGCGTAAATTAGACATGAGCGTAAATACGATAAAGTTTTTATTTGCATCTGTATTGCTACTCGCCATAAGTGCATGTAGTTCCCCAGAATCGATTATTTCGTTATCTGGTAGTACCATGGGAACGACTTACCATATTAAAGTGGTACCCAATGAATCGATGCCAGAAGCACAATTGTTACAGGCAGAAATCGACATGGCTTTAGAAGTGGTCAACGATCAAATGTCGACATATCGCCATGATTCAGAAATATCAAAATTTAATCAATTACAGCTACAACAAAGCGTTAAGGTGTCGTCTGATACAATTAACGTGATTAATGAAGGGATTCGCCTGTATCAAGAAACTGGCGGCGCATTGGATATTACCTTAGGCCCAGTGGTTAATTTATGGGGATTTGGACCGGATAAACGCCCAACATCAGTCCCCACACAGTCGCAAATCGATGCAGCTAAAGCGAAAATGGGCATTAATGAGCTCGCAATAAACGGGACGACATTGACTAAACACAATGCCGACTTATATGTAGATTTATCGTCTATTGCTAAAGGTTTTGGCGTAGATAAAATTGCCTCAATTTTAGATAAATACAATGCAAGTGGTTACCTTGTTGAGATTGGCGGCGAGATAAACGTAAAAGGTACAAAAGCCGATGGAATAGCCTGGCGTATAGCGGTAGAGCAGCCGAACGACGAAGGTCAAAGCGTGCAGCAAGTGATAGAGCCAGGTACCATGTCGATGGCGACATCAGGTGACTACCGTAACTTTTATGAAGAAAATGGCGAGCGTTTCTCACATTTAATTGATCCGCGTAGCGGTTATCCTATAAAGCATAAACTTGCTTCTGCAACCGTGCTACACTCTAGTTGTATGACCGCAGATGGATATGCAACCGCCATGATGGTACTGGGAACAGAAGCTTCGTTGGCGCTTGCTAAAGAGAAAGATTTAGCAATAATGCTCATCGAAAAGCAAGAGCAAGGTTTTAAGGTCTATTACAGTGATGCATTTAAAGCATATGTAAAATAGGGTGACATAACTGATTTTACGTCAGGCCTAAAATAGAGTTGATTGGAGTAGGTTATGAGTACATTTTTAGCAGCGTTTGTGGTGTTGTTAGTATTTTTCTTGTTAATGTCTGTTGGTTATATAGTGAAAAAGAAAGCGGTAGAAGGCAGCTGTGGTGGATTGGGTGTACTGGGTATTGAAAAAGCCTGTGATTGTGACGACCCATGTGATGCGCGTAAGTTGCGTATGCAAAAAGAACAAGCACGCAAAGAGATGCTGAATCAAAACCGTATTATCTGATTTTCCATATTGTATGTGCTTACAATGTAAAGAGCCTTCATTTTGAAGGCTTTTTTATTGTCGTTTTTAGTGAATGAGTTACAAAGCTTAGTTATAATGATAATGGTTATCAATTGTAAGTGTGTGAAATTAAAAGGAAATTTGCCTTTTTGTCTACAGTGTTCTATCCTGTGTGTAATTGATCGAGATCAAATTATTTAGCAAGGGACATTACTATGAAAGGTCATCCTAAAGTTATCAACCAGCTTAACCGTGTGCTTACCTGCGAGTTGACAGC
Organism: Shewanella basaltis; assembly: GCF_023283885.1. Lineage (GTDB taxonomy): Bacteria > Pseudomonadota > Gammaproteobacteria > Enterobacterales > Shewanellaceae > Shewanella > Shewanella basaltis. Next base: position 63,285 of record NZ_JAKILA010000023.1, read on the forward strand.
CATTAACCAGTATTTTTTACATGCTCGCATGTTTAAACATTGGGGTTTAGAAAAGCTCAATGAAAAAGAATATAAAAAGTCGATTCAAGACATGAAGCACGCTGATAAGTTGATTGAGCGAGTGTTGTTTCTTGAAGGCTTACCTAATTTGCAACAATTAGATAAATTACGTATTGGTGAGCATGCAGAAGAAATGCTCAGTTGTGATTTGCAAGCTGTCACCGAACAAATTGTGGTTTTACGAGAGGCTATTAAGCTGTGTGAAACCGAGCAAGATTATGTGAGCCGTGATCTGCTTGAAGATTTATTAGAAGATGAAGAAGAACACTTAGACTGGATCGAGTCTCAGCAAGGGCTGATTGAGCAAACGGGTATTCAAAACTATCTTCAATCTCAAATTAACGACTAGTAGGAACAGATTATGAAAGGTAATCCAGAGGTAATTGACGCCCTAAATTTACTGTTAACTGGCGAGTTATCAGCGATGGACCAATATTTTGTGCATGCTCACATGTATGAAGATTGGGGACTTAATGAACTTTATACTCGTATTTTGCACGAGTCGGATGATGAAAAATTACATGCCGCAAAACTTGTTCAACGCATTCTGTTTTTAGAAGGTACGCCAGATGTTGCGAGCCGTGAAGCATTGAACATAGGTAAAGATGTGCAAGAAATGCTAAAAAACGACCTTGAATATGAATATAAGGTTGCTGCCGATTTACGTAAAGTGATTAAGTTGTGCGAAGAGAAAGCTGATTACCAAACTCGCGAGATTTTAGAGGTGTTGCTTGATGACACTGAATCAGATCACATGTACTGGTTAGAAAAACAACTCGGTCTCATTGAGCGTGTTGGTTTGCAAAATTACTTACAAAAGCAGATGTAATCTATTACTTTATGCGATGCAAACAAAAGCCCAACAGTGTTTGGGCTTTTTTGTTTTCGATTGATTGAATACTGTTTTTATATACAGTAATATGGGGTCAGTTTAATTATTCAGTGATGGTTTAAGAATGCGTAAAATCATTCACATCGATATGGATTGTTATTATGCTGCGGTTGAGATGCGCGACTTTCCTGAGTTACGAGGAAAGCCTATTGCTGTGGGCGGCAGAAGTGACCGCCGTGGTGTAATAAGCACTTGCAGTTACGAAGCCCGGAAATTTGGGGTTCGCAGCGCAATGTCCAGTTACCAAGCATTGCAATTATGCCCTGATTTAGTGTTAGTGCCGGGTCGAATGGAGGTGTATAAATCAGTATCATTGCAAATTCGTGAAATTTTTCATCGCTACACTGATTTGGTTGAACCTTTATCATTAGATGAGGCTTACCTTGATGTTACAGATTGCACCGCTTATCAGGGGAGTGCCACTTTACAGGCTAAAGCCATTCGCGATGAGATTTTTGCCGTCACTGGCTTAACGGCTTCTGCTGGTGTTGCCCCGATAAAGTTTTTGGCCAAAATTGCTTCTGATTTAAATAAACCTAATGGCCAATATGTCATAACGCCAAATCAAGTCCATGAGTTTGTGAAAGATTTACCTTTGAGGAAAATTCCCGGTGTGGGTAAGGTGACCTCACAAAAACTTGCAGATATTGGTTTACTTACCTGTTTTGATGTTCAGCAATACCCTAAAGCGAAGTTGATTGATGCATTTGGTAAATTTGGTCATGTGCTTATTGAGCGTGCTCAAGGAATAGATCCTCGACAGATAAGCCCTCATAGGGTGCGCAAATCGGTTGGTGTAGAGACAACATTAGCCAAAGACATTTTTACCTTAGAACAGTGCCATCAGGTATTACCGCAACTTATACAAGAATTAAGCGCTCGAATTCATCGTAGCGCCAGAGACAGGCAAATTCATAAGCAGGTCGTAAAAATTAAGTTTAACGATTTTAAGCAAACAACCATTGAACATCGCAGTGATGATATATCAATTAAGCTGTTTCATGAGTTATTAAAACAAGCATTACTGCGAAGCCAGGGGCGGGGAATTCGTTTATTAGGTGTGAGTGTCGGCTTAGCTGATGTCACGGTACATCATGCAAATGATATAAACAAAAATACTCAACTTGATCTTCAATTTTAGCTTAAACACTCGCCACAATGGAGTGGCCCAGCAGCTTTTGCTTTGCGTTGTCGTAATTTGAAAGGGAACCACCATGACCACATAGTGACGCCTTAATTAAAAAGGCTGGTCACATTCTTATTGACCACTGATTAACGCGACAAGATACAATACAAACTAAAGGCGACATCACTGTCGCCTTTTAATCTGGTAAGCCGTTGATTATCCTTTATGCGTCTTTTGCAGGAATACGCGCTAGTACGGCTAGCAGTAATTCCCAGTATTGCCCCACAGTGGTGATGTTAACCATTTCATCAGGGCTATGTGGATAGCGAATGGTTGGACCAATCGAGACCATGTCCATGTGCGGATATGGCTCTTTAAATAAACCACATTCAAGACCTGCGTGAATAACCATAATGGTTGGGTCTTTTTTATAAATATCATTATAGGTTTCACGCACTATGGCCATGACAGGTGAGCTTGTGTCAGGCTTCCAGCCCGGGTAAGCCCCACTTAAATCTATACTTGCACCAGAAAGATTTGCTAATGCAGTAAGCATTCCAGCGACTTCTTCACGGCCAGAGTCAATTAATGAGCGGATGAGGCACAATACTTCAACGCTTTCGTCTTCAGTGCTAATTACACCAACATTGAGTGAGGTTTCGGTAACACCTTCAACTTCGTCACTCATACGAATAACGCCGTTAGGGCTTGCATGCAGTAAATCAATCAAGGTGTTTTGTGCCTCTTCACCCATGACTTTTACTGGAGTGGCAATCGGAGCTAGAGTCAATAACATGCCTGGATCAGCAATGGCGAGCTCTTCACGCACCAAAGCTTGAAAAGACTCAACGGCTTGTTTTAGCGCATCGACGTTTTCTGTTGTTAACATAAATTGAATATTGGCTTCGCGCGGAATGGCATTTCGTAACGAACCACCCGAAAAGCTCACTAACTCAAGTGCTAACTCGTCGCTGTATTTAAACAAAAAGCGGGTAAGTAATTTGTTGGCATTACCACGACCAAGGTGAATGTTAACCCCAGAGTGCCCGCCTTTTAAGCCAGACAGCGTTAATGAAAAACTGGCGTTACTGTGCTCTGGCGCTTGCCATGACATCGGGATGCTGATTTGCGCATCGACACCGCCAGCACAACCCATGTAGATTTCACCTTCTTGTTCTGAGTCGGTGTTAATTAAAATGTCTGCTTCAAGGTAGCCAGCTTCTAAACCAAAGGCACCTGTCATGCCGGCTTCTTCGTCTATGGTTAATAAGACTTCTAATGGTCCATGTTTGATGTCTTTACTGCCTAGTACTGCCAGTGCAGATGACATACCGATACCGTTGTCAGACCCTAAGGTTGTGCCTCTGGCTTTAACCCAGTCTCCGTCAACATAGGCTTCGATGGGATCGGTTTCAAAGTTATGCACTTTGTCGGCATTTTTTTGTGGCACCATATCGATGTGAGCTTGTAGCACCACTGTTTTACAGTTTTCCATACCTGGTGTTGCAGGTTTACGGATGATCACGTTGCCCACCTTATCTTCAACAACTGCAAGCCCTTGAGCTTTGGCCCATTGCTGAATGTGTTGCGATAACGCATGTTCATGTTTTGATGGGTGTGGAATCGCACAAATTTGTTCGAACCATTGCCAAAGAGGCTGAGGATATAATTGAGTTAATGCAGTCACGAAACGCCCTCTATGAAGAATTCAGTCGGATACGACAGATATTAAAACTGCAAATATTTTAACATATTCTGCGGCGTCACTTGATATTGCCACATCAATTTGCCAAGGTTTAGGCCACAAATCTGTAAATAAATATGAACCAACAACTGTGTTGTTGATAAGGACTTTTATGACTCAAATAAATCAACCTGCGCAAGCATTTCAAGTGCCCTTTATTGATGTCACCAGTGACGAAGCCATTTTTGAAGGTGAGGGCTGGGATGCTGTAGTGGTTATCGCCCCGAGCCTTGCTGATATTAAGCAAGATGAAATTAATTTACTGGCATCCCACGCTAGTCAAATTGATCAGCGTATTGGCAACAGTGCCACGTTACTGTTGGCGCCAGGCTTAGCCGGAGGGCGATTGATTATCTCACCGGTTGCAGATGCTGATAACATTTATAATGATGTGCGTGTATTTGCCAAAGCAGCCCGTGAAGGGATTGCTATTGCAAAAGCCGCCGGCGCGACTAAACCACTCCTTGTGGTGCCTGCGGTAAGTGATACACGCTATCAACATGCACAACAAGTTGCAGCATTAGCGTGTGGTCAGGAGTTATGGCAGCCACTAGAAGCACGAGAAGCAAAGTCACTAACCCCAAGTTTAGCTGCAATAGGGCTGCTTAATAGTGAGTCTCACAGCCAGTTAATCAATGCGGCAGAATCAGGGAGAGTGCTGGCGCGTGATCTTTGTGGTACTGAGCCAGAACGAATGTCAGCCATGGGATTTGCTCAGTATTGTGTCGATGCGTTTACCGACAGTGGATTAGCGGTATCTGTCATTGATCAGGTTGAACAGTTACGTACTGACTACCCGCTATTAAGTGCTGTGGGGCGAAGCTCATTTGGGGTTGAGCGCCACCATCCTCGGGTCGTAAAACTAGAATATATCGGTGAGGGCACTATTACTAAAACCTTATTTTTTGCCGGTAAAGGGGTGGTTTACGATACAGGCGGCGCAGACATCAAAGTGGCCGGCTCTATGGCTGGGATGAGCCGCGATAAAGGCGGTGCAGCAGCTGTAGCTGGATTAATGAAAGCACTGTCAATCCTAAAACCTAAAGGCATTAAAGTGGTTGCTGAGTTGGGGCTGGTGAGAAACAGTATTGGTAGCGATGCCTTTGTGACTGATGAGATCATTCGTAGCCATTCTGGTGCGCGGGTTCGTATCGGTAATACTGATGCCGAAGGGCGTCTTGTGCTTGCTGATCTACTGTCACACCTTCGTATTCAAGCCTTGCAGGCTATAAACCCACAGGTATTTTCCGTTGCTACCTTAACAGGCCATGTGGTGAGAGCTTATGGTGGCTATTCTGCTTTGGTTGAAAACAGCGTGGCAAAACAACAGGGCGTAGCAGCGTTGCTGGCCGATGTGGGTGAGCAATGGGGTGAGCCTTTTGAAGTGTCGCGTTTGCGCCCAGAAGATTTTGATAAAGTGGCCGACAAAAATGGCGCTGCAGATGTGGTGTCTTCAAATAATGCGCCATCGTCAATTACCGCTCGTGGTCATCAATATCCTGCTGCTTTCTTGTTAAAGGCGTCGGGGTTATTGCAAACGCCTTTGGCTTTTACGCATATTGATATCGCGGGCAGTGCTGTTGAGGGCGATCCACTCTATGGTAAACCCACTGCCAATCCTTTGGTTGCTTTATTACAGTTTGCTAGCTGTTAAGTTGCCCATTGTTATTTTGTTGATTTTAAATGGATTTAATGTGATTTTACATTTATATAACAATACTTGCACATAGTTTTAATACGGTTTTATTGTAATTAAATAACTTTTTATGAAGTTTTTGTGAATTAAAGCAAATAATACTTGTAATTAAATTACGGTTTTGTATAATTCATTTCGTCGGCAAGCAATGTGCTTATCGGCTCTAGTTAATCCAGGATGGATATAGCCTCCAGGGATCTGAGTGACAAGTTGTCTCAACGGATTTGAGAAATGTACGTTCCAAGGAACCGAGCCAAGCTTTACTAGGTTTATGCAACTTAACTTTTATTTAGGAGATGACCATGTCTTATACAGGTAACGGCAAAATTTATTGGCAAAACACTTGGTTTGCTGACGTATCAGTTTTACGTGGCGGTATTTTCGCCATGAAATTTTAAGAATTGACCCTCTTAAAGTAGCTTTAAATCCATCAACCTTTTGTTCGTCTCGTTTGACGGTTTTAGACAAGGTGGTAAATTAATTAATTTATCGCCACATCACGTTAAGTGATGCTAGCTTTCCTTTCCCCATATGGGATGCTTGTAACATGTCTGCCTACTCTTATTGAGTAGGCTTTTTTTTGCCTGCGATTTATTTCTCTGGTTTAGTCCGCTATATAAAACACTGTAATCTTTCAACAAAATGGCGAATTATAGCTATCATGTCCGTAAGTACCTATAATCCAGCACTTGCGACGTTAGTGTGCACTAATAACGCTGATTTTTATCATTTTAGCCATCATCAACGAGCTGGCTAAATCCTACCTATTGTAATAAAAACAATTGTTTAATTTTAACCCTTACCCAAGGAACCCTGTTCCATGTTAGAAAAACTGTTTAAATTAAAAGAACACAACACCAGCCTGAAGCAAGAAGCCATTGCTGGCCTCACAACATTTTTAACCATGGCGTACATTATTTTTGTTAACCCAATGATGTTAGCTGACGCCGGAATGGATCACGGCGCAGTATTTGTTGCGACTTGTTTAGCTGCGGCTGTAGGTTGTTTAGTGATGGGGTTGTTAGCAAATTACCCGATCGCGTTAGCACCTGGAATGGGGCTAAATGCCTTTTTTACTTACACTGTAGTCGGCGAGATGGGTTATAGCTGGGAAACTGCATTAGGTGCGGTGTTTATGTCTGGCGTGTGTTTCTTAATTTTATCATTAGTCAAAATCCGCGAATGGATTGTGAACAGTATTCCTATGTCATTGCGCTTTGGTATTGCAGCAGGTATTGGATTGTTTTTAGCACTCATTGGACTTAAAAGTGCGGGTATTGTGGTTGCAAGCCCCGCGACATTAGTAACCATGGGCGACATCACGGCTTTCCCTGCGGTTATGGCAGCGTTAGGCTTTTTCTTGATTATTGCCATGGTGCAGCGCGGTCTAAAAGCAGCTGTCATTTTTAGCATTCTTATTGTGACTGTTCTTGGTTTGTTATTTGGTGATGTGCAATATAACGGTTTGGTTTCATTGCCTCCATCCATCGCACCTACCTTTATGAAGATGGACTTATCTAGCGTGCTTGAAGTGAGCATGTTATCTGTTATTTTTGCTTTCTTGTTTGTTGATCTTTTCGATACGTCTGGCACGTTAGTGGCCGTGGCCCAACGTGGCGGTTTTCTTGATGATAAGGGACGATTGCCTCGCGTTAAGCGCGCATTAACCGCAGACAGTATGGCGACGATTGCCGGTGCAGCTTTAGGTACATCGACAACTACCAGTTATATTGAAAGTACTGCAGGAGTGAGTGCGGGCGGACGTACTGGATTAACTGCTGTGATTGTTGGGTTATTGTTTATTGCTGCGTTATTTGTTTCACCTTTAGCGGGTATGGTTCCTGCTTATGCAACGGCGGGAACATTATTTTATGTCGCTATTTTAATGATGTCTGGCTTAATTAATGTTGAGTGGGATGATTTAACCGAGGCCGCCCCAGTGGTGGTGACTTGTCTGCTCATGCCATTAACATTTTCTATTGCAAATGCCATTGGACTTGGGTTTATCTCTTACGCGTTGATCAAATTACTGACAGGGCGCTTTAAAGATTTAAACGCTGGGGTGTTAGTGGTTGCGGCATTGTTTATGGTTAAATTTGCATACAGTTAATGCCGTTATCATAACTCATGTGATGTGAGCTTATGCCATCACAAATAACCAAAGGGGCTTTTTGCCCCTTTTTCATGCGTAAATAATAAAAAAAGCCCTGTATTAGCGGCTTTCACTATGAATTATTCACTTTATTGGGTATAAAAATAAATCGAATTTTTAGTTAACTGAGTGAAGTCATGGGTTATCGGCGTGTGGTGGTCAAGTTAGGTACTAGTGTGCTGACATCGGGCAGTAAAAAGCTTGATAAAGCACACATGGTGGAGTTAGCAAGGCAAATGGCTACGCTAATGCGTGCAGGGGTTGAAGTGGTATTGTGTACTTCAGGTGCTATTGCCGCCGGACGTGAGCATCTACAATACCCCGTTTTTCCAGATACGATGGCAAATAAGCAATTGTTGGCCGCGGTGGGTCAAAGCCAGTTAATTTTAGCCTGGTCACAATTATTCAGTATTTATGGGTTGCATGTTGGCCAATTATTATTAACTCGCGCTGATTTGCAAGATCGTGAACGCTACCTTAACGCCCGTGATACGTTGAACGCACTATTGGCAAACAACATTGTACCAATCATTAATGAAAATGATGCAGTGGCAACAAATGAGATTAAAGTTGGCGACAACGATAATTTATCTGCTCGAGCCGCGTTGTTATGTGATGCTGATTTACTGATTTTATTAACCGATCAGAAAGGATTGTTTGATGCCGATCCGCGCACTAATCCAGACGCGCAGTTGATTAAGCAAGTGGCCAATATTGATGACAGTTTACGCTTACTTGCCGGCGGGTCTGTGTCGGGCTTAGGTACCGGCGGGATGGCAACTAAATTAGAGGCTGCTGATATTGCTCGCCGTGCAGGTATTGAAGTAGTGATAGCCTCAGGTCATCATCCTGATGTGATTGCAAAGGTTGCCGATCGTGAATCGGTAGGAACCCATTTTAGCGCGATTGAAAATCCGCTAGAAAGCCGTAAACAGTGGATACTTGCCGGCCCTGCGGCTCAAGGTAAGTTAATTGTTGATGCTGGTGCGTCAAGCGCGGTGGTGGCAAATGGTCGTAGTTTGTTATCTAAAGGAATTATTGCAGTAGAAGGTAAATTTGAGCGTGGAGCGACCTTATTAATTGTCGATCAAAAAGGCAAGGTACTGGCCAAAGGCATCAGTCGATACTGTGCGCATGATGTGCTTAAAATTAGTGGTAAGCACTCAAATGATATCGAGCCTTTGCTGGGGTATGACTATGGTGACGCTATCATTCATCGTAATGATATGGTTGTGTTAGATAATTAAGGATAAGTTTATGTCTGCTGTAGAAACCGAATATTTAACTCAACTTGGTCAGCGAGCTAAAACCGCAAGTTTTACATTAGCAACATTGTCAGCCAAGCAAAAGTCGGCATTATTAACCGAAGTAGCACATCAGTTAGGTGAGCATAAAGAGCAGATATTACAAGCTAATGCTCTAGATGTAGCTAATGCCAAAGCAAATGGGTTAACCGAGGCGATGATTGATAGGTTACTGCTTGATGAAGGTCGCCTTGCTGGGATTATTGCTGATATTGATAACGTGATAGCACTTGCCGATCCTGTTGGAAATGAGGCCGAAAGTCGAGTGCTTGATAACGGTTTACGCTTAACCCGCCGAAGCGTGCCATTAGGTGTGGTGGGTGTTATTTATGAGGCACGTCCTAATGTAACCGTAGACATTGCTGTATTAGCACTAAAAACGGGCAATGCTGTCATTTTACGTGGTGGTAAAGAAACCCTCACATCAAATAAAGTGTTAAGTGACGTGATCCGTACAGCTTTAGTTCAGCAAAACTTACCTCAAGATGCAGTACAGCTTATCGACTCACCAGACCGAAGTATTGTCAGTGGTTTGCTCCGTTTAGATAAATATGTCGATATGATAATTCCACGTGGCGGGCAAAATTTGCAGCGTTTATGTGCTGAGCAGTCGAGTATTCCGGTTATTTTAGGAGGCATTGGTATTTGTCACTTGTTTGTCGATAAACAAGCCGATTTAGTAAGGGCAATAGATGTTATTGCTAATGCCAAAGTACAGCGTCCAACAGTCTGCAATGCATTAGATACGTTATTGGTTCATCAACAGATTGCTGCTGAATTTATTCCTAATATTGCATCACATCTTCATGCCTTAGGGGTACGTTTTCATGCTTGTACTAAGGCTGTTCCTTATTTAGATGGATTAGGTTTTGACGTGACTCCTGCTCACCATGAGTCTTACTCAACCGAGTGGCTGTCGTTAACGCTTGGGATTAAGGTGGTAAGTGATATTGATGCTGCTATTGAGCACATTAGGCAGTATTCAAGTGGGCACTCTGAGGCGATTTTAACAGATGATATCCATGCAGCTGCGCACTTTATGAATCAGGTTGATTCAGCTGCGGTGTATGTCAATGCCAGCACACGCTTTACCGATGGTGCCCAATTTGGTTTAGGAGCTGAAGTGGCTGTAAGCACTCAAAAATTGCATGCTCGCGGCCCAATGGCATTAGATGCGCTCACGACATACAAATGGCTTGCGTGGGGTAATTATACCAGTAGGCAGTAGGATTGCTTTTTAGGCAAGGGCGTTTTTAATCGCCCTTGTCGTGAAATTACAGGGGTTACAAGTTAAAAATCAGGTGACTAGGAGGGGCGGGGAGTGTTAGCCGCTCATAGGTAGTTAACAACCATATAATAAAAAATGCAGCTGTCATCAGTATTGCAACAATGCGAAATGCCTGCGCATACTCCATTACATAAGTGAAATAGCGTTGCTGTACCGCATTGGTCAAAATAGTTGCAACAAGGGCAAATACACACAGATACATGGCCGCGTATTGAGTGGTGCTTGAACCATAAAACTTTTCATAGGCCAAAATAAAGCCAACAATCGTTAACGTCACAATACGAATAACACGTTCTGTTTTATCGCTAAAGTTCCACCTTGGCAGTCCCATTGCCTAGTTTCCTTATCCTAACATTCCAAACATTGTTATAACTCCGATACTGCTTTTTATCAAATAATACTATTGTGCGTTAGTGATGGCTCCCTAAAGCATGCAGCAGCTGTTTTCTGTAGATTATCGCAATGTCAAAGGGGATAACCACAGGTATTGTGTTCCCTTTAATAAAAACAGCTCTTTATCTTTTCTACTGCATTGCTCGTTTACAATAAGAATCATTTTGGCTTAACGACAACATCGATGGCTTTGGCTTGAGTGGTTTTCTGATTATATAAGCAAAATGACATAAATTTTTTAGTCCTCCCCTTGTAATTCATTTTGTTGTCCCAATATAGGTATCAAGGCTGATATGAGTGGTAAAAAGTGAACGCCAAATTAACCCTTTAAAGGTTGAAAAATACGGAGTTCATCCCCATATCAACATCAAATAACATATTTGTGACGAATAACGTCAATTTTGGAGGACCCCATGGGCAAAATTATTGGTATCGACTTAGGCACGACAAACTCTTGTGTGGCTGTCCTTGATGGCGGTAAAGCACGTGTCATTGAAAACGCAGAGGGCGATCGTACAACCCCGTCAATCATCGCTTATACCGATGACGAAACTATTGTCGGCCAACCAGCAAAACGTCAGGCTGTAACAAACCCTGCAAATACATTCTTTGCAATTAAGCGTTTAATTGGTCGTCGCTTTAAAGATGACGAAGTTCAGCGCGACGTTAACATTATGCCATTCAAAATTATTGCTGCAGACAATGGCGATGCATGGGTTGAATCTCGCGGTAACAAAATGGCTCCACCGCAAGTTTCTGCTGAAATCTTGAAAAAAATGAAAAAGACAGCAGAAGACTTTTTAGGTGAAGAAGTGACAGAAGCGGTGATTACTGTTCCTGCTTACTTTAACGACTCGCAACGTCAAGCAACCAAAGATGCTGGCCGTATTGCAGGTCTTGATGTTAAGCGTATTATCAACGAGCCAACAGCGGCTGCGTTAGCATACGGTATTGACAAGAAGCAAGGCGACAACATTGTTGCAGTATACGATTTAGGTGGTGGTACATTCGATATCTCTATCATCGAAATCGACAGCAATGATGGCGACCAAACATTTGAAGTATTGGCTACCAATGGTGACACTCACTTAGGTGGTGAAGACTTCGATAACCGTTTAATCAACTACTTAGCTGATGAATTCAAAAAAGACCAAGGCTTAGATCTACGTAAAGATCCTTTAGCAATGCAACGTTTGAAAGAAGCGGCTGAAAAAGCAAAAATCGAGCTTTCAAGCACTAACCACACTGAAGTTAACTTACCTTACATCACTGCTGATGCAACAGGTCCTAAGCATTTAGTGGTTAAAATTACTCGTGCTAAGTTAGAGTCGCTAGTAGAAGATTTAATTCAACGTTCTTTAGAGCCATTAAAAGTCGCATTAGCCGATGCTGACTTATCCGTTTCAGACATCAACGAAGTGATTTTAGTTGGTGGTCAGACTCGTATGCCTAAAGTACAAGAAGCAGTAACTAACTTCTTCGGTAAAGAGCCACGTAAAGACGTTAACCCAGATGAAGCCGTTGCTGTAGGTGCTGCAATTCAAGCTGGTGTACTTTCTGGTGATGTAAAAGACGTACTATTACTTGACGTAACGCCACTATCGCTTGGTATTGAAACCATGGGTAGCGTAATGACTAAGCTTATCGAGAAGAACACCACTATCCCGACAAAGGCAAGTCAAACCTTCTCAACAGCTGATGATAACCAAAGTGCGGTAACCATTCACGTTCTTCAAGGTGAGCGTAAGCAAGCGAGTGCTAACAAGTCTTTAGGTCAATTCAACCTTGAAGGCATTGAACCAGCACCACGCGGTCAACCACAAATTGAAGTGGCATTCGACATCGATGCTGACGGTATCTTACATGTGTCTGCAACAGACAAGAAAACCGGTAAGAAACAAAACATCACCATTAAAGCTTCTTCAGGTTTATCTGATGAAGAAGTAGAACAAATGGTACGTGATGCAGAAGCTCACGCTGATGAAGATGCTAAATTTGAAGAATTAGTGCAAGCACGCAACCAAGCTGACGGCTTAGTCCATGCGACCAAGAAGCAAGTTGAAGAAGCGGGTGATGATTTAGGTAGCGATGATAAAGAAAAAATTGAAGCGGCAATTGCTTCTTTAGAAACCGCTATCAAAGGTAAAGACAAAGAAGCAATCGACACAGCAACGCAAGCGCTTATCGAAGCCTCTGCTAAGTTAATGGAAATCGCCCAAGCTAAAGCACAAGCTCAAGGTGGCGATGATGGCCAAGCACACGATGCTGGAAAGTCAAAGCCTGCTGATGATGTTGTTGATGCTGAGTTCGAAGAAGTAAAAGACGACAAAAAGTAATTAACAATTTCAGTTAGTTACTATTGAAGCGGGCGTTGGGGTTATCCTCATACGCCCGTTTGTATAAATTAAGTTTAGCGACTTACTCATACCTTCGAGAAACAGAACACTATGTCAAAGCGTGATTATTATGAAGTTCTTGGTGTCTCTCGTGACACCAGCGAACGCGAAATTAAAAAAGCGTACAAACGCTTAGCGATGAAGTATCACCCAGACCGTAATCCGGGTGACAAAGCCGCTGAAGCAAGCTTTAAAGAAATTAAAGAAGCGTACGAAATTTTAACCGACAGCGACAAAAAAGCCGCTTATGATCAGTTTGGTCATGCCGGTGTTGATCCTAATCGTGGCGGACACGGTGGTGGTCAAGGTGATTTTGGCGATATCTTTGGTGATGTATTTGGTGATATTTTTGGTGGCGGGCGTCGTGGCGGTCAGCGCCAAGCAGCTCGTGGTAGCGATTTACGTTACAATCTTGAGTTATCACTTGAAGAGGCTGTACGCGGCTTAACCAAAGAATTACGTATTCCAACACTTGCAGCGTGTGATTTGTGTGATGGCAGCGGTGCTAAAAAAGGCACTTCGGCTAGTACCTGTGGCACGTGTCATGGCCAAGGCCAGGTACAAATGCGCCAAGGTTTCTTTGCCGTGCAACAAGCCTGTCCTACCTGTCATGGTCGCGGTAAAATTATTAAAGACCCATGTGGTAAGTGTCATGGCGAAGGCCGTGTTGAAAAGAGCAAAACCTTGTCTGTTAAAATACCTGCAGGTGTTGACACAGGTGATCGTATTCGTCTTTCTGGCGAGGGTGAAGCCGGTGAGTTTGGTGCACCTCCAGGCGATTTATACGTTCAGGTAAGTGTGCGTGAACATGCAATCTTTACTCGTGATGCTAATAACCTATACTGTGAAGTGCCAATTTCATTCAGTAAAGCTGCACTTGGCGGCGAGATTGAAGTCCCAACACTTGACGGCAAAGTAAGCCTTAAAATTCCAACAGAAACTCAAACTGGGCGTATGTTCCGCTTACGCGGTAAAGGCGTTAAATCGGTGCGTAGCCATGCAGTAGGTGACTTACTGTGTAAAGTCGTAATGGAAACACCGGTTAACTTAAACGAGAAACAAAAAGAGCTATTACGTGAGTTTGAAGCGACATTAACTGGCGAATCAAAAAAACACAGCCCAAAAGCTGAAGGTTTCTTTGATGGCGTGAAAAAGTTCTTTCAGGACTTAAACAGTTAATTACGCAAATTAGCGTGTCTTTAAAAGGCTGTTTACTGTGGTAAGCAGTCTTTTTTATTGGCTATACAATACACTTTTTTGCTTGTGTCATTATTAGGGTCTGTTGATCTTTCAAGGTTATTTTTGCAGCGAATTGTTGGTCTTTTATACAAGGCAGAGACTTTGAGGTGTAGTTATTCTACATAAAAAGTCGATAACGCAGTAAAAATGACCAACAAACGCTGCCCACAGGGTTCGGCTAAAAACGTTTTACTCTTT
>NZ_JAKILA010000024.1 GCF_023283885.1 Shewanella basaltis
ATAAAAAGTCGATAACGCAGTAAAAATGACCGACAAACGCTGCCCACAGGGTTCGGCTAAAAACGTTTTACTCTTTGTTGAATAGATTTTGCTTAGGTGGCTAGGCTTCAAGCCATTCGCCTCGATTAAAACGTTTTTAACTCGAACAAAATTCAACCAGCAAAGATCAACAGACCCTAGAGAGTATTGATGTATTCAACGGCTGCGGGTAAAAAAATCTCGCTAACGATTAGCTGCGAGCCATGTAAGTTAAAATAACGTCTTCTTCCCCATAAACTGGTGTTTACTTGCTGTTGTAAACTGGTGGCTAGCGCGGCTAAGCGGCCGCAGGTTTCAAACTGTGCCACTTCAATATTGCCTGGTGTAATAGCTGGGCTGGTAAATAACAATTCACCTAATGGCCGAGTGCCAAGGTGGGTAAATTGATTGTGGCTTGCATCCAAAATATGTTGTGGGATCAAGGTTCGAGCAAACACCCAGGGCGTGCCGTCGAGACAGAGTAACACTTCGCGGATCCACACGGGGTCGTTGTGGCTTGGAAATTCATCCTCAAGTGGCGTGAGTAAATGCTCGCCTAAAACTTTAACTTCAAAGTGAGTACAATGAGTTTTGAGGCGTTGAGTTAAACTGCCAGTCGCTAATAACCAGTCTTTAAGTTGGTTTTCTGGTAATGATTTTATTTTTTCTGGCGAAAACCAATGAATTGATTCACCATATGGAAAGCTAACACTGGTCACGTTCATCGAAAACTCGTTACAATATACCTCAACAACAATAGTCTATCATGTCGTGTACGAGCAAACACACCTCAAGGTGTGAACAACATGGCCGATTTAATTAACGTTACATCTTTAGGAGTGTCTCTTATTATGAAAAAATGGCTTTTAACGTTAGTTATATTATGTTGCACGACAGTAAATGTATTTGCTGCTGAAGAGGGTGTAGAAGACTATGCCTATTATGGTTTTGAGCCAGATATCGTCACTAATTACATTTCTAATCGTAAAAAATTAGGCTTTGTTAAAATCAGCGTTGAGCTAATGGTAAAAGATCCTAACGACCTCGTGACTCTAGAGCACCATGATCCACTTTTACGATCCGCTATTGTCGAAATTTTAGGTAATCAGGCTGAGGATAAAGTGAAGTCGTTGTCTGGCCGTGAAGAAATTCGCCGCGAATGCTACGAGACAGTCAATCGTTTGATGGAGCAAGAAGTTGGCAAGGCGATTGTGGTTAACTTGCTATTTACTAAGTATCTTTACGATTAATGAGCCGTTCAAATTTTGCTGGGCGAGCCAAGGGACGCACTCAGCGCTCGCCAAACCCTTCAAAGACAATCTTAAATAAGGTTACGCCTAAAAAACTGCATCCCCGTAATGCCCATCAACAGGGTTACGATTTTGCTAAGTTAATGTTGGTGATGCCATCGTTAAGGGCTTTTGTGCGGGCAAATCCTTTTGGTAACCCATCAATTGATTTTGCTGATCCTCAAGCCGTCAAATGCCTTAATTCAGCCCTACTTCTCAGTGACTATCAAATCAATGCTTGGGATATCCCGAGTGGATATTTGTGTCCTCCGGTTCCTGGGCGGGTCGATTATCTGCACTATATTGCAGACTTATTAGCCGACAAAGGGCAGGTTATTCATGGCCCAAGTATTCGGGTATTAGATATTGGTACCGGGGCCAATGGCATTTACCCACTGTTGGGTATTCAGACTTATGGTTGGCAATTTGTTGCATCGGACATTGACCCCGTGTCGATTGACAACGTGGCCAATATTGCTCGGCATAACCCTAATGTTCAAATGAATTTACAACTCAGATTGCAATCGAACCCAGAGCATATCTTTCATGGCATTATTGAAAAACATGAACGTTTTGATGTCACTATGTGTAATCCACCATTTCATCGTTCTTTAGCGCAAGCTGCTGCTGGCTCGTTACGCAAAGTCACTAATTTGGCAAAAAATCAGCAGCAGAAGCACGGTAAAAAATCACAGAATTTGGTTGCTACCCAAACAGACCCCAAACTCAATTTTGGTGGTCAAAAAGCCGAATTATGGTGTGATGGTGGTGAAGTGCAATTTTTAACTTACATGCTCAATCAAAGTAAAGAATATGCCAGTCAGGTGTTGTGGTTTAGTTCGTTAGTGTCTAAATCTGAAAACCTTAAGCCGTGTTACCAATTGCTTAAACACCTAGCGGCAACTGAAGTAAAAACCATTGAAATGACCCAAGGCAATAAAGTGACCCGAATTTTAGCCTGGAGCTTTATCCCTGCAAACTTACGTCAGCAATGGGCAAGTATGCGGTAATAACCCTTATTGAGGCGTTTTAAGTGCATCAAAATCAATAGTTTCACTAGCATGATACACAAGAAAATGGCGGCCTTTGGCTCGCGCAATCAGTGTAATCCCTAATTGCATCGCTAAATCTAATCCCATTTGGGTAACCCCACTGCGAGACAATAATACCGGTATTCCCATTTTGGCAACTTTGATGACCATTTCTGATGTCAGTCGACCTGTGGTATAGAAGATTTTGTCACATCCAGATTGCTGATCTAACCACATGTCACCGGCTAAGGTGTCAACGGCATTATGACGACCTACGTCTTCAACAAATGATAAAATCTTGTCATCTTGGCATATCCCACAACCATGAACGGCTCCAGCATTTTTGTAGGTCTCGTTGTAAGCATTAATATTATTAAGTAATGCATAAATCGTGGATTGCTTTAACGCCGGTGTTGGCAACACAATATTGTCTAACCCTTGTAAGAACCCACCATAAACTGTGCCTTGCCCGCAACCCGACGTAACCGTTTTTTCTGACAGTTTTTGCTCGAGATCTTCTGCGACTTCTTGGGTGATCACCGCTGCAGAATTGACTTCCCAATCAACAATAACAGACTCTAATAAACTTAAATCACTAATAAAGCCTTGGTTTTTAAGATACCCAATCGTTAACGACTCGGGTTTGGCCCCAAGTGTCATTAATGTCACGATAGGGCGCCAGTTTAAATAAATGGTGAGAGGGCGTTCACAAGCAACAAACTTATCGACCTCTTTACCCTGATCATCAACGGCTTTTACTGCAATGGTTAATGGCACTTGAGTGGCTGTTTTGACAAATTTAACAGGTTTGTGAGTTGCAGGTTTTGCCGAAGCAGATTGGGTCATAGGTAAACCTCTCGAGGAGTCTTTATTGAAGATGTTGGCACAATTAAATGGCTTCATCGTGTGTTTAGCATAGCAATTATTATTCCCTTAACTGAAAAGATCTTACCTAAGCGTGATCTAGCGCAAATCTTTAACAAATCAATACTTTTAACGTGTATTAATGTCCCACTTTGAATTGCGCAGTGGACATATTGTCCTATTGTTAATGGGGAAATTGAGATCGAGTTCAAAGTTAATTTTGCTTTTTAATTGGCACCAATTTTGCTCCATCAAGCTATAGCAATTTAATAACACGTGGCTAATCAATGCTCGTATTTACGCCAGAGGTCAGCATCACTATGCAACATACCGACAAAATATGGCCAATGTATGTGTCACTCAAAAAAGTACAGGTGCAAACCGGGCGCTGGACATCGGTTCGTTGGGAATTAGAACACATGGTACCAGCAACCCAAGCTAAGCCCGACAATGCGATGCTGATTCCGCTTGAGCTGTATAAAGACCAACGTGGTAGCTACCGGATTAATCTCGATATGAATAACCCCACACTCTACATAGTGTGTGACGAACTGAGTGATGGGACTTGGGTGCCTGCGTTGATTTCTGCCGACCAACACGTCAGCGCTGGCTGCCTAGAGTCGGATACGCCAGTGTTAAATGTCCCCATGCCAAGCGCCATAGCCTGTTGGATTGAAGCCTTTATCACTCGTCATGGTGAGGTGGAAATTAGCGCTCATCGTCGTAAGCATGTCAATCGTCGTAAAAATGAAGGCCCAAGCGCTAATCGTTCAGGAAATATGCAATGAACAGCCAAGATGGACTATTAAGTCGCTGGGCGCAACGACGCCAACGAGTAGCGGAAGAAGCAGATCAAGACAATCAACTGCAGGCTAACGAGTCGCTTGAGCTTAGGCCGCAAACAGATGTGGCTGAGCAAACACAACTTGATATTGCCTCAACCGATGTTAGCCCTGAGGAAGAGCCATTACCAGATCCCACTACCATCGAGGTGGGCGGCAGTTTTGCTCGCTTTATGGCTAAAAATGTTGATCCCACCACGAAAGCCGCGGCATTACGTGCGCTATGGAAACAACCACAATATGGCCATATCGACGGTTTATTAGAATATGCATTGGACTACACCAATCAACCGGTTTTATCCGCTGATGTGTCTGCAGAATTAGCCAATAAAGTGTTTCGTTACGTGGTTGAAAAAACCAATAACGCAGAAGATGAATTGCTTGCAGATGCACAGACAGATGTTGATAAAAAAGATGACACAACCGGGGCTGACTCCCGAGTCGGTGAAACCTGTGTTGAAGAAACAGACTCAGTGTTAGCGGTTACTCAGCAATCTGAGTGCTTATCGACAATGGATCAAGTACAGGATGATGACCTACTTGAGCACGCTTTTGCCAGTGATGAGGCTAAAGGCTAACAGACCCCTGTGTAACGTCATGTTATTGATAGGGTATCGGTATGCAGTTAGTCGATTTGATGAGTTGATGTGAACAACAAAGTGCTAATTACAGCGTGAGCCACTGCCGTTAGCCACAGATAAAAACCGATATTAGGAACGCAATGAGCATAATTAAAAACCAGCCTATGCTGAAACAAGCTCGGCAACAGGTCATGGCGAATACCCAGATTTTACAAAATCTGATCCCGCCAACTGTCAGTTATACCACTCAAGGCCATGTATTAGTCATTGGCCCAGAAGATCTTGCCCGTTTGGCCGCGGACAAATTGTCCACCATGAGCAGTTGCGTCATTTTGGCTAACGAAGCCATTAGCAGTCAGGATGAAGCTCACCTTGAAATGGTAATCAATGCCGCCAGCCAAGTTGAAAGCTACTACAACAAATTAGTCAGCATTAAGGGTTTTTTGGGGCAGTTTCAGGTTAAGGTTGAAAGTGATAATGGCGTAAGCGATCTCAGTGTGGTGGCTATTCGCCAAGCCCACTTTGATATTGTACTCGACTTAAGCCACAGCCCCAGTATTAACTTAGAAATGCTACCTCCTGGCTATTTTTATGTTGGCCAAAATCAAGCGCTACTTGCTGATGCACTTGAGCAAATTCCAGATTTAGTGGGAGAATTCGATAAACCGCGATACGTCAAAGTCAATCCCGATATTTGTGCGCATAACAAACATGGCTTAAATGGTTGTAACCGCTGCTTAAACTTTTGTCCTGCTGATGCCATTAGCAGTGTGGCGCAAAAAATCGAAATCGACCCATACCTTTGTCATGGTGCTGGCAGTTGTGCTAATGCCTGCCCAACAGGGGCATTAAGTTATGATTTACCCACACCTAAATCACTGCATTCTTACCTTGAAAAACTTGTTAGCCGGTATCGCTTGCAAGCGCAAACCGCCCCAGTGGTGCTATTTCATGATAATGAAGCTGGTGCTCAGTTTATTACCGACGAGTTAAGCGGCGATGTGTTACCTGTTGCAATGGAAGAAATTACCGTCGCCAGCATTGACCATTGGATGGCCGCATTAGCTTATGGCGCCCGCGAAATTCTCATCTTAAATACAGAGCTTACAGCACCAACATTAACGCAAATGCTTAAGGGTGAGCTTGCCTTAGCTAATCGCATTTTAGATGAAATGGGCCAACCACAGCGTATTCGCTTAATTCGCCCAGAAGATCTCCTCGATTTATATCCATCGTTAGCCGTTAGCCTAACGTGGCCAGTGATTATGCCTATGGTTGCAAATCCAGCCGCTATCGCCCCTGCAAGTCTTGCTAAACGCAGCTTGCTGTTTCAAGCGATCGACCACCTTAACAGCCAGGCTGCAGGTGTCGACAGCGTGCTCACACTAGCCAATATTCCTTATGGTGTGGTGAGCATTAACAGCGATAAATGCACCCTGTGTATGTCGTGTGTGGCGACGTGTCCAACTCAAGCACTAAAAGATGGTGGTGATACGCCAGCCCTTAAGTTTACAGAGCAAGACTGTGTGCAATGTGGTTTATGTGAAGCCGCTTGCCCTGAAAAAGTCATCAGTTTAGTGGCACAAATTAACTTTAATCAACAACAGCGCCAGCAAGTGCAACTACTGAAACAAGAGCCACCGTTTGAATGTATACGCTGTGGTAGTGAGTTTGCTACCCAGTCAATGGTGCATAAAATGATAGAAATGGTCGGCGCGCACAGTGCGTTTAGCGCCAATATAGAGCGTTTGAAAATGTGTGGCGACTGCCGTGTAAAAGACATGTTTGAAGACATACTTGACGATCCAGAAAAGCAATTGCGATAAGAGATCTGCTATGACAGAAACACTGAGACAAATAACCGAAAACGACCAATTAAGAGCTGATATTTATCAGTTGTTGGCCGCGTTAATGCGCCGCCACCCAAGTGCCGAGCTATTGCAATTTTTAGCTAATTTAGACATAGACGTCGAAGAAGGTAACGCCATGAGCGATGCCTGGGTTGCACTGAAGCAAGCAGCACAAAAAAGTGATACCGACACCCTAGAAGATGAATATTTTGCCATTTTTTTAGGCGTCGGCAGCGGTGAAATTATGCCATATGGCAGTTGGTTTATGACAGGTTCATTAATGGACAAACCCCTAGCGGCATTACGCAGTGACTTAATGCAACTCGGTTTTGAACGTGAAGATAACGTGAAAGAGCCAGAGGATCATGTTGCCGCACTATGCGAAGTGATGGGTTGCCTGATTTTAGAGGCACCAGGTTATCGCCAATTAGCGTTTTACCAACGTCATATTGGTGGCTGGATTATGCGCTTTTGCGACCATTTAGCTAAAACGCCTAGTGCTAAGTTTTACGTTGCGGTTGCGCAACTGGCTAACGCCTTTTTTACGGCAGAAGCTAACGAATTTGAACAGCTAAGTTTAAATATTCCGGTGAATTGTCCAGGCAGTGCTGACCTTGACCCGATTGATGAACAGGCTGTGCAAATTAACTAAACCGGATGATGGCTTAAAGCGCCACATCTTTTTATCAACAAGGAGACATTATGAAAAAGCAAGCTACCGACATGGGTCGTCGCCAAATGCTAAAAGCATTAGCGCTCGGCAGTGCGGCAGGTGCTGTTGCTAGTGTAAGTGCACCCGCACTTGCCCAGGTGACTAAACCGTCTACACAAGAGCCTACGGGCAATAACTACCGCGAAACAGAGCATATTCGTAATTATTATGCTTCGTTAAGTAAATAACAAAGGAGAGTGTGTGATGCGATTAACCCGCAAATCAGACACAGTCGAGACTAAAACAACGTCCGGCTTAGGTCTTAACCGACGTCAGTTCCTCAAGTCTGCCAGCTTGGCGACTGGTGGTATTGCCGCAGCGTCGATGCTTGGTGCAGGCATGATGCGTAAAGCTGAGGCTAAAGATGTGCCTCACAACGCGCCAACAGAAGTGAAAAGAACCATTTGTTCTCACTGTTCAGTGGGGTGTGGTATTTACGCTGAAGTGCAAAATGGGGTGTGGACAGGGCAAGAGCCAGCGTTCGACCATCCATTTAACCAAGGTGGACACTGTGCCAAAGGTGCTGCTCTACGTGAGCATGGCCATGGTGAAAAACGCTTAAAATACCCAATGAAGTTAGAAGGGGGTAAATGGAAGCGTCTATCATGGGAGCAAGTCATCAATGAAGTCGGTGACAAAATGGAAACGATTCGTCAAGAGTCGGGCCCGGATTCTGTTTACTTCATGGGAAGTGCTAAGTTTTCAAACGAACAAGCTTATATGTATCGCAAATTAGCGGCAATGTGGGGCACGAATAATATCGACCACTCTGCACGTATTTGTCACTCTACCACGGTAGCTGGTGTTGCAAACACTTGGGGCTACGGTGCGCAAACTAACTCGTTTAATGACATGCGCAACTCAAAGTGCATGATGTTTATTGGTTCTAACCCATGTGAAGCTCATCCAGTGGCGATGCAGCACATTTTAATTGGTAAAGAACGCGGTGCTAAAATCATTGTGGTTGACCCACGTTTTACCCGTACCGCAGCCAAGTCTGATGAATATGTTCATATTCGTCCAGGCACTGACATCCCCTTTATCTATGGTCTGTTATGGCACATTTTCGAAAATGGCTGGCAAGATGATTCGTTTATTTCTCAGCGTGTATACGGTATGGAGCGTATCCGCGAAGAAGTGAAAAAATATACGCCAGAAGAAGTCGAGAATGTGGCTGGTGTACCCAAAGCGCAAATGTATCGCGTCGCCAAAATGATGGCCGAAACCAAGCCAGGCACTATTGTATGGTGTATGGGTGGTACTCAGCATCATATTGGTAATGCTAACACCCGCGCCTACTGTATTTTACAGTTAGCCCTTGGCAACATGGGTATTGAAGGCGGCGGAACAAACATTTTCCGTGGTCACGATAACGTACAAGGTGCCACAGACTTTGGTTTGTTATTTGATAACTTACCAGGCTATTACGGCTTAACCTCAGGTGCGTGGGACCATTGGGCCAATGTATGGGACTTAGAGCCAAGCTGGATTAAAAGTCGTTTCGACCAGGCTCAATATTTAGGACAAGACCCACAAACCTCGACAGGTATTCCTTGTTCGCGTTGGCACGATGGGGTGCTAGAAGACAAAACCAAGATTGCGCAAAAAGACAATATCCGTCTTGCATTCTTTTGGGGGCAGTCTGTCAACACTGAAACCCGTGGTCGTGAGGTACGTGAAGCACTCAACAAAATGGATACCGTTGTGGTTGTCGATCCATTCCCAACCATGGCAGGTGTGATGCACGAACGCCAAGACGGAGTGTATTTACTGCCTGCAGCCACCCAGTTTGAAACCTATGGTTCGGTGTCTGCCTCTAACCGCTCATTGCAGTGGCGATCGCAAGTGATTGAGCCGTTATTTGAATCGTTACCCGATCACATCATCATGTATAAATTGGCCAAAAAATGGGGCGTAGCAGAGCAATTCTGTAAGCACATAAAAGTCAATGGTGAAGAGCCCTTAGTTGAAGACATCACCCGTGAATTTAACAAAGGTATGTGGACTATTGGTTACACAGGCCAAAGCCCTGAGCGTTTAAAAATGCACCAAGAAAACTGGGGCACATTTGACGTTAACTCACTTGAAGCACCGGGCGGCCCAGCTAAAGGCGAAACCTATGGTTTACCTTGGCCATGTTGGGGCACACCAGAGCAGAAACATCCTGGTACCCAAATTTTGTACCGCACTGGCCGTGAAGTAAAAGACGGTGGTGGTAACTTCCGTGCACGTTATGGTGTTGAACATGAAGGTAATAATATTCTTGCAGAAGGATCTTTCTCGAAAGGATCTGAAATTCAAGACGGTTACCCAGAGTTCACTGCCGACATGCTTAAACAGCTTGGCTGGTGGGACGACCTAACGGCTGAAGAAAAAGTCAAAGCAGAAGGGCAAAACTGGAAGACAGATATTTCTGGTGGTATTCAACGTGTGGCAATTAAGCATGGTTGTATTCCTTATGGTAACGCTAAAGCGCGTTGTATTGTATGGAACTTCCCTGATGACATTCCTCTACACCGCGAACCGCTATACACCCCTCGTCGTGACTTAGTAGCCAAGTACCCCACTTACCAAGATCAAATGGTGGCGCGTTTACCCACGCTTTATAAGACTATTCAAGACAAAGATTTTGCTACCGACTTCCCACTTGCTGTAACAACCGGTCGTTTGGTTGAGTACGAGGGTGGTGGTGAAGAAACTCGTTGTAACCCATGGCTTGCGGAGCTTCAGCAAGAAATGTTTATCGAGATCAACCCAGCAGATGCTGCCGATCGCGGTGTACGTGATGGTGATGACGTATTTGTTCACAGTCCAGAAGGGGCAAAAATTACCGTTAAAGCAATGGTGACACCACGTGTTATTGCTGGCGAATGTTTTATGCCGTACCACTTTGCGGGTGTATTTGAAGGCAAGAGCCTAGAGAAAAACTACCCTGAAGGCACGGTTCCTTATGTGATTGGCGAATCTGCCAACACCGTAATGACCTATGGTTATGACATTGTGACTCAGATGCAAGAGACTAAGTCTAGCTTGTGTCAGATCAGCAAAGCCTAACAACACTTGATGAGGAGATAAGCCATTATGGCAGTCATGAAATTTCTGTGTGACACCAAACGCTGCATCGAGTGTAACGGTTGCGTCACAGCTTGTAAAAACGAGAACGACTCTGCTTTAGAGTGGGGTATTCAACGTCGCCGCGTGGTGACACTTCACGATGGTGAACCAGGAGAAGCATCAATATCAGTGGCGTGTATGCACTGTACCGACGCACCGTGTATGGCAGTATGCCCTGCAGACTGTTTTTACCGTACCGAAGACGGCATTGTGTTACACAACAAAGATACCTGTATCGGTTGTGGATACTGTTTTTATGCGTGTCCGTTTGGTGCACCGCAGTTCCCTAAAAAGACTGCATTTGGTAGTCGCGGCAAAATGGATAAATGTACCTTCTGTGCGGGCGGCCCTGAAGCAGATCATTCTGATGCAGAGCGCCAAAAATACGGTTCTAACCGTATCGCAGAAGGTAAATTACCAATGTGCGCCGAGTTGTGTTCAACCAAAGCGTTACTGGCTGGCGATGCGGGCATAGTGTCTGACATTTACCGTCAACGCATGGCAACCCGCGGTAATCCTAATGTGATTTGGGGCTACAACCCTAAAACAGGCGAAATGATCTAACCAGAGCATGTGCTGCGATTAATTTCGCAGCCATATAAGGAGTGACAATGTTAACTTTAACGTTAAACAAATCACTGCGCAGGATGTTTGCTCTGTTGGTTCTGTGTATGGGATTGGGGTTGGTCACATCATCGGTATATGCCGCTGATGAACAATCTAGCCAACAACAAGCAACGTCTAAAACCAGCGATGCAGATCTCTGGCGCGCAGTTAAAGCCGGTGAACCGGGATACAGTACAGACAAAGGCTTAGAAGCCGATGTGCTTATCAATGTCGCAGGTAATGACGGCAAGGCACTACGAAATACCTACCTAAAACCTGCCATCGGCTTAGCTGTTGTCGGTGTTTTTGCGGCCTTTTTAGTATTTTACTTAGTTAATGGTCCATCAAAACTGAGTAAGGGCTTTTCTGGCAAAATGGTGCTTCGCTGGAACAAAAGTGATCTGTGGTTACATTGGATAATGGCGATATCTTGCCTAATGCTAATGTTAACCGGTTTGGTCATTATGCTTGGCAGGCATCTACTTGCGCCTTATGTCGGCGACGGTATTTGGGCTGGATTGATTGCTTTTTGTAAGTTTACTCACGACTGGTCTGGCCCCATTTTTATGGTGTCTTGGTTGCTGTGTATTATTAAGTGGATGCCACTACAAACCTTTAAAATGTACGATTTAAAATGGTTTTTAGTGGTGGGTGGCTACATTAACTTTGGTCCGTTTAAAGGCAAGCACCCAGACAGTGGGTTTGCCAACGCGGGTGAAAAAATGTGGTTTTGGACCTTAGCTATTTTTGGTCTTAGCATCAGTGTTACCGGCGTTATGCTTGTGTTCCCTACACTTGAATTACCACGAGAGCTGTCGATGATTGCCTTACTTATTCACGGTGTTAGCGCGACAATTTTAATTGCGTTTACCATTGTGCATATTTGGATGGCGACCGTACTCAGCGAGGGCGGTATGGAGTGCATGGTATCGGGCTATTGTGACGAAAACTGGGCTTCGCAGCACCACAATGTGTGGTACGACGAAATCAAAGCTGATGGCACGTTAAAATACAAAGAGTAAGCCTATAAAGTAAGTGTGAATCCACTTGTTTATGGTAAAGACAAAACACCTTGTTAGGTTACTGGCAAGGTGTTTTTTATTGGCACTTTTGGTTGTGGCTAATTGTGGCATGGCGCGTGATAAATATGATCCGAATATTGTCATGACCAATGGCTATCCTCATGATCAGAGAAAGAAGGTATGCTATTAAATATCCTGAAAATGGTCTGATTAGCCACCTAAGCGACAGTTTTTTGCTAAAACATCTATGATTAAAAGAGGCATTAATGGCAACCCCACAAAATGATAAAATACCCGATGAAAATGCAGATGATAGTGCTGCTGATGAAAGGTCACCACGAGGTAGTCAGATTGAGGATCCTTTAGAGGCGATTAAGGCTATGCGTTTAGGCCAATTGTCTGTTTGCCGCCTCAAAACTGAGCAAGAAATGCAAGCAATGGTAAGTAACCTCAGCTCTGGATAACAAACGCCTTTCAAGCAGTCCTTTGCCTTCCTCACTGCGTTGAATTAACTTGCAATAGGCTAGCTATTGACGCGTTAATTCGCCTTGTTAGCAAAACAAATCACAAGCTTGACAGTGGATTTTAGTCAATCTATTGATTTATATCGTTATCAATACATCTCTTATCCAGAGTTGAGGTTAAGTAAAGCAACAAGTACCAAAGCCACCAGTCATAACGCGAAAACAGATGAGTAAGTTTCGGTCTTATTGTAAATCTAAAAAATTCACTCTTTTATTTCGTTGTCACCACACCAGTAGGGGGGAGAGTAGTTGAACATTTCTCAATTGCATCACCAAGAACTTGTGACGGCCAAATCGTTATTAGAAAACCCAGGTTTGGCAGTAAAAATAACTAATTTTATTGGTACACCAATTGAAAAAGGGCTGGCTTTGCTGCCCGCCAACTGGAATAACAATATCGCCAAAGTCACCGAGAAATCGTTATTAAAAGCCTCAGAAGCCGCTATTTTTACCATGAAAGACATCCCCGGCGAGGCGTCATCTAATCGGTGGCATAAATTAGGTGTTGCGGTGAGTGGGGGCGTGGGTGGTTTTTTTGGCTTAACAGCCATTGCCGTTGAGCTCCCAATATCAACAACGATTATGTTGCGTTCGATTGCAGATATTGCTCGTAGCGAAGGTGAGTTGATTACCTCCCTCGACACTAAAATGGCCTGTTTAGAAGTGTTTGCTTTAGGCGGTGCCAGTGATTTAGATGACAGCAGCGAGTCTGGTTATTTTACCGTGAGAGCAGCGTTAGCTAAATCAGTATCGGAGGCCGCTGAATTTATGGTTAAAAAAGGCCTAACCGATGAAGCCGCGCCGCTATTAGTTAAACTCATCAGTCATATTGCGGAGAAATTTGGCGTTCAGGTGACGCAAAAAGCAGCGGCGCAAGCTCTACCGGCTATTGGCGCCGCCGGTGGTGCCATCATTAATACTGTGTTTATTGACCACTTTCAAGACATGGCTCGGGGCCATTTTATTGTACGTAAATTGGAGTGATTGTATGGTGAGGATACTGTCAGAGACGCCTATAACTTATTGCCTAGGGCCTGTTGACCTTTCAAGGTTGTTTTTGCAGCGAATTGTTGGCCATTACTCATATACAAGTGCGCGGCAGAGACTTTGAGGTGTCGTTATTCTACATAAAAAGTCGATAACGCAGTAAAAATGACCAACAAACGCTGCCCACAGGGTTCGGCTAAAAACGTTTTACTCTTTGTTGAACGATGCTTTACAAATAAAGAGTTGCTTAGGTGACTAGGCTACAATCCATTCACCTCGATTAAAACGTTTTTAACTCGAACAAAATTTAACCAGCAAAGATCAACATGCCCTAGGAATGTGAATTGATCTATTTGCAATGTGGGCTGATAGCTCAGCGCGTGATGCAATGTAATGAATGAAGAAAATCGATGTTGTGTTAATGCGCAATGGCTGGCATGGTAGGTTTTTGCTTTTTTGTCATTTTTTGAGTGAGACAGGTATGAAGTATGTTTATCTAATAGTATTGAGCTTTTTTACAGCATTAGTCCCAGCATTGGCGGCAGAGCCCGTTAAATACAACAAAGAGTTAGATGGTTTTGAATACCCCTTTGACGTCCAGACGTTTAACTTTAATTCGCAAACAAAAGAGTTGGCGATGCGTTACATGGATGTGGGGGCTAAAGACGCCAAAAAAATCATTGTCTTGTTACACGGTAAAAACTTTTCCGGTTATTACTGGGAACAGGTTGCAAACGATTTATTAGCGAAAGGCTACCGAGTCATTATTCCTGATCAAATTGGGTTTGGAAAATCAACTAAGCCAGACTTTTACCAATACAGTTTTGGTCAATTAGCATTAAATACCAAGTTATTATTAGACAGCTTACACATTAACAAGTTTGATCTTGTTGGCCATTCTATGGGTGGCATGCTCGCGACCACTTTTGCGGTTAATTACCCCAGCGCCGTTAATAAACTTATTTTGATTAACCCGATAGGCTTAGAAGATTACAGCCGATATGTGCAATTTCAGGACATGAACTTTTTCTATAAAAATGAATTGGCTACCAGTGTCGAAAAAGCCAGAAATTACCAAAAAGCCAATTACTATGATGGTAAGTGGTCGAGTGAATACGAAAAGTTATTGCTGCCTTTACAGGGGATGCTTGCTGGCGATGATTGGCCTATTGTTGCTTGGAATAATGCCCTGACGTATGGACCGATTTTTTCAGAAAATATTGTCGATAGATTTTCACAGGTGACTAATGAAACGGTATTGATCATCGGTACCCGAGATCAAACTGGCCCTGGGCGTGGTTGGCTAAAAGAAGGGGTTAACAGAACCTTAGGCGACTATAAAAAGCTTGGCGTGAATGCTCACAAATTAATTAAAGGTTCTACCTTAATTGAGCTTGACGGTTTAGGCCATATGCCGCAAATAGAAAATTATGACGCTTTTATAAAGGCATTTAATCAAGCTTTGGGTTATTAGCATAACCGTGTGTTGGTCATAAAAAGCACCTTATACCATTACTGCATAGCGACGCCTTAATCAAAAGCCGCTGGACGCATTCACAGTGGTCACTTATTAATGCGCAATGGTATTATTGGGCAACTGATAAGGTGTTTTTTTGACATAGGTGTATGCGGGATGCTGTGCAGGACGCTTCTATGTGCTCAGCCTGCTCGCTTTGACTTAATGCCGGCTGGTGCGTTTTATCGTTAACACGTCATGCTAAAGACCATTAACGCTGTGTGATTATGCGCCAATATAGCCGTTGGCTATTGTGTAAGTGGCTTAAAAGGAGCTAATGGTGGCATACCAGTTTATAGAAGGTACGATAGAGGATATTGTTGCTGTGCAGGCATTCGTACCCGAGTTTAATCACAGTATTACACCAACTACTGTCGCTGAGCGCCTAGCAGGTAAAAGTGCATTAATTTTAGTGGCTAAATACAACACCACACCGATTGGTTTTAAAGTGGGTTACTCGCTCAATAACGAGGCATTTTACAGCTGGCTAGGTGGTGTGGTACCCGAGCACAGACAAATGAAGGTTGCCTCTCAATTACGCCAGCTGCAAGAGCGCTGGGCTATTGAACATGGGTTTAAGGCGATTAAGGTTAAATCCATGAATCAGTTTCCTAACATGCTACATATGCTTATCGCCAGTGGCTATGACATTTGTGGTTATGAAAATAATGGCAGCGTGACCAACAGTAAAATCGAGTTTATAAAAAACATCGCACAGACATAAAATTAATCGCTTAATGGTATGACTTCTGTACATGTTAATATTTAATGCTGCTCGGTTTTAACTGGCTCATGTAGAATGCCGTCATTCGTTTTTCACCTTTGGGTTTTTTCTATGCAAATCAACCGTATACTTTTGACCGCCATTGGTAGCGTTTTACTGGCAATGGTGACGATTCAGTCTGGTGCTTCTTTAGCAAAACAACTTTTTCCTATTGTTGGGCCAGAGGGCACCACAGCACTACGTTTAGGGTTTGCTGCTGCCATATTGTGGTTGGTGTTTCGTCCTTGGCGAGCGTTACCTCAGGGCCGAGATTGGCAAAGTATTATAATTTACGGTTTGTGTTTGGGCGGGATGAATATTTTATTTTATCTTGCCATTGAACGTATTCCCCTTGGCATTGCCGTTGCTCTGGAATTCACCGGGCCTTTAGCGGTGGCATTATTTGGCTCAAAGCGGAAAAGCGATTTGTTTTGGGTCGCTTGCGCCATTGCGGGTATTTTATTACTGATGCCAAGCCTATCTAGTGCTCAAGGTCTTGATGTTGTTGGTGCTCTGATGGCACTTGGCGCTGGGGCGTGTTGGGCCGGATATATTTTATTTGGCACTCGTACGGGCAAGCAGGCTTCTGGCGGTATCACTGTCGCACTTGGAATGACCGTAGCGGCAGTGGTACTTGTGCCTGTGGGTGCTATTAGTCAAGGGGTTGCCTTAATCAGTTGGGAAGTCCTGCCGCTTGGCTTATTGGTTGGGGTGTTATCAAGTGCATTGCCCTATTCATTAGAAATGGTGGCGCTGCGTAACATGCCTACTCAGGCCTTTAGCGTGCTCATGAGTTTAGAGCCAGCAATTGCTGCATTAGCGGGTTTTGTTATTTTAAGTGAGCAACTAACCGTACTTCAGTGGTCGGCTATTGGCTTGGTGATTATTGCGTCAATAGGCAGTAGTTTTACGCCTAAAAAAGCGGTTGAGATGGGCGTGTAATGTGGTTTGTTCACTCATTTTAGTTGCTAGCTCATTGAATTTAATGCCGATTATCACAAAAATATGATCATGCTTACGGGTTAACATTGCTTATAACGTCGTTAGAAATATTGAGGGTAAAACAATTCGCGCCTTGCTATTTCTGCCTGTGCTAAGCGAATTTTTCTACATCATCTGCGTCATTTATTTATCCTGACTGGTATGAGGATGCCTGTGCGATCTAAAACCAGCGCTAGGGCATGTGTGAGGCAAACGCTAAGCATCATGCTAAGTGGCAAATATCCCACTTAGCATGATTGAGATATTGTTTACCAGGCCATGTTTAAAATCTTACGGCTGGTGGCTAAATCAACTTTACCGCTTTCAGATAAGGCTGTCATGCCGTGAGCTTCTAGTGCGTCAACCACTTGAGCTAGTTGCTCTTGCGTGACACCATGGTCACGTAAACGCACTGGTAATCCCACTTGCTTAAAGAAAGCTTCTGTCTTGTCAATTGCTTGGTCAACACGGCTTGCTTCATCACCTTCAGTAATATCCCACACTCGCTCAGCATATTGTAATAATTTAGCGTGTTTTTGCTCTTTTAATACTCGCCATAACGAGGGTAATACAACTGCCAATGTTTGAGCATGGTCAATATCAAACAGCGCTGTTAGCTCGTGGCCAATCATGTGAGTTGACCAATCTAAGGGGACGCCTGTACCAATCATGCCGTTTAGGGCAGATGTGGCACTCCACATTAAGTTTGCACGGGCATCGTAGTTGGTTGGCTCTGCCACAGTAATGGGCCCCACCTCAATTAAGGTGCGTAAAATGCCTTCTGCCATACGGTCTTGTACGCGGGCATCAACGGGGTAAGTGGCGTATTGTTCAAGTACATGCACAAATGCATCAACCACACCGTTAGCAACCTGAATGGTTGGTAAGCTAAAGGTTAATTCTGGATCTAACATGGCAAATGTTGGGTAAGCACATGGGTGGTTTACTGGGAACTTACCGCCTTGATAGCTTACCACGGCAAAGGCGTTCATTTCAGAACCCGTAGCTGGCAGGGTAGCAATCACACCGAGTGGAATCACTTTGTCATCAGCCACTGGCACAGGGTTAAACCCGTGCTGTAATAAGCTTGTTGTGTCGCCTTCAAACTGAGTGGCGAGCGCGATAAATTTAGTGCCGTCCATCACAGATCCGCCGCCGACAGCGAGTAAAAAGTCGATATTTTCTTTACGAGCAACTTCAACTGCTTTCATCAGTGTGTCGTATTTAGGGTTGGCTTCAATGCCACCAAATTCAAATACAGTACGATCACCTAAAGCCGCTTTGACTTTATCGAGTGTGCCAAAACGTTTCACACTACCGCCACCGTAAGTGATTAACACCCTTGCGTTGGCTGGAACAAGTTGGTCTAGCTCTGCGATACGGTCTTTGCCGAAAACAACGTGAGTAGGGTTACGATAATTAAAATTAAGCATAATTGACGCCTTTTGGTTTAGCGATAAAACAATCAATACGTTGCTGTTAAGCCATTGCCTTTAACATCAGGGTTAAGCTTGGCGCAAACAACAACCAGAAATCATGGTGGTTATCATAGCCTTTTGGGCCAAAATAAACATACACAGAACTATTGTTGTCATGCTCATTCCTGCCTTTTTTGCTTAAAAATAAAGTTTATTTGATAAATATGATGCCTTTTACTGCTTTTTTGGTAGCATCTATTAATATTGTCGCGGTGTGGTTAATTTTATTAAGGCGGTAGCATGAGTGAGATAGCAAACTTAATGGCGCAATTGGCGCCAAAGGAAGGGATTAATCATACTCATTTGGCTGGGGTGCGAGTGTTTCGTGGCTCGCAATATGCTTCTCGAGGTCCATTGTGCTACTCGCAAGGTGTATTGATTGTTGGCCAGGGTAAAAAGCGTGTATATATTGAGGATCAAACCTTCGACTATGACCGCCAGCATTCTTTAGTGATGACAGTACCGCTACCGGTGGAATGCGAAACTTTTGCCAGTATTGAAGAGCCAGTATTAGTGTTGATGGTTGACATTAACTTGGTTCAACTCAATTACATCGTTAGGCTAATGGATGAACACCATCAGATCCCAAAAGATTTAAATGAGTCGCGTCAAAGTGGTTTTTTTATTGCCGACAGCACTGAAGACATGGATTGCAGTGTGATCCGTTTGTTGCAGGCTTTGCAGTCGCCGCTTGAGGCTCAGGTGATGGGCGAAGCGCTCGTGCTTGAATTACTTTATCGATTACTCGATTCACCTAATGCTGCCCCGTTATATGCTTTGTCGTTAAGCCATACTCGTTTATCTCGGGTAGAAAAAGCCCTTAGTTTTATTCATAAACACTATGGTGAGTCTGTTGAGGTGGACACATTAGCAGGCCTAGTGAATATGAGTCCCTCTGCGTTTCATCGTTGCTTTAAAGAGGTGACATCGTCGACGCCAATTCAATACGTGAAAAAAATTCGCTTAAATAAAGCCAGAGAGTTGCTTCAACTACAGCGGCTTAAAGTGAAAGAAGTGTCTACCTTGGTGGGCTATGAAAGCACGGCACAATTTAGTCGTGAATTTAAACGCTACTTTGATCAAAGCCCAGGTGAATACGCTCGGTTATAATAGGTATTTACATTGCGCGATATCATTGATTAAAGGGGTAATATGTCTGTAATCGCACCCACAAAGATAACTTTTTTTGAGTTTTTGACACCGTTAGTGGCCTCAGGTAAAAAGACGATTACCATCCGTGATACTAGTGAAAGCCATTACCAACCCGGTACTCAAGTTGAGGTTTACACCCTTGAGCGCGACATTAAGGTTT
This sequence comes from Shewanella basaltis, assembly GCF_023283885.1. Classification (GTDB taxonomy): domain Bacteria; phylum Pseudomonadota; class Gammaproteobacteria; order Enterobacterales; family Shewanellaceae; genus Shewanella; species Shewanella basaltis. The sequence goes on from NZ_JAKILA010000024.1 coordinate 19,491, forward strand.
GCGACATTGTTATTTTGGCCGTTGAACCATTAGCTTTTGACGACATCAATGAATTTCATGCCACCCAAGAAAGCTTACCATTAGATGAATTAAAGCACCTTATCCGCCATGTTTACCCTGACCAGCAACGCTTATTTATGATTTCGTTTTCGTTAATTGAAAGCTGATACCTATCTCTTACCTTTATGCAAGGTATCTTACTGTTATTGTTGACCCTTAGCTCATTATCAAAAACGCTTATACCATTCCGCGTTAGCAAGTGATCTCTCAGCGAGAATTTAAAAGGGCTTAAACAAGGCGAATGACTGAATGAATAGTTATTCTCTTTCGAAGTCATGCAACGCAGTGTAAGCCCTTTTAAAACTCGCCTGAAAGGAATGCCCCAGCGGCTTTTGCTCTGCGTTCTCGCTATTTGAAAGGGAACAACCATTACTACATAGCGACGCCTTAATCAAAAACCGCTGGACGCATTCTGAGTGGTCACTCATTAATGCGGAATGGTATTAACAGTAACGTCTAAAATATGATCTGCTTAACAATCGGCTGTCGCTAAGCGTGTTAGTTTGCATATCTATTGGCTAACTCACGTTTTCACTGGCGCTATGATGGTACTTTGGCTACCAGCTCACAGTAGATGTGTTTAGTTTAGCGCTTTTGTTATCAATGGTTTTGCTCTCAGGGCTTCATTCTATTAGGATTTTCTATGTCTTCAATTATTCAATCAGCCAGCCAGGAGTTGATTAAACCTTATCAGGCCAACATTACTGTACCCAATTGGATGATCAGCTCAATGGAGCGAGTGATGCAGTATTATGTCGATAAAAACTTGCGACTTGATACTATTTCTAGCGATCGGATGCCTGAGCCTGTAGAAGGCAAAAAATACATGTTGTATGCCCACATTCCGTTTTGCCATACCTTGTGCTCGTTTTGTACATTTCACCGTTTTTTATTTCGTGAAGACAAGGCTCGTGAATATTTTATTACGTTACGCAAAGAAATGCAGATGGCAAAAAATCTCGGTTACCAATTTGAGTCTATGTACATTGGCGGTGGCACCACCACGGTATTAGAAGATGAACTCGCCCGTACCATTGAACACGCAAAAACATTATTCCCAGACATTAAAGAGGTGTCTTGCGAGTCTGATCCGCAACACCTAGCAAATCCAGAATTTAAACAACTTAAAGGCCTTGTCGACAGAATGTCGATAGGGGTACAAAGCTTTGATGACGGCATTTTAAAAATGACCGACCGTTTAGATAAGTTTGGGTCTGGCCAACAAACTTTTGATAGGATCATGGCGGCAAAAGAGTTATTTCCGATTATCAATGTGGATTTAATTTTTGGTTTTAAAGGCCAGACTGACGAGATTATTCAATCGGATCTTGATATCGCATCTAAGCTAGATCCTAGGCAAATTACAACTTACCCGTTAATGATCACTCACCAAACGCGTAAAAGTGTGAAAGGTAAAATTGCAGCTCCACATGGTGAAATGGTCAATCAATACCGCCAAATTTTAAACCGGTTAACCGGGCAGTATACTCAATTATCTGCCTGGGCATTTGGCAAAACCAACAATGAAGGTTTTGATGAGTATGTGATTGATTATGATGAATACCTAGGTGTGGGCTCTGGCTCGTTTAGTTTTTTAAATGACACCTTGTACGTTAATACCTTTTCACTTAAAAAGTATCAACAGCGTATTGCTCAAGGCCGCATGGCGGTTGAACAACAGAAAAAATATCAAGTAAAAGAAGTGATGCAATATCGTTTCTTATTAGGCATGTTTTCTGGGCGACTTTCTCGTCAGTATTTTCGTGATACGTTTAAGGTCAATTTAGACACGGCTTTATTTAAAGAGATGGCATCAATGAAGGCCATGGGCGCACTCAAAAATGACCCTGTTAATCCCGATGAGCTCATTGTCACTGACAACGGTAAAATGCTGGGCTTGTTAATGATGAAAGAGTTTTATTCTGGTATGGATAATGTGCGCGCGCAATTACGTCAACCACTGGCTGAAGCAGATATGTAAGGACAGTGATTGCCGTGTTATTTGAACCAGTTTTGTTATACTGACCACTCATTTTAGGGTTTTTTAGGTAGCGTTATGGCCAACATTTTACTGCTCGCTAATATCAATTGTGACCGTATTTTACAGCTTGATAAACCTTTGCAAACGGGCGGGCGGTTTCATTATCAAGATGGTGGTTTACGTTTAGGTGGCGGCGGTGCTAATACGGGTTTAGGTTTGGTGTGGGCGAAGCACAATGTGTCGCTCGTTAGCGAGGTGGGCAGTGACGATATTGGCGACTGGATTTTAGCTAAGGCGAGCACACTAGGGTTAGACTGCCGTTTAGTGCATCGTTTTAGTGGCAATACTTGTGAAATGTTACTGGTGATGACGCCGGATGGTGAGCGCACTATCATTAGGCCACAGCGGCCTATTTTTGACCTTCCAGCAGCTCCAAATTGGCGGCAATGGGATGCGTTTTATATTAATTCGTCAGCCAATGGTGCTGAGCGTTGGGCGCAAGATGCTTTGGCTACTAATCCTGACTGTATTGTTGTTGCTCAATTGGCGAAAGATCAACGCCAGCGTCCTTGTCAGGTATTAATTGCGTCTATTACGGATATGCAGGGGCGTTGCAATCAAGACCCATGGCAGTTTGCTCAAACCATTGCTGGAAATGCTCTGAAGCACTTTATTGTGACTGACGGTGATAATGGCGCCATCGTATACAGTGCAGACGGGCAGCAACATGTACCGGCGGTGCTTGCTGAGGTTGTTGATACTACAGGCGCAGGTGATGCATTTGCTGCGGGTGTTATTCATGGTTTGTGTCAAAACAGGCCCATTACTGCTGCCATGCAGGAAGGGGCGTTGTGGGCGTCATTTGCTGTGTCGACTCAAAGTTCTATTCCCGGAGATAAGTTGCAAAATTACCTTGCTTAGTGGTGTTATTTGTCATTTTTATGTCATTAAGCCTGTATATGATGCTCGCGTCTAATACAACTTTTACCGTAATGCGTTATGTTAAGCCACATGGCTTTTTTTACGGTATACCTCCCATGTTACTTATCGCCTTACTGCTTTCGAGTAAGGCTTTTTTTTGCCTAAAAATTGGGTATATTGGCTGTACGTTAAAGGTTGGCAGGGATAAGCGGTATGAAACAAAAGTGGGTTAATCGTATTTCGGGTTTATTTTTAGGCGACCATGTACAGATGCATAATGGTGTGGCCAGTTGTATTAACCAAAAGCATGCCGCGACGCAATTAACCGTGTTGTTTGATCGTGTTGTGGGTAACAGTGAGGCAGATCCTAAACACCATGGTGGTTTAGATCGTGTGTTGCATCACTTTCCTCGGGAGCATTACGGTCAGTACCGCCGCTGGGATTTAATGCCCAGCTTTAACGATGCGCCATCTATGGGGGAAAATATCAGTACGGTTGGCTTAAATGAAACCCAGGTTAATATTGGCGACATAGTACAAATTGGCGATGTTACTTTACAAGTGACCCAGCCTCGCTCACCTTGTTTCAAACTTAATTTGCAATTTGAACATCCTAAATTTGCACTAGCAATGCAAGAAAGCCGTATGTGCGGTTGGTTTTACCGCGTACTGTCTGAGGGGGTGATTAAGCCTAGAGACAGTATTTATTTAATCGAACGAAAAACCGATATTAGCGTGGCTCAAGCGATGAAAATTTACTTTTTACCAGAGTTTAATGCTGAGCAGTATCAAATATTACTTAGCTGCGAAGGTTTAGCGCAAAGTTGGGTTGAATCGCTGCAACGAAGGCTAGCACAACAACGTATTGAAGACTGGGCAATGCGTTTGTACGGTAAAGCCAGTTAATTTATGCCATGCGCAATGGTATAAACAATAATGCCACTTAATGAGTGGCATTATTAATTGACGGCTTAGGTGACTGATTTAAGATAAGCTTATACCTTAAAACGAGCCACCAATACGTCTAATCGGCTTGCAAGTTGGTTGAGAGCTTTACTTGCTTGCGCCGCTGCTTGGGCGGTGTCTGATGTACGTTGCGTAATATCATTAATTTCGGTGACGTTGCGGTTGATGTCTTCAACGACGGTTGATTGCTCTTCTGTTGCAGCTGCAACTTGAATGTTCATATCACTGATAAGCGCGATGCGCTCACTGATACCACTTAATGATTGACTTGCTTCATCTACCGCAGCAACCCCTTCTTTTGAACGGCTGCTCGACTGTGCCATGGCACTGACAGCGCGGCTAGCTTCTGATTGCAGTTTATCAATCATATTTTGTACTTCGTTGGTTGATGCAGCTGTACGTGACGCTAGGTTTCGCACCTCATCAGCAACCACCGCAAAGCCTCGGCCAGCTTCACCGGCGCGCGCAGCTTCAATGGCCGCGTTTAATGCCAGTAGGTTGGTTTGCTCTGAAATCGCACGGATAACATCTAAAATACTGCCAATCGATTTGGTGTGTGTTGCTAACGACTCAATCACTTCGCCTACCTGGGCAACATCTTTAGACAGCTGATTAATGGTTGTGCGCGCCCGCGTGACAACTTTTTGGCCATCAACCGATTCTGTATCAGCATCACGAGCGGTTACCGCTGCTTGGGCGGCATTGGCTGCAATTTCGTTTACCGTGGCGCCCATTTCGTTAATGGCCGCAACAACCATCATCGTCCTGTCTTTTTGCAGATGACTGTCGTCAAGTGTTTGGTTAGCTTGATTCGATACGTCAATGGCTGATAAGCCTAATTTTTCACTTGTTTGTGCAACTTCAATCACAGTCTCTTGGATTTTGCTGATAAAGCTATTAAATCCACGGGCGAGTTGAGCGATTTCGTCTTCACCATTTACTGGTAGTCGTTGGCGCAAGTCGCCTTCGCCTTCACCAATGTTGCGGAACATTTCTGCCACTTGTGCAATAGGACGGCTCACCGAGCCCGCCACCGAAATTGAGATAACAATAAAGACTACCGCAATAAGTAGTGTCCATATTAAGATTTGATAAGCTGACTCTTCGAGTAGGGCAAACACCTCGGCTTCAGGCACTTGTGCCACTAAATACCAGTCCATTGACTTAATATAGCTCGATGCAATTAACATGTCTTCGCCATTAATATTGGCTTTAACAAGGTTAAAGTTGCTTTTAGTTAATAATTCATTTGTATTGGCGTTAGGGTATAAGTTAGCTAACGTTGCTTTGCCAACTTTGTTCGTGTCAGGATGAAGCTTAACATTACCACTGGCATCGATAAGGTATACAAATCCAGTGTCTTCTATTTTAAATGAAGACAGTAAGGTCACCATGTCATCTAATGATTTGGCTAGGCTTACCATGCCTCGACCATTAGGCTGCTGGTAGCTGACAAACAGTTTTACCTCGCCTGTGGCTTCAGTATAAACGCTTAACATGCGTTCTTGATTGCTGGCTCGATAGTCAAAAAACCACGCATCTTGTTGTTGGTTTAATATGCGTAAAAACCCATCCTGGGTGTAGTAGGCACCCGTTTCGCGGTCTGCATAAGAGGCTTGTACTAAACCGAATTGATTTTGCATGTCTTTGAGTTGGGCTACCACCAGACTTTCCTGACTGGCTTGGCGCCCGTCTGCAAGCCAAGCGCCTAACATGCGGCTATTAGCAAGTTGCTCAGCAGCATTAATTAAACTACTAATTTGTAGATCTATTTCATTGCGTATTTGCATGACCAGACTTGGCATTTCTGAGCCAAGCATGCGTTGCTCAACCACTTGTTTTGCACTGCGCTGACTTAAAATACCCACTAAAATAGTCGATAAAAGCACAGCAAAAGCTACCGTGAGCAAGATTTTTTGCTTAATGGTAAGGGTGTTAAATGTATTCATCTACAACGGCCTCTAGAAGTTTCTCTTGGTTATATCGGTCATAATGGCAATAAATTGATAGTTATTTTGTCTTTTTGCAGCAAATACAAAATAATGAATGGTGTAGGTCTTTGTGATGTTATGGGGCTAATGATAGTCGAAAAAATAAAAAAAACGCACCTATTTTTAAGTGCGTTTTGTTGACGTTCGCCAATTAATTTACGATTGGCGAACAACGAGTTATTGGGGCCTGTTTATCTTTCAAGGTTGTGCTTGCAGCGAATTGTCGCCCTAACTAAATCGTTTACATGTTTGGATAGTTTGGTCCGCCGCCGCCTTCAGGGGTTACCCAGGTAATATTTTGGCTAGGATCTTTAATGTCACAGGTTTTACAGTGAATGCAGTTTTGTCCGTTAATGACAAACTTTTTCTCACCTGCATCTTCTACCACTTCATAAACGCCAGCTGGGCAATAACGCTGCGCCGGTTCATCAAACTTCACCAAATTAACCGAAATAGGAATGCTTTGATCTTTTAAGTGTAAATGGCATCGCTGATCTTCTTCGTGATAGGTATTGGATAAATACACTGACGATAATTTATCAAAGCTCAGTTTTCCATCTGGTTTTGGGTAATCAATTTTATTGTATTCGCTGGCTAAACCCATTGTGGCATAATCGGGAGTGGTGTCACGAAATGTCACTGGGAGCTTTCCGCCAAACCAGTTTTGGTCAATATAATTGAATGCGCCACCGACGAGAGTACCAAATTTATGCAAGGCAGGCCCAAAGTTACGTGACTGGTATAGCTCTTCGTATAGCCAGCTTTCTTCAAAGCGTTGTTGGAAACAGTCCAGATCTTTCCCGCCTTCTAAGCCTGCAATTAATCCCTCACCTAATGTTTTAGCTGCGATAATTCCGCTTTTCATGGCGGTATGCGTCCCTTTAATTTTGGCAAAGTTTAAGGTACCTGCATTACAACCAATAATAAGACCGCCTGGAAAACTCATTTTAGGCAGCGAGTTTAGTCCACCTTTGGCAATGGCTCTCGCTCCATAAGTTAGACGCTCACCACCGGTTAAGGTTTTGGCAATGATGGGGTGCGTTTTATAGCGCTGAAACTCGTCAAACGGGCTGAGGTGGGGGTTTTTATAATTTAAATCAATAATCAGTCCCACGGCGACCTGATTGTCTTCCATGTGATATAAAAAACCGCCGCCTGATGCGCCGTCAACTAATGGCCAACCGCCAGTATGTACCACTTTACCTTGCTGGTGTTGCTCGGCGGGAATTTTCCAGATTTCTTTAAAACCTAGGCCATAATGTTGAGGGGTTTTACCATTATCTAAATGGTACTTTTGAATAAGTTGCTTACCAAGGTGGCCGCGACAGCCTTCTGAAAATACGGTGTATTTAGCGTGTAACTCCATGCCTGGCATGTAGCTGTCTTTAGGTTGACCGTCTTCACCCACGCCCATATCGCCAATCAGAATGCCTTTGACGCTATCGTCTTCATTAAACAGCAATTCACTGGCGGCAAACCCCGGGAAAATCTCCACGCCCATGGCTTCAGCGCGGTTGGCTAACCAACGTGCTAGGTTGCCTACACTGATAATGTAGTTACCTTCGTTGTGCATGGTTTTAGGCACTAGGCTATTAGGCATTAAACGTGATGTTGACTCAGAGTTGAGTAAATAAATTTCGTCGTGGCTGACTTTGGTGTTAAGCGGTATGTCTGAGTCCCGCCAATCGTTGAATAATTCGTCCAGCACATCGGGTTGAAAAACGGCACCTGATAAAATATGGGCACCCACTTCAGACCCTTTTTCTACCACGCAGACAGTAATTTCTTTGTCGGCATCTTTTGATATTTGCATTAAACGACAAGCGGTAGCTAAACCTGCTGGGCCTGCACCGACAATAACGACGTCGAACTCCATTGACTCGCGTTCCATGTTCCCACCTTTCAAAGTATCCCGTTCATCGCGGGTTTTAGTTTTTTTAATAACGATAATTAAACGATCGTTTATCCTTTTACTCACCTTACCGCAAATTTTGCTTTTGTCACAGTAGCAAACACAATCTTATCTGCGTGAGTCGAGTCACAAATCGTAAACGACTTAGCAATTTTAGCTGTGATATTCGTCTAAAGGGGTATTTGTTAAGCAATAAATAAGCCTATAATCGTAGGTCTGACGGTTCTCCGAGCTTTTTGTCCTACGTCAATGATATGGACACTAAGCCGTGGTAATTTTGCCACCGGGGTGAGTAAAGAAATGCACTTACCTCCCACACTTGGAAAGGTTAACATGTCCCAGTTACAAGACAATTTTGGAAGGCGTTTTCATTATTTACGGATGTCGGTTACTGACGTTTGTAATTTTAAATGCAGCTATTGCTTGCCAGATGGCTATCGTCCTGATGGTAAACCGACCTTTTTAACCCTCAGCGAAATCGAAAATCTCGTTGCTGGTTTTGCCGCTGTGGGTACGCAAAAAATTCGTATCACAGGTGGTGAGCCCACCCTTCGTAAAGACTTTACCGATATTGTGCGTATTGTGGCTCAGACCACTAATGTAAACACTGTCGCGATGACAACCAATGGTTATCGTTTACAGCAACATGCCAAAGAATGGTATGACGCAGGTTTACGCCGTATTAATGTCTCTGTAGACAGTTTAGACCCGAAAATGTTTTACCAAATTACTGGCGAGAATAAATTTGACCAGGTGATGCGGGGCATTGACGCTGCACTTGAGGCGGGTTTTGAACGCGTTAAAATCAATGCGGTGTTATTGAAAGGCTTAAACGACAAAGATTTACCGCGTTTTTTACATTGGATTAAACACACTCCTATTGATTTGCGTTTTATTGAATTGATGGAAACAGGTCTTGGTCGTGACTATTTTAAAGCCCATCATTTGGCTGGTATCGACATTAAAAAACAGCTTGAGCAAGATGGTTGGTTATACGATTTACCCAGTGCTGATGATGGTCCTGCGCAAAATTTTAGCCACAGTGACTATCAAGGTCGTATTGGTTTAATTATGCCGTACGCCAAAAACTTTTGCGCTAGCTGTAATCGTTTAAGAGTCTCTGCCAAAGGTAAATTGCACTTATGCTTATTTACTGAAAATGGCGTTGATTTACGCGACTTACTGCAAGATAGCTCACAGCGTGATGAGTTAATTACACGTTTGCATGGGCAGTTAGCACAAAAGAAAGAAACTCATTTTCTGCACCAGGGCATTACCGGTGTAACTAAACACCTTGCTTCGATTGGCGGTTAGTCGCCATCTTTATTCGTTGAACAAACGACACTAACCTGCAGATTTAATTTGATAAGGTATTCATATCATGAGTAATCGTTTTACCCACATCAATGCCGATGGCCATGCCCACATGGTCGATGTGACTGAGAAAAGCGTCACAGAACGTGAGGCCAGAGCAGAAGCGTTTATTGAAATGGCAGCAGAGACATTGGCAATGATCATGAGCGGCAGTCACCACAAAGGTGATGTGTTTGCTACCGCTCGTATTGCCGGTATTCAAGCCGCTAAAAAGACATCAGATCTTATTCCGTTATGTCATCCTTTAATGTTAACCAAGGTAGAGGTTGAGCTTGAGGCACAGCCAGAGCATAACCGGGTACGTATTACTAGCTTGTGTAAATTGTCAGGTAAAACCGGTGTTGAAATGGAAGCATTAACAGCGGCATCTGTGGCGGCATTAACCATTTACGATATGTGTAAAGCCGTGCAAAAAGACATGATTATCTCGCAGGTGAGATTACTTGAAAAACGCGGCGGCAAGTCAGGGCACTTTACTGTGTAGTCGTGAGTTGAGTGAGATGCCTTATCTATATAAACCTCTTGAGGGACCACTATGATCCAAGTATTATTTTTTGCGCAAGTCCGCGAGTTGCTCGGTACCGCGAAAGTGGAGCACAGTAGCGCCAATATTCGTACCGCAGAAGAGTTACGTGCAGCATTGGCTGCAACCGATGATAAATGGGCTAAAGTGCTCACCTCGGATAAGCTACTTGTTGCAGTTAATCAAACGATAAGTCAATGGGATACTCAGATAAAGGCCGGTGACGAAGTGGCCTTTTTTCCTCCTGTAACGGGAGGCTAAATATGAATGGTGAAACAATCATACGTGTGCAAACTCACGATTTTAGCGTGAGCGACGAATACGCTTTATTGGCCAATGATAACCAAGACGGTGCGGTGGTTAATTTTATTGGTAAAGTGCGTGACTTTAATGATGGTAGCGCAGTGACCGATTTAACCCTAGAGCATTATCCGGGCATGACCGAGTCGGTGTTGTCGCAAATTTGTCAGCAAGCTAGAGCGCGTTGGCCATTAAATAATGTCACCATTATTCATCGAGTCGGCACTATGGCGCTGGGTGAGCAAATAGTGTTTATTGGTGTGACTAGTGCTCATCGTAAAGCTGCTTTTGCCGCCTGTGAGTTTTTAATCGATTTTTTAAAAACCAAAGCACCATTTTGGAAGCTCGAAGCCAACGAGACTGGCAGTAAATGGGTTGAAGCTCGTGACAGTGATGAGCAAGCGGCTAAAATGTGGCAAAAATAATCTAACCAATATTCGCCGTTGTTTGCTCAACCAATAAGGTCAGTGATTAATGTTTTTTTCTCGGTTATCTATTTTTACGCAATGCGAGCGTTTCAATAAACAATCTCGTGCGATTATCGCTACATTAATGCTTGTTTTTTTTGGGGTTACCTTGGCAATATCAACCGCCAATGCAACAGAGGCGCCAGCGATTGCAGCGGCAGCGAATATTAAGTTTGCCCTCGATAAGATTGTCAGCAAGTTTGAACAAGAGACAGGGTTAAGCGTTCGTATCAGTTATGGCTCGTCTGGTAACTTTGTCTCTCAGATACAGCATGGCGCGCCATTTGAAATGATGCTCAGTGCCGATGAGTTTTATATTGAGCAGTTACATCAGGCGGGTTACACCCAGGATGCTGGAGTTATTTATGCGATTGGCCGTTTAGCGCTTGCTGCGCCAAAACAATCACAGATGATGCTAGACGAAGAACTTATTGGTTTGGGACAATTTATTACTGACGGCAAGCTTAAGCGCTTTGCGATAGCCAATCCCGAGCATGCCCCATACGGTGAACGCGCCCAAGAAGTATTAAAAGCCAAAGGATTATGGGATGCCATACAGCCTAGGCTCATTTTAGGTGAAAACGCTTCGCAAGCTGCTCAATTTACCATTAGCGGCTCCACTCAAGGTGGTATTGTCCCTCTGTCATTGGTGCTGGCACCACAATTTATGACGTTAGCAAATTATGTGGTTATTCCTGATCATTTATACGAACCGCTTAATCAACGTATGGCATTAATGCCAAATGCCTCACAAACCACAACGCATTTTTATCAATATATACAAAGCCCGCAATCGCAGCAGATACTGCGTGAGTTTGGTTTTAACTTACCTAACACAGCTTCTGAGACAGTCAATTAATGGATTGGCAAGCATTATGGTTGTCGATTAAATTAAGCGCCTTTACGGTATTATTCTTGATCCCCTTAGCCATACTTGTTGGTCGGGGATTAGCTTATTACCAGTTTCGCGGTAAGTCCTGGCTAGAAGCCATAATTTTAGTGCCATTAGTGCTACCGCCAACCGTGATTGGTTATTACTTGCTGGTGGGGTTAGGTAATCAAAGTGTTATCGGCCAGTACGTTGAGCAGATTTTTGGGCAGCAACTGGTGTTTCATTTTTCTGGTTTAGTGATTGCGTCAGTTTTAGTTAATGTCCCGTTTGCGGTACAACCGATACAGCGGGCTTATGAAATGGTACCCATTGATATTCGAGATGCTGCAGCTTGCTGTGGTATGAGCCGTTTACGGATTTTTTTAAAGGTTGAATTACCCATGGTATGGCCTGGGGTATTAACTGCATTGGTATTGTGTTTTTCGCATGTGTTAGGCGAGTTTGGTGTGGTGCTTATGCTTGGGGGGAACATTGCGGGAGAAACCAAAACCATCTCTATTGCTATTTACGATAGTGTCCAAGCGTTTGACTTTGATTCTGCCAGCATGATGTCACTGGTGTTATTGTTGTTTGCTGTGAGTGCATTGGCATTAACAACCAGTATGTCTCGGCGCTTAGGAGGGCATAATGGTCACTCGCAGCGATGATCTTATCTGCCATATATCGCAACATGCCCCCATCCCGTTAGAAGCTCACTTTACCTGTCGTGCCGGTGAAGTGTTGGCGGTTGTTGGCCCGTCAGGCGGCGGTAAAACAACCTTACTTAGAATGATCGCGGGCTTAACGTTACCAAAGCAAGGGCAGATACAATGTGGTGATGTATTATGGTTTGACTCAAAGCACTCGGTGTCGTTAACACCGCAGCAGCGTCATATTGGTTACATGCCACAGCATTTTGGGTTATTTCCACACCTGTCAGCGTTAGAGAATGTCATTGCCGGTCTTGATCATGTCCCTAAAGCGCAGCGAAGGCAGCGTGCATTAGATTGGTTAGAGCGAGTTAACTTACAGGGATTACCCGATCGATTACCCGCTCAACTGTCTGGTGGTCAACGCCAGCGTGTTGCACTGGCCAGAGCGTTAGCGCGTGAGCCTGCTATTTTATTGCTTGATGAACCTTTTTCTGCCGTTGATCGCGAAACGCGTGAGCGTCTATACATAGAGCTTGCACGATTAAAGCAGCAGCTATCTATCCCTGTGATTATGGTGACTCATGATATTCATGAAGCCTTATTACTGGCAGACAAAATGATGTTGATAAGCCAAGGCCAAATGTTGCAGCACGGTCGGCCGTTTGAGGTGTTATCTCATCCGCATGATGAGGCAGTTGCAAGGCAAATGGGGCTGAGAAATATTTTTGACGGCAAAGTGGTAGACCAAGACATTGAACGTAACATGACATGGTTTACGTTGGGCGAAGAGTTAATTGTTAGTGACAGTGCGCCACCATTAGCGATAGGACAAGCTATACGCTGGGTTATACCAAATCAAGGTATCCGATTTAATGCCATTAGTAGTGGTCGTTTATGTAAAAGCTTAAATAAGCTAGACGTTCTGATTGAGTCTGTGTTGGTGATGGGGGAGTCGTCACGGGTGATTGCGTCTGTAATCGGCATTGGCTCTGTGATCAACGCCGACGTACCAACCCATTTAGTTGATAAACTTGGTCTACAAGCCAAAATGCAAACAACCATTGCATTAAAGTCTGAACAGATTCATATCTTAAATGTGCCATTGCCGAACTAATTATTGCCGATAACGCCCTGTTTTATGGTATTTATGATCAATTATTAATCTTAGATTTCTTGGGACTTTGGCCGCGGTTAGGTAGAGTAGTGCTGTAATAAAATTTTTAATCAAATAGAGGCTCGTGATGGTTCGGTTGCTACTAGCAATATGCTTTCTTCCTTGTGCCGTGATGGCAACGCCATCTATGCACACGTTATTGATCAATGGTGAGTTTTTAAAGCCTATTGTGGTCATGGAGCAGTTAGAACAGCAAGATAAGGGCACTATTTGCGATTTTGATGTTGATGTGGAAGAAGGACTGCTTATTTACAAAATTTCTATGGTGAACCTAGAAACACGTAAAATGAGCAAATATCAATACCGAGCTCTCGATGGCGTATTGCTTAAAGAAAAATCATCGGACTATAGTACAGATGATATTGGTTTGCTCAATGCTGCAAAAGTATTGCAAGCTAAGCACATGACATTTTCAGCATTAGTCGCATTAGCGATTGAAAATCAACAAGGATATTTAACGCAAGCGGAATTGGACCACGATTTATCAATTAGTTACCTCGAACTAAAACTCCTCAATCAAGACAGTAAAAATACCATTGCTTTCGACATTGAAACCTTACGTCCACTTCCACTGCTCAAATGGGATTAAACACTCTATGACTAAGCGTATTTTATTGGTTGAAGATGATGCCACCACGTTAAAGTATGTGGCCGACGGATTTACAGCGCAAAAATACCAAGTAGACAGCGCAACAGATGGCCAAGAAGGCTTAACGTTAGCTAAGCATAATCAGTACGACTTACTCATTTTAGATCGTATGTTGCCTAAGTTAGATGGCCTGACCTTATTGTCTGCTTTGCGCACCAGTGGTAATAAAACTCCCGTACTGATTCTCTCCGCACTGAGCCACGTTGACGAGCGTGTTAAAGGGTTGCGTGCTGGTGGCGATGATTACATGACCAAACCTTTTGCGTTTGCCGAATTATTAGTACGTGCTGAAAAATTAGTCCAACGCAATGTTGTTGAGCCAGCCGCCACAGATATTGAGGTGGGTGGTCTAAAAATGGAACTGCTAACACGTAAAGTGACATTGGACGACAACGAGTTAATGTTGCAGCCAAAAGAGTTTCAGTTGCTGAAATATCTGATGGAACATCCAAATCAAGTGATTAGCCGCACGCTGCTATTTGAGGCTGTGTGGGATTACCATTTCGACCCTCGGACCAATGTGATTGATGTGCATATTGCAAAGCTGCGTCGTAAATTTGAAGAGCTTGGACACGGTGAATTAATCGAAACAGTAAGGGGTTCGGGTTATCGCCTCTGCAAAGGCCATTAAGCCATACCAAAGTAGTGCGTGGCGCATTACGCTTATCTTCTCGACGTTAGTGACCATCTTAATTGTGATGTTGGTATTAAGCCTTTATCGCCAATTAGTGATAGAACAGCAAAATCAGGTTGATAAGCATCTTGCAGCAGAAATGCAACGATATCAGCAGCTAGCACTTACCGTAAATCGAAGAAGTTTTGCGGCGCAGATCCGTGCCGCCGATCCTAAAACGGCATTAATTGCCTGGCGTAACAGTGTCGACATGGTTGGGGCATTGACCTTTTTGCCTGAAAACATGCCACAGTTACCAGAAACCAAAGACTTTCCAATCTTTACTGGTGGCCCAGATAAGCTGCATATTTTGACGGGCGGACTCGTTATGACTCGCTACGGCCCAGTATTGATTGCCACCCGTACCGATCATTTAGCGACCCTTATTGAAAAGTTTATCAATGCGGCTTTTTGGGCGGTGGCCTTTACTCTAGGGTTAACATTGGCGTTAGGGTATATTTTCTCTAAAGCCATTCTTAGACGACTGGTCGAATACAACCGTTTGAGTGAGCAAATTGAGGCCGGGCATTACGAAACTCGCCTACCTGTCAGTGACAGCCAGGATGAGTTCGATATGTTAGCGCGGCAGTTTAATCTGGTGCTTGATACCCTTGAACAAAACTTACGTGCAGTGCGTGGGGTCACTGATAACATTGCCCATGACTTGCGTACACCGCTGTCACACTTGCGCATTGGTATAGAGCAACTGCCAGACAAACCGACTCATCAGCTAGCCGATGCAAGTGCCGAGTTGCTTGAAGAGTTAGACCATTGCCTTGGCACCTTTGATGCGATGTTGTCATTAACTCGAATCGAAGAGGGCCAACAAACCTTAGATTTACAACCCGTCAGCTTACAGCAAATTTGCCAAGATTTATTTGAAATGGCAGAAGTTATCGCCGAGTCTCGAGATCAAGTCTTGAAGATTTCGCTTGAACATGACGTCCAGATAAACGGCGACAAATACTTGTTATTCCAGGCGCTGTTTAATTTAGTCGATAACGCAATCAAGTATTCGCCAATAGGCGCAGCCATTTGCATTAAACAACGTGGAAAACATATTCAAATTAGCGATAATGGACCTGGCATTTTGGACGACGATAAAGAGCGGGTGTTTGACCGTCTGGTGCGCCTTGATCCAAGCCGGCATTACAAAGGCACTGGTTTGGGGTTATCGATGGTAAAAGCCATTTTGTCACGTCACAAAGCCACGATTTCATTACACGACAATAACCCTGGGTTGTTAGTTAATATTCATTTTAAATAGTCAGCGCTTCAGTCGCTGCCCTTCATTATGTTGGATCCTGCCATGTATCAACTGCTGAGCGAGCAACATGACTTTATTGTGATCAATAAAGACTGCAATGTGCATTTTCATAGCCAAGATGGCACCGCAGGGGTTATTGCTCAAGCCGAAGCGGATTTGGGGTATAAGTTGTATCCGGTGCATCGTCTTGATAGCCCCACCTCAGGTTTGCTCATTGTGGCTCGCTCGCCACAAGCTGCCAATGTATTTACACAAATGTTTACCGCGCATCAGGTTCAGAAATATTACTTAGCCATTGCATTAGGCAAGCCTAAAAAAAAGCAAGGCTGGATTGTGGGTGATATGGCAAAGTCCCGTCGCAGTATGTACAAATTGCTACGCACAACTGAAAACCCAGCAGTGACACAGTTTTTTTGCTTAAGTCTCTGTGAAGGTAAACGCGCCTATTTATTAAAACCATTGAGCGGAAAAACCCACCAATTAAGGGTGGCGATGGCAAGTATTGGCGTGCCTATTTTAGGTGACACGCTTTACGGCCAGCATGAAAGTGATCGCTGTTATTTGCATGCTTACAGTTTGCATTTTAACTATTTAGGCCAGCAGTATGTTTTTCAGCAGCGACCAACGCAAGGGGCAGAGTTTAATGATGAGGTATTTACTTCATTGGTTAGCCAGCAATGGCTCCAACCCGATAACCTTGCTTGGCCGACTAAAAAATAGTCTGTTTGTGTTTAGGTCGCCTGCGTATAACGACCAATTTGGCATTATTCAATGCTCGCCTGGTGTCACTCGCTAGGTTCAAGCGCTTTAGTACGAATAGCGTTGCGGCCAGTATTTTTAGCAAGGTACATTGCCTCATCGGCTAGCTGCAATAGTTGCTCAATGTTGGTGTGAGTATTACAAGTTGCACAGCCGATACTCAAGGTGACGGCAATCTCTTTTTGTTTCCATTTAACTGATGTGCTATTGATTTGTGATTGTATTTTTTGGGCGACAACAAAGGCCTCTGTGCTATTTGTTGAGGGGAGAATAATTAAAAACTCCTCGCCGCCATAACGACAAATAAAATCAACCTTCCTAAGTGACTGCTGCATTAATTTAGCGGTATGTTTCAGTATCGCGTCGCCAGCCATGTGCCCATACGTATCGTTAACCTGTTTAAAGTGATCGACATCTAGCACCAGTAAACTGTATGCCGAGCCATTACGCTGCCACAAGGCATGAACTTCGTCTAATTTATCGAGTAATGCGTGACGATTCCATAATCCTGTAAGGTGATCCTTATTGACCAGCCGCGCTACTTTATACACTAAACGAGTTAACGCATTGCCGTATAACACCAAATTAGTCAGTAGTAATAAAATAATGTAGCTCCACATCACTAAAGGGGCGTTAAGCGTATTGGCGGCAGATAAATTGCTAAGTTGGTCAGGAGAATAGAATAAAGCCATAGCTCGGACGATAAATAGCATGCCCATGACAAAAAAAGGCACATTGATTAATACCGCATAAAATATTGGCATGTGTTGTATCGATGATTTGACGTTATCGACACCGGTAAGTGACACAAGTATGGCCGCTGTGATGCTCATAATAATGACCAGATAAACGGCATAGGCTAGAGAAGGAGGTACTAACAACATGAGTAACGCGCAACTGCTGAGTAACACTAGGTCAAACACATAAGAGATAGATTGTTTAAATAAATGTTGGCAGCCCCAGCGCACAAGTGCAAACCCCATTAATACAGCCATGTCTGCAGCAAACCAGTACAGGTAATTAACTGACTCACTGCGCTGGGTGTAGAGCAAAATGCCACATACGGTGCATATATTGGCTAGCGTAAAGCGCCAACTTGCCTTTGGCGCAATTCTGAAAACGCCAGCATATATTGCCCAGGCAATGGCACAGCTTGTACCAATTAAGCAAAAAAACTGAACAAATATAATACTTTGGCTATGTTCCATATGACCTATTCAGTATTGTTACGTGGCTAGTTATTGTGTGCTAACGTTTAACAATAGCACACAAGTAACGATATAGAGTCAGGGTAGATTGCTCAAATCGTTAGCGAATATTTATGATAGTCGATTCGCTGTTTGATCACCTATTTCGTGACTGTTTACTGCGGTTAGTGTGAGCAGAACAAGCGCAGCAATCGTGCTAAGTGTGTGAGCTGCTCATCTAAATGTTACAAAGTTTCTCATTAATGAGTTGTATATTATGCTATTTTTATAATTGTATTCTCTAAATTAAGCAACAAAATAAGGATGAAAAAAATGGACACAAACAAATTGTTGTTGGTCATTATTGCGATATTACTGCCTCCTTTAGCGGTATTTTTGAAAAAAGGGATGGGTAAAGATTTACTGATTAACGTGTTGTTATGTTTTTTCTTTTTTATCCCAGGGCTGATTCATGCGATATGGGTTGTTTTACAAGAGGATTTATAACATCAAAGGTTAACGTGTGTGGTGTATTAGGGCCTGTTCTAGAATGTATAGGCGTGTACAGTGGTTGACGCTATAATGATGCTTTTAAGTGTGAGCCGATAATGAATCGTAAAAAGAAAATTAACCAAACGCTAAAGGCTAAGGCCAAAAAAGCGAATGCTAAGTTGCATGGCACTAACAAACAGCCTTATGTTGCAAAAGCGGAGCGTGAGCGCCTAGCACAACAAGCATTATTGGCCACAGAGACAAACGACAACCACATGCCAGCGGCACAATAAAAGCACTAGAGGGGTTACCCTGCTGTGCTTTTTGGTTTTTTTACATAGCAGCGCATACTTTGCATTGCGGTTGTTTAGGCAGTGTCATTTGCCTAAATTCCATGGTCATCGCATCGACCATGAGTAACTTTCCTGATAAAGCCTGCCCCATCGCGCAGATCACTTTGATGGCCTCTGTTGCCTGGATGCAACCAATCATTCCAACCACGGGAGCTAAAATACCTGATTCAACGCAGGTTAACTGTTGCTCACCAAATAATGCGCTAAAACACTGATAACAAGGCGTATCTGCATGATAGTCAAATACTGTGACTGTACCTTCCATGCGTATAGCCGCGGCAGACACCAAGGCTATTTTGTGCTTAAAGCAGCTTTTATTGAGTTGCTCGCGTACCGTGACATTATCGGTGCAGTCGAGCACTAGAGTATGCTGACTCACCAATGTGTCAATTTCGGTATCGTCTAATAGTGCATTTATTGCGTTAATGTTGATGAGCGGATTGAGCTTTGCCAGTGTTTGTTTTGCAGAGAGCACTTTTGCTTGGCCAATATTTTCGTCAAAATGCAACACTTGGCGTTGTAAATTTGATAACTCAACCGTGTCAAAGTCGACGATTGTTATTTCGCCCACCCCCGCAACAGCAAGATATTGACTCGCTACACAGCCTAAACCGCCGGCGCCAATAATCAATACTTTGGCTTGTTTGAGTTTTTCTTGGCCGTCGATGTCCATTGCTTTGATGGATATTTGACGGCTGTAGCGCAACATCTCATTGTCGCTCAATATCTCTTGATCTACAGGCTGCATAATGCTCCTAGCAAAGTACGCTATTAAAAGGCTCAACGGTGACGGTATTGCCCTTAGCCAAATCACCTTGATATTGCTCTAAAATGACAAAACAGTTGGCTAAACTCATTGACGTCAACATGCCAGAACCTTGACTGCCGGTAATTGACACTTGCAATTCGCCCGACTCATTTCGGCTTAATACGCCACGTTGGTATTCGACTCGGCCTGGGTGTTTACGGATATCAGTTTGTAATGTCGCTTGGCAAAATAACGGTGTGGCAGGTTTGAGCCCCTGCATTTTATGTAAAATGGGCAGAACAAGTTTATAAAACGTGACCATTGACGACACAGGGTTGCCAGGTAGTCCGCAAAATACTGCTTTGCCTATTTTGCCAAAGGCGAATGGTTTGCCGGGTTTTATGGCCAGCTTCCAAAATGTTATTTGGCCTTCTTCTGATAAAATTTGCTTGGTGAAATCTGCTTCACCTACCGATACCCCACCAGATGTCAGCACCATATCCGCCAAACTTGCCGCCTCTTTAAATGCACCTCGAATGGCTTCTTTGTTATCGCTAATTACACCAAGATCTATCCACTCGACATGGCTTTTGCTCAATAAGCCTTGAATAGAGTAGCGGTTTGAATCATAAATTTGCCCAGGCGACAATTCACTGCCAACTGGGCGTAATTCGTCACCTGTTGAGAAAAAGGCCACTTTTAGTTTACGGGTTACGCGTACCTGGCTAATACCAATGGTGGCCAACACCCCCATTTCGGCAGCGCGAATGGTGATCCCTCGGTGCAATACTTTTGTGCCGGCCAGTAATTCTTCTCCGCGTTTACGAACGTTTGCACCGAGCTTATGTGGGTGTTCTATAGTAATGAGATCGCCCTGTGCTTGTGTGCTTTCTTGCATTTGTACTGTGTCGTAACCAGCCGGGACTGGAGCCCCGGTCATAATGCGTATACATGAATTGGGCTGCGCTTTACCATGAAATGGATGACCAGCAAATGAACTGCCCACTAACGTGAGTGTGGTGCTTGTTTGTGTGCTCTCTAAATCGGCATAGCGAAAGGCATAACCATCCATTGCTGAATTATCAAATGGTGGTAAATCTATGCTCGAAGATAAGTCTTCTGCGAGTACTCTATTGATTGCATGATTGAGCGTGACCAGTTCAGAGTCTTGCGTTGCCTCTACTTGCGCTAATAACTGTTCAAGCGCTTGGTCTGGATGCAATAATGTGGGTTGTGCGCAAGGGTCTTGGTTGTGTGGCATCTGAACTTCCTTAATGAATACCTAAGGCACTTTTTTAGCGCCTGAGTTAACATAACGTTCGCTATTAATAACGCTTAGTATGCCATGATAGTAAAAGAGTTTTATGATCATACTTAAGGTTTTTATCATTTATGTCTCAAATTAAACCTGTTTCTACCTGGTATTTATATATTATTCGCTGTGCCAATTCGCATTTGTACACCGGTGTGACGACAGATGTTGAGCGACGTTTTACTGAGCATCAAAGCAGCGGGCCAAAAGCGGCAAAATTTTTAAAAGGTAAGGGGCCATTGACGCTCGTTTATCAAGAGTCTCAAATTGATCGAAGTGGGGCATTAAAACGCGAAATTGCAGTAAAAAAAATGTCTCGTCAGCAAAAATTACAACTCATTACACAATATTGTGCATTAAATGCTCACACTGAAAACGCCAGGTAGTTCATTTACTTGTATTTATAGCTACACTGGATAAATCAGAACACGATGGACTCACGTAATTGGTGGCTAAATCACGCTGTTTGTTGATGCTATTATGGTTGTGGTCAGCGCAAGCAAGCGCTGAGGATGTTGTTCGTATTCAGCCTTCTCAATCGGTAGATAATACCTCCTACCAATATTATGTTGATTTATTGCAATTAGTGTTAAATAGCACGGCTGCCGATTATGGGCCTAGCCGTATTGTTGTTTTGGAATCGACCTTATCGCAAGCTCGTGGCTTTAATCTGTTAAAAAAGGGTCAGCTAGATGTGTATTGGGCCGGAACAAGCTTTGCGCGTGAACGTGATTATCTTGCGATAACCATACCGCTAGAGGGTGGGCTATTGGGGTACCGAGTACCAGTGATTGCGCGTAATCGTGTCAGTGAGTTTGCTAAGATCACTACCGTAGCCCAATTGCAAAAAATGGTGGCCTGCCAAGGTAGCCAGTGGCCTGATTCTGATATTTTGGAGCATAACGGTTTTCTGGTTGAGCGAGTGATCTCTTTCTCTTTGATGTACAGCATGTTAGCACAACAGCGCTGTGATTATTTTCCGCGGGGCATTAATGAGGCTTATGCCGAAGTCAACACTCAAGGGCATGAGGAATTAATGGTATACGACAAATTAATCTTACGTTACCCATTACCAATGTACTTTTTTGTGGATAAGCAAAATAAGCCGTTGGCCAAACGTCTTACCCAAGGTTTGTCGCAATTACTCGCCAATGGCAAATTAGCTGATTTTTTGATGCACCACCCTACCACGTCAGCGATATTTCCGTTAAGTCGTTATCAAGCTAGCCAGATTTTTATATTGGATAACCCTACGTTACCTAAGGATTTCAATAACAGAGAGCATCATGATTGGATTGAATTTTCACATCAGTAATGCATTAGCTATGCGCGTTGAGCGAACGTGCCTTGCAAAGCTGGCGTCACAACCTTCTTAATGGCTTGAAATGACCTTGATGTAGATGGCTACACCTAAGCAACAACCACTACTATATAGCGACATCTTAAACTAAAACTGCAGGACACTGAGTCTTAATTTATACATGCGGATTAGCATAAAAGCGCCGAAGCGCTTTTAGTGTTATGCACATTGTTATTTCATTGCCCGAAGTACCGGGTAAACTAAATATTGCTTGTCATAATATGGACTACGTTGATAAAACCAACGTAGTCTGGCTTTACTGTCTTTTGCAAACGCAGGGTCTTTGAGCGCTTGAGCAAACTCTGCTTGTAAATCTGGATTTTCAGCCAACATTTTTGTAGCCAGCGGCTCAACGGCGTAGTCTTCAATGTATTCTGTTTGAGTGAAGATGGTGTTGAAAAACCCCCAATAAAACAATGAGTCTTCAGCTTGTGGCTCTAATAACAACATAGCTAAATCGCCCAAGGGTTGCTCGGTCGCAATGCGTACTGTTCCTGCAGGAAGTGACAAACTGACCTCATTGCTGACGGTCGTGGCGGTGACAGTTTGACGGCCTTCGTAATCAGCGGAAGAAAACACAGGGTCGTTAAATTGATATTGTTGCGCCTTAATGCGTGTTGGTTTTTCAAGACGCGTGAAACGTATACCGTGCAATGATAAACGTTCAATCACTGTGGTCCATTGTGGCGGAATATAATAAGCAACAGGTCGTGAGACTACTATGCCAGGCTTAGTGTTTGCAACAACAGGA
The DNA here is from genome assembly GCF_023283885.1 of Shewanella basaltis. GTDB lineage: Bacteria > Pseudomonadota > Gammaproteobacteria > Enterobacterales > Shewanellaceae > Shewanella > Shewanella basaltis. The sequence continues at coordinate 42,235 of NZ_JAKILA010000024.1, forward strand.
ATATTGGGGTAAAGCTTCGGCTCACCTGTCCAGCGCACAACATCAGCACCGCTAATTGGGCTGGTTTCTATTCGGTAATCTATACCTTTAAAGTCGATACCTTTTGGTAACTGTTCGTTTTGCCAAGTGAGTGTTAATTGATTTGGGTGACGGTATTTATCAGCATAAATGGCTGACTTGAGTTTGGTGCTGTGTTTAGCGACGGTGTTAAGCGTCTCTTCGAGCATGATGTAGGTTCCTAGCACCCGTTGTTTATAGGGTTTTAGGCTGTGATTTTCGATTAAAATGGTAGGTAGGTGACGGGCATCACCATAGCCATTTGAAAACCTTGGGCTTGGATTCCAAAGTGAAATGCCTTTTGCCATATCTGCATTATCTAATGCAAATACCAGTGGCCCAGGAATGTGCCCCTGTTCAGTCAGTGCTTTTTCAATTGCGGGCCGATAAATCGTCTCTAACCAGTTAAAACTGCTAGGGCTGTAGCCCTGTTTTACGTTGTAGCCAAAAGTCACATCGTACTGATAGTCAATACCGTCGGTTACATGCACATCTATATACAAATCGGGTTGCCAAATATTGATTGTGCGAATGAGGTGCTGCATTTCAAGTGCATCCGCTTTGGCATAATCGCGGTTTAAGTTGAGATTATTTGCGGTAGTACGCCAGCCCATATTGATTGGACCTCGTTGATTAACGCGATTGTATTCACTGCTACGCTCGTGAGCATCAACACTTAATATAGGCACAAATAATAAATTAACCTTGTCGAGTAATGCGCGTTTATTGCCGTGGCTAATATCACGTAATAGCATCATGCCAGCATCTTTCCCGTCGATTTCTCCAGAGTGAATACCGGCTTGCACAAACACCGTTGCTTTACCATTATCGGTTAACGCGGTTGCACCTTGAACGCCTTCACTTGAGGCAACTATCATCCATATATCACGGTCTTGTGGGCTTTTCCCTAGGCTAACTTTGTGTAATACGTCGCTACTGTCAACGAGTTTATCTAACCATGCCATGGTGTCGCTGTAGTTTGGGGTGCTAAGGTAACCGTGTTGTTCAAAAGGGGTTGCCCAGGGGTGTTCTGCACTTAACAGTAACGTTTCGCTCGCTCCCGACCATGGCTGGATTGGCGGTAATATGTTGTCGTTGATAAAGGTATTTGCTTGCTCAATCGTGGTGTGTGTAGACCGTTGGGTGTGATCATCGGCCGCAACACATAAGGCTGCGCAAAATAACAAAGGGCTAATCCATAAACTAGCAAGCAAAGTACGGTGCATGAAGACCTCTAGGAAATGATGTCAATGGCATAAACAGAAACGGCATCATAACATTACCCTTTAATGAATATGAGGCTACACCATAAAAAATCCCAACCTAAGTTGGGATTTTTATGGTCTATCTATGGATTATCTCAGCTTTATTATACTTTAGGACCAGCCTGTTTTATGGCATCTGAGACTTGATATTTGGCAAAGTTGTCGCTGAACTCTTGTGCTAGTTGCTGTGCATACTTGTTGTATTGAGCTGCATCACTCCAAGTGTTAACCGGGTTGAGTAACTGGCTGTCTACACCTGTTACCGCAACAGGAACATTGAGATTCAGTTTATCAATATGCACGGTTTCAACATCTTTTAGCTCGCCACTGACAATAGCATCGACAATGGCGCGGGTAGTTGGAATGTCAAAACGCTTACCAACACCGTGAGGGCCGCCTGTCCAGCCAGTGTTAACTAAATACACTTGGCTGCCAAAAGATTCAATACGCTCCATCAGTAACTCGGCGTATACCCCTGCAGGACGCGGAAAAAATGGTGCGCCAAAACACGTCGAAAACGTTGATTGAATAGCTGAGGTTGAACCCATTTCCGTTGACCCAACTTTGGCCGTGTACCCCGACAGAAAGTGATAAGCTGCTTGTTCTTTACTTAATACCGATACTGGTGGTAACACTCCTGATACATCACAGGTTAAAAAGACAACAGCATGAGGTTCAGCACCACGATTTTCTACTTTACGTTGAGCAATATGTTCAAGTGGGTAAGCTGCTCGGCTGTTTTCTGTAAGGCTAGTGTCGTTGTAGTTAGGTACGCGTTGTTCATCAAGTACCACGTTTTCTAATACGGTGCCAAAACGAATCGCATCCCAAATTACGGGCTCATTTTTTTGGCTTAGGTCGATACATTTGGCGTAACAACCGCCTTCGATATTAAACACGCCACCGGGTGCCCAGCCGTGTTCATCATCACCAATTAACAAACGTTTAGGATCGGCCGACAATGTGGTTTTACCCGTACCAGATAACCCAAAGAATAACGTTGTGTCGCCATCGTGTCCGACGTTTGCTGAGCAATGCATTGGTAGTACGCCCTTGGCAGGGAGTAAAAAGTTTTGCACCGAGAACATCGACTTTTTCATTTCACCTGCGTACTTAAGTCCTGCCAGTAGCACTTTACGCTCTGCAAAGTTAAGGATAACTGCCGCTTCAGAATTTGTGCCGTCACGTTCAGGTTCACACACAAAACCAGGGGCGTTGATAATTTGCCAAGTGTCTTTGTTGTTGCGATTAAAACGCTTAGGGATGATAAATAAATTACGCGCAAAAATTTGATGCCATGCGTATTCGGTCGTCACTCTGATTGGGATGTAGTGATCATCATCTGCACCGACTTCAAGTTCAGACATAAAAATTTCTTTATCGGCAAGGTAGGCTTCTACACGTCCCCATAACGCGTCAAATTTACCCGCATCAAATGGGCGGTTAACTTTGCCCCATTCAATATCGGCTTCGGTACTTGGATCTTTTACAATGAAACGGTCGTTAGGTGAACGTCCTGTTCTTTCTCCGGTTTTGGCCACTAATGCACCATTGGCGGTGAGCTGACCTTCTCCACGAAGAAGCGCGATTTCAACAAGCTGTGCTGTCGTAGGGTTAAGGTGAACGCGGTGTGATAAATCCGCCATAGTGTTTGTCTCCATGTCTTTTAGGTCGGGTTTCGTTGTAAATCGATGTTGATTTTTGATGTAGAGGTTAAGTTAGCTTGGTTTTAATGTTGCACGCTGGCTGTATATGCTAACAAGGCGATTGTAACTGATGTTGAGGCTTTGGTAACGAACAGTTTGGTAATTTTTTTGAAAGTTTTTAGTTTTTTTAATAGAAAAGTAAATTTTAAAGCATAAAAAAGGCGCCTTAGGCGCCTTTTTTGGTAATTTATTGCGTTGTGGTTACAGCTATTGCTGCGAGTCACTTCCGTGGCTGCCAGCGTATAATGCTGCAATGTCGATAGCATCGAATGAGTAAGTTTGCTTACAGTATTCACAGCCCATATCGATTTTTCCGTCTTCGGCTAATATCGCTTCTATTTCTGCTTGAGACAGGGTTTTAATTGCAGAACCGCTTCGCTCTCTTGAGCAGGTACACTTAAACGTTACATCGACAGGATCAAATAAACGCACTTCTTCCTGGTGATATAGGCGGTGCAGCACATCTTGTGCCTCGAGGCTAAATAACTCTTCAGCTTTAATGGTGGCTGTGAGGGTTGATAAATGTTCAAAGTCTTCATTTTGTTCAGACTTTGTGGGTAATACTTGCAATAACATCCCCGCGGCCTGTTTACCGTTAGCAAATAATTTGATTTGCGTGGGTAATTGCTCAGACTGATTAAAATATTCTTCTAGGCAGGCGGCTAAATCGACATGATCTAACGACACAATACCTTGATAGCGCTCACCTTCGTCTGGCGTGAGGGTAATGACCATGTAGCCTTTGCCAAACATTTGTTGCAAGCTTGCATCGTCGGCAATGGTGCCGTTCCAACGTGATACACCACGTAACACTTGCTCGTTATTACCGTTAATCACCGCTAAAGTGACTGGGCCGTCTCCTTGGAGCTGCACGCTAATGTCACCGGTAAATTTGATTGTGGCGGTTAATAGTGACGTTGCAGCCATCAATTCGCCTAATAAATGTTGCACAGCAACAGGGTATTGGTGAGCGGAAAGCACTTCTTGATAGCTTTTTTCAAGTTGGACTATTTCACCGCGAACATCTGCATTATCAAATAGATAGCGATGTAATATATCGTTGTTCATCTTTACTCTCTTCACTTTTTGTCGCTTAATAATCTTTAAAGCGCATAAGCTGGCGTCGTTGTTTTTTATCCGGTTTGTGTTCTGGAGCCGGGTTATTCAAAATATTTAATCGTCGTGCTTCAGCATTGATCATGCGTTTGTTAATGCTTTCGCTGGTTTCTTCGTACAAAGTTTGTGCGATGCTTGCACCTTGTCGGTGGCCCGATAACACCTTAATGATCACTTCTCTGTCATCATGGCCTTGGCGTAGACGAATTTTTGCACCGACTTCAGCATTCTTGCTGGATTTAGTCCGTTGGCCGTTGTAATGTACTTTACCGCCGTTAATCATGTCTTTTGCAATGGCGCGGGTTTTATAAAATCGTGCCGCCCATAACCATTTATCTAACCGAATGATGTGCTTTTCGGACTGAATTTGATTCAAATGGCCTCCAAAACAGGGATGATTTCACAGACTGAGTAACCTAACTGCCATACAATGTAAGTATTATTGCTATATGGGGTTAAATTGAGCCTCAATTGTGCGCGCAAACTTAGCATATTTGGTGCAGTTTCGCCAATCGATATGCTCTAGGGTTGTTGCTTTATCTTCTGTAGGTTAGCATGATGGCACAGTATTACTTTTCAACAATTAGAACAGAGACCTGTACCAAGACGTATAGAGGGTCCAATTATATATGGATTTATTAGATAAACTGATCACCAAAGCCGCCACTGTGCCGCATAAGCCGTTAAGTGTTGCAGTGTTTTGGTTGGGATTAGTCATTGTGCTTTTACTTGCTGCTCAAATTACATGGAAGTTGATGCCGGTGTCATCGCAATCTGCGACTTGGCAACCATCCCCCATTTCTGCAAACGCCAGCAAGCGTATTGAGCTTTCTGGTGTGCGTAACCTATCACTGTTTGGTCGTGTTGATGACAACGCACAAAAGCCAAAGCCAGAAGTGGTTGAACAAATAACAGATGCGCCTAAAACCAATTTGTCTATTCAGTTAACCGGCGTGGTGGCGTCAACCGCAGAAGAGCAAGGTTTGGCGGTGATTGAGTCTAGCGGTCAGCAAGAAACGTATAGCTTAGGTGATAAAATCAAAGGTACGTCAGCTTCGTTAAAAGAAGTGTATGCCGACAGAATTATTATTACCAATGGCGGTCGTTATGAAACGTTAATGCTTGATGGCCTTAAATACACAACCCAAAGCCAGGCTAATGAACAGTTACAACAGGCTAAGGTTGATAGACAAGTCACCCGTGTTGATCGTCGCAGTAACCAAGATTTCTCTGAAGAACTGTCTAATTCGCGAGATGAATTATTGGCAGACCCGAGTAAAATTACCGACTTTTTATCAATTTCACCCGTGCGCAAGGGTGAAACACTTGCTGGTTATCGTTTAAACCCAGGTAAAGATGTTGATTTATTTAAGCAAGCTGGCTTTCAAGCGAATGACTTAGCTAAATCAATAAATGGATATGATCTGACCGAGATGGGTCAGGCTTTAGAAGTGATGGCGCAGCTGCCAGAGCTCACCGAAATGGCTGTCATGGTAGAGCGTGAAGGGCAGTTGGTCGAAATCATGTTTAGTTTGCCAGAGTAATTTGGCGTGAGAGGATTGAGTAAAATGAATAACAAAGGGATCCGACAAAAAATTATTGCTGGAATGTTAGCCAGTGCAGCCATGATGGCCGCGCCGATGGCGTTGTCGGAACAGTATGCAGCCAACTTTAAAGGCACAGACATTCAAGAGTTTATTAATATTGTCGGTAAAAACCTCAATAAAACCATTATTGTCGACCCCACTGTGCGCGGTAAAATTAATGTTCGTAGCTATGATTTATTAAATGACGAGCAATACTACCAGTTCTTTCTAAACGTGCTGCAGGTATACGGTTATGCCGTTGTAGAGATGGAAAACCAGGTTATCAAGGTCATTAAAGATAAAGATGCCAAAACATCGGCTATTCGTGTGGCAGACGACAATACTCCAGGTTTAGGTGATGAAATGGTCACCCGCGTGGTGCCATTATACAACTCTGAAGCAAAGCAGTTAGCGCCTTTATTACGCCAGTTAAATGATAATGCCGGCGGCGGTAACGTTGTTAACTATGACCAAGCAAACGTATTGATGATTTCTGGTCGCGCAGCCGTCGTAAACAAGCTAGTTGATATTGTTCGCCGCGTAGACAAGCAAGGTGATACCGCTGTTGAGGTCGTAACCTTAAATTATGCTTCGGCAGGTGAAATTGTTCGCATTGTCGATACCCTATATCGCTCAAGTGCTAACCAAGCTCAGCTGCCTGGCCAGGCACCGAAGGTGGTTGCCGATGAGCGTATGAATGCCGTAGTGGTCAGTGGCGATGAAAAAAGCCGTCAGCGTGTTGTTGAGCTTATTCAGCGTTTAGATGCGGAGCAAGCCAGCACAGGCAATACCAAGGTCCGTTACTTGCGTTATGCAAAAGCTGAAGATTTAGTTGAAGTATTAACAGGCTTTGCACAAAACCTGCAAGACAACAAGGACAGCGGCGCAGCACAAGCCGGTGCCAGCACCAGTAAACGCCGTAATGACATTAATATTATGGCACATCCAGATACTAACTCATTGGTCATCAGTGCTGAGCCGGATCAATTACGTACGATTGAAAGTGTCATTAATCAGTTAGATATTCGTCGTGCTCAAGTATTGGTTGAAGCCATTATTGTTGAAATTGCCGAAGGCGATAACGTTGGCTTTGGTGTGCAATGGGGTAGCGAAGCTGGTGGCTTAACCCAATTTAATAACATCGGCCCTACTATTAGTGAAGTGGGTGCGGGTGTATGGGCCGCACGTGAAGAGGAAGGCACAACAGTGACTGTGACCAACTCTGACGGTGGCTCAACCACGACCACAAATCCAACATCAGATGGTGACTATACCCTTATTGCTCAGGCACTGGGTAAAGTGAATGGCATGGCATGGGGTGTGACTACAGGCAACTTTGCAGCGCTAATTCAGGCTGTTTCAAGTGATACGAACTCAAACGTGTTGGCGACACCGTCGATCACCACTTTGGATAATCAAGAAGCATCATTTATCGTTGGTGATGAGGTTCCTATCATTACTGGTTCAACGTCTAGTTCAAACAATGACAATCCATTTCAAACGGTAGAGCGTAAAGAGGTGGGGGTTAAATTAAAAGTTGTACCGCAAATTAACGAAGGCTCTTCGGTCAAGTTAACCATTGAGCAAGAAGTGTCGGGTGTGAATGGTAATACCGGTGTTGATATCAGTTTTTCTACTCGTCGTTTAACCACAACCGTGATGGCCGATTCCGGTCAAATTGTGGTACTAGGTGGTTTGATTAACGAAGAAGTGCAAGAAAGTGTCCAAAAAATACCTATTCTGGGTGATATTCCAGTATTGGGGCACCTATTTAAGTCTTCATCAAGCAAGAAAACCAAGAAAAATCTGATGATTTTTATTAAACCAACCATTATTCGCGATGGCATGACAATGGAAGGGATTGCGGGTCGTAAATACAATTACTTCCGTGCTTTACAGCTTGAGCAACAAGACAGAGGTATTAATTTAATGCCCAATACTCAAGTACCTGTATTAGAAGAGTGGAACCAAGAAGCGTATTTACCTGATGAAGTGAATGACATGCTTGAACGTTACAAAAGCGGTCAAGGTTTGAGTACCGATATGCGTGATTCAGATCCTGCTTTACGTATCATTGATGAAAGCATGCAAAAGGACAAGGCTCAAAATAATGATTGATAGTGCAATGACAGAGCCGTTAGCCCAAGTATCAAGTGACGTTGCTATGGAAGTGGTCGAAGGCGATGAAGTTTTTCACTCGAGCAGTAAAGAGCGCCTGCCGTTTGCATTTTCACATCGTTTTCAATTAGTTTTGGCTAAAGAAAACGAACAGCTTTGTTTGTTTTACACCGACAACACGCCGCTTAATGCCATGCTAGAAGTGCGGCGTTATGCGGGGGTTGAACTTGCTATCATCAAGTTAGATGGAACAAAATTTGAAGCTAAGTTAACCCAAGCTTATCAGGCTAACTCTTCAGAGGCGCAACAGCTGATGGAAGATATTGGCAATGAGATGGATTTGTTTACCTTAGCTGAAGAGTTACCACAGACTGAAGATTTACTTGAGGGTGATGACGATGCGCCAATTATTAAGTTAATTAATGCATTGTTGTCTGAGGCGATTAAAGAAGAAGCATCAGATATCCACGTCGAAACCTATGAAAAACAATTGGTAGTGCGTTTTCGTATCGACGGTGTACTAAAAGAAGTCTTAAAGCCAAACCGTAAGTTATCATCGTTGCTGGTGTCACGGATTAAGGTGATGGCGCGTTTAGATATCGCTGAAAAACGCTTACCGCAAGATGGCCGTATTTCATTGCGTATTGCTGGCCGTGCGGTTGATGTGCGTGTGTCGACCATGCCATCAAGCCATGGCGAACGTGTGGTAATGCGGTTATTAGACAAAAATACCGGTAATTTAGACCTGCAACAGTTAGGGATGACACCGAGTATTCGTGAACAATTTGATGAGTTGATTCGCAAACCTCATGGTATTATTTTGGTAACCGGGCCGACGGGGTCGGGTAAAAGTACGACCTTATATGCGGGCTTAACAGAGATTAACTCTAAAGATACCAACATCCTAACCGTTGAAGATCCAATCGAGTATGAGCTTGAGGGTATTGGTCAAACTCAGGTTAATACTAAAGTAGACATGACCTTTGCCCGCGGATTACGTGCTATTTTGCGACAAGATCCTGATGTGGTAATGATAGGTGAAATTCGCGACCTTGAAACCGCCCAAATAGCAGTGCAAGCCTCGTTAACAGGTCACTTGGTCATATCAACCTTACACACCAATACCGCCTCTGGTGCGATTACCCGTTTACAAGACATGGGGGTCGAACCTTTCTTAGTTTCTTCTAGTTTACTTGGTGTACTTGCCCAGCGCCTTATCCGTACCTTGTGTCCAAGCTGTAAAGTGGCACATGAACCAGACGAGCGTGAGCGTGAATTATTGGGAATAACAGCTAATGATACTCGCCATATTTACCGTGCTACAGGCTGTAAAGCGTGTGGTAACAATGGGTATCGTGGCCGAACGGGTATTCATGAGTTATTGGTTGTCGACGACAATGTGCGTGAATTAATTCATGGCGGTCGTGGCGAGTTAGCCATTGAAAAATACGTACGTAAATCAGTGCCGAGTATTCGTCATGACGGCATGAGTAAAGTGTTAGCGGGCGTGACTACCTTAGAAGAAGTGTTACGCGTCACCCGCGAGGAATAATCAATGGCAGCGTTTGAATACAAAGCCCTTGATAGCAAAGGCAAACAGCAAAAAGGTGTTATCGAAGCCGACACGGCGCGCCATGCTCGCAGTCAGTTACGTGAACAACGGCTGATGCCGCTTGAGCTCCAAGCGGTTAGTGAAACAGAGGCACGTGCTCAACGCCGTGGTTTTAGTCTTGCTAACGTGTTTAAAAAACGTATTTCGGTGGCAGAACTGGCATTAATCACTCGACAAATTGCCACATTAGTGGCTGCAGGTTTGCCGATTGAAGAAGCATTAAAAGCCGTTGGACAGCAATCGGAAAAAGCCCGATTAGGCAATATGATCATGGCGGTCCGTTCTCGAGTCGTAGAGGGCTATAGCCTTGCCGATTCAATGGCCGAATTTCCGCACGTGTTTGATGATTTATATCGCGCCATGGTGGCCTCTGGTGAGAAGTCGGGCCATTTAGAAGTGGTGCTCAATCGTCTTGCGGACTATACCGAGCGTCGTCAACAGCTTAAATCCAAACTCACTCAAGCGATGATTTACCCTATCGTGCTTACTGTTGTGGCCATTGGTGTGATTGCAGTATTGCTTGCCGCGGTTGTCCCTAAAGTGGTTGGGCAATTTGAACACATGGGGCAAGAGCTTCCTGGCACGACTCAATTCTTAATCCTAGCATCTGACTTTGTACAACATTGGGGATTACTCGTTGTGTTGATTTTGGTGGGTGGTTTTATTGTGTTCCAAAGACTGTTAACCAATCCCAGCATGCGAATGAAATACGATAGCGCGTTACTTAACACACCGGTTATTGGTAAAGTTAGTAAAGGCTTAAATACAGCACGTTTTGCTCGTACCTTAAGTATTTTGTCAGCCAGTTCAGTGCCATTGCTTGATGGGATGCGTATTGCGAGCGAAGTATTACAAAACGTTAAAGTGCGTGCCGCGGTAGATGATGCAACCGCACGGGTGCGTGAGGGAACCAGTTTAGGTGCCGCGTTGACTAATACTAAGCTGTTCCCTGCAATGATGCTGTATATGATTGCCTCGGGCGAAAAAAGTGGTCAATTAGAAAATATGCTCGAACGAGCAGCAGACAACCAAGACCGAGAGTTTGAGTCTAACGTCAACATTGCCTTAGGGGTATTTGAGCCAATGCTGGTGGTTAGTATGGCGTCGGTTGTCTTATTTATCGTGATGGCTATTTTGCAGCCAATATTAGAATTAAATAACTTAATCAGTGGCTAAGCACAAGATGCAAAGCCGGTTAGCTCAAGATTTTGAGTCATTTTTAGAAGGAAGTCTTTAATGCAACAACACAATAAACAACGCGGTTTCACCTTGCTAGAAGTCATGGTGGTGATTGTTATTTTAGGTATTCTAGCGTCAATGGTTGTCCCTAACTTGATGGGCAACAAAGACAAAGCCGACCAGCAAAAAGCCGTTTCAGACATTGTTGCGCTCGAAAACGCCTTAGACATGTATAAATTAGACAACAGTATTTACCCAACGACAGAACAAGGCCTAGATGCATTAGTGCAAAAGTCTACTTCATCGCCTGAGCCGCGTAACTTTCGTGATGGTGGCTACGTTAAGCGTTTACCACAAGACCCTTGGCGCAATGATTATTTTTTATTAAGTCCAGGTGAAAATGGCAAAATTGATATCTTCAGTGCTGGCCCTGACGGACAACCTGGCACAGAGGATGATATAGGCAGCTGGAACTTACAAGACTTCCAATAATATGTCTTTTCATCGCCATGCTGGTTTTACCTTACTTGAGGTATTGCTAGTTGCACTATTAATGGGTTTGGTGGCTGCCGCAGTCACCATTTCTATGAGCGTTGCAGGGCCAGAGCAAGCGCTTAAAAAACAAGCGCAGCGCTTTATGTCGGCGACAGAAATGGTGCTGGATGAAAGCGTACTTAGCGGCCAATTCATCGGCATTGTGATTGATGAGCACGAATATCAATTTGTGTTTTACAAAGAAGGTGAATGGACGCCTGTTGAGCAAGACCGTTTATTGGCCACGCAACAGATGGAACCCGGTGTGATGCTCGATGTAGTGATTGATGGTATGCCACTCACACAAGAAGATGAGCAAGACGAGTCGTGGTTTGACGAGCCATTTATTGATGAAGAAAGCGAAGAAGAAAAGAAAAAACATCCTGAGCCACAAATATTGTTATTTCCAAGTGGTGAGATGACTCCGTTTGAGCTGAATTTTGCCACAGTAGATGATGAGCTTAAACCGGTTAATGTGTTAGTAGTAGGTGATGCCTTAGGGCGATTAACCTTAGGACGAGTAGATGAATAATACACATCGTTCAAACCGGTTACTGAACTCACAATTAGGTATGACCTTGCTTGAAGTCATCGTTGCGCTAGCTGTTTTTTCAATCGCAGCGGTGTCTGTGACCAAAAGTCTCAGTGAGCAAATGGCCAATATGCCTATTTTAGAAGAACGTACACTTGCGCAATGGGTTGCCAGTAACCAAATGGTTGATATTCGATTAACCAGCGACTTTCCTGATATTGGAAAAAAAGAAGGTCAAGTTGAGCTGGCTGGACGCGAGTGGTACTGGCGACAAGAAGTGGTGAAAACCACAGATGATAACTTTAGAATGATTAAAGTGAGTGTCAGTGACGATAACCGCTATGAACGTATTGTTGCCCAGGTAAGTAGTTATGTACATAACAAAGCCTAAGTTTGCTGGGTTTACCTTACTGGAAATGCTGATCGCAATTGCGATTTTTGCCATGCTGGGGATTGCGGCTAACTCGGTATTGTCTGCAGTAATGAAAAATGATGAGGTCACTCAAGATTTTGCCATTCGCCTTAAGGCTCTGCAACAAGGGTTTGGTGCTCTAGAGCGTGACTTAGGCCAAATGGTGGCGCGAACACCTCGATCATTTGAAGGCGATCGTGGCAAGCAGTTTTTTCAAGCGGGCGATAATATTCTCGACTCGGATACCCAGGCATTAGTGTTTTTCCGATTAGGCTGGTTAAACCCAGACGGTATGCTACCCAGAGGGAGCCTGCAATCGGTCGCATATGTGGTTCAGGCGGGGCGTTTAGAGCGGTGGTATTACCCATATCCTGAGCCTGTTGTTGGTGCAGAACCCCTAAAAAGCTTAGTGATTGATCATGTGATATCGATTGAGTATTCGTTTTTTATTGACGGAAAATGGCAAACCAAAGCAGATGGAACCTTAATGCCTAGGGGGATTGCCATGGAGATTGACATTGAAGGCTTAGGCAAAATTCAGCGGCGTTTTTTATTGCCTAAAGGCGGGGCTGCTAGCGACGAAAAAGATGATTCAAAAGATGATTCAAAAGATGACTCGAAAGATGATTCAAAAGATGAGGATGCAAGTTAATGGGCGGCCAAAAGCAGCGAGGTGTCGCGCTTATTGTCGTAATGCTGATTGTGGCGTTAGTGGTGATTATTGCCACCAATATTACCAGTCGTAACCAGTTGTCTATGCGCCGGACATTAAACATGGCGCAATATGACCAAGCTTATTGGTATGCCATGTCTGCTGAAGAGCTGGCAATGAAAGTGCTTAAACAAGATTTTGAAGACGCCGAAGGAACAGTGCACTTACAACAGTATTGGGCTTTAGCAAATGTGGTTTTTCCGGCAGAGTATGGTGAAATTGTTGGTGAAATTGAAGATATGCGAGCCTGTTTTAATGTTAATGCTGTTGGCGAGCCGTCAAGTAATACCGAAGACAATCAACCCAAATTGTCGTTGGCAGCAAGACAATTTCAATCTTTGTTAATTGGCTTAGGCCTTGATGAGTTTGGTGCAGAGCAGCTCACGCATACGTTAAAAGATTATATAGATGCAGATACCGTATCGAGTGCTTATGGGGCAGAAGATGCAGAATATGAGTCGCGTAATGTGCCGTATCGCGCAGCTAACACTTTAATGCAACATCGCAGTGAATTGCGCGCAGTACTAGGGTTTAATCAAAATGTCTATTCGAATATTGTAGATTATGTTTGTGCAATACCCGGCGACAGTCGACAGTTATTAAATGTGAATACCGTTAAAGTCGAGCAAGCTGCTTTACTGGCAGCAATGTTAGAGAATGAAGTCTCGGTAAGTGAAGCGGAAAACATTATAAACGAGCGTCCCGCAGACGGTTACGGAACCATTGAAGAATTTTGGGAAAGCTCATCACTTAGCAGTATTAAAGCGGAAGCAGATCTTAAGTCGAGTTTTGTGGTCGACAGCGAGTATTTTTTATTACACGCGGGCGCTAAAGTCGACAATGCAATATTTAGAATGGACAGTGTGCTTAAGCGCAATGGCAATAATTTAGAAGTGCTCACCCGTCAGTATGGTGGCCAACAATAATAACAAGCTCATAGCGTATAAAACGTCTTGAGAGCGGTGGAGAATAACAGTGTCTGAACGGCTATTTATCCGGTTAGGAAAAACATCAGAACACCCATGTTCATGGCTTGTCTGGTCAGAGCAAGAGCAAGAGATTATTGCCTCAGGTGAGTTGGCTGATGCCGCGAGCTTGAACAGTTTAGCAGAGCGTGCAGGCAATCGCCCCGTTGATGTGCTGGTACCTGCGGCCAGTATGACACTGACCCAAATCGCGTTACCTGAAAAAGGTCAGCGTCAAGCGTTAAAAGCGCTGCCTTACATGTTAGAAGAATCGTTAGCCACAGATGTTGACCGTATGCACTTTGTGGTGGGTCCTCGTGAAGGTGAACACCTTAATGTGGCCGCCGTGGCTCATGAGCAAATGCAAACCTGGTTAACATGGCTACAAGAAGCAGGCTTAAAAGTTAAACGCATTGTACCAGACTGTTTGGCCCTTCCTTTGGCGCAATGCCGCTGGGCGGTAATGAGTCTAGGGAATGAGTACCTCATTCGTACATCAGAGGGCGGCGGGTTAAGCTTACCCAAAGCGTGGTCAGACTTTGCCTTACCACAACTGGTGAAACAGGCGACAGAGCACAACGCTGATACTGAAATTGATGTGGCCAGTTATAGCGACGATATTGCCATAGAGGGTGTTCAGCTAGAACATAAGCCACTTGATTTGCCCATGATGGTGTTAGCTAAAGGGGTGTTGAATGCACCAATAGATTTACTGAGTGGTATTTACAAACCCAAGCGCGAGTACAGTAAACACTTATTGATATGGAAAAATGCCGCGATTGTGCTTGTCATTGCCGTTATATTAGCATTAGTCAATAAAGGCTTAATGATCCATCAACTTAATAATGCGACTGCGGAGTTACGCGCCCAAAGTGAAGCCATTTTTAAGCAAGCAGTACCTGGTGTAAACCGTATTGTAAATATGCGCTCACAAATGGATAGCGCTCTGCGCAGTATGCAAGGCCAGGGCGGTGGCGCGGCATTTTTTGAAATGCTTGATGGACTTAAACCGGCATTTGCTAAAGTACCAGATTTAAAGCCAAACAGTTTACGCTTTGAGGGTAATCGTAACGAATTACGCATGCAAGTGACGGCACAAAGTTACGCTCAAATTGATCAGTTTAAAGAAATTGTCGCCAAAGATTATCAATTAGACGGTGGCGCAATGAACAGCACGGACGAAAGCGTCACGAGCACATTAACCTTAAGGGGCAAATAAGATGAATAATTTGCGAACTTGGTGGCAAGGTTTAGCACCCAGAGAGCAGCAACTTGTTGGTTTTTGTGGTGCAATACTTTTTATTGGCATTATGTATTGGGGCGTATGGACACCGATTTCAAATGCTCAAATAGAGGCTGAACGTAATCATAATGCAGCACAACAAACCTTAAATTATGTAAAACAAACCGCGAATAAAATTGCGGGGTTACAACAAGCCGGCGCTCAAACAAAGGTGCGCGGTAGTTTAAGTTCAATTGTTAATCAAACGGCAGGGCAATACCAATTAGAGATTACTCGTATGCAGCCGCAAGGCGACAAAATACAGTTGTGGATGGAAGATGTCCCGTTTGATGCATTACTGGGTTATTTACACGATTTAGTTGAACAAAAAGGCTTAACGCTAGATAGCGTCGATTTAGCCGAGTCTGATGTAGCTGGCTTTGTTAAAGTCAGACGAATTCAGCTTTCACAGTAAGGATTTTTTGTGAGTTTATTTTTTAAAATACTGATTGGTGTGCTTGTTTATTTTGTTTTTATGATTGCCTATATTCCGGCAAACTGGTTAGTCAGTATTGCCCCGCTTCCTAATAATACGGTGATTAGTGGTGCCGAAGGGACCTTATGGCAAGGGAAAGCGGCGTTGGTAAGTATTGATCAACGGCAAATAGAACATGTCTCTTGGCAATTAAGTCCTTGGGGTTTATTCATGGGTCAGGCCAATATAGATTTTAGTATTGGCAATCGTGCAACGCCTGTAAGTGGTAAAGGTAGCGTAACCTGGTCTCTTGCGGGGATCAGTGGTAACACTATTCGCCTAGATGTGCCAAACAGTTTTTTACTTGCCGGAGCCCGCCTACCCTTTAAAACTCAAGTGAGTGGTGATGTGAGCTTAATGATTGAAGTGTTACAGCAGGGTAAGCCTTGGTGCGAGCAATTAAGCGGTAAATTATTTTTAAATAATACCGATGTTAAAAATCAATTTGGTGCTTATCCGGTTGGTAATATCGCGTTGGATTTGAGTTGCCTAGACGGCCAATTGCAATTAGCAACAGATGAAACTCAAAATGCAATCGGTTTAACCGGCACCGCCATTTTAGGCGAGGCAAACTTAGTTAAGGTCAGCGCCAAAATTAAGCCGACAGATACCCAGCCTCAAGATTTACGCGATGCGCTTCCGTTTTTGGGCCGCCAAGATAGCCAAGGATATTATCCAATTAATTACCAGGGTGTAGTGCCAGGGTTGTAGCCTAATCCATTGTGCCATTGTTGGCTCACCCAATAGAAGCAAGTAAAAAAAGCGCGTTGATAGCAATATCAACGCGCTTTTTAATGTTCACTTTCTGTTGTACTTTAAAGTGCGTCTAATAAGTCACTCACCGCGGGAAACTGCTTAAATACGGTATACGGCTTTTTACTGTCGGGGTTACTTACACCTAATTGATAGCCTACACCAGCAAGCTTTGACGCCGCTAAAATCACTTCACTGTCATCAATAAATAAGCATCTAGCAGGATCTAAATTAAATTTATCGAAGGCGTAACGCCAAAAGTTAGGATGTTCTTTGGGGTAGCCACTTTCATGACTGGACAATAACTCATCGAGTCCATCGGCTAAGTTGGTGTGGGTGAGCTTGAGCGCCAAGCTGTGGGGATGCGCATTGGTAAATAGAATCCGCCGTTTACTGGCGCCCGCCAATGCTTGTAAAAACGGCATGCTGTCATTACGAATAGTAATTCTGTCTACGGCTGTATGGTGCAATGCTAAAATATCCAAGCCTAAATGACGTTGCCAATAATCTAAACAGTACCAGTCTAATGTGCCAACCACATCTTGATAGGCTTGGGTCACCAATTCATTCGCATCGGCGAGGCTAATTTTGCGCAACAGGCTTAATTGTTGCGGCACTAGTTGTAACCAAAAGTGGTTGTCAAAGTGTAAATCGAGTAGCGTGCCGTCCATATCGAGCAGCACAGTATCGATGTTATGCCAAGGAAACATGTAAATTCCGGTTGTAGAATATACGTAGAATAGTAAGATTGTAACTTGTCTTTATTAATTCGTCACATGGGGCTGCAATGACACAGCGGCAGAACAAGCCGGAAATCCTGCACACTGAAGTCGTTGCTAAAAGCCGACTGTTTCAAATTGAGCAGGTTCATCTTAAGTTTTCTAACGGCGTTGAACGTCAATATGAAAGAATGAAAGGCGGTAGCAGGGGAGCCGTGATGATTGTCCCTATCCACGAGGGGCATTTGTTATTAGCCAGTGAATATGCAGCAGGCACCGATAATTATGAACTCGGATTTCCTAAAGGTTTGATCGATCCCGGTGAAACAGCCATTGAAGCCGCAAATCGAGAGTTACAAGAAGAAATAGGCTATGGTAGTCATAAGCTCACCTTGTTAAAAGAGTTGTCATTGGCCCCAGGTTATTTCTCAAGCAAAATGCAAATTTTTGTCGCTGAGCAGCTTTATCCTAGCCGTTTAGACGGTGATGAACCTGAGCCGATAGATGTGATCCCATGGCCTTTAACTGATTGGCAATCATTACTCAACAATAGTGATTTTTCAGAGTCCCGCAGTGTTAGTGCTTTGTTTTTAACTCAGCACTATTTAACAACCACTGAGACCGCGCAGAAGTAGTCTCAGGCATATGGTTAAACGTAAATATTTTTGCGTACCATAATAATTTAGGCAAACAACCGCGAAATTAAGGGATAAAAAGGTCATTGTACCCTTAAAGATTATCCTTATTGACCCCTGCGATTGGAGTAGTAATGAAGCCAGAAAACATAATCGACCAAGTTATTAGCATCGCCACCCAAGCCGGAGAGAAAATCCGTGACATTTATTTAAATGGTACGTTTAAGCGCGAGATTAAATCAGACAACACTCCTGTTACCTCTGCAGACTTAGCAGCCCATAATATTATTTGTCAGCAACTTGCTGAGTTGACTCCAGATATCCCTATTTTAAGTGAAGAAGCCGCTGATATTCCATTGAGTGTCCGTGAGACATGGAAACGCTATTGGTTGGTGGATCCGCTAGATGGTACGGGGGAGTTTATTGCGGGCAGTGGTGACTTTTCAGTCATTATTGCCTTGGTTGAGCACAATCGTCCTATCATGGGCATTGTTTATGTGCCAATGACAAAAGTGTGTTATTACGCAATAGCCGGCTTAGGTGCTTATAAACGTGATGGTAAAAATGAAGTCAGAATCACCAGTAAGCAGTTGGCAGAAAACGACACAGATAATATTCGCTTAGCAGTTAGTCGCCGCCAAGATCCGCAATCTGTTTTAAAATTAATGAATAAGCCTAACCATTGTGAATTGGTAGTGATGGGGGGCGCGGCATTAAAAAGTTGTTTAGTGGCAGAAGGCCGTGCAGATTGTTACGTTCGGTTAGGGCCTACTGGTGAGTGGGATACTGGGGCGGCACAAATTATTATTGAAGAAGCCGGCGGCGCCTTGATTGATATTAACTTACAGCCAATGACCTACAATGAGCGTGAAACGTTAGAAAACCCCAACTTTATTGTCGTGGGCAGCACTAACTTGTCCTGGGATATTTTGTTGACATCTTAGGTCATAGTGACAACGAATATATTGTTGTAGTCTATTGCTTTTAGATTGATGTGTGAATAATGTATCTCAATTGTTAATAAGCTGATTTATTGAGAGCAAGACACATGAGAAACAAAGGAATGTATAGCGCTTCAACCTCGATGTTATTGATCCTCGGGGTATTTGGGTTGGTAGGTTGCGGTGGTGGCAGCAGTGACGATAGCACATCTGGCGGCGGTGGAACCCAAGACGGTCGTTTAACGGGTGACGTTGTTTATTACGCCGCAGCGTGTGATGTCACACAGCCTGCCGTGGGAGCGGATCTTATAGTACATCGTAAAGATGGCAGTATTTTAAGCCAATCTAAAGTGCCTTCAACGGGTAAGTTTGATATTGCTTGGCCATCTGATGCTTATCACTTTTCATATGCACAGCAAATCAATGGCGAGTTATTCGTTTACAGTAAGCTCAATGTGGTGGCGGGGGATATTGGTATTGTCGGTGAACGTAATACCAACATCGATTCAGCTTGTGCTTGCAGTGACTTTAATTTTTCATTGAGTGATGTTAATGCCAATTATAACGGTTATACCGTTTATATTGACGGTAAGAGTAATTGGTCTAGTGCTAGGGTATGTAAGCAAGATGGGCAGTTTCCCCCTGTTAATTTGGTACTAAGCCAAACCTATGCTAATGGTGTGACATCCTATGCGGCACAAATAGATGTTAATGGTTATGCTGCTAATAGCACGATATATGTTGCCCCTTCTATATTTGAAAATGCTGAAAATGAAGGTGTTGAACTCAACGCCGAATTAAGCAGCGCCAACAGCAATATATACTCGCCAAAATTTAGAACGTTTTCAGAAACAGATTATGGTCGAGTGAACTGGATTGAATGGCCTGTGTCTGCGCATGTTTTTCCGGGATTATTTGCTAATAACTTTATTACTTATTCTAATTTTGAACAGTTAGGAGGGGACGATTATGGTCAAGTTTTTTACTACACCAGTCGGCGTCATCGCGTAACCGATCCTGACAGTACTCAAGTAGTACAATTACAGCAAAACCAGCAAAAAATGTTACAAAGCACCGATGCCATTTTATCTAGCTTTAATGAGGATGGTGCCAGTAACTATGATTTTACAGGTATCGGAACGGGTAAAACCTTACTTCAGGTTAATTTTGGCCAAAGCGGTATCGCGAACTGGACAATTGAAGCGCCATTAAAAGGGACGTTTCCAGACTTGGATTTACCGACAAATTTACAAACACCGTTTGAGCAAATTTCTCAAGCGAATCTCTCAGTCATGATTTATGGTTACTTTAGTCATTCGGCTACCCAATATAATCAATTCCGAGCAAAGACTGTTGAATTGCAACGTGCTGATTTGAAAACACGGTCTGACTTTTATGATAACTACGTTATTGAGCAAATTTCAGTAGATATTTATTAACTCGACAAAACCGTCCAAGCAGGCGTTTTTACACCGTTTATTAGGGGCTGTTGATCTTTGCAAAAACAACCTGAAAGATCAACAGCCCCTAATCACCCTTGATGGCTAGTTTGCCTATGTGTTTGTCATATCACCCAACCGCGCTTATTGGTTACATAAACTCATATCATCGGGATATCGTAAGCCATTAACCTCAGCTCCCCCGTTGTTTACGGCATTATGTTGATTTTGCTGTTTAACCGCCAAGGTGTTGCATTTAACAGTGCTCTTTAGATAAAAAAACATTATTATGAACGTTGTTTTTTATTTTTTTTGCTGTTAACTTACCATACATAAAGGTAACAAATGATGGGGCCGCCCTGTGGCAAGACGCAAAGAGCATTCACATGAACAAATTAAACAGATGGCTATTGCTGCTGTGTTGTTGCATTTACAACAAGATAGTCTTCATGGTCTGAGTTTAAGAAAGATTGCTGCTCAAATAGGTTATGTTCCCAGTACATTGATTAATATTTTTGGTAGTTATCAATACCTGTTACTGGCCGTATCTGAACATACTTTAATGAATTTATCCGCAATTTTGCAGGAGTTTACTACCCAGACACCACTGGCAAATATTAACAATATGGCCATCGCTTACAGTACGTTTGCACTTGAACATAAAAGCTGTTTTCGTTTGGTATTTGAGCTGTCAATGCCAGATGATCAGCCCTTGCCAGTTAATCACTTAACCCTAATAAAATCATTATTTGCGTTGGTGGAATGTCAGTTGCGTTTGTGTGCACCAAGTATGAGCGATCAAGACATTGAGGTCATGAGCCGTGTACTGTGGGGAGGCATTCACGGGTTAACATGTTTAGCGTTGGATGGAAAACTATTTGTTACGCACAGTGACTTACACGCAATGTTAACGAGTCATGTAAAAGGATATATCACCGGCATGGGCATACACAGGGACTTATTATGATATTAACCAAACGTTTTTTTCCATATTTTGCCACGCTATGCCTAGGTGCGCTAAATGATAACTTTTATAAAAATGTGTTGTTACTACTGGTAACTTACAGTCAGCTAAACGCATTACCTATCGACGTTAACTTATTTGTTAATTTAGCTGCTGGTGTGTTTATTTTACCGTTTTTCCTGTTTTCGGCGCATGCGGGTATCGTGGCTGATAATATGAATAAGGCAAAACTAATCCGGCGCTTAAAGCTATTAGAGTTGATTATTATGTCAACTGCAGCTATCGCAATTATTAGTCAAAGTTATATGATCATGTTGGTTTTGCTGTTTTTAACCGGTAGCCAGTCAGCTTATTTTGGACCGGTAAAATACTCCTTACTGCCGCAAGCATTGAGCGAAGCTGAACTTGTAAAAGGTAATGCGTTTGTTGAGATGGGGACCTTTTTGTCGATTCTTATTGGTACCTTGAGCGCAGGTTTGGTGGTGTCGAACGAAAATGGCTTAATCTGGGCCGCTGTTATTGTATTTGTGTTTGCTATTTGTGGTTATTTGGCGAGTCGTGCTATCCCATCTCTGCCCGCACAAGGCGAAGTCAACCCGGATAAGTTTTCATTATTTTCTGGTACCTGGCGATGTATCAATAAAGCGCGTGAAACGACTTCCATCTGGATGGCTATTTTAGCCATTAGTTGGTTTTGGTTTGTCGGTGCCACTTATCTGACTCAGTTCCCTAACTTTGCTAAGCTACACTTGCACGCTGATGCAACGGTTGTGTCACTATTGCTGGCACTTTTTTCTGTGGGAATTGCCGTGGGATCTTTTGTATGTGAACGATTTTCATTTGGTCATGTAGAGCTAGGATTGCTGCCGTTTGGGGTATTAGGATTAAGTGTATTTAGCTTTGATATGATAGGTGCAATTCCACTGCAGGTTGTTGAGCCTAGTTTTGTTTATAGTGTTGAGTCTTTTATTGCTCACTCGCAGCATTATCGCGTAATGATCGACTTGTTTCTGGTTGGGTTAAGTGGCGGTCTCTTTATTGTGCCCTTATATGCCTTTATTCAAACCCGTGCAGATCAAAAAGAGTGTGCGCAAGCGATTGCGGCAAATAATATTATCAATGCGCTGTTTATGGTCGGCTCTGCAGTGTTATCGATAGTCTTACTTGGAATGTTGAGTTGGAGTATTCCTGAGTTATTTATGCTTATTGGTGTACTTAATTTAGTGGTGCTAATTTATGTTTATGCTCAAGTGCCCGAGTTTACGCAACGGTTTATTAGCTACTTACTTAGCCATGTGATGTATCGTGTTAGCGTTAATGGGCGCCAAAATATTCCAGCCCAAGGTGCTGGGATTATCGTGAGTAACCATGTGAGTTATGTCGATGCTTTAATTATCATGGGTGCTTCTACTCGCCCCATTCGTTTTGTCATGGACAAATCGATTAGTGAGATGCCACTCTTAAAGTATGTGTTTAGGCATGCTGGTGTGATCCCAATTTGTTCACCTAAAAAGTGTCAAGTCACTTACCAAAATGCATTTGAACAAATTCACCATGCGTTAGCCAACGATGAGTTAGTGTGTATATTTCCTGAGGGACGGTTAACGCCAGATGGTGATATTGGTGAATTTAGACCGGGCATAGAGAAGATTTTACAACGTGATCCTGTGCCAGTGATACCGTTAGCATTAAACGGTTTGTGGGGGTCGTACTTTAGCCATAAAGATGGGCATGCACTAACAACAAAACCAACGCGCTTTTGGTCTCGGGTTAAGGTGAACATTGCGCCAGTTGTTGCCGGAGATACCACGAACTGTGTGGCGCTTCAGCAGCTAGTGTCTAATCAATTCGAAAAATAAATAATGCTAATAAAACGAAAAAAGCCATCTTAAGTTACAAGATGGCTTTTTTTGAATGTAACTTTTACTGAATATAAGCTGCGGTTAAACTCTTCCACTGGCGTTGCTGTTCAATAAACTGATTACGTAATTGTTGAACTTGCTGCTTGAGGTTATGGTCGGCTAATTGTTTACGCTTAGCGTCTAACAAACTTTTTTTCGCTTGATAATAGTCAAGTAAATGTTGTTTCATTAGCTCGTATTCGGCTTGGAATTTTTCGATAATCTCATCGCAATTTGGCAAATGTGCCACTTGATTTGTCGCATGTAAAAGCTGCATTTTTAGACGAGCACTTTCAATACGTTCTTGTGGCACCTTACGTAAATCGCTGGCCAAGCCTACCCAACTCATAGTTTTAATCAACCATTTAGTTGGGTCATAATCCCACCACTTAATGCCGTTACGATAGTCATTTTCAAAAATATGGTGAAAATTGTGATAGCCCTCGCCATATGTCAATAAGGCTAAAAATGCATTATCACGTGCCGTGTTTTTATCTGTGTACGGCTGTTTACCCCAAATATGGGCTAAAGAATTGATAAAGAAGGTACAGTGATGGACAACGACTAACCGAAGTAAACCCGCCATTAGCACCATAGAGAGTATGTCACCATTTAACCAACCTAAGAATGCAGGTAAGCCAATGTTCATTAAAATAACTAACACTAGGTAATGTTTATGTTGCCACATAACAATACGGTCATTTTGTAAATCGCGCACATTACTGTAATCGCTGTAACGACTTGCTTGGTACTCTCTTAGCATCCATCCGATATGACTATACCAAAACCCCATTTTGGCTGAGTAAGGATCTTTATCATTATTATCAACATGTTTGTGATGAATTCTGTGGTCACTACACCAATGTAGAGCACTGTTTTGCAGTGCTAAAGCACCACCTAATGCGTATAAAAAACGCACGGCAGGGTGAGCCTTATATGCTTTATGGGACCATAGTCTATGGTATCCAGCAGTAATGGATAACCCACTCGCGTATGCAAAAGCAACAAATGCGATCCATTCAATGCCGTCAAAGCCATGGGTGAAACCACGCCAAGGGATCAATACCACAGCGCCAAGTAGGGTAATGGCAAATAACAGGGTATTAAGCCAAATGATTGGAGGTTTTTTCATGTGATAGGGTTCCAATAATAAATATCAGCAGGTTGAGCGTACATTTGTACGCTAATTTAACTTAGGTAGTAGGTATGGGTCAAGTTAACAGGGCTGTGTTTCTGTTTTAAAAACGGTATTATCTGTTGCTAAATATTGACTGAATGGATGAGTAAATGGGTGTTAGAGCACAACAAAAGGAAAAAACGCGTCGTGCATTAGTCGATGCAGCATTTAATCAGTTGAGTGCAGAACGAAGTTTTTCAAGCTTAAGTTTACGTGAAGTTGCCCGTGAAGCTGGTATCGCTCCCACTTCTTTCTATCGTCACTTTAAAGACATGAATGAGCTTGGCCTAACCATGGTTGACGAAGGTGGATTAACGCTGCGTCAAATGATGCGTAAAGGTAGGCAACGTGCAGAAGCGGGTGGCAGTGTTATTCGTATTTCAGTAGATACGTTTATTGAGGTACTTGAATCTAATCCAAACGTATTTCGTATTTTATTGCATGAGCGTTCAGGCACATCTGCAGCTTTTAGAGCGGCCGTTGAGCGTGAGATTGAGCATTTTATTTCAGAATTGGCACACTATACTGAAGCGCAAGCTAAGCGTACTCCAGAGTTAGCCCGGGCACAGGCTGAGGCATTAGTCATTTTGGTGTTCAATGCAGGGGCGTCCGCCTTAGATATGAAACGCAGCGAGCGCAAAGCATTAGCAGATCAGCTCGTGTTACAACTACGTATGGTTGCAACCGGCGCAGAAGCGTTACAACAAAAGATGGATAATCGAGCGTAACAGCATTAACCAACTAGCATGTATCAAAGGGCGCGAATTATCGAGCCCTTGTTATTTTGTCGTATTAAGACCTATTTGCGTACAAGTAGCACACCTGATTCCATGTGATCGGTATATGGAAATTGGTCGAAAAGAGCAAAACGAATTATTTGATGAGTGTCGCTTAGTGTGAGCAAGTTGTCTTTTAAGGTTTCAGGATTGCACGATATATACAAAATACGCTCGTAGCCCTGAACTAATTTTAGCGTTTCTGAGTCAATACCAGCACGCGGCGGGTCAACAAAGATGGTATTGCAATCAAAGCTGTCTAAATCGATACCTTCTAAACGTCTAAATTCACGCTTCTTTGCCATTGCATCACTAAAATCTTCTGCAGACATACGGATGATTTGAACGTTATCTACCTTATTGATAGCAATATTAAATTGAGCAGCATCAACAGACGGCTTAGCCAGTTCAGTGGCGAGTACACGGTTAAAGTTTTGTGCCAAGGCAATGGTAAAATTACCATTACCACAATACAGTTCTAACAAGTCACCCTTGCTTTGTTTTGTTACATCAATTGCCCATTCAAGCATTTTTATCGACACGTTAGCATTAGGTTGAGTAAAACTGTTTTCAATTTGTTTGTATTGCAATACTTGCTGGTTAACTGTTAATGACTCGACAACGAAGTCTTTGTCTAAGTCGATTTTTTGTTTCCTGGCGCGGCCGATTATATTGACATTAAACTGGGATGATAATTTAGCTTTTAATTGAGTTGCATGTTCGCGCCATTCTTCATCAAGCTGGCGGTGATACAATAAAGAAACTAAGATTTCGCCGCTTAATGTTGACAGAAAATCTATCTGGAATAGCTTGTGACGTAATGCTTGGTTAGGCGTTAACTCGACAATAAGTGCTGCCATCATTTGATTAATCAATTTGCCAGCGGGTAAATATTGATCACAACGTACTTTTGCATTCAATGCTTTATCAAACATGTAGTAATATAAGTCATCGCCTTCATGCCACATTCTAAACTCGGCACGCATGCGATAATTCATTGGCTCAGAAGCAAAGACTTCAAGAGCGGGTGGATTGAACTCGACAAAGGCCTGCTCAAGCTTGATGCGCTTTTGTTGTAATTGTGCATCGTAGTTTTTAGGATCCATTGCAGCTAAATTCATGTTGTCCACCTAAGAATGTAAAAAAGGGCGCAAATATTATACTAAATGACGCTGATGTCTAGGGCCTGTTGACCTTTCAAGGTTATTTTTGCAGCGAATTGTTGGCCATTTGTACAAGGCAGAGACTTTGAGGTGTAGTTATTCTACATAAAAAGTCGATAACGCAGTAAAAATGACCAACAAACGCTGCCCACAGGGTTCGGCTAAAAACGTTTTACTCTTTGTTGAATAGATTTTGCTTAGGTGGCTAGGCTACAATCCATTCGCCTCGATTAAAACGTTTTTAACTCGAACAAAATTCAACCAGCAAAGATCAACAGACCCTAGTAATACCAGGCTTTTATAACACGAGAAGCCCACTATTGCTGAGCATATTGATAATTGGAGACAATATTGTCTGGACCTATTTTAGTGTTTGATTCTGGGATTGGCGGCTTGTCGGTCTTGAGTGAAGTGAGAAAACAATTACCACAGCATGATTATTGTTACCTGTTCGATAATGCACGTTTACCCTATGGCAACTTATCAGAACAAGA
This sequence comes from Shewanella basaltis, assembly GCF_023283885.1. GTDB lineage: Bacteria > Pseudomonadota > Gammaproteobacteria > Enterobacterales > Shewanellaceae > Shewanella > Shewanella basaltis. The sequence continues at coordinate 68,748 of NZ_JAKILA010000024.1, forward strand.
ACTGATAACAGGGTGTGTTGCACTAATTACTCAGCATGCTAAACGACTCAAAGCCAGTATTGTTGTTGTTGCATGTAACACAGCAAGCACATTGGTTTTGCCACAATTGCGTCAACAATTAACTATCCCTGTTGTTGGTGTGGTTCCTGCTATTAAACCTGCGGCGATGTTGTCGACCAAAAAACATATTGGCTTGCTCGCAACCCCTGGCACAGTGAGGCGAGATTATACCCAAACATTAATTCAGCAGTTTGCTGGCGACTGTAAAGTAGAACTATTTGGAACATCAGACTTAGTGTTACTAGCAGAACAACATGTTGCTCAACAACAAATCGATCTGCACCAGTTACATGAGATCCTAGAACCAATAAAAGCATCTCAGATTGACGTACTGGTGTTGGGTTGTACTCATTTCCCGATGATAGCCACACAAATAAGTGACTACCTTGGTAAAGGCGTTGCATTGCTTGATTCAGGTGAGGCAGTAGCTAATCGCGTAAGGTTTTTACTGAGTAAGGAGCACACTGGAAATAAGCAACTACAAGCGTGTTACACCAAAGAAATTAATGAAGGACTTAAAGAAGCATTAGTCGATTATGGTTTTAGTGAATTTTCGCTGGTAACCATAACCGACTAACATAGTACTGGATAACGACTAATAGAACTTAGCTATTATCAGAGTCAGACTCTTGTGATTTAGCTTCTCTTACTTTTAATGTGCGTTCTTGAAAACTGTAGTCATTAAGCTTCGTCATTGCTTTTTGAGCACCAGCCTCAGACATTTCAACAAAACCAAATCCTTTACGACGGCCCGTTTTGCGATCGCGAACTAAACGAACAGAGTTAACTGGACCATACTCACCAAATAAAGCCTTTACTTCACCTTCATGAACACGGTAAGGCAAATTACCTACATATAATGTCATGGTTGGGCCAACATAAGGTTCATCAGCAGAATTGGCTGAGCTAGTTGGAATAAAGGTGAAAATTAACATTGCCACTACAACACCAGCAATGAACGCTACAGAAGAAGATGTACCGCTAAACTGAAAAAAAACAAAAGCGCCAAGAAGCGCCGCAATCAAAACAATCACGAATGATTTCTGCATAAAATAATCTCTAAATGAATATAAAAAATGATAAATAACTGTTAAAAACCGTTACATAGTAATTAAAATTTACCAGATACACCAGACTGCTGTTGAAAATTTGAGCTCAAAATTAACTTTAATATCAAAAATAAGCGTTTTGTGATCCAGATAAAGAATGTTCTTTAGGCAAAAAAGCTAAAAAAGGAACGATCTGGACAAAAGATCAACGTTCAAAATAATTTTGCATAAAAGCGCTTGCACTAAATCTTAAGCTGCCTATAATGCGCATCCACTGACACGGCAGACAGCGAAAGCAAAAAACCGGTGAGTGTTATCAAGCAGCTAAGGTTGCACAGATAACGGCAAAAGAAGTTTGAAAAAACACTTGACGCCAAAAAGGGAATGCGTAAAATACGCAGCCCTGACCAACATAAACGGTCAACGCTCTTTAACAATTTATCAAGTAATCTGTGTGGACATTCACAGGTATTGAGTTATTCGAAATTGTCTTCTTGTTCTTCGGAATGTAGGCAATCAAAAAATTTAAACTCAATGTCTTTTCTCTTAAGTGAGAATGATGAATGTTCATAGCAATATGTACAAAAGACTTATTTCACCTTGGTGAAATAAGCAATCAGAATTCATTGAGCTGAATCGCAAGATTCAACAAAACTTTAATTGAAGAGTTTGATCATGGCTCAGATTGAACGCTGGCGGCAGGCCTAACAC
>NZ_JAKILA010000025.1 GCF_023283885.1 Shewanella basaltis
GCAACCACTTCTTTAGTCAATAGAATTAAAATAATTGACAGCGTTTATCGGACGCGGAATGACACAATTGATAGCTCGTCGGGCTCAGCTTTTTATCAACAAGAGTCGAAGGTCGTCGCTTTTTATCAAGTCCTGCTCCCGCAACCAATTCTTTAGTCAATAGAATTAAAATAATTGATAGCGTTTATCGGACGCGGGATGGAGCAGTTGGTAGCTCGTCGGGCTCATAACCCGAAGGTCGTAGGTTCAAGTCCTGCTCCCGCAACCACTTCTTTAGTCAATAGAATTAAAATAATTGACAGCGTTTATCGGACGCGGAATGACACAATTGATAGCTCGTCGGGCTCAGCTTTTTATCAACAAGAGTCGAAGTTCGTCGCTTTTTATCAAGTCCTGCTCCCGCAACCACTTTCTTGTCTAACAAGAATAAAGATAAACGTAATAAAAATCAGTCGCGGGATGGAGCAGTTGGTAGCTCGTCGGGCTCATAACCCGAAGGTCGTAGGTTCAAGTCCTGCTCCCGCAACCATTTTCTAGATGTAAAACGTCAACATACAAATCAAAATAAAACTCCAATATTATCAGACTAATACCAAGCAGTTGGTAGCTTTTTATCAAGTCCTGCTCCGCAACCACTTTCTTAAACTTTAAGAAAATTCAAATAAACGTAATCAAAATCAGTCGTGGGATGGAGCAGTTGGTAGCTCGTCGGGCTCAGCTTTTCATAAACAATCGTCGAAGGTCGTCGCTTTTTATCAAGTCCTGCTCCCGCAACCACTTTATTCATGTAAAAAGTCCACATACAAATCAAATATAAAACTCCAATATTATCAGACTAATACCAAAGCAGTTGGTAGCTCGTCGGGCTCAGCTTTTTATAAACAGCTCTTTTTTATAAACCAAAGCTGAAGGTCGTCGCTTTTCTTTTTTATCGAGTCCTGCTCCCGCAACCATTTTGACAATTCAAATACACCTAAATCCCCATATCTAAATCAAATACACTTAAATCGCCATATCTAAATCAAGTATAAAACTCTAATACAATCAAACTAATACCAAGCAGTTGGTAGCTCGTAGGTCTACGTTTTATAAACAGCTCTTTTTTACAAGCCAACGTTGATAATCGTATATGCATACAAAGCGCGTCGACAACAGGAGCAATTAACTACTGACAACCCATTTTTAGAATGACTATTAGGTTGATAATGTCGGCAGTTTGGCTTTCCACCAGCTCAACATGCCACCTTTCAGTTGATAAACCTCTTTAAATCCAAATTGCTGTAGTTTTCTAACGGCTGGAATACTTCGGTGGGCAGACAGACAAATGACAATAGTGAGTTGGTCGGGATTAAGCTGTAGTTGTTTAACCAAATAAGCAGAAAAATGTGTAATAGGGAGGTTAATCGCCCCTTTAATGTGTGACTTGTCCCACTCTAGTGTGGAGCGCACGTCTACAACTTGAATATTTTTATTCTCAAGGTGTTGGAAAACTGTATTAACGTCCATTTCTGGCACGTCACCAAATGGTAGCCATTGGGACAGCTGGCTGAAAAATGACATTGGCAGTTCCTTAAAATAACAAGACATTAGCGTAAACTATATTAAGTTAAGGCTTTTATTCAATTTAATAATAAACTTGAATTGAAAAAATGCCGGATGATTTCTCATCCGGCATATTCAAATAAATATGTTTTAATCGCACTTACTTCAACCAGTGCTTCACTTTAGTTCGATTATTATTGTCACGGCTTTGCTTAATTAACTCATCATCCGCTTTCACTTGGGTCATTTTAGCAAGGCGATCATAAAGTAGTACATTCACCGATGCGGCAAGGTTCATGCAGCCTACTGTCGGCACATAAACAACGTCCGTCGCGGCATCAATTAATTGCTGCGGGATCGTGCCATCTTCTGGGCCGAAGATATAAAATGCATTGTCGGGATGAGTAAATAATGGCAAAGGTGTCGCGCCAACCACCAAGTCAACACATACGATTGTTGCACCTTGAGGCACGCTTTCAAGTAAGGACTCGACACCGACTAACGGAATGCGTTTGGCGGCGTCTTTAGTATCGATATCATATTGCGCATCACCGGACTTAGCCGCTAATTCGTAACGTTTTCCGGTATAAAAAACGCCATCAACACGATAGCAGCCTGCTGCGCGCATAATGCCGCCAACGTTTACCGGTGTTTTAGGGTTAACTAAACCAAGTGTGACTTGCGAAGACGAATTTTCCATAACACTCTTTATCTGCTTGGCATTTAAGCGGCTTGAGCAACGATACGTTGACGCAGCTGCTGCCAGGCAGCTTCAACAAGAGCGTAGTCTTGTGCATTTAATTCTTTATCTGCTAAGGCTAAGCAGTTTAATAGTTTTTTATCGAGTGCCGCTAAATCTTGCTCAGCTTCGACTTCTAGTTCGGCTAACACAACAGCAACATGACCTTGTAAGTAACCACAAGCAAACAATGCATCATCATCACTGTTATTTACGCTTTCTTCAATCCAAGACTCTAATGCTGCATCGTACTGTTCTAACATGGTTTAGTTCTCCACCAAATCTGGGTTGGCTACTTGATACATCACGTAATCATGGTAGCCAGTGACTATTTTGTAATAGCCAGTGAGTGCTTTGTCTAATTCAGGGTCGCCACTATCCACAATTAATGGCCTGCCTTCAAGTGCTTTAAGCTTAGTTTTTGTCGCTAAGATTAAAATATTGTCTTTTGGGATGCGTTTTATCAGCTCGGGCGACAATTGTTGATTGCCCCGCCCCAATATGTGCCCTTGCCCACCAATGAGAGTAATCACTAGCTTAACCTGGTCTGCGGGTATATTGTGGGTTAATTCAAGTAACTGATTGGCACTGACATCTTGCGCAATTAACATTTTGTCTTGAATCACATCAACACCGAGTAAGGTATTGTCTACCCCCAAATCTTCCATCACGGCGGCAACGGTACTGCCAGAGCCCATAATGAATAACTCATCTTCCATCGATTCAATCACATCAGCCGCGATGTCGGCTAACACCAATTCATCTACTTCTTTGCCGCCCATTTTAACGGCTTGAACATACCTTGGCTCTGCAGGAACGAGCATTTCACCAAACCGTTTAGCTCTAACGCTGCCTTGCCTAAACGCCACTTCATCAATGTCCATCACATCGGCCGACATTAAGCTCACAAGCTCACCTTGCAGTAACATACTCACCACCAGACCAGCAGCATGTGGCGTAATGCCGTAAACACCAGAGTGAATTTTAACCCCAGCTGGCACACCTAATACGGGCAATCTATCGTCAACCACAGCATAAATATCACGCGCTGTGCCATCTCCGCCGGCAAACAGCAGTAAGTCTACTTGTTGGTCGAGTAAGCAAGACGCAGCGTGTTGGGTATCATCCGAGGAGGTGGTGCTATCGCTGCAATAAACTTCAGTGGTAGTAAAGCCCATTTTGCGGCATAAGTTTGCCCCCATGTCGCCCGATGCAGTAATGATGTCGAGATTGTCAGAAAAAGGTAATATCACCGCTAAGGCCTGTTGCATGCGCATCTGAGCTTTAGGGGTTGCACCTTTAGCAATGGCTTCTAACGCCACGCCATCAGAACCTTTTAACCCAACACTACCGCCTAATCCAGCCAATGGGTTGATGATTATCCCTAAGCGAAAACGTTTCACAATAACTCCTTACGACTTTTCTAGATGTTACTCTTGTACTGCATTAGCGGTGGTTTCACCATTAATATTGGGGATCAGCATTACCGCAATCATCGATAAAAACGCGCAGCTAGCAGCAAAGACCCATACCCACATGGTTTGGCTGCCATCGCCCCAAATCATGCCGCTTATCCATGTACCAAGAGCACCACCCACACCAAAACTCACACTGGCGTATAACGCCTGCCCTGTACTGCGATGGCTAACATTAAAATGCCGATGAATAAAATGAATCGACGCGGCGTGCACTAAGCCAAAGGTAAAGGCATGAAGGATTTGACTTAGGATCAGCAACAAAAGAGACTCTACACCAAAAGCCAACAACAGCCACCGAACAGCTGTCAGTAACATACTCACCACCAGCAACACGCGAATACCATACCGGCGGATCAACCGAGATGAATAAAAGAAAATAATAATTTCGGCAAATACGCCAAGAGCAACCAGTATACCGGCAACGGTTTCAGAATAACCAAACTGCTTTAAGTAGAGTACGAAGAAACCATAAAAAGGCCCGACACTCATCTGCAGCAACATCGCCGATAACATAAACCAAATAAGCGATGCGTCGAACGTTAATTTAGGCCTGTCTGCACGATTAACCACCACACTGCGGTTAGCCGGTAACGGTAATGAACAGGCAAATAAGCCAAGAAACAATATCATGCCCATATATGGCAGCACTTCAGGGCCCCAATAATCTATGGCTAAACCACCACTTATCACTAACACAATATAGCCAACACTGCCCCAACTGCGGATAGCACCATAACGCTCAGCTTTGTCACCTAAGGTTTCTAAGGTAATCACTTCTAATTGCGCCAGAATTGAGTTCCAAAAAAAGGTGTAGATGGCCAAACTAATCGCAAGGTATAAAAAGCTGCCGTCGAAGAAAAAACTGATGTACGTCATTGCGGCAGCGAACGAGCCAAGCTTAATCAATTCGGCACGCATCCCAGTTCGGTCGGCCACGGCCGCCCAAATATTGGGTGCAACAATGCGCGTGGCCATTAAAATGGCCAGTAAAAATCCAATCTCTTGCGCATTGAAGCCTCGACTATCAAAAAAGACCCCTAAATAGGGGACCATAATGCCGAGAATAGAAAAGAAAAAGAAATAACAAGCGCCGAGCCAGCGTAAATCTGGTTCAGCGCGATGACTTGAGGGCATTAACGCATACCAATCACAGGAGTTTGACGAACAACATCTTGGTTTTGCGCGCGGTGTCTTAATAGATGATCCATTAATACAATTGCTAACATGGCTTCAGCAATAGGTACGGCACGAATACCGACACAAGGATCGTGTCGACCCTTGGTGATCATATCAACCGTATCACCCTGCACTGTCATGCTTTGACCCGGTACACTGATACTGGATGTTGGCTTTAATGCAATATGAGCCACAACAGGCTGGCCTGATGAAATACCGCCTAATACACCACCAGCATGATTAGAGGCAAACCCCTCTGGTGACATTAAGTCGCGACCTTCAGAGCCTTTTTGAGTCACCACACCAAAGCCATCACCTATCTCGACACCTTTAACGGCATTAATGCCCATAAGCGCATGAGCAATATCAGCATCTAAACGATCAAATACTGGCTCACCTAAACCCACTGGTACGCCAGTAGCTGCCACGGTAATTTTGGCGCCAATTGAGTCACCCGATTTACGTAAATCGCGCATGTACTCATCTAATGCGTCTAACTTAGTCGCATCAGGGAAAAAAAACGCATTTTGTTCGATTTGAGTTAAATCAACAGTGTCAGCAGTAATAGGGCCGAGCTGAGCAAGGTAGCCATAAATCTCAATACCATGCACTTGCTTAAGGTATTTTTTAGCCACGGCGCCCGCCGCCACACGCATTGCGGTTTCGCGCGCAGATGAGCGTCCACCACCACGATAATCGCGCATGCCATACTTTTGCTGATAAGTATAATCAGCATGGCCTGGACGAAAGGTGTCTTTAATGTCGGAATAATCTTGGCTACGTTGGTCGGTATTTTCAATCAACAAACCAATAGAAGTGCCTGTGGTTTTACCCTCAAACACACCTGATAAAATTTTCACTTCATCGGCTTCACGCCGTGCAGTAGTATAACGCGAGGTACCTGGACGTCGTCTGTCTAAATCATGTTGCATATCTTCAACGGTTAATTCGAGCCCCGGTGGGCAACCATCAATAATACAACCCAAAGCAACACCATGGCTCTCACCAAAGGTGGTGACTACAAAGTTTTGACCAATACTGTTTCCCGACATGCGCGTTAACTACCTCTATGTTATATGCTATCTACTGCAAAATACCTTACGCTATTATTCAGCATCTTTGTATACAGAGAAAAGTGATTCATTTTCAACTAGCTGATCACGGGTTAATACAAACACACCGTCACCGCCAAATTCAAAATCAACCCAGGTGAACGGCACATCAGGGAATTGCTCCATTAAATGCACCATTGAATTACCCACTTCAACGACTAACACTCCGTTTTCGGTTAAGTAATCAGCGGCATTGGCTAAAATGCGTTTGGTTAAATCTAAACCATCGCGGCCCGATGCTAAGCCAATGGCTGGCTCGTGGTGATACTCATCTGGCATGTCACCAATGTCTTCTGCGTCCACATATGGCGGGTTTGAAACGATTAAATCGTAATGCGGCCCTTTAGGAATCGCCGAGAATAAATCAGACTGGATAGGGAAAACACGGTCCATCACATCAAGTGACTCAATGTTAATTTGTGCAACATCTAGTGCATCTTCACTGATATCAAGTGCATCCACTTCTGCATCTTCAAATGCATGAGCACAGGCAATGGCAATACACGCGCTGCCTGTACATAAATCCATAATACGGTGCACATGCTTATTATATAACCAAGGACTAAACTGATTGTTAATCATTTCAGCAATCGGTGAGCGCGGCACTAACACACGCTCATCAACATAAAACTCAAGCCCGGCAAAACGCGCTTTATTAGTTAAGTACGGTACAGGTAAACGTTCACGTACGCGCCGAATAATTAACTCAACAATTTTATGTTTTTCGCTGCTGGTCAAATTGCTTAAAATAACTTGCTGACCGATTTCTTCAGGTAAGTGTAAAGCATGAAAAACCAATGCAATGGCTTCGTCCCAAGCATTATCAGTACCGTGACCATAATAAATATTGGCATCATTAAAACGGCTAACCGCCCAGCGCAACATATCACCTATAGTACGTAACTCAGTGACCGCTTCATCTACAAAGATCTTATCCAAAACACACTCCTAAAAAATTGTTCTGCACTATTGTAACTGATGTCTATTAAGATGACCTAGAATTCAATACAATACCGTCATGAAAGACGAAAATTACTCAGACACGTCGCTGTTTAGCCAACTGATAGACGGTATCAAACCGCTTAAGCAAGATACTCATCATTTTAAACAGCCCGTCAAACCCAAACAACAATTCGAATTTAAAGAGCGTCAAATCCACGTTGATAGCTATTTTTCGGATACCTATCAACCGCTGCTGCCGGTAGACGGCCCTATGCGTTGGATAAATGACAATGCAGACAAGCTTGAGCTTAAACGTTTGAGACGTGGTGACTATTCACCCGATTTACTACTCGACTTACACGGCTTAAGGCAGTCAGAAGCAAAGCTTGAATTAGCAGCGCTTATCCAAGCATGTGTAAAACAAAGCAGTATTTGTTGCTGTGTGATGCACGGTTACGGTACAGGTATTTTAAAGCAGCAACTCCCCCTATGGCTAGCACAACACCCTAAGGTTAAAGCATTTCATCAAGCACCTAAAGAATGGGGCGGCGACGCGGCGTTATTAGTACTCATTGATATTGGTGAGCAACCTCATCGTCGGTAACCTCACCATCAATCTGAACGGTCCGATTAATTGCTAAGACGACAAAGCAAAGTAAGCGATTACTTTTAGCATTTTGCACGCGTCAGTGACACTCTTCAAAAGTGTAAAAGGGCGAAAAAGTACATGAGTGTATAGATGATGGTTTTCTCGAGGTCATACATGATGCAAGCCGTTTAACACTCATGTTAAACAAATGGCAATGGCGCTGTCGCCATGAAAGAAATGAACCATGGCCACATAGCGACGCCTTAATCAAAAACGGCTGGGAACATTCTGCGATCAGTGATTAACCTCAACTCTGGATAAGAGATGTATTGATAACGATATAAATCAATAGATTGACTAAAATCCACTGTCAAGCTTGTGATTTGTTTTGCTAACAAGGCGAATTAACGCGTCAATAGCTAGCCTATTGCAAGTTAATTCAACGCAGTGAGGAAGGCAAAGGACTGCTTGAAAGGCGTTTGTTATGCAGAGCTGAGGTTGATTAATACGCAATAGTATTAATCAAAAAACACTGGAGCATTCTAGGTGGGGTTTATTAATGTAAATTGGTATGCCCATATTGTGATTGACATACCAAGGTTACATCATTAGGACACTATTTGATGTGGCGCTGTCATTGCAACAAAGCTGCATTGTTCCATATGTTTATCAATTTGCGCGATGGCCGATGTGGCAAATAAAGGCGGTTCAATACCAGCCACTAGCTCACTGACCATAAAGCCTAAAATAGGCATGTGAGCAATGACTAACACACGGTCGGCTTTGTATTGTTCGGCATACGCGAGGACAACATCCACAGCTCTTTTTGCATCCCCAGAAGGCGTGACATCATCAAGCACCACAAACTTTCGTGGCTCAACTAAATGTTTACTGACCTCTTGCCATGTTTGCTGCGCACGTAAATAAGGGCTCACAATAACTAAATCAAATTGACTAATATTTTTAACCAACCAATTGGCCATATATCCGCTATGAACACGGCCAATTTCTGTTAACTTACGCTCTCTGTCTGACGGAGCATCAAAACTTGCTTCGCCATGTCGCATCAAAAATAGCTGCATACTTCTCTCTGGGTGTTTTTATTATCGTTCTAAACCAATTGTAGCGCTAAATAGCGTAACAACAAACCCTACACTTGTTGTTATTTCGCTAAACTTTAGTCGATAAAAGCATAAAACATACCTTGGTTATTTGCTAAAAACCCATAAGAAGATCAATATATAACAAGTTATGTTTTCTGGAGCCTGCTTTTGTCTCATTATCCAACAGTTTATAAAAGTCAAAATGATCATCGCCAATATCAATACCGAGTATTAAGCAATCAACTGAGAGTGCTATTGGTTGAAGATATGCAATCTAACCAAGCTGCAGCGTCTATGGCTGTTGGTGTTGGTCATTTTGACGATCCTGTTGAAAGACCCGGCATGGCCCATTTTCTTGAACACATGCTATTTTTAGGAACCGAAAAATACCCTGATTCGGGCGAATATCATGCATACATTAACCAACATGGCGGCAATAACAATGCATGGACAGGCACAGAGCACACCAACTTTTTTTACAGCATTAATGCAGATGCATTAGAAGGCTCGTTAGACCGCTTTAGCCAATTTTTTATCGCACCTAAATTTGATTTGGACTTAGTCGACCGCGAGAGACAAGCCATTGAATCAGAGTTTAGTTTAAAGCTCAAAGACGACATTCGCCGAGTTTATCAAGTACAAAAAGAAACCGTAAATCCAAAGCATCCTTTTTCAAAGTTTTCAGTAGGAAATTTGGCCACGTTAGCGGGTAAACAAGCAGACATTCGTGATGAATTATTGGCGTTTTACCAGCAGCATTACAGCGCCAATATCATGACGTTGTGTGTGGTTGCCCCTCGCCCAATCGCTGAACTGGAACAAATTGTTAATCAATACTTTTCAGGGATTCAAAATAGAAATGTAAGTAAACACTATCCGGCACAACCTTTGTTGGCAAAAGAGCAACAACAAAAACACATTCAAATTGTGCCCTTAAAAGATCAAAAAAGAGTCAGTATTTGCTTTGCCCTACCCGCAATAGATCAATTTTATAAACGCAAACCGCTTACCTTTATCAGTCACCTGTTAGGCAATGAAAGTCCAGGCAGTTTATTGTCATATTTAAAGATACAGGGGTTAGCCAATAATTTATCCGCTGGTGGTGGTGTTAATGGTTACAACTTTAAAGATTACTCAATCAGTATCCAACTCACTGACAAAGGCTTTAATGAGTTAGAAGAAGTGGTGACTTGCGTATTTGAATATATCGAGCTAATTAAACAGCATGGCTTAGATGCATGGCGCTACCAAGAACGGGCTAGCTTGTTAGACACCGCATTTCGATTCCAGGAGCAAATCAAAACCCTGGATTTAGCCAGTCACCTGAGCATTAACATGCATCATTACGACATCGAAGATATTATCTACGGTGACTACCGCATGGACGAAATGCTAAAGCATGAAACTCAGGAGCTTTTATCATTAATGTCGGCCGATAATATGCGATTAATGACCGTAGCCAAAGAGTCGCAAGTAGAAAGACAAGCCGCATGGTATGACACCCCTTACAAAGTCAGTTCAATACCCACTGAACAACTAAAAAAATGGGCCCGTGTAATCACAAGGCCCGCATTAAAACTTCCTGAAAAAAACCCGTTTATTGTGGCAAACCCTCAGGCTCGTGCAGACAAAAGTCACTCTACTGTCCCTAAAATTGTTGCGGAAGGCCACGGATACCGGATATGGCACAAAAAGGATGATGAATTTAACGTACCTAAAGGACATTTATATTTATCACTCGATTCTGATCAAGCTAGCTCGACCCCAAGACAAGCAGCATTAACACGCCTTTACGTTGAAATGCTCATCGACTATTTAACCGAACCCACATACCAAGCAGAAGTAGCTGGACTTAATTACAATATTTACCCACACCAGGGCGGTATAACCTTACACCTTACAGGGTTTACAGGTAACCAAGAAAAACTACTCACCTTGATTATTAACAAAGCACGCGAACGTAACTTTACCGAGCAACGCTTTAACATGATCAAAAAACAAATTCTGCGCAGTTGGAGTAATGTCGCCCAGGCGAAACCGATATCGCAATTATTTACGAGTCTTACCGTAACATTGCAAAAGAGAAGTTTTGAACCAGCCAGAATGGCGGAAGAATTAGCTGCGCTGACCTTAGAAGATCTGCACAATCATGTCAGTGCATTCTACAAAAAAGTCTATCTTGAGGGGCTAGTCTATGGCGATTGGTTAGAACAAGAAACCCAAAACTTAGGCAAACGGCTGCAACATTTGCTGTCTTTAGTCACCAAACCCAGTGCAGAGTCTTCCAGAGAATTAGTCAATTTGGACAAAAGAGGCTCGTTGCTACGCGAAAAAACAATAACGCATCAAGACAGTGCCATCATTGTTTACTATCAATCACGAGCAGCAACGCCAGAACAAATGGCACTATTTAGCTTACTCAATCACACCATGTCTTCGACATTTTTTCACGAGTTACGCACTAAGCAACAACTGGGCTATATGGTGGGAACAGGTTACTTACCGCTAAATCGACACCCTGGGATTATCTTTTATGTACAATCCCCTACAACGGGCCCTAGGCAACTATTAGAAGCCATAGATGAATTTATCGCAGACTTTAATTATGCCGTGATGCAAATTACCAACGAACAGTGGGAAAGCACCAAACAAGGCATGATCAGCCAAATAATGGAAAACGATACCAACTTAAAAACCCGCAGCCAGCGGTACTGGGTCAGTTTAGGCAACCGAGATTATCAATTTAACCAACGAGAAACCGTTGTTGCAGAAGTGATGAAGTTAACTCGAGCAGACTTAATTAAATTTATGGTCGCCCACATGCGCAGTAAAGACTGTGATCGCCTGGTGCTATTCAGTTGTGGTGAACAACATCACAGTCAGGCTAGCCTTCGCTCTGATAACATGATTGTCAACTTAAAAACATTTAAAGAGCAAGCTGATAAGTTTCAATTTTAATCCAAACTGCTAAGCCAACTGTTTAGCGCCTGCTGATCTTATTGGGCTAAATTTTATTCAAGTTAAAAGCGGTTCAATCGAAGCGAATGGATTGATGCCTAGTCATCTAAGCAGCTCTTTCATTCGCAAAGCATCATTCAACAAGGAGTCACACGTTGTTAGCCAAACCTTTCAGGTAGCGTTTGTTGGTCATTTTTACTGCGTTATCGACTTTTTATGTTGAATAACGGCACCTCAACATCTCTGCCGCGCAGTTGAATATGAGAAGTGGCCAACAATTAGCGATAAAAACAACCTTGAAAGATCAACAACCCCTTACAATAAAACAAAATCAGCCGTGGGTTGCCCAACACTAACAAGTACCAAAATTTTGAGAAGTTCAAAATGTAAAGTGAGTAAATAACTTTTATTAACCACAATACGGTATAAAACTTTAGTATGAGCTAAGCCATTGATAAAAAGATAGCTATTTGACCTTTCTATTAGAAAAGTTGCTCAATAATCTGCCAATCACATTTTTTTTATTAACATGGTTTTGACAAAGTCCCAGGTTTCTGAAAAAGTAGGCAATTCTTCTATTTCATTGCGGCATCGAGCGAGAACAAAAATAACAATTATGCCTAAAATTTTACTATTACTCTGTGTATGTGTTTTTATAAGTCCGTTTGTTTCAGCATTAGAAACGGATAATGAAAAATCGACCTTCAATATTTTACTTAACCACATAAATTATGGAATAACTGAGGGTTTATCTCAGGACACCGTAACTGCGATTATTGAAGATAAAGAAGGTTACATTTGGATTGGGACCATCAATGGCCTTAATCGTTTCGACGGAAACGAATTTAAGCAATTTTATGCCGCTAATGATGATAACTCATTACCTAGTTCATTTATTAGAAATCTACTATTAAATGATAGTGGAATATTGCTAGTTGGCACAGATAAAGGTTTAGTCGAGTTTGATCGAGATACTGAATCATTTAAAAGAAGTGACATCTCTATTCAAATAGGGGATCAAGCAATATGGTCTTTATCTAAACAGAATGATGAAATTTTTGTAGGATTAAATAATTCATTAATCTCTTATAAAAAAGATGAAAAACAGAACAAAAACTACACAAACAGTGATGTCGGTGAAATTAAAAACGTAATAAAATTAAATCAAGAATTATTTATAAGAAATTATGACGGAGATATCTTCAAAATAAATGGTGAGACCATAGAAAAAATATTTAAAAACTCAATGGAAATGTCACTTTTAAATGGCGAAATTTTAATCGGCAGCAATGACGGAATTTTTTCATTCAAAAAATCTATAAAAAAAATATCGAATGTAAAATTAACTACCATTGAAGTGAATAGCAACCACAAAAAACACTTATTCGGAATAGGTGGTAACAATCTCTACAAAATATATTCCAACGGTGGAGATTTAAAAGTATCAAATATAGGTGTGCTTGATATAAAAAAGGAAAGACTAAGCAAGGTATTTATTTCATCAGGAAATGACATTTATATATCTAACTACATTGATGGATTCTTTAAAGTTTCAGAACAAAATAATTATATAAAAAGAGTAAACACCAGTGATAAAAATATTTGGTCAATCACATATGAAGAAAATGAAATTACATCAATAAATAATGAGAGCGACATATACAGCTACAATGAAAGCTTCAACATTAATAATATTGATAAATCTGATTTACATCATGGCCCCAAATCTATAGCTAATGTTGAAGGAAAAAAATTTATTGGTTCTAGCGAAGGGTTGTTTTTAGTTGATAACAAAAATTCAAAAAAAATAATCAACAAAATAATATTCAATATAAAAGTTTTTAAAAGTAAAATATTGGTTTCAACCTTTGATGGGTACGTGTACACCCTTGATAAACATGGACATATCCTAAAAGAGCTAAATACAAACACAGGATACCCAATATACGATACATTATTAGTAGATAATACATTATGGATTGCATCTCAGAGTGGATTATTTTCTTACAGTGAGAATAATCTGAAACAAATCTATAACCAAGATTTTGTATTTAACCTCACACTAAATAATGGAACAATTTATTTCGGAACTAGAAATGGATTAAATTACCTTAAAGATGGCAAAGTAACATCTCTTGTAAACAGAAAGAAAATAATTTACTCAATTACAAGTTTAGGAAACACAATTACTGCAGCGTCAAATAGAGAAGTAATAATCGTTGATACGAAAACCAATAAAACATACATATTAACTACAAATAATGGCTCTTTTAAAGACTATAACTCCCAATCTGCAACTGTCGTAAAAAACCAAGTACTTCTAGGTAGTTCTCAAGGCATAAACATCATTGATCCAATTAATATTATTTCTAAGATAAACTCAAGCAAAGAAAGCACTCTTTCCCTAGACGAGTTATTTTTATTTAACTCACCAGTGAAAGTTGGCAGTTCAAAATTACCAAAAAACCTAAACAGTATAGACTCGATAACATTAAAATATTCAGAATATCCTTTTACCATAAAATTCAATATGCTAGGAAAACCAAACAGTGATTATGACTTTTTTTATTATTTAGAAGATTTGGAAAAAAATTGGTTGTCTACAAATGGTAGTAACAGTGTAACCTACACAAATCTATCTGCTGATGAATACACTTTAAAAATTTACGCAGAAAATAAATTAAATGGAGATAAAACAGCTATAAAGGAACTTAAAATTATAATCACACCGCCCTGGTGGTTATCTAGTTTGGCTTTAGGTATTTATACTACTTTCTTCTTGATTATCATATTACTTATTGTTAGATCCTTTAATAAACGCCGCCAAATACAAAAACAAATTGCTCAAAGCGAAGAACGCTTAAAACTATCCTTGTGGGGAAGCGGCGATGAAATGTGGGATTGGGATATTGAAAGCGGTAAAATTTATCGTTCTAATATTTGGGGTTCGTTAGATTTCCCGCAAGACGGGCAACGTTCAGGCACGCCAGAAGAAGAAAGTAACATCCATCCTCTTGATAGACAACGAGTCACTAAAGCCTTAAATGATCATTTCAATTCACTAACAGATCACTTCGAAATAGCTTACAGAGTCAAAGCCCGTAATAAGCAATGGGTTTGGATTTTGGATAGAGCCAAAATTGTAGAGCGAGACCAAAAAGATCATCCTCTACGTATGACGGGAACCATAAAAGACATCAACAATATCAAGCAGGCTGAAGAACAGTTGCGTTTGTTTGCTCGGGCCATTGAGAATATTTCAGAAGGAATGTTTATCCTTAATGAAAAATATCAGTACGTTGAAGTCAATGAAGCGTGTTGCGAATTAACAGGCTCAACGCGAGAAAACTACCTTAATCAAACGTTGAATTTTAACCGTTACCCAGAAAGCTTTTCTGCACAAATACGATCGATTTTAAAACAGCAAGGGCGTTGGAGCGGTGAAGTAGAAGCCAGTAAAGGGGCCAACGACAGCTTTTTAATGGAACTCACCATCGATGCCATTTATAACGAAGAGGGTGAAACCAGCCATTATGTTGGCGTATTCTCAGACATTACCCGCCGTAAACAGCAAGAAGAAGAGTTAAGAAAATTAACCAACAATGATTTATTAACAGGCTTACCAAATCGCTCAAGCTTACAAGTTACCTTGAGTAATTTGGTTAAAAAAGACATTCACCATACTCTTATGGTATTGGATTTAGACAATTTTAAACGTATTAATGACTCACTAGGACATCAAATTGGTGATGACTTATTAATTGGTGTTGCAGAGCGAATAAAACTGGCCATTCCAGCCCATGCAAGCCTTTATCGATTAGGAGGGGATGAATTTGCCCTGCTTGTTGATCAGCATCCTGATATTGGCACATGTGCCGCTATCGCCACACAAGTGATCAATTGTTTAAAACCTGCATTTAACCTAAATAATGAATCGCTGGTATTGGGGATCAGTATTGGTATTGTGTTATACCCTGAAGATGAACAAGATGAGCAGGCTTTACTGCGTAAGGCAGATATTGCCATGTATCATGCAAAATCGGCAGGTGGTAACCGTTATCAATTTTACTCAGAATCATTAAATCAAAATGCCTTGCGCCAATTAGAAATTGAAAATCTGATTAGGGAAGCCTTAAAAGACGATTTATTTGAGGTTTACTACCAACCTAAAATTGACGTTAAAAAGGATCGCCTCACTGGCATGGAAGCACTGGTACGCTTAAACCACCCAACACTAGGTATCATTGGGCCTAATGAGTTTATCCCCCTTGCCGAAGAAAATGGTCTGATTGTCGAAATAGGTGATGTAGTGTTACGCAAAGCCTGCTTTGCTGCGCAAAAGTGGCTAGAGGCTGGATTATTTACTGGACGTGTGGCTGTCAATTTATCGTCTAAACAGTTTGCACTCATAGACTTGCAGCAACGGATAGAGTCAATTTTACGACTCACTAAACTGCCGGCAAAACATTTAGAACTCGAAATTACTGAAGGCACTGTGATTAAAAACCCAGAACAAGCCATTAAGGTAATGCAGCAACTGGCTAAAATGGGTGTCAGTTTAGCACTTGATGATTTTGGTACGGGTTATTCATCGTTATCCTATTTAAAACGCTTCCCAATTAATTGCTTAAAAATTGATAAGACCTTTGTTGATGATATCGATAAGTCTGATCGCGACCTTAAAATGGTTGACTCCATTATTACTATTGCCCATAACATGGGCTTGTCTGTCGTTGGTGAAGGGGTTGAGCAAACCGCTCAACTTAACATACTAAAAGCGTTAAATTGCGAAGAAATTCAAGGCTATATATACAGCAAACCAATAAAAGAAACAGAATTTGAACTAATGCTTACCGCGGACAAGCTCAAATATGATGCTCTAGAACAGACACTAATAAAAAAATAAATCATTCTCTTTAACATTTGGCATGGTAAATGCAAATTTTAGCTCAGTTGTCAAAATAATATCGTTATTTAACCCTGAGCTTGAATTATAAAAGAGAGAAAAAAATGATTAAAGGAATGATTACACTAGCGGTTTTATCTGCACTGTCTTCTGGCTGTTTTGAAATAGCTGATTATCAATCTACAGCTAAGATCCCTGGCTTAAAAGTCCTTGATACTCAAACAGCTAAAATCCCTGGCTTAAAAGTCCTTGATACTCAAACAGCTAAAATCCCTGGCTTAAAAGTCCTTGATACTCAAACGGCTAAAATCCCTGGCTTAAAAGTCCTTGATACTCAAACGGCTAAAATCCCTGGCCTTAAAGTTCTAGATACTCAAACGGCTAAAATCCCTGGCCTTAAAGTTCTAGATACTCAAACGGCTAAAATCCCTGGATTAAAAGTCCTTGATACTCAAACAGCTAAAATCCCTGGCTTAAAAGTCCTTGATACTCAAACAGCTAAAATCCCTGGCTTAAAAGTCCTTGATACTCAGACGGCTAAAATTCCTGGCTTAAAAGTCCTTGATACTCAAACGGCTAAAATTCCTGGCTTAAAAGTCCTTGATACTCAAACGGCTAAAATCCCTGGCTTAAAAGTCCTTGATACTCAGACGGCTAAAATCCCTGGCCTTAAAGTCATAGATACTCAAACGGCTAAAATCCCTGGTTTAAAAGTCCTTGATACTCAGACGGCTAAAATCCCTGGCCTTAAAGTCCTTGATTCTCAGACGGCTAAAATCCCTGGCCTTAAAGTCCTTGATTCTCAGACGGCTAAAATCCCTGGTCTTAAAGTCCTTAATACCCAAACAGCTTAAGGAGAATATGATGTTTACGTCTCTTAAAATAGCACTTGGCTTAGCAAAACCTGCTCGTAAAAAAGTAAAGTTACCTGAAGGATTGAACCACTTAGAAGTGATACAAGCCAAGGCTTGGTGGAAATAACCTTCTCGTCGATAGATTTATCCCCAATAAAAAAGGAGCATCTGCTCCTTTTTTATTAGCTAACAAATCATCCCAACATCATCTTAGCAATCAATCCTATAACCGCCATAACGTAATAGTTTTACGTCTGCCAGGCGTTTGTGAGCACTAAACAATGGGTAAGTGAATGGCCCTAATAAAAGTGCTAGGCAGCTCCATCGCTTTACACCAAGGCCTTGCTTATAGGCAGCGAATCCAAAACCAAGACTGCTCGTTGTACTCGTTAAAAGTAAGATAACCAACCAACTCAACTGCATATAATAAAACCTCAAAAATAAACAGGCTGCCTTACCTGCGAAATAGGTATCTAAAAGGTAAAGCCTGACAAGCAACATTATCAATTAACATCGCTTATTTAGCACAAATTGACTATTTAACCTGATTAAAGCAACACTAAAGCCTCATCATTATACCGAAAAGCATAACAATAATCGATTAAAAATAAGGCAAAGGTATGCCATCAAATCGCGGCAAAGCGGCAATCGATTGCCGTATTATTATACAGCGGCTCAAATGATTGTTAAGGTAGCATTTTCATTTTGACAGGCATTGCTCATGATTTGAGTGATGAGTATCAATCCACACATCTAAGTGACCACTCAGAATGTGTCCTGCGGTTTTTGATTAAGGTATCGCGCCATTGTGATGGTTGCTCCATTTCAATGGGGTATCTCTTTGTGGCAAGAATAAAACCCAACACAGCGCTGTATGACTTAGAAAAAACCACGATTCATTCAGCCATGTATTTTGTTAAAAACGGTTAATTGCTCTCTGAGCGAACTCATACTAACGACATGAATGGGATATATTTCAGCAATAAAAAAAGCCGCTAATAAAATAGCGGCTGAGTATTTAACGGATCATATTAGTGTGAGTAAAACTGGCGCCCTTCGGTTGCCATATTAACTAGCGTTTCACAAGGTGCAAAACGATCACCATATAACGTTTGATAACTTCTTAGGGTTGCCACTAAATTACCTGCGCCTAGCGTATCAATATAACGGAATGGCCCGCCTAAAAATGGTGGGAAGCCAATACCAAATA
The DNA here is from genome assembly GCF_023283885.1 of Shewanella basaltis. GTDB lineage: Bacteria > Pseudomonadota > Gammaproteobacteria > Enterobacterales > Shewanellaceae > Shewanella > Shewanella basaltis. Next base: position 18,610 of record NZ_JAKILA010000025.1, read on the forward strand.
TTGCGCCAATGTCACCGTCTCTTGGTGAGGCAATAATCCCCTCTTCAAGACAACGAACTGCTTCGTTTAGCATTTGGATGGTACAACGCTCTGCCACATCTTTCGCTTCTTTGTCTGACGCAATTAAGATATCAAGCACTTTGTAAACCGACTCATCAACCAGTTTTGCTTTCTTCGCTTTAGGTCCATATTGATAGAACCCTTTACCATTTTTGCGCCCTTTACGGTCATCGCCTAGTAACTTGTCAAAAGCAGCTGGAGCCTTAAAGCGCTCACCGAGCTCTTTCTCTAAAATAGGTGAAATCTTAGCGCCAACGTCGATACCAACTTCATCAAGCAATGTCATTGGGCCAACAGGGAAACCAAACTTAACAAGAGCACGATCTAAATGTTCAACACGCTGGCCTTCTAATAACAACTGAGCGGCTTCGTTCATGTACAAGGCTAAGATACGGTTAACATAAAAACCTGCGCCATCTTGTACAACAATGGGCGTTTTACCTTGTTTGCGAGCAAACGCAACCGTTGTTGCGATGGTTTCAGGCGAAGTGGTTTTATGGGCAATCACTTCCACTAACGGCATTTTTTCTACTGGTGAGAAATAATGCAAGCCAATAACATTTTCAGGACGGCTCGCCGCTGCGGCAATTTGGCCAATAGGTAGTGATGACGTATTAGAAGCAAAAATTGTATGCTCACCACATTCACGCTCAACATCTTTCACCATTTGATGTTTAAGCGCTAAGTCTTCAAACACTGCTTCAACCACAATATCAGCGTCTTTAATGCCTGTGTATTCGGTAGTTGTCGTCATTAGCGACATAATATTGTCACGCACAGCGGGCGTCATATGGCGACGCTTCACACCTTTATCTAATAACTTGTATGCATAAGATAACGCGTTGCTTAAGCCCTGTTCTGAAATGTCTTTAACACGTGCAGGAATTTTAGCTTTGGTTGTGGTAACAGAGGCGATACCACCGCCCATTAAGCCACCACCAAGTACCATCACCTTATTGACTTTACGTGGTTCAGCCCCCTCAGCACCGGTTTCTTTTTTCATCTCTGTGGTCGCAAAGAACAAACTACGTAATGCAGCCGACTCTTTGGACATCACTAAATTAGCAAAATGAGTCGCTTCAACCTCAAGCCCTTTCACCATACCTTTGTTCATGCCTTGACGAACACAATCGATGATTTTAGCCGGTGCAGGATAATTACCTTGGGTTTTCTTCATCACCTGTTTACGGGCTTGATCAAACATAATATCGCGCGTAAACGAACTAGACTCTAAAAATTGATTAATTTTAGATTGCTTTACTGGCTTAGCCGCTTGCTTACCCTTTTTGGCTAGCTCAACCGCAGTTTCAACTAAAATGGAATTTGGTACCACGTCATTCACTAAACCCATTTTTAATGCTTGTTTAGGACGAATTTGCTTGCCTGTTAACATCATGTCTAATGCCGTGGCAATACCGACTAATCGAGGCAAACGCTGTGTACCGCCGCCGCCAGGCAATAAACCTAATTGCACTTCTGGTACACCTAACATGGTCTTTTTGTCGTCACTACACACACGTAAATGACACGCTAACGCGAGCTCTAAGCCACCACCTAAACATGCGCCATTAATGGCTGCAACCACAGGGATTGATAAACCTTCAAGTTCAGAAAACACTACATGCCCTTGTTGAGATAAGGCTTTAGCATCTGCTTCGCTTTTACAGGCAGCCAGCATGGTAATATCGGCGCCAGCAACAAACGAATCCGCTTTACCAGAGGTCACCACTAAACCTTTAATGCTGCTGTCAGCTTTGATTTCAGCAAGGATTTCAGTGATTTCAGGACCAAATTCTGCTTTTAAGGTGTTCATGGTTTCACCAGGAACATCCATTGTTAAAATGGCAATACCATCTTCACGGCGCGCTAAATTAAATGTTTTTTCCATGCTCATTACTCCACCTCTAAAATCATTGCTGCACCTAAACCACCAGCAGCACACGCTGTTGCCAAACCAGTACCACCACCACGGCGTTTTAGTTCACGACACACCTGGGTGATCAAACGGGTACCTGTTGCGGCAAATGGATGGCCATAAGCCAGTGAGCCACCTAAAACGTTAAACTTACTCATATCAATTTCGCCAATCGCGCGGTTACGCCCCAGCTTTTCTTCAGCAAACTTTTTAGAACCAAACATTTGCATGTTTGCTAATGTTTGTGCAGCAAAGGCTTCATGCATTTCAATTAAGGTTAAATCTTCCAATTCCATCCCCGCACGTTTAAGCGCTAATGGCGTTGCATAAGAAGGCCCCATTAACATGTCTTGCCATACATCAATGGCGGTAAAGGCATAACTCTTAATGTAACCAATTGGCTGATAGCCCAACGCCTTCGCACGGCCTTCGCTCATTAAAATAATGGCCGAGGCACCATCGGTTAATGGCGTACTGTTTGCGGCTGTCACGCTTCCGTGTTTGCGGTCAAACGCAGGGCGTAATTTGGCATAAGACTCAAGTACCGAATTTTCACGAATGTTATTATCGCGGTCGATAAACTGCTTATAAGGTGGAATATGCGCCGTCATCACCTCTTGTTGCAGCACGCCAGAGTTCCATGTTTCAGTTGCGAGAGTATGTGAACGATGCGCTAATGCATCTTGATCGGCACGGCTAATATTATATGTTTTCGCCATTTGCTCTGCCGTTTGCCCCATAGACAAACCTGTTGAGTATTCAGCAACGGCTGGCGGTACTGGCATTAAATCTTTTAGCCCTAAACGACGAGCAATCGCAAACTTTTGCTTAAAGGTGCGTGCTTTATTAAGGTCAACCAATGCATGAGCTAATTTTTTAGACACGCCAATGGGTAATACAGACGATGAATCAGAACCACCTGCCAAACCGATTTCAATATTGCCGGTCATGATTGATTCTGCGACGTTAACCGCCGATTGAAAACTCGTCGCACAGGCACGTGTCACTGAATAAGCATCCGTTGACACATTCATGCCCGTACCTAATACAATTTCACGGGCAATGTTTGGCGCTGCAGGCATTTGTACCACTTGGCCATACACTAACTGCTCAATAAGCTGAGGGTCAATTTCAGAGCGAGACAGCAACTCGTTTACCACCATTTTGCCCATATCCAGCGCAGAAACACCATGGAAAGCAGTAGCTTGTTTAGCAAATGGAGTCCGTAAGCCGGCAACAATCGCAATGCGTTCGCCCCGGGCATTTGTTACCTGTTGTCTATCACTCATATGTCACCCTTCTATTATTGTTAGCTCATCAAGGCAGAGCCGATAAGTATTGTATTTTGCCAGTTTATCTGGTCAGACCATCAAAGTGTGACCTGATTCTAACTTTTTATTGAATAGTTTTAAACAGGCGTTTACAACTATCTGATTCATTAATAGTTAAAATATGTTAATCCTACTAGCCAAAAACCCATAGACTTCATAACATAGGCTTCAATAACCCCAATGCCAACTAAATAAATTGAGTACAGCTATGCCGTTAAGTCGTTTCCACTCACTGCGCACCTATTTAGATACTGTTGTGTTAGGCCAGCCCGTATTAACCGAGAACCTATTAATTGCGCTTATTGCCAATGGCCATTTATTAGTTGAAGGCCCACCAGGTTTAGCAAAAACCCGTGCAGTTAAAGCGCTTTGTGACGGGGTTGAAGGTGAATTCCACCGCATTCAATTTACACCAGATTTATTACCTGCCGATTTAACTGGTACCGATATTTATCGTCAACAAACCGGTACATTTGAATTTGAAGCAGGACCGATTTTTCACAATCTTATTTTAGCTGATGAAATAAACCGCGCACCGGCAAAAGTGCAATCTGCATTACTAGAGGCAATGGCGGAAGGCCAAGTAACCGTGGGGAAAAACAGTTATCCATTACCACCACTCTTTTTAGTAATGGCGACGCAAAACCCACTTGAAAACGAAGGCACTTACCCCTTGCCTGAAGCGCAATTAGACCGTTTTTTAATGCACTTAAATCTTGACTATCCTAGTGCAGAAACCGAATGTGAAATTTTGCGTCAATCACGTAAAGAAGCCCAAACGCATCAATTACCCACCATTGACCCTGTGGCTCAAGCTGATGTTTTTGCCGCCCGAGATCAGGCACTAGAGATTTATTTAGCCGATCCGTTAGAGCAATACATCGTTGAAATTATTATGGCAACACGCCAACCTGCACGTTACAGCAGCGAGCTCGCTAAATGGTTAGAATATGGTGTTAGTCCACGTGCAACCATTTCATTAGAACGTTGCGCTCGAGCTAGAGCTTGGCTAAACGATCGTGATTTTGTGTCACCTGAAGACATTCAAGCCGTCGCACCTAATGTATTGCGCCACCGTTTGTTGTTAAGTTATCAAGCACAAGCTGAAGGTGTCACTGCCGATCAGGTTATCAACCACATTCTAAGTCAAGTAGCTGTACCATAAAGGCGCAATTGCAATGTTGATATTAGCAAATACGGTAGGGCTATGATGCAAGATATCCAGTCATTGCCACTTTACAGCGATGGTGTAAACCTCACCGAGCAAGAACTCATTGCGTGTCAAAGTTTATCAAGGGCAATTCCGGACCGACAATCACGAGCGAAAGCTGCCTTGTCAGGCCATCGCAATAGCCTAATTAAAGGCCGTGGAATGGAATTTGCTGAAGTACGTCATTACCAAAATGGTGATGACGTTCGCACGATTGACTGGCGAGTCACGGCTCGCACAGGGGTTGCTCATACCAAGTTGTTTGTTGAAGAGCGTGAGCGCCCTATCCTACTACTCATTGACCTAAGCCATAGTGCTTATTTTGGTTCGCGCCTTTTATTGCAGTCAGTGCAAATTGCCCACCTTGCGACCACCCTTGGTTGGAATGCGATTAATCATGGCGACCGCTTAGGGGCAATTATTGCGAGTGAGACAACACATTTAGAACTCAAACCACGCAGCCGTCGTCAGGGTATTTTACAGTTAACATCAGGGTTAATTGATGTCCATCAACAACAACTAAACCAAATTAATCAGTTGGTCTCAGCACCAGATCATCTGTTTAAAGCCTGCCAGCGATTAGAACGTATTGCTAAACCAGGGTCTTTAATTTGGATTATTAGTGACGGCCAACATATTAATCAGCAATGTTTAGCGCCGCTTACTGAGCTGTCACGTCACTGCGATATTGGCGCATTTGTGGTTACCGATCCACTAAGGCAAGGTACATTAGCCTTGCCCAAACAGTTCACTTTACCGGTACGAGATGGCCAACAGCAATTAACCTTAACGCGCCAAAGTTATGATGCATGGTTAACAAATCAGCAATCACAACAACAGCAATTTATTAGCTTAATGAATTTGATTAAAGTACAACCTAGATTAATTGATGCAGCTAAACCACTCAGCGCCCAATTGGATATTCTTCGTTAATGACAACCTCAAATTTGCCAATGTCGCCAACAACGCCCAATACCAGTGCTTCACCATTAGCACAGTTAAACGACATCCAATTACCCGATCCCATCAGCGCTATGCCTATTGCGCCGGGTTATTGGATTATTGCAACCTTAATTATCGCAATTGCAATATGGTTTACTTACCGAGTATACAAACAATATCAATATCATGCGCCAAGAAAATTGGCATTATCCCTGCTCAATCAATACGACATAAACGATGAAAACTTTGCAACTCAAGTGAACAGTTTACTAAAACGTACAGCCATGACATATCTACCACGAGAAAACCTAGCCAAATTAAATGGTCAGCCTTGGTTTGACTGGTTAGACAGCAGACTGCCAAGCAAACAGCAGCATATAATAGGCACATTGCTGTTCAAGCGTCATCAAGCAAATGGACTCACTTTGGACGAAAAACAACAATTAGCTATGTTAGCAAAACTGTGGCTAAGCAATAAACAGTCTTTTAGTGATCATACATTAACAGCCAACCATCACGCGCAGGAGGCCTAATGTTAGCATTATATTGGCCATGGTTACTGCTGCTATTACCTTTGCCGTTATTCATCAAAAAAACCAAAGCTAACGATGTGGGTGGACACTTACAAATTCCTGGTATTGCAAGTGGCATTACCGTCACTCATACCTCAAAAAATAAGCAAAGCCGCAAAGCCTATTGGTTAATGTGGGCACTTTTATTAATCGCCATAGCTAGACCACAATGGCTAGGCGATCCAATTGAATTGCCATCAAAAGGCCGCGACCTTATGTTAGCAGTTGATTTATCTGGCAGTATGCAAATTGAAGATATGGTAATTAATGGCCAGACGGTTAATCGTTTTAGCTTAATCCAGCATGTGCTCAGTGACTTTATTGAGCGCCGTAAAGGCGACAGGCTCGGATTAATTTTGTTTGCAGATCATGCTTATTTACAAGCGCCATTAACCCAAGATAGGCGTTCAGTTGCGACCTTTTTGGACGATGCGCAAATAGGCCTCGTGGGCAAGCAAACGGCCATAGGCGAAGCCATCGCACTGGCGGTAAAACGCTTTGATCAAGTAGACGAAAGTAACCGGGTATTAATTTTATTAACCGACGGTTCTAATAATGCTGGTAATATAGAGCCAGAAGTCGCCGCGCAAATTGCCGCTAAACGCAATATTACCATTTACACTATAGGTGTCGGCGCCGAAGTACTAGAACGGCGCACCATATTTGGTAAAGAACGCATCAACCCCTCAATGGATTTAGACGAAACCCAATTGAAAAAACTCGCCGAAATGACCAATGGTTATTATTTTAGAGCGCGTAACAGTGAAGAATTAAACAACATTTATCAGCAAATTGATAAACTCGAACCCGTTAGCCGTGATCAACTCAGTTATCGACCGAAAAGTGAGCTTTTCTATTGGCCGTTATTATTATCATTACTCGTCAGTTTGCTCATCGTATTACAGCAACAATGGCCAACAATTTTTGCCTCTAAGCATGCCAACAAGGAGGCCAATTAATTATGGTGCATTTTATTCGACCTGAATGGCTACTCGCCTTGCTACCTGTGGCTGTCATTAGTTTATTATTTTGGCGCAGGCACAGCCAACAATCCGCCTGGAAACAATACATAGCACCACACTTAAGCCAACTGTTAATCACACAAAGTGTGACAAATACAAGTCAGCCTAAATGGTTGCTCATTGCTTGCTGGTTAATTGCCGTTATTGCATTGGCTGGCCCTGCAGTTAACAAACAAAACTTACCTGTATTTGCCACTGAACAAGGCAGAGTACTGATCATGGACATGTCTTTGTCCATGTACGCGACTGATTTAAGTCCAAATCGATTATCTTATGCTCGTTTTCGTGCCACAGATCTATTAGCCGAATTAAAAGAAGGTGAAACCGGCCTTATCGCATACGCAGGTGATGCTTACACCATTAGCCCATTAACCCGCGATACGGCAACCATTCTTAATTTATTACCCACTCTTTCACCAGAAATTATGCCAACTAGAGGTTCAAATTTAGCGTCTGCCCTGGCATTAGCTGAAAACCTATTAGCTCAAGGTGGACATGTACGAGGTGATATTATTTTAATGACTGACGGCGTATCAGACAGCCAATTTAATCAAGCCGCTAAAGCATTAAAAAACAGCCGTTACCGATTATCGATTATGGCCTTTGGTAGTCAACAAGGCGCACCGATCAGCCTAGGTGATGGCCAATTACTGCGCGATAACAGTGACGAAGTCGTCGTGGCTAAAACAGATTATGGTTTATTGCAAAAACTTGCTCAGCAACATCAAGGTATATTAGTGCCTGCTCAAACTGACGGGAGTGATATCGATACCTTAACAGATTGGTTAGCTGTAGAAGGTGACGCCACAGAAACCGATCTCGCCGGTGAAGCCTGGCAAGATTTAGGCCCCTATTTAGCACTATTACTCGTATTACCTATGCTAATGAGTTTCAAACAAGGGTTACTTAACACCATATTAAATCCACTGTTTGTTCTTGGTACTGTGCTCAGTGTAAACATGCTTAACAGTCAACCGGCACAAGCTTCGATTTGGCAAGACCTATGGCAGACTCAAGATCAACAAGCCCAATCGGCATTTAAGCAAGGTGAGTATGCACAAGCTGCTAACACATTCGAAAATCAGCAATGGCAGGCATCAGCCCATTATAAAGCCGGTGATTATCAACAAGCGCTTAACGGTTTCGAGCAAGACAACAGTGCCACAGGCTTATACAATCAAGGCAACGCACTTATGCAGCTTAACGATTACCAAGAAGCCATAAAGCGTTATCAACAAGCAATTGAATTACAATCGCCTTTTAATGAGGCGCAAGAAAATCTCGCATTAGCAAAGCAATTGCTCGAGCAACAACAGCAATCTGAGCAATCACAGTCTTCAGAGCAAAACCAGCCAGAAAATGGCGAGCAATCAAGCAACGATAATTCTGGCCAATCTCAAGAAAATAATCATTCATCACCCTCTGAACAATCAGAACAAACGAGTGATGAGCAACAAAATCAACAGAGCGAACCGCAATCACAAAATGAGCAACACAATGAGGGTCAACAGCAGTCGCAACAAGATCAATCCAGTGAACAAGACGCTCGCTCGCAAAATGGCTCATCCACTAATGAGCAACAAGACAACCAGCAACCGTCTGACGCTGAACAACAAGCAGATAGCACACAAGAGTCCAATGACAATAATTCAGCATCAGATCAGCAATCTGCTGCCAACGGCGAGCAACATGAGCAACCATCTCAACAAACAGGCAAACAACCTAGCGACACAGAACCATTAAGTAATGAAGCCAGTATGCAAGCGGCAGCAGAAGCGGTGGAAGATGAAGCAAATCAGCAACCACAGCAAAAAAGTGCCAATGCAGCCAATGCAGCCAATGACATGACTGCCGAACAACCACAAGGTTCAACTTCTGAAGTGATTTCGGCATCACAAGTCAACCCAGATGACCTTCCAGCAGATATGCAACGAGCATTGCGTGCTATTAGCGAAGATCCACAAGTGCTCATACGCAATAAAATGCAGCTTGAATATCAAAAACGTCGTCAAAATAGTCAACCGTCTAAGGATAATGAACAGTGGTAATCAGAACTCTATTTAGCCTATTGCTATTTATCGTTACCTCACCCGCTTTTGCACTGACCCAAGTGCAAGCCACCGTCGACAGAAACCCCGTGGCTGAAGGTGAATACTTTGTGCTTGATATTGTAGCTGACGACGATCTCAATGCTGGTGCACTCGACACATCTGTTTTATTAGATGATTTTATTGTGGGCAGAACCAGTGTGGGTCGTAGCACTAAAATGGTGAATTTTGACACAACAAGAGAAACCCGTTGGCAAGTGTTATTGTCACCAAAATCAACAGGCACCGTCATCATCCCGGCATTTACCATCAACAATATCAGTTCCGCCCCCATCACATTAAAAGTAATGCCCTCTGGAGCATCTGCTGATGAAATCGAAAATGTGTTTATTAAAGTAGAAACAAATGCCTCTGAAGCTTATGTGGGACAACTTATCACTTACAAGGTTAAATTGTACCTGGCTGTCGAACTTCAGCGCGGCGTATTAAGTGCGCCCGCCGTTGAAGGCGCTCAAATTAAACAAATTGGCGAAGATAAAGACAATAGTGAAATACTTGATGGTCGCCGCTTTAGGGTAATTGAGCGCACCTACGGCATTATTGCCGATCTGCCGGGCGAACTTGTCATCAATGGCGCTAGTTTTTCTGGGGATGTGTTAGTTGAAGCGCCGCGCCGTGGTGGCATGTTTGGTTTTAATGAAAGCCGCCCAATGCAAACAGAAGCTGAACGCGAAGTGATTCAAATTAACTCTACGCCGCCAAGTTATCAAGGTAAATGGCTGGTGAGCGACATCGCCATGTTAAAAGAAACGTGGCCAGAAGATGTGACAGAGTTTGAAGTGGGCAGCCCAATCACTCGCACAATTAGCCTTATAGCCTCTAATACGGACGATACTAGCCTGCCGGACATTGACATTCCACTTGCACCAGGGTTAAAGGCCTACCCAGAAAAACCCGTCAGACAAACATTTGTGCGTGACAATCAAGTGGTATCACAGTACAGCTTAACCACAGCCATTGTGCCTACAAAACCGGGCACCTATACGCTCCCAGAAATTCGCGTACCTTGGTGGAATCCACACCTTAAAAAACAACAATATGCCACCTTACCCGAAAGAACCATTAAGGTAATCGGCAGTAGCGCCACACCCACCGACATCCCTGCAGCAGACAGTTTTAGTCCCGCAACCACCCAGGGATATTGGCCCATCGCCGCCGCGGTATTTGCCTCACTGTGGCTGATAACCCTAGTGTTATGGCGCAAAGCTGTGGCTGCAAGTTATGCTGTTAATCCTCAAGCAAGCCCAAAAAAAATCAATACACAGAGAAAAACGGCCACCACAGGCTTAAATAACATTATTCACGCCTGTGATAAAAATGACAGTAGTGCCGCCATTGCCGCTGTGCAAGCCTATTTTAGCGAGCGTTTAGGTCAGCCCATGACACTGAGCCAAATTAGTGAATTATCTGCGCCACTTGCCAGCGCCATCAAGAAACTGCAAGCAGACAAATATAGCCGCCACCCGCAATCTATGGACAAAAAATCGCTCATGGATGCAATTTTGGCATACAAAAACCAACCGCAGGCCAGTAAAAAATCATTAATAGCCGATCTGAACCCGTAACAATAAAACTCAGTAAATAAAGTGAGGGGATTTTTGCAATACATTATTGTGTCATACCAATTCCATTAATTATGTGACCAATCAGAGTCACTCAGATTGTTCAGTTTGAGGCGCATTGTTGAAATAATGGTTATTCCCTTCTAAGGCAATGCAACAAAGAAATGAACGGTCTGAGTGTCTCCTGCAAGGCGGGTTTCTGTGCCTTCTATGCTGCTTAATAGCATTTTGACGTACGACTGCATGGACGCAGGAGGTAGAACAACGCAGGAGCAGTTGTCGAGAGCAACTATGCCTACAATTCTATTATTTGCCTAGAAGGCACAGAACTCCCGCTGAATGACCAGATAATTAATGGAATTGGTATCATGGTTCACCTGCACCACTGTGAGCCAGACACAACAATGTGTCTCTTTAATACACAAAAGTCGATAATCCAGTCTGCATGACCAATAATCACAGCCCGTAAAGGGTCTGCTTAAAACAAGCGCCCTTTTGTTGAATGGCTATTTGCAAATAATATGCTTTGAAATCACATGCTGTAGAGCAACATATTTTACAATACACAGTCACCTAAATGATTCCCTCCATGCACTTTACGCTTGAGCCACACTCCGCCCAGCAAAGCCAATAAAACCAGTACATTATAAAAGCTGATATTTTTTAGCTTGCTATTCGTTTCCCGCCTTTTTAAGCTACCTAGCACTAATAACTAAAAAAAGTAAAAAAATGTTCGGATCCCTGCGAAAGAAAAAGACTGATGTCTCGGTCTTATCTGACATGGTAACAAAACAACGACGATACGATAGCCTTGTCAGGGCTTTGCACACAGACATCTACCGCTACGCCTTTTGGCTTTGTGGTGATAAACATGTGGCAGAAGATATCACTCAAGAAACCTTTTTACGTGCATGGCGCGCATTAGACTCCTTAAAAGATGATAAAGCTGCAAAAGCGTGGCTTATCACAATTTTAAGACGAGAAAATGCCAGACGTTTTGAACGTAAACAATTTGACTACAGTGATGTCGAACAGGAATTACTTGAAGATGTACTGTCAACCAGTAATGAAGATGAGACTGAACAATATTGGCTTCGTCGCCAAATAGGTAAGCTCGATGTAGAATACCGAGAGCCTTTGTTATTGCAACTGATTGGTGGATTTAGCGGTGATGAAATTGCCGACATGCTCGAGCTTAATCGAAATACTGTCATGACACGTTTATTCAGAGCACGAAACCAATTAAAAGAAGCATTAGAAGCACCAGAGGTAAGAGGTCAATCAAATGGATGATCTACAATTTCGTCGCCAAGCCTATGGCGATCCAAACAATCAATCTGAAGCGTTTTTAACACATTTAGCTGAAAACAAAGACGATGCTAAATTTGTTAACGACCTAAAAGCATTTGACCAAAAATTAACACAAGCATTGAATATCGATGTGCCAGAAGGTTTAGCTGACAAACTCTTATTGCGACATCAACTGAGCCAGCATCAACAAACCCAAAAGCGTGGTCGTTACATGATGGCGATGGCAGCATCGGTTGCTTTTGTTGTGGGTGTTAGCTTTAGTTTATTACGTTTTACTCCGCTTAACTTAACAGAAAACTCATTAGCCCATGTTCACCATGAAACCAAAGCATTAGTCATGGAACAAGACATTGGATTTAATGATGTCAACTTTAAACTAGCCAGTTTAAAGGGCCTAAACGACTCCAAATTTATTAAGCAACCCGGACGAGTGTTTTACACCTCTTATTGTGATTTTCAAGGGGTAAAGTCACTGCATTTAGTGATGGCCGATGACTTAGGCAATAAAGTAACCTTGTTTATCGTCCCAGTTGAAAGTCGCATGGTGTTAGAAGAAGCCTTTGCAGATAATCAATACAAAGGAAAAAGTTTTCAAACAGCCGATGCCTATATGATCTTAGTAGGCGAGCCCGCATCTGACTTAGATTTTGTCAAAAAAGAAGTTGAAAACACCTTTATATAATAGTTTAAATTATTGACTAAAATCCGCTACCTCATTGAATAGCGGATTTTTTTTGGCCATGAAAAAATTCAAAGTGTGAACTAACGCAAACTTCTGCTAGGATTGCGTCCATAAAAATAATTAGGATAACGTATGGACATTCAAACACCAATCATCATTACATTCATTGGCTATTTAGCGTTAATGATGGGCATAGGCTATTGGGCTTACCGTAAAACAGACACTGTAGATGATTATATTCTTGGTGGCAGAAAAATGGGGCCTGCGGTAACCGCTCTGAGCGTGGGTGCATCAGATATGTCGGGCTGGTTATTATTAGGCTTACCAGGTGCGGTTTATCTCAGCGGACTTGGCGAAGCCTGGATTGGCTTTGGGCTAATCGTCGGAGCTTGGCTCAACTGGCTATTTGTCGCCAAGCGCTTACGTATTTATACCCTAATGGCAGATAACTCTCTTACATTACCTGACTTTTTTGAAAACCGCTTTCACGACAGCCATGGTCTATTGAGAGTCGTGTCAGCTGTCACTATTTTAGTGTTTTTTACGTTTTATGCGTCATCAGGTATGGTCGGCGGGGCAATATTATTTGAAAAAGTATTTGGCCTCGACTACACCATGGCCTTAATCATAGGCTCATTCATTATTGTGTCATACACATTTGTGGGTGGTTTTTTTGCCGTAAGTTGGACTGACTTTTTTCAAGGCTGTTTAATGTTAATTGCCTTGCTTATTGTGCCTATGACGATATTTAGTCAACCAGATACACAAGTTGGTTTTGAACAAATAGATCCTGCAATGCTGTCATTTATTAACGACAACACCACAATATTAGGTTTAGTGTCGTTATTGGCATGGGGATTAGGGTATTTTGGACAACCGCATATTTTGTCGCGCTTTATGGCTATTGGCGATCCAAAAGATTTAGTCCTTTCACGCCGTATCGCTATGAGTTGGATGATATTATCCTTAGTTGGAGCCTTAGCAACAGGGATTGCCGGCAGCCTATACTTTGCTGCTACGCCATTAGACAACCCAGAAACAGTCTTTATCAATTTAGCCCACATTGCATTTAATCCTTGGATTGGTGGCCTGCTCATCGCCGCTATTTTATCTGCGATTATGAGCACTATCGACTCACAACTATTAGTGTGTTCAAGTGTGATCACAGAAGATTTCTACCTCAAGTGGCTACGCCCTAAGGCAAGCGATAAGGAACTCATGCTCGTTGGGCGTATGGGGGTCATTGCAATTGCGTTAGTGGCAGGCATAGTCGCATTAAATCCAGACAGTAGTGTACTGGGGTTAGTCAGTTATGCCTGGGCTGGCTTTGGCGCCGCTTTTGGGCCAGTTGTAATCTTGTCATTGTTTTGGCGTGGCTATAGTCGAAATGGCGCAGTACTCACCATTCTCGTAGGAGCAATTACCGTTGTGGTATGGAAACAGCTCACTGGTGGAATATTCGATTTATACGAAATCGTTCCAGGCTTTATATTCGCCACATTGATCGGGGTTGTAGCAAGTAAACTGTCGCCTCCTGCACCTAAAACAATCGCCGATTTCGATACCTTTAATGCGGCATTAAAATCATAAAACGCAAATTGGCTTTGTGCTTAATCATGCATAATTGCCTACGTGAAGGTAACACAATCATTTACTGGTTGTGTTACCACTCCCCTTTTTTGCCCACTTAATTTACCTCATTGTTTTTTAACGTTTATATTACATTTTGTACAAATGAATATTTTTTAATTAATGTATTTATGCAAACTGTGAGCAAAGCATATTTACATATACTGCCGTGCTATCAAGCACCTAGAACACCATGCCAAAGTAAAATTAACCTAATATTAACAATAACTAACATCTGGTCGGAGTTGTTAGTAACATAGCACTTACCTAAGATGCCCCAGACATAACACCATGAGTGGTCATACAAGTTAACATTTGTACGTCATGGTAATAATAAATGGGAAACAATAATGAATAAGTTCAACAAGACTCTTCTCGCTTCAGCAGTGTTATTAGCCAGCGCACAAGCTTCTGCTGCAGGTTTTCAACTTAACAGCCAATCAGCAACAGGAATCGGCCGTGCAATGGCTGGCGATGCCGTAATAGCAGACAATGCATCAGTGTTATCACGTAACCCAGCAGCAATGGCATTATTTGATAACAGCTCACTCTCTTTAGGCGCTGTTTACGCCGATATCGATGTAACAGTGTCTGATGTAACAGGCTCATACGGCGGCCAAGATGTTGACTATGGTAGCGAACACGATGCTGCTGATTCAAAAGTCATCCCTAATTTTTACTACATAAACCCAATTGATGACAAATGGGCTTTTGGTATTGCAGCATTCAGTAACTATGGTACAGGTACAGATTTAACGGCATTAGCAGACAGAACGCCAACCGTTGGCGGCAACGCAGTGCCATTACCTACACCAGTTGATTTACTCGGTAACACTGAAGTGGTTACGATTAACTTAAATACCAGCATGTCATATCGCATTAACGATCAATGGAGCCTAGGTTTAGGCCTTGATGCGGTATACGGCAGTGGCACATTAACCCGTACCACCGAAAACACACAAATTGGCAGTATTGTTGACGTTGAAGCAGATGGTTGGGCGTTAGGTGGTATTGCAGGTATTGTGTATGAAATCAATCAAGACAATCGTTTTGGTCTAAGCTATCGTTTAAGCCCAACATTAACTGCAAAAGGTGATGTCAATTATGCTTATTCTGAATACAACGAAATTGATATCCCAATTGCCGATATTGCCCAGTTTGCCGGTTTCCACCAGCTAACCAATGACTTTGCAGTACATTACACTGCACAATGGACTAACTGGAGCAAGTTTGATCGAATCGAAGTCATCGACGGTGACAACGGCGCAGCACAAACAGACTTAAAAGAATATCACTGGAAAGACTCGTGGTTTTTAAGTTTAGGTGCAACTTATAACTTAACGCAAGATTGGACATTGCGCGCGGGTATTGCGACCGATGAAGGTGTGGTTAACCAGCACTCATCACTGTCAATTCCTGACTCTGACCGTACCTGGTATACCGCCGGCGCCAGTTATGATCTAACCCGTAACGCAAGTGTTGATTTTGGTATTGCCTTTGTGCGAGGTGAAGATGTTACCGTACTAGAAAACAGTGCAATCTTACCAATGGTGCCAGGCTTAGACAGCGAAATTTCAGCACAAACACGCTCAAATGCCGTGTATTACTCTGTACAATATAACTACAGCTTTTAAGTGAATGCGGAGTGTATATTCCGCCTAAGACGACAATATTAAGTCACTGTTATTTATCACTTAGTATGTTTACAACCAAACCGCCTCTTGCTTGTCATTAGGCGGTTTTTTTATATCTAATGGTTCTAATATATGAAATTTTTCTAATAAACATATTGCACCCACAACCAAAGTCCATTAGAATTTTCTTATGGACTTTACATAGGTGCTATTATCATGCCTCGGTTTCTCACTTCTTTGTCTGTTATTTGTGCCTTATACACAGTGCTTCCTTTACCCATATTGGCAGCGACTCATGATATAGAGACAATCACAGTTCAATTTACCAACCAGCGACAACCGCGAGTGTTTGACGCCAAAATCGAACCCGTTAAAGCCGCAACAGTGTCAGCGCAAACCTCCGGGCGCATCATCAACATTTATTACGATGTTAATGATTTAGTGCCTCAAGGTGCTGCACTGCTCGAAATCACTAACAAAGAGCAAGGTGCAAGCTTAGCCGGTGCAGAAGCCGAATTAGCCAAAGCTCAGGCTGTTAATAGTGAAGCTCAAGCTCAATACAATCGCTATAAATCACTCTTTCCCAAAGGGGCAATATCAAAAGGCGCAATGGATGAAGCAACAGCAAAAGCTAAATCTGCAAAACAAGCAGTAAGCGCAGCAAGAGCTTTACTTGTAAAAGCAAAAGAAAGCTTAAACTACACCATCGTCAGCGCGCCATTTAGTGGCCGTGTTACCGAGCGCTTTGTTGAACAAGGCGAAACCATCTCTTATGGCCAAGCGCTATTTTCAGGTTACGATCCAAAAACGCTTAGAGCGGTCTTTCAGATACCACAACAAGATGTGACTCACGTCAGGCAACTTAACGAGGTTCGAATCCAATTAGCTGATGGGCGAGTCATTACGGCTAATAACATTGAACTATTTAATTTTGCCGATCCGCAAACACATAGCCATGCTGTTAGAGTCAACTTTACTCCTACAAACGACAGCGACAACCTTGTAGGCCAGTGGGCAAAAGTCATGTTTGAGCAACCCACTCAATCAAGCTTATTTGTACCAATGTCTGCAATCCATCAGGTTGGCGATCTCACCTCGGTATACCGTAAAAACGGTGACAGATTTGTGCTCAATCAAGTTCGTCTAGGCTTTATTGATGAGATTGCACAACAAGTCGAGGTGTTATCTGGGTTAATGCCATCAGATGAAGTTGTCATCAACGCTGCACAGTACTTAATCAATAAGCCAGCAACTAAGGTAAAGGAGTAACCTATGCCGTCGTCAGAACGTTCAACTCGTTTAGGCATTTCAGGCAATATCGCGCAGGCTTTTCAGCACAGCGCTATTACCCCCTTGCTGGCGATTTTGGGACTACTACTGGGTATTTTCGCCGTCATTATTACGCCTAAAGAAGAAGAGCCACAAATCGATGTCACCTTTGCCGATGTCTTCATTCCTTATCCGGGCGCAACACCAAGTGAAGTGGAGCACCAAGTCACTTTACCTGCTGAGCAAATTATTTCAGAGATTAAAGGCATAGATACTTTGTACTCGTTTTCACAACCGGACGGTGCATTAATTATTGCAATCTTTGACGTTGGAGTGCCACGGGACGAAGCCGTAGTAAACCTCTACAATCAGTTATATTCCAACCGCGATAAATTTAATTATGCTGCAGGTATTGGTGAGCCATTAATTAAACCACGGGGCATAGATGACGTGCCCATCGTCGGGTTAACCTTGTGGTCAGAAGATCCTAACATAACGACTGCGCAGCTAACCTCGGTAGCTTCAGTGCTTGAAACAGAACTCAAACGCATCCCGGGTACCCGTGAGATTTACAGCCAAGGGCAACACGAACTAGTATTAAACGTTCGTTTAGACCCTATCAAAATGAACAGCTATGGCGTCACTTTTACCGACATAAGCCAGGCATTACAAGACAATAATCAGACTTCTGCATTAGGATCTTTAACACAGCATAATCAAGAGATTAAACTCAAGACGGGTGAGTTTTTACGCAATGTTGATGACGTAAAAAACTTATTAATTAACGTTAATTCTGCGACTTCAACAGGGGCTGCAGGCGTCGTCTATTTAGCCGACATCGCAGACATATCACTGCAAAGCGACATTCCTAAACAAAGTGCTTGGCATGTTAATCAACAAGGCAGTTATCCTGCCGTTACCATTGCCATCGGTAAACAAGCTGGCCAAAATGCCGTCGATATTGCTAATGCAGTGCTAACCAAAATTGAAGCGGTCAATAATGTACTGATCCCTGATAACGTTAAGGTGGCTGTTTCTCGTAATTATGGGCAAACTGCCGGCGATAAATCTAACACGCTTATTTTTAAATTGATTTTTGCAACATGTGCTGTTGTGCTTTTAGTGCTTTTCACCATGGGGCTTCGTGAATCAGCGGTAGTTGGTATCGCCATTATCATTACGTTGGCCATCACATTGTTTGCATCATGGGCATGGGGATTTACGTTAAACCGTATTTCATTATTTGCCCTTATTTTTTCAATCGGTATTTTAGTCGACGATGCGATTGTGGTCGTCGAAAATATACACCGTCACATGGCGCTCAGTAACAAACCCATTCGCGAGCTTATTCCCCGGGCTGTCGATGAAGTTGGTGGGCCAACGATTTTAGCCACCTTTACTGTTATTGCTGCATTATTACCCATGGCATTTGTGTCAGGACTCATGGGGCCATACATGAGCCCTATCCCGATTAATGCCAGCATGGGAATGCTTATTTCATTGTTAATCGCTTTTATCATGACCCCATGGTTAAGCAGTCATCTACTCAAACCACATAAACATCACGCACACGATGAACCAACTGCTGAACAAGCAACTGCGCTAACTCGCTTTTTTACAAAAATAATGAGCCCATTTCTGATTGGAGATCATGCCTCTAAAGCACGTAAAGGCTTAGCGCTTGCAATTATGTTGCTTATTGCATTTGCCGTTGCTTTGCCTGTATTTCAAGCGGTGGTACTAAAGATGCTGCCATTTGATAATAAATCAGAGTTTCAAGTCATGGTAGATATGCCAGAGGGTACACCCGTTGAACAAACTCAGCGTGTTCTACAAGATTTAAGCCAATACCTCACAACTGTTGAAGAAATCGATCATATTCAACTCTATGCAGGTACCCATGCACCGATGAACTTTAATGGATTAGTGAGGCATTACTTTTTGCGCAGTAGCCAGGAACTGGGCGACATTCAAGTGAACTTGGTCGACAAGAAACATCGTGATCGCGACAGCCACACGATTGCATACTCAGTGCGCGACCCCTTGCAACGTATTGCCACGAAATATAACGCTAACGTAAAAATAGTTGAAGTACCTCCAGGTCCACCCGTGTGGTCGCCGATTGTCGCTGAAGTATACGCGCCAACCACGGCATTACGAGAACAAGCAGCCAAGGACTTATTAACAAGGTTTAAAAATACTGACTACGTTGTCGACATGGACATCTTCTTACCTGCACAGCAACAGCAATGGCAAGTTGTCATAGATAGAAGTAAAGCGCGTTTGCTAGGCGTGCCCTATGGCAGCATAGTCGAGGCCATTAATACAGCTGTCAATGGTAGTGATGTCAGTTATTTACACCTAGAACACCGTAAACACCCTACCCCCATCCGTTTACAGGTAGATGAAGCTGCAAAAGTCAATTTACAGCAAGTATTGCAACTGCGAGTGGTTAATCAACAAGGCACTCAAATTGCGCTCAGTGAACTGGTGAATGTTAAGCAACAGCACATAGATGCACCGATAGTACACAAAAACATGGTACCTATGATTATGGTTATCGCAGACATGGCCGGCCCGACAGGGAGTCCACTGTACGGAATGTTTGATATGGTCAGCCAAATTAATTCAGAAACCGAGCAAGGCGATCTTAATTACCCTATTAAACAGCATTTTGTTGCACAGCCCGACGGTTTAACTGATATAGCCATTTTATGGGATGGTGAGTGGAAAATAACTTACGAAACGTTCAGAGACATGGGGATTGCCTATGGCGTTGGCATGATCGCCATATACCTGCTCGTGGTCGGGCAGTTTAAATCATACATTGTGCCATTAATTATTATGGCCCCCATTCCACTTACCGTTATAGGTGTAATGCCAGGCCATGCCATATTAGGTGCGCAATTTACCGCACCCTCAATGATAGGGATGATTGCACTTGCGGGCATTATTGTTCGGAACTCAATTTTACTGGTCGATTTTATTAATCAACAAACTGCCGCAGGCGTTCCTTTTGAACAGGCGGTTATTCACTCTGGCGCAGTAAGAGCAAAACCCATCATGTTAACTGCGCTAGCAGCAATTATCGGTGCATTATTTATTATTGATGACCCCATTTTTAACGGGTTGGCAATCAGTTTAATTTTCGGAATTTTTATCTCAACCCTGTTAACGCTCATTGTGATCCCAGTACTGTATTACGCAGTGATGAAATCTCATGTAGCGAACAAAACCATTAATTAATCACATGGGCATCGCGCCCAAAGGAGATCGACATGTCATTAGAAAGAAGCATTATGGCCTTTGCTGGCTTTATGATTTTATTGTCTTTGGTGCTTAGCGCGACCGTGAGCCAACATTTTATCTGGCTTACCGTGTTTGTTGGCGCTAACCTATTACAAAGTGCTTTTACAGGCTTTTGCCCTGCTGCGATCATCATGAAGAAAATGGGGATCAAAACAGCGGCAGAAATTGCACTACAAAAATAACCCGCGATAAATCGCTAAAAGGTGAGCAATAAGGAACCTGTGTTGAATATATCGATGCTAAAAACAATAAAAGCGATGTTAACTGTGCTGTTAATCGTGTCTAGCTCGGCTGCAATACCTGTGTTTGCTAACGAGCAACAAGGCCAAATTGCATGGCAAAAAATTAACGGCAACGCCACATTAATTGACGTGCGCACAGCAGAAGAGTTTACTGCTGGCCACATCGAGGGCGCAATTAATATCCCGTTTGAACATATCGTGGCCGAGTTGGCTAAACTCAATATTGCCAAAGACACTGAAGTCGTGCTGTATTGCCGCAGTGGACGCCGAAGTGGTATTGCTCAAAACGCACTGATTGAACAGGGGTACACTGCGACGTTTAATGCGGGCGGTTTAGACACGTTAATGTCTACTCGCTAACCTCTACTCGTTATCCTATGCTCGTGATTCTCACAGTGGCCTTAAACATATTAAGGCCACTTGCTCCACAATTGCTTTATTTGCCATGGCCATTTTCCAATCAAGTCGCAACTCAGAATGTATCTAGGGCCTGTTGACCTTTCAAGGTTGTTTTTGCAGCGAATTGTTGGCCATTACTCATATACAAGTGCGCGGCAGAGACTTTGAGGTATAGTTATTCAACATAAAAAGTCGATAACGCAGTAAAAATGACCAACAAACGCTGCCCACAGGGTTCGGCTAAAAACGTTTTACTCTTTGTTGAACGATGCTTTACAAATAAAGAGTTGCTTAGGTGACTAGGCTACAATTCATTCGCCTCGATTAAAATGTTTTTAACTCGAACAAAATTCAACCAGCAAAGATCAACAGGCCCTAGTGGTTGGTGCAAAAAAACGCTCTTAAAATCCCGCATAGTTTTGATTTAATCCACCACCCCAGGTAAAGCGCTTTCATTACAGCGACGGCTTATATACACAGCAAAAAATAACATTCGGCTCCATTGCAAGCTAGAATACTAATTCACAAAATGCTAATAAAAATTCAAAATCAATCAGTTACAGCACATGCTTCACAGGCAAATTCTGTTAACAATTTGTTTACACGCGATTCGCTTTTGATTATCTTTTGTCCTGTTAAGCAAAATGACTTAACAGAAAGCCATAATTAGAACGACATTATTTACCCTGATAACATGGAAGACAAAATGAAAAATAATCAAAATAAGGCTGTCGTGCTTAGCATGACAGCACTTGCTTTAGCAATTTCGGCTCAAGTCAATGCAGCACCTAACCAAGTCACGCTTTCCTCGACAAATCAACAAATTGAACAACAGTCCCCTTTACCTAAGCGCTATATTGTTAAATTTAGAAATGACAATGCAGCACAAGTAATGAACGATATTGCCGTCAATCAAAATGTAAATACCAATGACATCAGTAGTATGGACTACCAGCCTCGCTCTAATGAAGTGTTCAGTCATTTAAGAGCACTCAATAGCGTCAAAGCACGTGAAATGAAACGCATAGGACGAAGTAATAGTTATTCAACCAAACTCGACAGTGACTCAATTAAAGCATTACGATTACGCCGCGACGTAGAGTACGTTGAAGAAGATTTACCGCGTCGCCTACTCGCTGAAACAACGCCATGGGGACAAACTTATGTGGGCGCAACGGTACTAAGCGATAGCCAAGCCGGTAATCGTACAATTTGTATCATTGACTCAGGTTATGATCGTAGCCACAACGATTTAAGCGCTAACAATGTCTCTGGAACCAATAACTCAGGTACAGGTAATTGGTACCAACCTGGCAATAATAATGCCCATGGAACCCATGTGGCTGGCACCATAGCCGCTATCGCCAACAATGAAGGTGTTGTGGGGGTCATGCCAAACCAAAATGCCAATATTCATGTGGTTAAAGTGTTTAATGAAGCTGGTTGGGGTTACTCTTCATCCCTCGTGTCTGCAGTTGATACCTGTGTGAATGCTGGCGGAGCAAATGTGGTGACAATGAGCCTAGGCGGGAGTGGCTCAACCACAACCGAACGTAACGCATTAAACGCGCACTACAATAACGGTGTGTTGCTCATTGCCGCAGCCGGTAATGCCGGGGATAACAGTTACAGTTATCCAGCATCCTATGACAGTGTGATGTCTGTGGCGGCTGTTGATAGTAATCGAGACCATGCAGCATTTTCTCAATATACTGACCAAGTTGAAATTTCGGGTCCTGGCGAAGCTATTTTGTCTACCGTCACTGTCGGTGAAGGCCGCACGGCTGATATTACCATTGCGGGGCAATCATACTTTAATAATGGCGTTGTTCCCCACAACCGCTTAACACCGTCAGGCAGCAGTTATGCTCCTGCTCCTATCAATGCAAGCGCAACAGCAACCCTGGCGGAGTGTACTGTAAATGGTACAAGCTTTAATTGTGGCAGCATGAGCAACCGAATTTGTTTGGTTGAGCGTGTGGGTAATCAAGGTTCAAGCTACCCAGAAATTAACGCAGTTAAAGCCTGTAAAACCGCAGGTGCCAAAGGGGTTATTGTATACAGTAACAGTGCCTTGCCTGGCCTACAGAATCCATTTTTGGTGGATGCAAACAGCGAAATAACCATTCCATCCATGTCGGTTGACCGCGCCACAGGCTTGTCCCTCAAGGCTAAAATAGGCCAAACGGCAACCGTCACTAATTTAGGAAATCAAGACTACGAATACTACAATGGTACTTCAATGGCTACCCCCCATGTTTCTGGTGTAGCAACCTTAGTTTGGAGCTATCACCCAGAATGTAGCGCATCTCAGATCCGTTCAGCGTTAAATGCCACTGCCGATGATTTAAACGTTGCAGGCCGTGACAACAAAACAGGATTTGGGATGGTTAATGCTACCGCAGCAAAAGCGTATCTAGATGAGTCTTGTAATGGCCCTACTGATCCTGGCACAGGTTCTGGTGATAATGTGCTTGTTAAAGGAGTTGCAAAAACGGGGTTATCAGGCGCCAAAAATGACGAGCTTTACTACTGGCTAGATGTGCCCGCAGGTGCAACAAATTTAAGCTTCACCATGAGTGGTGGTACTGGTGATGCTGATTTATATGTACAGTATGGCGCATCCCCAACAACCAGCAGCTACGATTGTCGCCCATGGAAAAGCGGTAATGCTGAATCTTGCCCAATCTCAACAGCACAAGCTGGAACCTATTATGTCATGGTTCAAGGTTACAGTGCTTTTAGCGGGGTAAACTTAGTGGCCAATTACACTGAAGCAACTTCAGGTAGTGGTACAGGCGGGCCGGCAACTTATACCAACAGCAATAATTATACTATCCCAGATAACAACACCGCAGGCATCACAAGCCCGATTACGGTAACTCGTACAGGCAACTCTGGAACGGTTTCCGTGTCGGTAGGTGTTGTGCACACTTATATTGGCGATTTAACCATTCAGCTGATCAGCCCAACAGGTCAAACCGTTGTGCTACATAACAAGACTGGAGGCGGCACTGATAATATTAATCAGACCTATTCAGCAAATATGACGGGGGTTGAATCAAGTGGAATTTGGACACTTAAGGCTGTTGACAGTGCAAGACGAGATACAGGATACATAGATACCTGGAGCTTAAGCTTCCAATAGCATGTCCATAATGCAAAAAAATAGCCACATATTGTGGCTATTTTTTTGCTTGGCACTGATTAAAAATGTGGCTGTAAAGTATTTAATACCGCAGGTTGTTGCACTTTACTGATCACGTCAAAAATGGCGGCAAATGAATTAGGAGTGCTGACATCTACCGCAAGTTTTAATCTGCGAGCAATATCGTTAGCCGATAGCACACCGCGAATAGCGTGATTTTTTCTGTCTAGCACTAAACAATGCTGCTGACCTGCTGATTTTAATGTTTCAATTACATCGCCAATTCTGGCATAAGTTAAGTCATCATAATCAATTGCTTTCAACAGATCTTTAGCAATCATAAAGTCAGTCACTTTAAGCTGTTCACGTTGATGTCCTTCAGCTACGCGTTTTAATATTTCTTGATTGTGTAACGATTCAAAACTTATCAAGCCTACAAATTCATTCTTATGATTAACCACTAATTTAAGACGCACATGAGACTTTTGCATCAAGCTTTCCACTTCTACTGCAGATGCATTTGATTCAATCACTAATGGAGCCACTTTTTTAAAATCAGTGAAAATATTCACAGCTGAAGAGAGAATTGAAATATCTTCGTATGCTTCTGGAGAGGTTAATTCGTCGATTTTTTCTACTGGGTATAATGCTAATTTTTTCACAATAACATCCTTAATCCACTACCATTGCAAAATATAAACACCATTAAAATCAATTGGATAAAATTTAATCGTGCTCGAGTTATGCTTTGATTATCTGCCTGTGATTTTATTAGTACAATAGTATTTAAGATTAAAATTTATTCATAATTGCTAAATTAAGGTTAAATTCACATTTACATGTTAAGAGCTGTGGTAGTAGGAAAGGTGAAAGGTCCGCGCAACATGCTCGCAAGCATGGGGGATAAACATGCGTTTCGTATAATACAAATTGCCTAGCTCGTTATATTTTGCGACCATGCTCCCTGTTAAAGGCCCCCTTTGCTTATAACACCTTTTTATCTTCAATAGTGGTATAAGCAATCAACTACACACGAGCGAAGGGGATTTATTTAAGCTTTTCAGGCTCAACTAAAACGCTATTATGACTATCTGACAACCACACCTGCCCTTCGCTAATACTCACTTGCATAGCCATATTACGGCTCACAAAAACGTCCAGTTGCTTAACGGCATCTTCAGGTAAGTTAATCACAGACAAATTATCATAACGACTCAACGCTTGCTGGTTTTGTTGCCACCAAATAGGCACACTGCGACCACCATAAGTATACAAAATCACGTGTTTGGCGCGTCCACTGGCTTTACGCAGCCATTTCTCATCGGCCTGGCCAAACTCTATCCACAAGTTGATTTCATCACTTAAACTTTTATCCCAAAGTTCGGCCTCGTCATCGACACACAATCCTTTACTGAAGGCTAATGAGTCAGACGCGTTCAATGCAAAAGCTAATAGGCGTACCATCATCCGCGTATCGGTTTCAGACGGGTGCTGAGCGAGCGTTATCGCATGATCAGCATAATAGTGACGATCCATATCAGCAATTTGCAGTGCAACTTTATATACAGTAGCTTTGGTGGCCATTCAACAGTCTCAATCGGCATAAAAAAGCCGAGTCTACTACAAACTCGACTCGGCGTGTTAGCTCAAGCGAAATTGAATAACCTACAAAGCTCCCGGACGCAAATGTTTGGCCATGGGAAAGTAAGCAATCAACTGGGCTATTTTTTCAGGAGCAGACACAATCAACATTCGTTCACCTTGCTCGTAATGATGCAAAATTTCGCTTAACTTAGGCACAAAGGTTCGGTTTGCATCTCGGCGCAATAACTCATTGATGTCGTAATCAAGTGGCTCATCACTAAAAATAACGTCAAGTTTTTGTAGTAATGGCATTGCCGCTATCGGCAGTAAATGTGCTGGAGTATCTTGGGTTAATAATAAAATCTCCCCCTGACGAGTGATATCCTGGTATGCATCAATAAAACGTTGTTCAGTTAACTTATCAAATTTATCTTGATTGGCATTAAAAAAACGCTCCCAAAACAATCGGCGGTCTTTACCATCAGATAATGTCTGTTGCACTTCTTCTCTTTTACTTGCAACAAAATCAAATAATGGAGCCAAAGACGTGGGTAACATGGCTTCTAAACGAGAACGAATAGTTCGAGCAAACACAGGAGCTGCGCCAGCGGTGCTAATAGCAACAACTAATCTGCCGCGGTCAACAATCGAAGGCGTAATAAAACGGCAATAGGATGGATTATCAACCACATTGACCCAAATGCCTCTTTCATTGGCTAAATCAGCAAAGTGCATATTTAACTGTTCATTTGCTGTCGCTAAATAGACAATATCCACATTTGATAAATCAGCCTCTACGACTT
Organism: Shewanella basaltis; assembly: GCF_023283885.1. Taxonomy (GTDB): domain Bacteria; phylum Pseudomonadota; class Gammaproteobacteria; order Enterobacterales; family Shewanellaceae; genus Shewanella; species Shewanella basaltis. The sequence continues at coordinate 45,342 of NZ_JAKILA010000025.1, forward strand.
CACGACGAGTTAACGTGATACGACCTTGCTGGAAGTAGGTCTCAATATCTGAAGCAACCTCTGGGGCGACAACATGAATTATGGCATCTGTTCGAGACAGTAAATCAAGTTTTCGTGTTGCCACCTCACCAGCCCCAACAAGCAATACACGTAAGCCTTGGGTATCAACAAATAACGGGAAATATTGCATTAATGTCTCAGTCTTGCACAATAGGGAATTGATGTTGTATCCAGGCGCGATAACCGCCAACCATAGAAGCCACTTGAGTATAACCCATCAACTGTAAGTTATAGGCCGATAAAGCCGCACGTTGCCCAGCGCCACAGTAAAGTAAAATAGGTGTCGTTTTATCAGGAAAGCGGTGTTCAATATCACGTTCAATAATGCCACGACTTAAATGTTTTGCATTAGGCAAATGCCCTTGCAACCATTCATTGTCTTCTCGAACATCAATCAATTGCCACTGATCTTGTTGCTGATACTCTTCAATAGTCACTAACGTGACATGAGGCATGATAGATTCGACTAAACTGGCAAATGCCGCAGATGCTTGCATAATGAGTCCTTAAAAATAGTGCCACTGTCTTTGTGGCATGTAGATACGCTAATGCTCAAAAAAGGTTTATTGAATAACTTAAGAAAATAACAAATTTACTTAAAAGCATAAATACACATTATTTGTATGTTCCGCTTTGTTCATTCGTCGTGGTAAATGTTAGGCCGCCTTTATGGGAATAACATCAACAACAGCTAATGAGTCTCGCCAAGATAAAAGGACATATTGATAATGTTAAAAATCAACATGTTAACCACAACATGCTGTACATATTTGTCTTTTTACTCTCTAGGCAAATTAACGCGCCAACAGCTGGCCTATTGCAAGTTAATTCAAGACAGTGAAAAAAGACAAAAAACTTTTTGAAAGCAGTTTGTTATCCCGATGACAGGTCAGTTATGCATTTCACTTTTTTGCGCACTACATTGCCAACAGAGCTCAAAACTTCCTTCATTCATTTCATGGCACTGCACACACTGCCATTGGGGTTGGTCAATCTCGAGGGCATCTAGCAGGGTTTGTGCTGCAGCTAACTGGGTGTTCATCACCCATAATTCAACAGTTTGCATTTCAATAGGAAGACCACCTACACCACCAATTAACGCTTCACCTTTAAGATCCACTTCAATGCCACTGGTTTCTAGTAGCCCTTTCCATGTGTGAGCCTGTAACAGATTACCACCGGCCAATAATACTTTTCGTTGTTCCATACGTTTTCCTACTGCATTGCTCTTGCTGGCAAATTTGTTTCATCCTACTTCCTCAACTAAAATCTGTCGAGAACTGTTTATAAATTGGACATTGCTCCTCAATAGTGATTACCTTACGTTTATTGATAACACAGCGAACTAGGATCGAATATGACAAAGGTTGTCTTAAAAGGTGTTTTTCAAATTACCCAATGGGATGAAACCGCCTATGCTGAGCATGACGATAGCAGCAAGCAAACGGTTGCCAATATAAAACAAACGTATTCAGGAGACATCATAGGTTCAGCCGAGATTCGATATGTGATGTCATATCAAAAAGATGCTACCGCCGTGTTTTCTGGTTTAGAAAGACTGAATGTGACAACCCCAGAAATCACAGGAAGCATTATGCTCCAACATAACGGCACCTTTATTGCGGGAGTAGCACAAAGTCAGTTTAAGGTTATTGCGGGTTCAGGAACTCACAACCTTACTGACTATATTGGTCAAGGGGAATTTACTTCAACAGAAAATGGCCAAGCTGAATACGTTATTACGCTGACCATGGCTTAGTGAATATATTGTTAGAACTACTGCCGCGAAATCCTATCGTTATTGAATGTAAGCAAGCTTGATTTATCAGTAAAAAGTATGATGTTTTGTGGATAATGAAATCAATAAAAACCTTTCGATTAACATGTAACATTCAAGCTGCCTACTGTTTCGTACGACCTATTTTTCACTATAAATCTTAAGCTTATTATGATGCGCTAACGATCAGAACAACCCTTTTTATTTTCATATCATTGAATAACAAACAAATCACTCATTGACTTAATTGTTAAAAAATAACATTTACACTACACTATAAACTAACTAATAACGGTATCCTTTTTCTTCAATAAGCCGTTCATATTCATTTATCACATCGACAATTAAGAGCTAATATAATGCGGATACCCAAAATAATTTTGCTATCGTTAAGTTTATTAATCGGGTTATATTTTTTAGTTATATTAACACTTAATCAAAGTCTACATGTTTTTAACCGTGATAATAATAGCGTTAACTTACAAGAGTTTGAACAGCAAAATGTCACCTCTGTAGATTATCACTGGGCAGTATTGCTGAACTATAACATTGTCTCTGATAACAAGTATAACTATGTCGTTTTGTCACAAGTTGATAGTAAATTAAAAGTCATCAGCCTTGATGATGCGTTAAACAACGTAATATTATTCAGCAATCTACCATTACTTTTATTAGGCATTTTTGCCATCGGCATTCCTTTTTATATCACTCGCAAACAAAAGAGGAAGCTTGATAAATCATTAGAAGTAGTCAACGATGAAACCAATAAATTATTGGCTGCCTTTAATATCGTCCCGCCTAAAGTTGAACAGCAAAACACGATTTCTAAATTAAGCTTAGCCCTTATTGAGCTCAATAAACAAATTAACGAACAACAGCACAAAAACATTATTAGCCAACATCAAGATAAATTGACAGGGTTGATTGATCGTCATGCCTACTTGCAACACTTACAAACCCAACTCGAACTCGCTCAATCCTTAAACAAAAAGCAGGCATTATTGTTTATCGACCTCGATGGGTTTAAACAAGTCAATGACTCATTTGGTCACAGCTTTGGCGATGAAGTCTTAATTCAGGTTGCTCAACGCCTTGCTACCGTGGTGCGTAATCGAAAACTCAGTCATTTTGCACCAACACTAGGTTTAGAGTTAAGTCTATCACGATTAGGTGGTGATGAATTTTCCATTTTTATTGAAGATCTGCATGACGACAACCTCCCGATAGAAGTGGCGCAAAATGTACTACAAGAAATAGAAGGCGATTTTGTCTTAGGGAACAAGTTAATTAAAATTGGAGCCAGTATCGGCATTGCGATATACCCAGACAGTGCAGCAAACCCCAACACTTTATTGCAAATGGCCGATGTAGCCATGTATCGCGCCAAAACAGATGGCCGAGGTATTTACCGGGTATATTCGCCCGAAATGGGCAATAAAATGCGCCGTTATCACTATCTACTTGAAGAAATGCGTCTTGCAATGACCAGTCAAAACTTCAGCTTGTCATTTCAACCTATTGTAAACGTGCACGATTTCAGCATTGATTATTTTGAATGCCTTGTACGCTGGCATCACCCTACTGAAGGATCCATATCGCCTGCTGAGTTTATTCCCATCGCCGAAGACTCAAACTTAATTCTAGAGTTAGGTAATTGGATATTAATTGAAGCCTGTCGTCAAATGGCTGCTTGGTATAATGCAGGCATGAACAAAGTCCGTATATCGGTTAATATTTCTGGGGTGCAGTTAGCACATACCCCGCTATATGACTGGGTGATGAAAACCATTACTAAGGTGGGATTACCTCCCAAGGCACTATTACTGGAAATAACCGAATCCTGCTTTATTGACGCTTCAGAAAATGTGATCTCAGACTTAGAGAAACTACGTCAAGCCGGAGTATTAATTGCAATTGATGACTTTGGCACAGGCTTTAGTTCGTTATCTACGTTGGCAAACTTACCTGTAGATGTGATTAAAATTGATAAATTATTTATTGACCAAGCTAACATTAACCCTAAATACGAAAAAATATTAAATTCGATTAGCGGTTTGGGCAAAACCCTTGATTTAAAAATTGTTGCAGAGGGTGTTGAAACTGCCCCACAGTTTGAGTTGGTCAAAAAACTCGGCATTGATTGTATTCAAGGCTATTTAATTAGCCGTCCAGAAACCTCTAAAGATGTCGGCAGCAAGATGATCAGTAAAAATGTCAATCATATTGCCATGACAGGTACGGGGGTCTATGCGCCACAAACAGCCAAGGCGCCTGTAGTACAAATAAAAGTAGGATAGATGCAGATCATCGTTAAAAAAGGCATCATGTGAGCATAAATACTCAAAGCACTAACAGCAAAACAAATCTAACTAATATTAGTCGCTTACACACTGCGGTAGGGACATTTAGAGTGTTGGCAAACAATGAGAACTCGCTTGCATTAGTTAATGTAGAAATATTGAGTACCGATGGTTGGGAAGCGTTAGTCATTGAAACAAACACTCATTGGTATCAAACACTGCTTACAGCTTGTGAACAACACCTACGCGAACAATCTACTTAACCCATAAAGTTTAACCTCACCTTCATACTTGCACGATAACGTGTTATCCATATGCAAATTTAACCGATTCATAATACCAGTCAGGATACATAAGTGATCCGAAATTGCGTAGGAAGCACCGCTTAGAACAAAGCAGAAATTACAGCGAAGTCCTTCTACCTTCAAAATGTCTACCGATGTGATAAGCAATGTTACAAGCAATGTTAACCAATGAGCATGATCACATTTTTGTGCAAATTGGTATCAGTTTGAACTCATGCATGGCAGAAGTTTACGTTCTCGCTAAGACATCACTTGTTAACGCGTAATGGTATAACTAACCTGAGCTCGGGATAATAAATGCCTTTCAAACAGTCCTTTGCCCTGCTCACTGCGTTGAATCGACTTACAATAGGCCTAGCTATTGATGCGTCAATTCGCCTTGTTAGCAGAACAAATGACAAGCTTGAAAGTGAGAATGGGTAACATGTTGATTTTAAATAGTATAAGTTCATCACTTATCCCGAGCTCAGGTTAACTAAAAAAATAAACCCCAGCAAGCTGGGGTTTATTGTTAGCAGTTGAGCGTGTTACGGCATCATAGAAGGCTGATCTGCACCTTCTTTCTCAATCTCTACCGGTAGCATGTGCTCGCGGTTAATACCCAGTTTAATGGCTAAATAACTTGCCACATAAATCGATGAGTATGTACCCACAAAAATACCCAATAACAATGCTGTCGCAAAGCCATGGATCATCGTGCCACCTTTAAGAAATAACGCAATAACCGTGATCAAGGTCGTACCGGTGGTAATTACCGTGCGACTCATGGTTTGAGTAATTGAGGTATTAACGATTTCTTCAGGCGTGCCTTTACGCATTTTAAGGAAGTTTTCACGAATACGGTCATACACAACGATGGTATCGTTAAGCGAATAACCCACAACCGTCAATAAACCTGCCAATACGGTCAAGTCAAACTCAAGTTGTAATACCGAAAACACACCTAAAGTCACAATCACGTCGTGCGCAAGTGCCGCTACAGAGCCAGCCGCAAGGCGCCATTCAAATCGAAATGACACATAGATAAGAATACAAATAAGCGCAACAATAACGGCTAAACCGCCCTGCTCTGCCAATTCTTTACCTACTTGCGGTCCAACAAACTCTACACGCTTTTGCACAACACCTGCATCGATAGACTGTGACGCCGCGAGTACTGCACTCACCTGATCATCACTTTTAAGATCTTCTCTAACAGGTAAACGAACCAAAACATCACGGCTTGAACCAAAGTTCTGTACCACTGCACCTTCGGCTTCATCAGCAGTCATAGTTGCACGTAAAGCATTTAAGTCGACTGGAGCAGAAAACTCCATTTCAATGACTGTACCGCCAGTAAAATCTAGACCCCAATTAATGCCTTGCACACCAAGTGATACAAAAGAAGCAATAACTAAGACCATCGACATAATACTGATGGGCATTGCATGGCGAAGAAAGTCGACTGTTTTATTCACTGAAAATAACTGAAACATATTCAACTTCTCCTAGATAGATAATGACTTAACGCGTTTACCACCCCAAATCGCATTCACGATTGAGCGCGTGCCAACAATGGCTGTAAACATCGAAGTCGCGATACCTATCATTAAGGTAACAGCAAAGCCTTTCACCGCACCTGTACCCACAGCAAACAAGATAAGTGCCGTCATAAAGGTAGTGATGTTCGCATCGGCAATGGTTGAAAACGCATTACCATAGCCTTCATGAATGGCTTGTTGTACGCTACGGCCGCCTAAAATTTCTTCACGAATACGTTCAAAAATCAGCACGTTTCCGTCAACCGCCATACCCACAGTTAACACCATCCCGGCAATACCAGGTAAGGTTAATACCGCACCAGGGATCATCGACATCACACCCACAACCATGATTAAGTTAGCCATTAGTGCAAGGTTGGCAATAAAGCCAAATGCACGGTAGTAAACCATCATGAAAACAAGCACAACAACCATGCCCCATATCATTGCTTGCATACCGTTTTCGATATTTTCAGCACCTAGGCTTGGGCCAATTGTACGCTCTTCTACAATGGTCACAGGGGCAATCAGTGCACCAGCTCGCAGTAAAAGCGCTAGGCTTTGTGCCTCACTGTGCTCAAGACCTGTAATCACAAAATTACGGCCTAAACGGGCTTGAATGGTCGCAACAGAAATAACCTCTTCAATCTTGGTCATTTTTACTGTGCCATCAGGATTACGTAGGCCGCTATCTTTGTACTCGATAAACAATGTTGCCATTGGCTTACCGATATTATCTTTGGTCACGTTAGAGAAAATCGTGCCGCCTTTAGCGTCTAGATTAATCGCAACTTGCGGACGGCTATACTCATCAAAAGTCGGCTGCGCGCCAGTGATATGATCACCCGTTAGCATGACTTCTTTTTTCAGTACAGCAATACCACCTTCACGACGTTGATAAACTTCTGCACCAGCAGGTACACGACCACTTGCCGCTGCACTCACGTCTGCACTTTCATCAACCATACGAAACTCAATCGATGCCGTCGCGCCTAAGATTTCTTTTGCGCGAGCAGTGTCTTGTACACCAGGAAGCTCAACGATAATGCGTTCTGCGCCTTGACGTTGTACAACTGGCTCTGCAACACCTAGCTCATTTACACGGTTACGAATAGTGGTAATGTTTTGTTGTAATGCTTCTTCCTTAATTTGCTTAAGGTAAACATCACTCATGGTTGCCAGTAAGATAAATTCGCTGTCTGTACTGGCATCGCTATACACCATGTCGTTGCTGCGAGTTTTTAAATAATTCTCAGCTTTGTCGACGGCTTCGGCATCACGAAACTTAATTGCAATGCCTTTAGGCGTTTTGCGAATCCCTGCGTAACGAATTTTTTCTTCACGCAGTTGGCTACGAAAGTCAGCCACTTTGGCCTCTTCCATTTTGCGAATAGCTTCGCCCATGTCCACTTCCATTAAAAAGTGAACACCACCACGTAAATCTAAACCTAACTTCATCGGCGAGCCACCCACAGCTTCAAGCCATGCTGGTGTTGCTGGAGCTAAGTTTAGTGCGACCGTATACTTCAATCCAAGTTGTTCGGCAATTGCCTCTTTGGCGACTAACTGCTGCTCAGAGTTTTGCACTCGAATTAATAATTGTCCGTTTTCAAGTTCGGCACGCTTAACCGCAATACCTTTACTTTCTAACATTTGCACAACATTAGCTTGAGTTGACGTCGTCACCTCTGCGCCACGAGTTGCCACTACTTGTACTGCATGGTCTTCACCAAACAAATTCGGTATGGCATAAAAACCACCAATGGCGATGATAAGCACCACCATGATGTTTTTCCACATTGGGTATTTATTTAACACACCATAGCCCTCTTGGCTTATAACGACTGGATAGAACCTTTAGGCAATACCGCGGCGATGTAATCCTTTTTAATCGTAATTTGGTTGTTATCATTTATCGCTAATAACACATAATCACTTTCTTCGCTGATTTTGGTTACTTTGCCTAAAATACCACCACTGGTTAACACTTCATCACCTTTTGAAATCGACGCCATTAGGTTTTTGTGTTCTTTAACACGCTTTGACTGTGGACGGAAAATCATGAAGTAGAAAATCAATCCGAACATCACAAGCATAAAAATTAATTGCATGGTTTCGCCACCGGCAGCGCCACCCACTGGGCTTGCATAAGCATTTGAAATTAACATAGTTCTCTCTTCTTATTAGCTAAAATTAATCGATTAATTCTGGGACTTCACGACCAAGACTGGTGTAGAACTCCTTCACAAAGGCGTCTAATGTACCTGTCTCAATTGCGCCGCGCAAACCTTCCATTAACATTTGGTAGTAACGCAGGTTGTGAATGGTGTTTAAACGCGCACCTAGAATCTCATTACAACGATCTAAGTGGTACAAATAAGCACGTGAATAATTTTTACAGGTATAACAATCACACTTAGCATCTAATGGCGATGTATCATCACGATGACGCGCATTACGGATTTTAATTACCCCTTCGCTGGTAAATAAATGGCCGTTACGAGCGTTACGTGTTGGCATAACGCAATCGAACATATCGACGCCACGACGCACGCCTTCGACTAAGTCTTCTGGTTTACCAACCCCCATTAAATAACGAGGTTTATCTGCAGGGATTTGCGGACAAACATGCTCTAAAATGCGGTGCATATCTTCTTTGGGTTCACCCACAGCTAGACCACCAACGGCATAACCGTCAAAACCTATTTCGAGTAACCCTTTAACACTTTCATCACGTAAATCTTCGTAAACACCGCCTTGGATAATCCCAAACAATGAGTTAGGGTTTTCTAAACGATCAAACTCATCACGTGAGCGCTTGGCCCAACGCAATGACATTTGCATCGACTTACGTGCTTCGTCGTGTGTCGCGGGGTATGGTGTACATTCGTCAAAAATCATCACGACATCAGAACCCAATGAATCTTGGATCTGCATTGATTTTTCTGGGTCTAAAAAGATTTTTTCACCATTAATTGGCGAACGGAAATGCACACCTTCTTCGGTGATTTTACGAATGTCGCCTAAGCTGAACACCTGAAATCCACCTGAATCAGTCAATATTGGACGTTGCCAGTTCATAAAGTCGTGCAAGTCTCCATGCTTACGCATGATTTCTTCACCTGGGCGTAACCATAAATGGAAGGTATTCCCTAAAAGAATGTCTGCACCAGTAGCGCGGACTTCTTCAGGTGTCATCCCTTTAACGGTACCGTATGTGCCAACAGGCATAAATGCTGGCGTTTCAACTGTGCCACGGTCAAATATCAAACGGCCGCGACGTGCGCGTCCATCTGTTGTGTCTAATTCAAATTTCATAAATCACCTTGCCAGATAAACAGTCTGACTTGTTTAGTTTCTATAGTTATGAGGGCAAATTTTAATGCTTCAAGGTTAAGAACACATTAAAACATTAAAACATTAAAACGCCCACTGTTAGCGGGCGTTTGTTGGCGAGTATTGTAAATCAATTTTGGCTATTAGGGGGCTTTTTTCGTCACAAACATCGCATCACCATAACTAAAAAAGCGATATTTTTGCGCTATAGCATGCTGATAGGCTGCCATAACCTCATCATAACCAGCAAACGCGCTAAGCAACACGATTAATGTTGATTCTGGTAAATGGAAATTAGTGACCATGGCATCGACAACGTTAAATTTGAAACCTGGGTAAATAAAGATATCGGTATCGCCACAAAAAGCCTCAAGTGCTTTATCACCACTGGCGCGAGCAGCGCTTTCTAACGAACGAACCGATGTGGTTCCTACGGCAACAACTCGTTGACCATTGGCTTTAGTTTGAGCAATTAAGTCAACCACATCTTGAGGGACGTTTGCCCATTCCGAATGCATCTTGTGCTCTAACACATTATCAACACGAACCGGTTGAAATGTTCCTGCGCCAACATGCAAAGTAACAAAGGCGATATTGACGCCTTTTTCTTTCAGAGCGGCTAACATCGCATCATCAAAATGCAGGCCAGCAGTCGGCGCAGCTACGGCACCCGGAGTTTGGTTATAAACAGTTTGATAACGCTCTTTATCAGCGTCCTCGTCTGGGCGGTCAATGTAAGGAGGCAATGGCATATGGCCGACTTGCTCAAGGACTTCTAAAACGGTGCTCTCGCTCAGTAATTCAAGTTCGAACAACGCATCATGACGCGCCAGCATTTTCATTTGATAACCGGCATCTAAATTAATTAACGCATCAACCTTAGGCGACTTTGAACTGCGAACATGAGCAAGGATCCGCTTATCATCAAGCATACGCTCAACTAAAATTTCAAGCTTACCACCTGTGGCTTTTTGGCCAAATAAACGCGCGGGGATCACTCGGGTGTTATTAAACACCATTAAATCGCCAGGATTTATTAGCTCAAGTAAATCAGTAAATTGCTTATCCGCTAACTGTCCGTCTACCCCATTTAAGGTCAATAGACGCGACGCATTGCGTTGTGCAGTCGGATAACGGGCGATAAGCTCATCAGGAAGGTCAAAAGAAAAGTCAGCAACGCGCATAATAAGATCTCAACAGTAAAAACGGCCGCTAGTCTATGGCGAGCGCAAGTTAAGATCAAGTTTACTGATTACTTTGTCGGCTTTTGTGATGAAGAAAGGGGGGGGTTAGCAGTAGGCTCAACAGCTGAAGGAGTCTGCGTTGTTGTGTCGCCAGACTTAAAAGAGTGAACTTCGTAGCGCATATCTATTTGTACTTTATTTGTTTTAACCGCTGTTGTTTTACAAAATAATTTTTTAAGCCAATCTTTCATCATCCATGATCCCTAAATTTAAAGCCTTATTATTATAATCAGTTGTTAATTATTACATATCCACTAAAATCAATGCGGTACATAATACTCAATGACATATGTGCGTAAAACGTTATGATTGAGCTAACCAGCTTGTCAAATTGTAATCTTTTGTTACAAACGGCTAGTATCATACTGCAAAATAACAAAATTAGAAGCACAAAATATGAACTTTTTAGCACACTTACATTTAGCTGACATAAGCGATACCCATTTAGTGGCTAATTTATGCGGTGATTTTGCCAAAGGCAAAATAGAAGACCATCCCCAACATCTTCAACAAGGAATTTGGTTACATCGCCAAATTGACCAAATCACAGATAGTCATGAAATTATCATCGATTTGCTAAAACAATTTCCTAAAACCTCACGTCGAGTTGCCCCCATATTAATCGACTTGGCGTTTGACCACTATTTGGCCTTTTATTGGGAAGAATATCATCATCAATCGTTGGGTGTTTTTAGCCAAAAAGCCTATAAAGAGCTCAGTACTACAGCCCAATTACCTCTAACGTTACAAGCCATCGCACCTAAAATTATTCAACAGGACTGGTTAACTAGCTACCAAACTAAGCAGGGATTAAATCAAGCGATTAAGGGAGTCAGTAAACGACTGTCGAAACCAGAATTATTTGACCACGCAATACGAGATGTTGATAAACTTTACGTCGAAATAGAAATTGCCTTTAGAACCTTTTACCCACAACTAATGGCATACAGCAGAATATATAGCCGTAAAACACCCGAGCAATACTTACCCAATGCACTAGGGTAATTAAGCACATATTATGTCCATCTGGTTAACAGGATTAATAAACGCGGCTAAAACAAACGTAATGTCTGCCCGTTTTTGGTTAATGACACTGCGTGATACGTTGCTATTAGCGGCTGTCCTGTTTGCAGTTGCCAGCTATTTACAGCGAGACATGCACACAGGCTCAGCGTTTCCTATTGATAGCCAATTGATCGATGGCCGTCATGTGTCTTTATTTAACACTTGGCAACAAGCAGACACAAATCAGGCCACATTGGTGTATTTTTGGGGTACTTGGTGCCCGGTATGCAAGATCACCTCACCTATGGTCAACAGCCTCGCTAACACTCAAGATTATCGTGTTATTTCGGTGGCGGTTGCTTCTGGTTCAAATGCCGACATAAGCACATTTATGCAGCATAATGATTACCAGTTTGCGGTTATCAACCAATCTACAAATGGTCATCATTTTAGTCAGCAATGGGGAGCCACTGCGTTACCAGCCATTTATATTGTCGATAAGAACAATCAAATCCGCTTTGTAACAACCGGAGTAACAAGCAGTTGGGGCATGTCATTGCGCCTGTGGTTAGCCAGCCTGTCATTATTCATGGAAAATGAGCAGCCATTAAATAAGTCACATATGTCACGTTCCGTTACCCATACCACCTGATAATCAGAGTTGACGCTATCTTATTTTCGTTACTGAACAAATTTTGTTAATATGCGCGCGTAATCAAACAAGCAAAATCTGCGTTTATTAAAGAGACAATCTCACCATGCACATCTTTACTTATCAACCACCCTCAATCCCTTGGTTGGATATCCGTTATAAAGACCGTGATATTATTGTCATTAATAAACCATCTGGATTGTTATCAAATCCTGGCCGCTCACCAGACACCCATGACACTGCCATAACTCGCTTACAGCAACGTTATCCTGAGGCCATTTTAATTCACCGCTTAGATTGTGATACGTCGGGTATCATGATTTTTGCGCGAACCAAAAAAGCGGAGTCGCATCTAAAAACTCAGTTTCAAAATCGCCAAGCTAAAAAAGTGTATATCGCAGAGGTACAAGGGCATATGCAAACATTAGCAGGTAAAGTGAACTTTGCATTAGGGCCTAATCCTGACACACCGCCTTTTCAAATGCTTAGCGAGACAGGTAAAGCGGCACTCACTTATTACAAAGTACTTGAACAGCGTCCACAAACAACGCTGATGGAACTCAAACCACATACTGGCCGCACTCATCAACTCAGAGTGCACATGCTTGCGCTTGGTCATCCAATTTTGGGCGATGAGTTTTATGGGGACACAGAAACGATACAAGCCAGTCATCGCCTGAACTTACATGCGCAATCATTAACCATTTCGCACCCGTATACCCAAGTTGAAATGACTTTTTTCAGCCAACATCCATTTTAAAAAAATGCCGGCACCATAGTCATCCTATGCGCCGGCATTGTTGTACTTAAAACGCTTTTAACTCGCTTGGGCCGCTTCTTTTGCCTCTGCAGCTTCACAAGCTGCTGCAGTAAAGATAACGTCTGTAGAACTGTTTAACGCAGTTTCTGCAGAGTCTTGAATCACACCAATAATAAAGCCAACTGCAACAACCTGCATTGCCACATCATTTGAAATACCAAATAAACCGCAGGCTAATGGGATTAACAATAACGACCCACCAGCAACACCAGATGCGCCACAAGCAGATATTGAAGCAACAACACTTAATAATAACGCTGTCATAAAATCAACTGGGATATTTAGCGTGTGTGCTGCGGCAAGGGTAAGCACAGTGATCGTAATCGCTGCGCCACCCATGTTAATAGTCGCCCCCAACGGAATAGACACCGAGTAAGTGTCTTTGTGTAACTTAAGCTCTTCACACAACGCCATATTGACCGGAATATTAGCTGCACTTGAGCGAGTAAAAAATGCCGTAACGCCACTTCCACGTAAACACTTTAGTACCAACGGATACGGATTGCGTTTAATCTTAACAAACACAATAATAGGATTAACGACTAAGGCAATAAACAACATCGCCCCGACTAACACGGCCAATAATTGGGCATAACCAGCTAACGCGTCAAAACCGGTTTCAGCAAACGTGGCAGCAACTAAACCAAATATACCGATTGGCGCTAAGCGAATAACAAAACGAACAATATTAGATACTGAGTCGCTCAAATCTGACAACATTTGCTTAGTCGTATCACTGGCATGATGCATGGTAATCCCTAAGCCGGCACCCCATACTAAAATCCCTATGTAGTTACCCGTTAACAGTGCATTGACCGGATTATCAACTATTTTGAATAGCAGTGTGTTTAATACCTCTGTAATGCCTTGAGGTGGATTAGAACCCTCAATCCCGCTAGCCAACAACAATGTCGTTGGGAACGCAAAACTGAAAATAACAGCACTCAATGCCGCAGCAAAAGTCCCTAAAAGGTATAGACCAATGATTGGTCGCATGTTGGTGTGACTGTCTTTCTTTTGGTTAGCAATCGATGATGCAACCAATACAAACACGAGCACTGGAGCAATTGCTTTAAGTGCACCAACAAATAAGGCCCCTAAAAATGCCACGCTTTGCGCCCCAGTCGTTGACACTGTGGCTAAAATAACTCCCAAGATGATCCCGCTGATAATTTGTAGCACTAGGCTACCGTTAGCGATTCGAGCTAACAGTGATGTTTTTTGATTCATTGCTTAACCTATGATTATTATATTAGTGGCTTTTTATTGATTGAATAATGACAAAGCGCAGTGCTGGAATAAACAAGAATAGGTTATAAAATCACTGTCGCCATCCTATAAACCTGCCCTATATTTATCCAAATCACAGAAAAGACTTATGTTGTTGGTATCCATGTTATCAATGTAACTCAACACAAGGTAATTTAACTTTTACAGCGATACTATAAAGCCATGAGCTTAAGGTCATTACTAGGTGCTATGCACCCAAAAAGCCTTGTAGCTATATATCAGGATGGAACATAAGAAGTCTAGTGCTGAACACAAATGAGTAAAAAAAATCAATATCTGCTGCTAAAACAGCCAAAAAATTTATTGACTTAACCCCCAAATGCAATCAATTTGTAAAACATGTTAACAGACCAATCTTACAGAAAGTATTAGCATTTTTACTGTTTATTAAACAACAAGCTTAGTTTGGGCGCCACGCAACATGGCTTCGATCAACTCTTTAGCATCAAACTTAGTTAATGCTTCATTTGCACCAACTTGCTTAGCTTGGCTCACGCTGATCTCGCTAGATAATGACGTATGTAAAATAATATAAGCACTGGCGATATCTGGGTTGTTTTTAACTTCAAACGCAAGCTCGTAGCCATCGAGGCCAGGCATTTCAATGTCACTAACAAGTAAGTCTATCGGCGCTCGATTTTTCGCTGCTTGCAACATCATTTGCAATGCCTCATGGCCATCTGAAGTCACTTGATAGGCAATGTTAATCGAATCTAATGCATCTGAGAGCTGCTTGCGGGCAACTTTTGAGTCATCAACCAACAATATACGCAGTGGTTTGAGCTTTTCACGTTGAACATCAGTTAATATCGCCCGATTGGTTACCGGATCGTCGGGAAATATTTTCGATAACAGCAACTCAACATCGAGGAGTTGAACTAAATGATCATCAAAACGAGTGACACCTGTTAAAAAAGCATTTTTACCTAAATTGCCTGAAGGCGCTTCGATATTACGCCAGTTACATTCAATAATTTTGTCAATGGAACGCACCAAAAAGCCTATCACCATGCGTTGGCAATCCGTAATGATAATATAGCAATATTGACGCTCTTCTTCTGTGATGGGCTTAAAACCAATACCTGCCGCCATATCAATAACTGGGATAGTCATACCACGAATCGTCGCAGCGCCCATAATAGCAGGATGAGAATGAGGGATTTTAGTGAGCGGAGTAAACGGAACAAGTTCACGAATTTTTAAAGTGCCCAGCGCAAATTGTTGAGTGTGGTTCAACCTAAACAGCAATAAACCTTGAGATTGATTCGCTTTACTCATTTTTGGGCTCATCGTTTCCCCTTCTACATGAAAGTTTGTCTTTTTCACTATAGCATTTATCGTCACATTTTAGCGTGGCTTTAGTCTATTCAGATCACAATATAAGCAATTGCCTATAGAAGGGAGTGACTGAGCTTGAAAAAACACAAAAACAAAAGGAAACATCAAGATAGATAAAATAAATGAGCTATCTTGATGTTTCCCTTTATTGGCTGGCCTTATAACAATACAGGCTTAGTTTGAGGCAGACTGTAACTCGTAAAGCACATCATATACAAATTGATCCCAACCATCGGCATCAAACGCAAGACCACTGGCATTACGTACCTGACTGACGGCATGCACAGGGGCGGCGCCGCTTTCCATCATATAATAAGCCATCACCAATTCGGTACGATTAATGCCTGAGCGACAATGTAAAAGGACCGGCACTTGCTCTGCTTCACATTCACGAATAAAGGCCAATACTTGAGGTAATATACCTGCACAAATTGCCAAATCTTGCGGCTTAGGAGGAATGTTATCCGGTAAATTAAACACTTTATGTTTAATGCCTAATTCGGCCATTGCTTCTGTATCACAGCCTTCACCATTATTTAATGATGCTATCGCGCCAAATCCGGCTTGCTTTAACTCTGCTAAGTCCCATGCATCTTTATTTGGACCACTGCGACCTGCGATTTGTCCATCAACTAACCAAAAAATATGTTTCATAATACCTACTACTAATCTGGTTTTTTCGCCCAAATATCAATATTAATTTGGGGTGACTTTTTACGCTTTTTTTTGCCTGAACCTTCAGGCTTTGCAACTGGTTTAGGTTGTTCTAATACTGTATCGGGCATATTTTCGTCAGCTTCAAATCCGCAGATTTGTTCACGTTCAAGACGAATTTTATTCTTTTTTTCAATCACTGAAAAGTGATGGTACTCATCATGCGATAATAAGGTCAACGCTAAACCAACTTCACCTGCACGTCCGCTTCGGCCAATGCGGTGCATATAATCTGCTGGACTGCGTGGTAAGTCAAAATTAATTACTACT
Source organism: Shewanella basaltis (assembly GCF_023283885.1). Lineage (GTDB taxonomy): Bacteria > Pseudomonadota > Gammaproteobacteria > Enterobacterales > Shewanellaceae > Shewanella > Shewanella basaltis. The sequence continues at coordinate 61,973 of NZ_JAKILA010000025.1, forward strand.
GGCAATTTTTCAATATCTAAACCACGGGCGGCAATGTCTGTGGCTATCAATACTTGTATGTCGCCAGCTTTAAAGCTTTCAAGTACTCTGCTGCGCGCCCCTTGTGCTTTGTCGCCATGAAATACTTCAGCACTAATTCCTCGTTTTGCCAATTTTTGCGCTAAATGATTACAACCATTTTTTGCACTGACAAAAATCAATACCTGACGCCATTGGTGTTCAAGTAACAAATGAGCCAATAATGCGGTTTTTTTCTCGCGATTTACCGTCATCACTCGCTGTACTAGGGTACTGGCATCTGCGCTTTGCAATTGAACTTCTACCGGTTTAACCAACAACGCATGAGTCAATTGACACACTTCTTCAGGAAATGTGGCTGAAAATAACAGCGTTTGCTTTTTCTTGGGCAGTAAAGCAATTAATTTAGCCAGCTCTTCAGTAAAACCCAAGCTTAGCATTCTATCGGCTTCATCAAGCACGAATGTGGTCACGCCTGACAACTTAATAGCATTGGATGAGACTAAATCTAACAATCGTCCAGGGGTTGCCACAACGACATCTGCACCGCCGCGTAAAGCAAGCATTTGCGTATTCACAGACACCCCGCCAAATGCAGCAACAACTTTAATCTCACCATTTAAATGCACAGCATACGATTTAAAACTGTCGGCGACCTGCTTGGCCAATTCACGCGTTGGCACTAATACCAGGGCACTAACCATATTTCCTTTAGCCGCATTTACACTTGTGCGTGTCATTAACCGTTGTAATATTGGTAACGCGAACGCTGCGGTTTTCCCCGAACCAGTGTTAGCGCCAGCTAACACATCTTTTCCCGCCAAAATGCTTGGAATGGTGTGAGTTTGGATCGGCGTAGGCTGAAGGTATTGAAGCTCTGCCAAACGAGACAATAGCGGTGTGTTTAGGCCAAATTCTGCAAAGGTAGTAGCTAATGAAGCTTGTGTCATGGATCAGATGCGCTCAACAATGGATAACAATCGGACATTTTACCGCACTTTGACGCATCAGTCAGATAAATTAAGATTTATTCACTGGCTTCTAGATTAAGCAGCCACTGCTTCATGTTCAATCCATAAGCATAGCCTGTTAACTTCCCGCCTTTGCCGATAACACGATGACACGGGACAATGATGGCAATAGGGTTCGCACCATTAGCGGCCCCCACCGCCCTAACCGCTTTAGGGCGGCCGATAATATTGGCAATATCGCTATAACTGCAACGTTCACCAAATGCCATTTCACCTAAAGCATGCCATACCAGCTGCTGAAACTCAGTCCCTTTGGGGGCAAGCGTGACATCAAACTGTTTTCGTTTACCGGCAAAATACTCTGCTAACTGTTGGCTTGTCATCTCAATATGTCGCTTTGCCGCCGACAATAAGACATCATCATGATGGTCTAAGGCTAAGCTTGCCATTGACTCGATAGCAACATCTGCGTGAGTTTGCAACAAGTCGTCAACTTGTAAATGAGTTAGCCCATTTACAGAAGCCTTTAGAGAAAGTAACCCCACTGGACTTGAAACCTTAGCTTGGATAATTGGTGAAGCTATTTTTGACATCGTTCTATTCTTTTGTTGGATTCAGCGGGTCTTGAGCCCATAGCTGAAAAGTTAAATAACTACCCCAAGGACTGGCAAGTTGACTAATTTGTTGCGCAATTTGGGTATATATTTTTGTCGATTCGATAGGCTTTGCAGCCAGTTGATGAAGCGCACACAAACGATTTTTTATCACTAAATCTGTGGTTAAAAACACATTAGGTTCGCTCAAACCTCGCATTTGAGCGTAAGCAACAGTCCATGGACCAATCCCTTTAACCGCCAACCAATCTTGTGGGGTTGATTCTGGATAATGGTCAACATATTGACCTAATGCATTCAATGCGAGTTTACGCGCACCTGGCATTTTTAACTCATTAAGAGAGGCTTGAGCAATGGCACTAGGCGTTGGGAAAAGCCGCCATGTCTTGCCGTTAACATTGAACGCTTCACCATAATGCTGAACAAGTGTGTTAAGCAACTTAGTGGCCTGTAACACACTAACTTGCTGCCCTAAAATAGCTCGACATGCCGCTTCAAATACATTACCCGTTCCGGGGATCCGCAAACCAACATCTACCTTAGCTCCTAATGCAATCAATGGTGTTAATGCTTGTTCAATCACCTGCATATCCGCATCTAAATCAAACATTGCCCGCAACTTAAGGACAATAGAGTGTAGCTGTTTGATGTCATCAGCATTAAGTAAATAAATTTTCACCTCAAATTGAGGTTTATGCGAGTGCGGTTTAATGGAGAACACGCCGCTAATGCCACTAAAACAAAAACTTCTACAATAGCTGCCATCGTCATTGACCTCTTCCATGTTGGTAACCTGACGAACGCCATAAAATTGATGCATTAAAGCCCAGTTAAGTGGTGGTCGATACGCCAAAGTGAGCGTAATGGGCTTTAATGTTAAAGGGGTTGTGGTTAAATCGTCGCTAACATGAGAACAATCATGTTGTTGCCTTAAATCGGTCGGCGTCAGCAGCAGTTGCTGTTTAAATACCTCATTAAAGCGCCGTATACTATTAAACCCTGCCGCCATGGCAATATCAGTCATCGACAATGTTGTTTGATGCAATAATTGTTTAGCAAACATTAACTGTTGATACAAAGCAAAACGCTTAGGAGATGTACCTAGGCTTTTATTAAACAATTGACCTAAATATCGACTACTTATGCCAAGCTTATCTGCTAGCTGAGCCACCGAACCGGCATTATCTCCCCGAAGAAAGCCCTGTTCAATCATCGTAATAGCCCGGTTAAGTGTTGTGTCTGTCCCTCTCCATGCATTTGAGTGTGGTGCACTGTCTGGCCGGCAACGTAAACATGGCCTCAAGCCAGCATTTGCCGCTTGTATCGCAGTATTAAAATAGCGGACATTTTTCTCGTGTGGCGCTGGTGCTGGACATATCGAGCGACAATAAATACCTGTTGTGAGTACGCCAGTAAAAAAATGACCATCAAAACGGGCATCGCGACTCAATCTTGCTTGCTGACAAACTTGAGGTGCGATGCGGCAATGGGGTTCAACTTGTTCACTTAGCATTCGTGGTCCTTAATTCGCAAATAGTGATAAACATTGCAAATCAAACTGAACTAGCAGAGAGTCATGCACGTATTAGCTGCCACTTTACTGATTATCAACCGCAATCACTAGCGGAAAACGGAACTCAATGTATTTCAACTATTGATGACGTTAATGGTAACAATTAAACCCATTACATTTCGTTTTTTTACGTTATTCTATGCCACAGAAATCTTATTATGAACGTTAGAGTATTAGATGTTTAAATTTTTTGAATCATTAACTCAACCTTTACCGCCACAAGAACCAACTCAGCCACCAAAGACCTTATTTGCTTTTTGTCGTCATTACACACGTGGTTTTGGCAAACCTTTAATTGTAATGTCGATATTAACGGCCACGCTGGCCATATTAGAGGTGTCTTTATTCGGTTTCATGGGCCAACTCGTTGACTGGTTAGTCACTAAAAACCCACAAACCTTATGGCAAGACGAGCACGTTACCCTCATGAGTATGTCTGTGATTGTGTTAATTGTGATCCCAGTGATTGTCTGGCTGCATGCCTCAATCGTGCATCAAACATTATTGGGTAATTACCCAATGGCCATTCGCTGGCAGGCTCATCGTTACTTACTGAAACAAAGTATTGGCTTTTATCAAGATGACTTTGCAGGCCGTGTTGCCACCAAAGTAATGCAAACCTCATTAGCGGTGCGCGAAACCGTCATGAAGCTATTAGATGTATTGATGTACATCCTAATTTACTTCACCTCAATGTTAGTGATGATTGCCAGCGCCGACTTACGGTTAATGTTACCTATGCTGGTGTGGCTATTTGCCTATATTGCAATCCAATGGAAATTAGTGCCTAAATTAAAGGCCATTTCAGCCAAACAAGCTGATGCCCGCTCAACCATGACGGGGCGTATTGTTGACAGTTATACCAATATTTCTACCGTTAAATTATTCTCTCACACTAAGCAAGAAGCAGATTATGCCCGCGATAGTATGAGCCTCTTTTTAGAAACCGTTTATGGCCAAATGCGTTTAGTCACCGTGATTAACGTAGCAGTGCAAGTCATTAATTATGTATTAGCATTTACCATTGCAGCAGTATCAATTTGGCTTTGGGCAGATAACGCCATTACCGTTGGTGCTATTGCCATCGCCGTCAGTTTAGCGCTGCGTTTAAATGGTATGTCTCAATGGATCATGTGGGAAATTAGTTCACTCTTTGAAAATATCGGTACGGTTACCGACGGGATGAATACCTTATCAAAGCCCATTGCGATTGAAGATAAACCAGACGCCAAAGATATTGTGGTTGTTCAAGGTAAAATAGACTTTAATCAAGTAAGTTTTCATTATGGTGAGAAAAAAGGCGTTATTGAGTCATTAGATCTGCACATCAAGCCTGGAGAAAAAGTAGGACTAGTGGGACGCTCAGGCGCAGGGAAGTCGACATTAGTTAATTTATTAATGCGTTTTCATGATGTTGAACAAGGGCAAATTGTTATTGATGATCAACCCCTTACCGATGTCACCCAAGACTCACTGCGCGCCAATATCGGTATGGTCACCCAAGACACGTCGTTATTACACCGTTCTATTCGTGAAAATATTCTGTATGGTGACCCTCACGCTAGCGAAGAACAATTAATGGCCGCCATTACCCAAGCGCAAGCATTTGATTTTATTAATACGCTAACCGATCCCTTTGGAAATAAAGGCTTAGATGCACAAGTTGGTGAGCGTGGTGTTAAGCTTTCTGGTGGCCAGCGTCAACGTATCGCAATTGCCAGGGTTCTGCTCAAAAATGCACCAATACTACTACTCGATGAAGCGACCTCTGCACTTGACTCTGAGGTAGAAGCGGCAATTCAAGAGTCGTTATACGAACTCATGGAAGGTAAAACGGTTATTGCCATTGCGCATCGATTGTCTACCATTGCGGCAATGGATCGCTTAATTGTATTAGACCAAGGCAAAATTGTAGAACAAGGTACCCACCAAGAACTCATCTATGCTAATGGTATTTATGCACAGCTGTGGGCCCATCAAACAGGTGGTTTCTTAGGGCTGGATTAATCTCGTCACTTATATAATTGTAATAGAAGCCATTCAATTTGAGTGGCTTTTTTATGGCCAAATATTAATAACATTAACGAATTAATAGCAATGACATTGAAAGAAATAACATTAGAACATTCTAAATAAGATTAAGTGAGCAAAGTAAGCTTGCAGTTGTCTAATAAACCTCAGCTCTGGATAACAAACGCCTTTCAAGCAGTCCTTTGCCTTCCTCACTGCGTTGAATTAACTTGCAATAGGCTAGCTATTGACGCGTTAATTCGCCTTGTTAGCAAAACAAATCACAAGCTTGACAGTGGATTTTAGTCAATCTATTGATTTATATCGTTATCAATACATCTCTTATCCAGAGTTGAGGTTAATAAAGATGACAGTGGGATTAAATTAGAAGGTATAACAGAGATATGGTGGTCGCTACTGGGCTCGAACCAGTGACCCCCTCCTTGTAAGGGAGGTGCTCTCCCAGCTGAGCTAAGCGACCTGGGATATAACGCAGAATAATTTAGCTTATAAAAATTGATATGGTGGTCGCTACTGGGCTCGAACCAGTGACCCCCTCCTTGTAAGGGAGGTGCTCTCCCAGCTGAGCTAAGCGACCTGGGAATATCAATCTATTAAGCTGGTAAAATATGGTGGTCGCTACTGGGCTCGAACCAGTGACCCCCTCCTTGTAAGGGAGGTGCTCTCCCAGCTGAGCTAAGCGACCTGGGATATTTTACAATTGAGTCCAACGCATTTTTTAGAAAAATGGTGGTCGCTACTGGGCTCGAACCAGTGACCCCCTCCTTGTAAGGGAGGTGCTCTCCCAGCTGAGCTAAGCGACCTGGGACTCTACACATCATTTTATTTGATTACATGGTGGTCGCTACTGGGCTCGAACCAGTGACCCCCTCCTTGTAAGGGAGGTGCTCTCCCAGCTGAGCTAAGCGACCTGGGATGTAATCAAGATAAGAATATCTTCATCAATGAAGATATGGTGGTCGCTACTGGGCTCGAACCAGTGACCCCCTCCTTGTAAGGGAGGTGCTCTCCCAGCTGAGCTAAGCGACCTCATGCTGTGTGGGGCCGTATTATAGGGGGCAAGTAAAACCTGTCAACGCTTTTTAATTAAAAAAATGCTAGTCGGACTAAAATTGTTCGCTTTGGTGCTTTGTTAGACAAGGAAATAGACTATCAGAAAAAGAAAAATTAAAAACTGTCGATGGTTTTAATGTACGGCATTTCAACTACCGAGTTTGACTGTTAGAATAGCAACACATTTTTGTTTGTCTTTTTTAGACGTTTATAAATAGGTTAGTGTCCGATTATGACTACTAAGACGCGTTTTGCTCCAAGTCCAACTGGTTTTCTTCATGTAGGTGGTGCTCGTACTGCACTTTACTCATGGTTACACGCTCGTGCTAACAACGGTGAGTTTGTCCTTCGTATTGAAGACACCGATATTGAACGTTCAACTCAAGAAGCCTGCGATGCCATTCTTGATGGTATGAACTGGTTAGGACTAACTTGGGATGAAGGCCCGTATTACCAAACAAAACGCTTTGATCGTTACAACGAAATCATAGATCAAATGCTAAACAACGGTACCGCTTATAAATGTTATTGCTCACGTGAACGAATAGAAAGCATGCGTGAGGAGCAAGCTGCACAGGGCTTACAACAAAAGTATGATGGCTGCTGTCGTAACTTGGCTCCACGCGATACTGACGAACCTTTTGTCGTGCGTTTCAAAAATCCAATCGAAGGTAGCGTAGTATTTGACGATCATGTCCGCGGCCGTATCGAAATTTCAAATGATATGCTTGATGATTTAATCATTAAGCGCACTGATGGTGTGCCAACCTATAACTTCTGCGTTGTTGTTGATGATTGGGATATGGGGATTACTTGTGTTGTCCGTGGTGAAGATCATATCAACAACACGCCACGTCAAATTAACATTCTTAAAGCATTAGGCGCGCCAATTCCTGAATACGCTCATGTGTCGATGATTTTAGGTGATGATGGTGCCAAATTATCTAAACGCCATGGTGCTGTTGGCGTAATGCAATACCGTGATGACGGTTACTTACCAGAAGCACTGTTGAATTATCTTGTTCGTTTAGGTTGGTCACACGGCGATCAAGAAGTGTTTTCAATGGAAGAGTTAAAAACACTATTCAAATTAGATGATATTAACAAAGCGGCTTCTGCATTTAATACTGATAAGCTAGTTTGGTTGAACCAACACTATATTAAGTCACTTGATCCAGCTTATGTTGCATCTCATTTACAGTGGCATATGGATGATCAAAAAATTGATACCAGCAACGGCCCTGCTCTTGCTGATATCGTCACCGCATTGTCTGAACGCGCTAAGACTTTAAAAGAGCTGGCGGCCTCTAGTCGTTATTTCTATGAAGACTTTACCGATTTTGATGAAGCTCAAGCTAAAAAACACCTTCGTGGTGTTGCCCTTGAACCATTAACATTGTTCAACCAAAAACTAGCTGAACTTACAGATTGGAGTGTTGAAGGTATTCATCAAGCCATTGAAGCGACAGCTACAGAGCTAGATGTTGGAATGGGTAAAGTCGGCATGCCTTTGCGCGTTGCTGTTACAGGCGCGGGGCAGTCTCCAGCGTTAGATTTAACCTTATTCTTAATTGGAAAAGAAAGATCTGCGCAAAGAATATCCAAAGCGATTGAATTTGTAGCAGATAGAATAAATTCCTAAAAAACGAGTTGACACTTTTGGGTATGCTGCATAGAATGCGCCTCGCAGTTGAGACATGATGTTAGATTTTTTTCTAATGGCATATCCAAAAGCATTAAGTAAGATGGGGTTATAGCTCAGCTGGGAGAGCGCTTCGCTGGCAGTGAAGAGGTCCACGGTTCGATCCCGTGTAGCTCCACCACTTACTTAACATTCTTTAAGTAGATAAAAGCATTGATGTTTAGCCTACAGGCATTGATGAGTATTCACTCGATACAGAGTATAACGTATCAACTGTGTCCCATTCGTCTAGAAATAGATCTTAGGACATCGCCCACTTTGGTTTATAAAGAGTCGGCGGTAACAGGGGGTCGAATCCTTGTTGTTTTGTAGCAATTAGCACCAATGTTTAGCCTACAGACATTGATGAGTATTCACTCGATACAGAGTATAACGTATCAACTGTGTCCCATTCGTCTAGAAATAGAGCTTAGGACATCGCCCACTTTGGTTTATAAAGAGTCGGCGGTAACAGGGGTTCGAATCCTTGTTGTTTTGTAGCAATTAGCATTAATGTTTAGCCTACAGACATTGATGAGTATTCACTCGATACAGAGTATAACGTATCAACTGTGTCCCATTCGTCTAGAAATAGAGCTTAGGACATCGCCCACTTTGGTTTA
>NZ_JAKILA010000026.1 GCF_023283885.1 Shewanella basaltis
TGGTCAAAGGGGATCAGAAACTGGGATGAAATCGGTGAAGTGGAGTTAAATCCAGAGAACAAAAAAGAAGCAGCTTAACAGCTTAGGCGACAACTACCTTGAAAAACGCCGAACCACACTAGCTGCGGAGTTACTTTTTTCCAGGTTTCACCGATCTTTATTTGTCTGTTGGGATTACGGAAGTCAGGTTTAACTTTCGATAGGTCAGTGAAGAGTAACGGTCCCATTTTTATTGTTTCGGTATTGAGCTGGACATCTGGAAACAATCCTATATCAGGGAATTTATTCTTTAATCCAGCTTTCCATAAGTTAATTTCCCAATCTTCAATTGTGTCTGAAAACTGGTTGGAAGATTGTTCCGTATTCACAGAAGCTATGTCATATCCGAATTGGATTAACGACCATTTTAAATGTTTAAGAAATACTCTGTCTGGAGTATCAAGACTTGCTGCCACAACCAATGCTTCTTCAATGATAGCTTTTTGAGCTTTTCCCGAGCGAAAGAGAGCATCCTCGAAAGCCATTTTGTACAGTATGTTTGCTTGACGAAGATCGCCAGAAAAAACACACCAACGTGCTTCGTGCCAATCTAGCCAATACTTATTGGGTCCATATTGGGGCGTGCTTAACAGTTGGGACCTAGTGGACTCCAATATAGCCATATATTTTTGCGGCGCATCTTTGGAAACTGTTCTTCTTAGGCCTTGCTGTAGTATTGATAAGTTATGCATTAATGGACTAAGGGAATCTCTAGCTGCAGATTGAAGCGTTGCTATTTTCTTCACCATATCAAAGTTGCTTTTCCCGCCCCAAAGCGATAGTCGTATTTCATCAATGACTAAACCAAAACTATCCTCTTTTTTAAGCCAATCAATTGCTCTGGCGCTAAACAATAAAATACGTACTCGTTGCCAATCAATCTGTTCAGGTCTAGGCCCATTATAGTTTTTTTGTAAGAGTTGAATTGACTGGGAAGACGGTAAATCTGTGCTTCTTATCCATGATGAAATACGATCTTTTTGCTCTTTATTTAGACTTGATAAATAACTACTCCAGCCATTCTCATTATTTGATATCCAGTTTAGGGAGGTCGTTACTGCGGAAGTATCACGACTAAATAACGTTGATGGGTGTGGCCCTTCAAAATGTTGGAACATCGATAGCACTAAATCTTCCAAATGATATTTTATAAACCCATTCAGCAATATGGGCATCATGTCAGTTCTTAATAGTCCCTCGGCGGATACGGTCCCAATCATTTGCATGTAGTCGTTAAAAGTTCTTTCAATCGACTCAAAAAAAGGATTATCGGATTTTAAACCAACATACCTTTCAATAGGACGGAAGATGCAGTTAGTTAGTGCTTCTTTAAGCTCCCTTGGATCATATACTCGAGTAAAAGCACGTTCATCTAGGTACTTATTCGAGTGTTTAAGATCTAAGGCGTTGGTGATTACTCTGATAGCTTCAAATGGTGTGGGATAAGGAAAATCATATTTATTGTCCATTAAACAGTCCCTGTTTGGTGTTGATGTGTTTTATATCTCGACTGAAATTATACCAAGATCGATAATCGCTGGGAGTTGATGGTATTGGCATTTTTCTCCCCGATGGCGCTACTAATATCGCATGCTTTTTTCTATTAAGAACCAGCCAGCCATTTTTGATAAGGCATTTAACAAGGTTATTAATATCTTTATTGTTACTGAATTTCTTCATGGTGTCGCCTATTACCAAGCCTAAATAATAGGCTTGGCTGTCTAATAAAGCAGAGTTACTTTGGCCCATTCCCGCGACCACCACCAGACTTTCCACCCGTTTTACTCGGCCAATTACCGCCATTGTCTTTACTCATTGAAGTGCAGTTAATGCTTGAGTTAGTAAAAGTGTGAGTTGAAGTTAAGTTAGATTTAATCATCATAATTTCCTTGCTATTAGTTACCCGACATTGGGTAGGGGCACTTTATAAAATTACTGAATTATGATCTGCTAGGTGATAGGCTGGAAAATATTTTATTTTACAGGATTTGTTAATTGTTATTTAAAAACAATTAGTTGGTTTTTTTGATGTTGTCGATGAAAGCCGTCAGAAATATCGTGAAAGACGAAAGATCACAAATACTACTATGGTAAGTAGTATTTGAGTTATGTGACTCATAGTCTGTTGAGTTTTTAGTTTGATAAGTTGATTCTAGGAATAATGGGACACAGATATGGAACGAGAATGATTTTAAGACAGGTCACAGCATCAACATTGAAAAGCTTACGTCTTGAAGCTGGTTTGAGCCAAGAGCAATTGGCAAGGAAGTCAGGGATAGATAGAACTTATATCTCTGGAGTAGAACGTGGTGTTCGAAATATTACTTTGGACTCATTAGAGACGATCGTTTTGGCTTTGGGTGTCAGTCAATCAGAATTTGTTGAAACACTCCATAACCACCTAAAAATGGTTAAAGCTGTCGATTAGCTGGTTAACTTTTCGATAGCCTTATAAGCGGCTTCAAGAGCCTGCTGAACTTCAAAATCTAACCCGTAATCATGTTCTTCGTCATTTTGGCTTATTGACCAACAAAAACCTTCGCGGTACTGATCTGGGTTTGTCTCAATGTAAATATCAAAACCAAGATAAGTTTCTTCATATGGAAGATTTACCATTACTGTATTATTCATTTGTACTTCCTATGATGCTGTTTGACTTGATTATCATACGTGTTACTTCAAAGGTCTACGGACTATACGTCACAATTTTTTACTTAATAACGAAGTTTGGGTAGAAAGTGAAGTGCTAGATTGGATTTTGGCAAGGATAGAAGAGCAGGATTTGTATTGTTAACTTGGTAATTTCTTAGTTATTTTTACGTCGACTTTAGATTGAATTAAACAAGTAAATATTAGTACGAATATATATTATAGATTTCCTCTTGTGAATAGAGGTAAAAAGTATTGTAAATCATAGGTTCGCTTACATTTCTCACGAAGAATTGTTGGCCATAATAGGCAATGGTGATAGGCTACAAAACATAAGATACACTGGCAAATAAAGTTGTGAATCAATGGATATGACCTCAAACAAATATGACTCTGTTCGCCACGTAGATGCAACACCTTATGCTTCATCACTGATTGAAGGGCATAGAGACTTTGGCTACAGCCTTAAAACTGCTTTGGCTGATATAATAGATAACTCCATTTCTGCTGATGCTAATTGTATCCGTCTTGTTGTCGATTCAGTTTCTAATAATCCATCGGTTATTATTGCGGATAACGGGCATGGAATGACTGAAGGAGAGTTGTTAGAAGCTATGAGATTAGGTTCTAAAAGCCCTACTATTGAGAGGAAACCTTTTGAACTTGGACGATTTGGTCTTGGTTTAAAAAGTGCCAGCTTTTCTCAATGCCGCTCCCTTACAGTTATAACGAGGCGTAACGGAATTACTTCATGTGCTCGTTGGGATTTGGATTTAGTCTCAGAAACAAATGCATGGACCTTAGAAGTATTCGATAATTTTGAGGATCAGTTAGGCTATTCTTTACTTGAAGATAAAGGGACTGTCGTAGTCTGGGAAAAATTAGATCGTCTAGTGGGTGAGGCCGGTACATCCGCTAAGGTCATAGAGAATATGAATGCAGAATTTTCTCTTGCTGAACGTCACTTAAGACTTACTTTTCATCGATTTCTTGAAAGCAATAAACCGCAAATTCAATTGAGCCTTAATGCTCGTCAGCTTACTCCCTTAGATCCCACGGCCTCATCTCATCCAGCAACTCAGAAAGATCCAGAAGATACAATTCATTTATCTAACGGTGATGTACGTATTCGTAGTTACACTATTCCACATTACAAAAAAATGTCACAAACAGATTGGGATGAGCTTGGCGGGCCTGAAGGGCACCTAAAATCTCAAGGATTATATATCTATCGAGAAAATAGGCTAATAATAGCAGGTAGCTGGCTTGGGCTTGCGAAGCAGACAGAATTAACGAAATTAAGCCGCATTGCTATCGATATTCCTAACACTATGGATTCTCAATGGAAAATTGACGTGAAGAAATCATCGGCACAGTTGCCCCCTTTAGTTAGGGAGCGACTTATGCGAGTGGTTGAGCGCTTTGTTGGAACGTCGAAAAGGACCTATCGAAGTAGAGGTCAAAGGCTGGTTGAAAGCACTATGCACCCCATTTGGAATAGAGTCCAAGTAGAAGGGAAAATACACTTTAAACCGAATATAGACCACCCGGTATTTCAAGCTTATTCAAAATGTCTACCGATTGAGTTTAAAGAAGGGTTTGAGCGCTGTATTCGGTTAATCGCAGCAGGCTTACCTATCGATGCACTACATGCCGAGCTGGTGGGGAATGCGGAATCAATAGTTGCTTTGCAGACAGCTGAATCAGATTTAAATCAGGTCGTAATTGATCTCACGGAAGTCTTGTTGGCTAACGGTATCACTCGGGAGCGAGTTAAAGACACACTTCAAAATTACCCTTTGTTGCAATCGAATTGGGAAGTAGCAGAGCGATTAGTCACAAATTACCTTAAGGAAAAGGTTTATGAGTAGCAGACAACAAGTATTAAGCATGGTTGAATCAGGTCTTTTTGGTCAAAGTCCTAAACCGGAAAAGGAATTGAGACAGTTAGTGAAAGGAATCGCCGGGGTTATTGATTCTAGTCTTAGTGAAGAAGATATTGAATCAGTTGCGAGAGAAATAGAGTCAAAGCAAGGTATTAAGGTTGGCCTAGGTTCGGTTGTCGATAGTAAAAAGTTTAAACCATGGTTAGATGATGCCAAGCCACTTATAGAACCTTTTTACTGGAAGAGATATGAGAAGCTGTTGTTACAAAATGGATTACCAAGAGATGTTGTTACGGGCACTGACATAGTAACAGATAAGCTACTTGGTCGTTTGGGAAACCCCAAGGAGTATTCATCTTGGGATCGAAGAGGAATGGTCGTTGGTCATGTTCAAAGTGGCAAAACGGCGAACTACACGGGTTTAATTTGTAAAGCAGCAGACGCTGGTTATCGACTTATTATTGTTATTGCAGGGATACATAATAATCTTCGCAATCAAACCCAAGCTCGAATTGATGAAGGATTTATCGGCCGCGATACAGGTAAAGCGTCGGACAAGAAAAGCGGCAATGCAAAACATGTTATCGGTGTAGGACATTTTGATCCAAATAGAACTCCTGTGAGTCTCACAAATACCTCTCGGGATTTTAATAAACCCACAGCATCAACTAATACCAGTGAAATAGACTCGTATAGAGTACCTGTTGTTCTTATCATTAAGAAAAATCACAGTACACTTAAAAATTTACTTGAATGGCTTAAAGACAATAGTGCTCGCGGTGACAGAGAAATGATCGATCAACCAATGTTGTTAATTGATGACGAGGCTGATAATGCATCAATTAACACTAAATATAGTGCCCAGCTAGTAACAAAAATTAATGGGCAAATACGCGACCTGTTGAAGATGTTTCATCGTAGTTGCTACGTCGGTTACACGGCTACTCCATTCGCAAATATCTTTATAGATCCTGACGAAACTCATGATGTACATGAGGAAGATTTGTTTCCTAAAGATTTCATTATTGGTTTAGATGCGCCGACCAATTATTTTGGTCCAAAGAAAATCTTTATCGATGGATTACCTGATGAGGGTGAGGGTGAGCCGACATGGTTGCGTAATATCAAGGATAACGAAGATATTCTCCCAATAAAACACAAAATAGACCATGACCTATATCAATTGCCCGATTCACTATTATTCGCATTACGAGCTTTTCTTTTATCTCGAGCAATTAGAAACTTAAGAGGCCAATCGACTTCCCACTGTTCTATGTTGGTCAATGCAAGTCGTTTCACCGCTGTACAGAGCAAGCTCAGAAATCGTCTACATGAAGCATTAGAACGTATTCAAAATTCTTTGCGAATAAACTCCTCTTCAGCGAAAGCGTTGATGGATCCTGAAATAAATGCCCTATTTGAGGTATGGAAGAGAGAGTATGCTGACGTAGGAAAAATAGAGGGTGCCGATACCAAATTCAAGTGGGAAGACATTCAACATTCAATTTTTGACTCAATAGCGTCAGCTAAAGTTGTTGAAGTAAACAGCAAAGCAAACGGTTTGGATTACTCAAATGTGGGTGACAGAGGTCAAACCGTTATTTCTGTTGGTGGGTTCTCACTATCTCGAGGGCTGACACTTGAGGGGCTGACTGTTACATGGTTCTTACGTAATACAATGATGTACGACACGTTAATGCAGATGGGGAGATGGTTTGGCTATCGAAATGGTTATGAAGACCTGTGTCGTGTTTGGATGCCTAAAGAAGCAATCGAGTGGTATGCATTTATAGCTAACGCGGCAGAAGAGCTTCACGATGAATTAAAAAGTATGGATCAGGCTAAAGCTACTCCTGAGGATTTTGGTCTTGCTGTGCGCAGTCATCCCGCATCATTATTGGTTACGGCAAAAAACAAGATGGGAGATGGTAAGAAAGTTATAATTCGTGTAGGTCTTTCAAATAGATTTATTGAAACATCTAAGGTAAGTCTTAGTCCAATTGATCTTGACTCTAATTTAAACGCAGGTAAGAAGCTTGTATCCAACCTTAAAAATGAAGGTTACGCTTATGAGTTAACTGATTGGGGTTATCTTTTTTATAATGTTTCCGTTAATTATATTGATGAATTTTTAGCGGCTTGGAAAAATTCTCCTGCGAGTGTGTTAACTGATACGCGCCCTGTAAGGCATTACATCGACGCTTTGAAAAATGGTGAATTATCACATTGGGATTTATTGATTCCAAGTCTAAAAAAAGGAGAAGGGGAATCAACACTTGGTTTAAATGTAATACCAACTAATCGTGCTGTGAGTCTTGAAGATTTACAAAAGGGGCACTTATCATTTAGTGGCAAAAAGATGAGAGTCGCATCTCGAGGCATCGAAAAAGCTGGTGTGCCATTTGAATTAGCTCTGGCAGCTGAAAAAAAGCATATAGATGACAAAAATAATACGAACTACTCCGACTCTATTTACAGAATGGCTAGAATTAAGGCTCTTTTCGTACTCCATTTTGTGAAGCCGAAAGCTCCTCGTGGTGAAGAAGGGCATATAGCCGTTGCATCGATCCCAAATTATCCAGTTGTTGCTTGGGGCATTAGTCTTCCAACCTCAAAGGAAGTTGGGGTTGAATATGTAGTTAATACTCGGCGATACAAAGAGCTTTATGGCGAGGCTGATATTGATGAAGAGTATGAGGATGAGTTAAATGGATAACTCTCCTTGGAAAGGCTTAGAACCTAGTACAGCTAGAAGGGTAAATGATAAAGGTCAATTTGATTTTTTCTGGGTGCTAGTTGAGCAGGGAATGCCGGGACTTATGCTTAGGCTTCCAAATGAGCCAGATAGTAAGAACAAACTTCCGGAACTTAAAAGTCTTATAGCTCATTTCAGAATAATATCAGGACGATGGGCATTTGTAATAGCACTCAAAGAAAGCAGTCAAGCAGAGCTTTTTGAAACTCTTTGCAGGGATGTCGTTAAATCAGGTGAGGAAGCTACAAATCTTGATGAAGCATTATCTAGAGCCATCCATCGCACGAAAAGGTGGCACCACCTTCTGCGAGCTGGACATTCGGACGGCCTTTCTGTTGAAGAACAACGAGGCCTTATTGGTGAGTTAGCTTTTCTGCGAGATTTAGCCGTTACTTTTGGAGCTAATACGGCGATTGAGGCTTGGAAGGGGCCTTCGGGAGCTCCAAAAGATTTTGAATTTATTGGATGCTGTGTTGAAGTAAAAACTAGAAGAAGTGCTGCAGTTCCTTCAGTTTCTATTTCATCAGCAGATCAGTTAGCAGATTTTGATGGTGGGCGTCTTTTTCTAAATGTGACAAATGTAGAGTCTGCCATTGTGCCTGAAGGTATGACACTTCATGACTATGTAAATTTGACTGACTCTTTATTTCAAGAAGAACACCATATTTATACTAAATGGGAAGATGTAATTTATTCAACTGGTTATGATCCTCAAAATAAATACGATGACCGTCGTTGGCTGATACGATCTACTTCTTACTTTGAGGTTATAGATGGTTTTCCAAGGATACCCTGCCCATTACCACTGGGAGTGCAAAATGCAAGATACTCAATATCTCTAGATGCCTGCACCCCTTTTCAATTGAGTAACAATATTTTTGAATCTATCCGAGAGTGCTTTTAGAAATGACAGAATTAGCAGAATTCAATCTCCAGTTTATAGCTGATGTGCAAGGCGATGCTGATGCATTGGGCCTAGTAACAGTAGAAGCATTCTTTGAAAAAGTAGGTGATCTACTGAGTGAAGCGGGGGAAATCGAAAACGCAAACAGAGCTTTTCATGAAAGTTCATATTCACGTGGTATTGCGCAGATTGATGGTTATGGGGGAGACCCTAGAGAAAGTGATGGGATCCTTAGTTTAATTTTGTGTGATTTCACTTTAGATAGAGAAATACGTCCCTTATATAAAGAGCATGCACAAAAATTATCTCAAAAGCTTTTTAGGTTTTTAAACGCGAGTTTAGATGACCAATTTAGAGATAAGCTTGAGGAAACTAGTCCCGGCTTCGGCCTTGCTGATTTAATTAAAGCAACATGGTTTAGCGTAGAAAAAGTTAAATTTATTATCGTTTCTAACGGTGACTATAGAGCAAGAACAGATGCAGATAGCTTTGAAGTTATCGACGGAAAGCCAATAACATTAAGCATTTGGGATATTAAGCGTCTCAAGCGTTTTATGGAGCAAGGGCAAGTTAGAGCTGACACAGTCATTAATTTTAAAGAAGATTTTGGCGGCGGTATACCTTTACTCAAAGCATCTGGCGGTAACGATGCACTTGAGAGTTACCTTGCAGTAATTCCAGGAAAACAGCTTGCTGAAATTTATGATAAATGGGGGCCTAGGCTGCTCGAAGCTAATGTTAGGAGTTTCCTTCAAGTTAGGGGAAAAGTGAATAAAGGAATACGGGATACCATTCGCGATGAACCACATATGTTTTTCTCTTATAACAATGGGTTAAGTGCAACGGCTGATAGTGTTGAGATAGAAAAAACAGAGACTGGCTATCAATTAGCTAGTGTTAATAATCTTCAAATAGTTAATGGTGGCCAGACTACCGCGTCTTTATATACAGCGAGTAAAACTCTCAAAGAACAAATTCAACAAGTATTCGTTCAAATGAAGTTAACTCTAACTCCTAAAGAGTGCTCTGAAGAAGTTGTTCCAAGAATATCTGAATATGCAAACAGTCAGAATAAAGTGAATGCAGCTGATTTTTTTGCTAATCACCCATTTCATATACGTATCGAGGAATTATCTCGACGTATTTTATCCCCTGCAGGTTCAGACAGTTATCGAGAAACAAAATGGTTTTATGAGCGAGCTAGAGGCCAATTTGCAGATGAAAGAAGTAGAAGAACGCAAACTGAACGTACAAAATTTGATAAAGAATACCCAAGGAAACAGTTTTTTACTAAAACTGATCTGGCAAAATATGAAAATACTTGGTTGTGTTGTCCCCATATTGTAAGCCTTGGTGCACAAAAAAACTTCTCAGAGTTTGCTAAAAAAATAGGTAAGAATTGGGGGAAAGAGGGTTCTGCTTTTAATGAGGTTTGGTTTAAGAGGTTGATTGCTAAAACTATCATGTTCAGGGAAACTGAAAAGCTTGTTTCTTCAGCGGAATGGTACGAAGGTGGTTATCGGGCCAATATTGTAACATATGCAATTTCAAAGCTTGTACATGATGCTAAAAGCGTAACTATGGTTATAGATCTTGACCTTATCTGGAAAATGCAACAAATTCCAGATGCATTAAAAACCTCATTGTTAATAGCTGGAAAGTTGGCTCAAAATATTATCACTACCCCTCCAGAAGGAATTAGGAACTTCAGTGAATGGGCAAAGAAACCACTTTGCTGGCAAAGATTAACGGAGAGTGAATCTCTTCTTAACGACACCTTTAGAAGTGTAATCATTCCTTCAGAGCTAGCCGATGAAAAAGTTAGAGAAGTAAAAGCTGAAAAGGCATTAGATGACAGTATAAATGTAGAACTTGAAGTTTTTAATCTAGGTAAAGAGTTTTGGAGTGATGCTAAAAACTGGGCAAAAGAACGAGGAATGCTCACACCCAGGGAGAATAGTATTATTGAAATTTGTGCATCAATTCCTTTAAAAATACCGTCTCCTAAGCAATGTGGAGCTGCGATTGAGGCGCTCAAGAAGTTGGAGGCTGAAGGGTTTTCGTCATCGCAAAAGAAATAATTGTAATTAATCAATTGCAGATAACAGACCTGTTTGACAGAAAATATTTCTATCGAATTAAATTAATCCATTGCTCGATAGTTTCAGCCTGGTATGATTGCCTGGAAATTTTATTGATAGTAGTAGTTAAATGAAAACTGGTGACGTTCTTGTAATCGATCTTTTTGCTGGGCCTGGCGGGCTTGGAGAGGGGGTCTCTTCTGTAGTTGATGGCAATGGTAACAAACCGTTCCAGATTGGTGTATCAGTCGAGAAAGAGCCTTCGGCACATAAAACATTAACAACGCGAGCCTTCTACAGAAAAATTAAAGAATTAGATGGCGGATTAGAAGACTACTTCAATTATGTTCGTGGGAAGTTAACTCAGAATGAAATTTTCGAGTTATACCCTCAACAAGCTCAAGAGGCAATGTACGAAACGTTAGAAGAACCAAGGGCTCTTGGTGAAGATAACGAGCTAATTCATACTCGCATTCGTGAACTAGTTGCAGCTCATAAAGGCCCAAAAATAGTCATTGGCGGGCCGCCCTGCCAAGCATACTCCTTAGCTGGACGTTCTCGCAATGCGGGAATCAAAGACTATAAGGCCGAATATGACCATAGAAACTTCTTATACAAGGAATACCTTAAAGTATTATCTATAGCGCAACCTGATGTATTTGTTATGGAAAATGTACGAGGCATTCTATCTGCCAAAATCGATGGCAACGTTATGTTTCCCCAAATATTGGAAGACTTGAGAGACCCGGGCCTGGTAACTGGAGTTAGTGGTGTTGCTAAATATAGAGTTTTTTCACTTGTTGTAGAGGCAAGCGATCCAAACGATCCTCAATACCTAGACTCCTCAGACTTTCTTATTCGTTCTGAAAATTATGGCGTCCCTCAAGCACGGCATCGTGTAATTTTGTTGGGAGTACGACAAGATATAGCCCATATACCTAGTACCATTCATCCGATGGAGCAAGTTGTAACTGTTGAACAAGTGCTGTCTGATTTACCTCCATTAAGAAGTGGCTTGTCTAAGAAGAAAGATATTCAAAAAGATTGGGAAAACCAAGTACAAATAAATGCTAAGAAGTTAAAACGTATTTTGAAAATGCGATTCGAGAGTGGTGCTGTTGATAAATTAAATCTTGAACCGATACTAGGGTTAGATCGTCAAAGTTCTCTATTGTCAGAACTTGAGCGAATTATACCTGTGCATCTTGAAGACTGGTATTTGGATGGCCATCCTGGTTGTGTGTTAAATCATGCGACTCGCGGACATATGACCTCTGATTTACTTCGCTATTCTTTTAGTGCTGCGTTTACTAAGTTAAGTGGTGGCACATCACCTAAAGCAAGAGATTACCCATTAGAGTTAGCTCCTGATCATGAAAACTGGGATTCGGGAGCGCATGCAGATCGTTTCCGAACTCAAGCGGCAAACAAGTGTGCTACGACTGTGACTAGCCACATCTCTAAGGATGGTCATTACTTTATACACTACGACCCACAACAGTGTAGGAGCCTAACTGTGCGAGAAGCGGCGAGATTACAGACATTTCCTGATAACTATTTATTTGAAGGGAATAGGACACAGCAATATGTTCAGGTTGGAAATGCTGTGCCACCGTATTTGGCACAGCAGATTGGTAAGGTAGTTTTGGAATTGTTAAATTTAGTTTACTCTGGATGTGAGTAATCTGGAGTTCCTATACGGCTGAAATGTGAGCCTAATCGTTCGACAAATGAAGGTACGAACTCATTTGATAGCCTCGCATATTTGCCACTAATATATCGTTCAACCATTTCTGTGTCGGTTTTATTTACATAAGTTAGTTGTTCAAACTGTGCGTGTAAAGGGCCATAACTTTCACCACTAAGCCTCTTTATTTCAGGCAAGATATGAAGGGAAATTTTAACCCCATTATTTGGGAGTAATTTACTTACTTTACTCTGCTGTTTTTGTATATTTTTGTCAGCTTTCGTAACCGATTCTCTCGCAAATTCTAATTTACGTTGAGCTTCTTTTAGAGCCGTTTCAGCTTTCTTTTCAGCTTCCTCCAACTCAAAAAGCTTTTCGAGCTCAGAAATAACTGTTGCATTTATCTCCGCTAGCTCTTCATCTTCCGCACTAGCCTTTTTTCTTAGAGCTTGCTTTACCAGCCTTCTTTGTGTGACAGTCTGTCCAACCGTTTCTTCATAAGTATTAGAAAGCTGCTGTACTACATCGTTGCAATCAGTTTCTGATGTTTTTTTCTGCTCAGCTAAATCTTCTAAAGCACCTAGTTTAGTTTTTTCTTGCTGCAACTCTTCATATTTATCTTCCAATTTAACAAACTGATAATAACTGTTCTTTTTCTGAGCTATCTCACATCTTGGAGTGACTAGAATATAATGTGTACCATCTACCTGTGTTATATCACCTGTATCTAAATTGCCTTTAATCATTGGCCCCGTGAAGTAGTACTCTTCAGGGTGAACCTTTTCCGCCTCATTAAGAAAGGAAGCATGAAGATGAGTTGCCATATGGCGAATAATGGCTTTGTCAGCATATCCTGAACCATCTTTTCCCCATAGGCTCCAGCGAGGCCAAATCGCTGAATAGAAATGCTCCGCTTTAGACTGACTAAACTGATGTTTGATCTCAATAATTGAATCTATTATGTCTCGCTTTGATTCTAATGTTTCGAGCAACTCTGACTTGGACTGCGCTGCACGGTCTATCAGCTCAATATACTCCTCTAGATATGCCGGAATATCCGCATCTGTTCGTTGCCCTGTATACACCCAAGCTAGGCACATCGTAGACTTAACAATATCTAAAAGAACGTCATTGCCTTTGGTATTATTTTCATTTGGCTTACCGTCGTCTTCCGCTAATCGAATATCAATAATTGCAGCGGAAAAGTTAAATGTTTTTAAAAGTTTTTTAGCTTTGCCATAGCTCTCAGCAAACTCACAAGAAAACTCTATTTTTTTATCGTCTCTGTCAGCTAAAAGGTTGAACTCAATAATTGCATTTTTCCATTGGTCGATATGGCTTTGCTGATCTTCTACAATTAAAATGTTAATACGTTTCATCGTTACCTGCTTCTTTAGCCTTGGTTGGGATGGTAAGAATAAATGTTGTGCTGTTACTGCTAGGATCAAATTCTAGGTCACCGTTACTGCTTCTCATGGCTTCTCTTGCGATTACCAAGCCTAGTCCATGTCCGGCAGTCTTTAGAGTAAAGCCTGCATTAAATAAGCGTTCATGATGAATCGGCGGAATTTTAGGTCCATTATTCGACACTAAAATACGTACCGTATCTTCATGCTCTTCTGTAGTAATTGAAATTTTCTTATATTCTGACTCTTCAGTATCTAGCCAATGGATAGCATTGGTAAATAAATTCAGTAAAGCGGCTTGTAAATCACCCATAAACCCAAAACAATTGAGAGTTGGAGAAACTTGGTGATCGACAAACACCTCCGCGCTAGATTGATTAGTTTGAGTCAGTCGCTCGACTTTCTGAATAACCTCTAAAAGATTAAACTCTTGAGGTTTAAGTCTTTTTCTTCCTGAAATAGGGTCTATATCATCAAATAACTTATGAATGCCTTCAGCTCCCAACCTCATCCCCTCTAAAGTATTTGGTAACCGTTGACGTGCATAATCACCATACTTATCAGTAGAAGTTAAATTTTCTGCAAATCGTTCAAAGAACTTATTAGCTTCTCGAACGGGTGAAATATATGTACGGCCCTCATGGAGTACTTGCGCAACCACATTACCTAGTGACACTCGTGACTCTAATAATTTCAGATACTTATCCATTCCTTTAAGCACTTTGTCCATATCACTGGACGTCTTGTTGACAATAGCCTGAATAGCTTGCTTTTCGCTAGAGTTTAAAGCCTGACTAGATTTTATAGCATCTGAAATGTTGTCCAGTGATGCGATCTCAAATGCCGATTTGAAGTCTTTTTTAGGCGCTCTGCTGATCTCGGCTTTTTCTCTGTAACCAAAACGAGCTGCTTCCACATGCAGTAGTAAGTTGGTGATTAACGACTTTAACCGTGTAAATGATCCATTTTGCTCTAGCCCTTCTCGACTACTTTTCTCAATTAAGCCTGATGTAACTTCATCAGAGATAGTAATTGAACCACCAATTTGGGCATGACCAATTCTGTGAGATGGGTTTTGAACTCTTCGTTTTTCTAAGTTTAGCCAATCATGATCATGGTGGCCATAAGGCCTAACACGGAAAGAGTTTCGATAAATTCCAATACCTGTATTATCAGCGATAAATTTTCTGGCATCTTTCAAACTAAATGCCTCATAATTGAGTCCCATTACTTTGAACAAACGCTTGATTGAGTCAGACTCTAAATCATAAAGTTTTAGCACGACTTGAGTGGCACCACATGACTTTTCATTTTGACTAAGTTCACGTGCTTCTAACTCTATTGGGACAGGAACTTTATCTCCACGCAGAATTTTTAGGGTACCAGAAAAGGCACCTGCTTCATCAAAGCTGCCTTTTACAAGATAATCACAGTGCTCTCCAAGCGAAAACGGTCTGATTTTATTACCGATATCTTCTTTATTAGTGGATAACTGTTCTGCAGTATCAGCTGTTAGCGACTGGATAGTGCGATTGTTCAATTTGAGAAATTGAACTCCATCGAAGTCATATGGCGAAAAAGCTTTATATGGCACATCTTGTCGCTTCTTAGCTTTCTTTACTTCCTCTAAGTAATCTGTTCTTTTTTCAGATTGAATATAAGCCGACAGATCTAGCGTAATATCAAACGAGTTATTCTCATTAGTTTGAGGTGTTGCAAGGCGTCTCAGTTCGTGAATTAACTCTTCGATCCTAGTCTCACCCCATACATCTTTTAGTTCTGTAACTTTGATACATACTCCAGTACTTGCTTCCTCTAAAGAAAGGCTTTCTCGGCTTATATCAATATCAATGTCTTCTAGATACTTTACAGTCTCGAAAATTTCCCAATCTAAAGTCAAAACGCTCTTTTCTAATGCACCTTGATTATGTGCAATAGAGATGATTTGGAGCTTTTTACCAAGGCGTGCAGACGCAAAGCGACCAACGCCTTTTGCACCCAAAACATCACGATTACCGGAACGAGATATTGTTTGCTTAGCTTTGATGTCTGTTGCTGGTTCCAACCAGACTCCGATAATTTCATCGTAAGTCATGCCATGACCTTTATCAGAGATCTCGATGTAACCATGTTCCAGAATCTGAAGTTCAATATCATCATTTTTATGCTTTGGAGGAACGATTTTTACATCTACGTTTGGTGAGTCGGCATCATAAGAATTTTTGACGAGCTCAATAATCGCAGCTTCAGGGCCGCTAATAAGCTTGTCACCGATAGTGCGTATAAGCCTTGCTCTTGGTTTTAATTTAGCCACGGTTTAACCTCAGAGTTTTTTATATTTTCTACGGTTACCAATTCTTTTGCTCTCAAGTACACCTTCTTTAAGAAGAATCCCTAGAACGCTATAGGTAAGGTAGTCTTGTTGATTTCCGTTGTGATCTGATTGTAAGCCCAAGTAATGAGCACAATCAGAGTTATAGATCCCTTCTGGGTTCTCTTCTGACAACGAGATAATAGAGTTTTTAAGTAGTTTTAGCCCTAACTGCGCTTTCTCAATAGCACCATTTGGAACGGTAACTTTTTTATTGATTTTACGATTAATCGAGCGCGGTATGACGGTGTTGTATAACACCCCTCCAGTTTCGAGTGTCCCGAAACTGGAAATTAGTTCTAATTCGATTTGTAATGCTTGCTCTTCGGTTAATTCTTCGACCACTTTTGAAATTATAGGAGTGTTTCCCGAGTCTAAAATTTCTTGAATGTAAACTCCCTTACGAGTGTTGTCGACCTTCTTTAGATGATCGGTTTCGCGACTGCCAGTACCTTTACCAATGTAAAATACTTTAGCAGGCTTTTTCCGTGGATCTTTAAGTGAGTATACATAATAAGTCTTTGTCATCCAGACGTCCTTGTTCAATCGATGCTCTAAATAAGTGAAATTATGACTTTTAATGGAGCAATATCTTAATAATGCCACATTAATGAGAAAGGTGTTAGCTATCAGCCTGCTAAGAATTATCTAGATACTTTTAACTAACAATATGACCGTGAGAATTGTTTAATTTAGCTAAAAATTGGTTAAGATTTATTACTAGATCACTTTCAAAAATGATGTTCCCGCTTGAGCTATAAACCTCGGGATTAATTTCATCCCCTTCGTTTGTAGCTTCTTGGATTAAGTAACGGCCGTTTGAGTCTTCACGTTCAGTTGGATCAGCACGATCAACCCATAAGACGTAGTACTGTTGCCCGATGCTAAAGTAAAAGCTTGGGCTTACATCGTTGTGCCAACTTTTATCTTTAAGATAAGGGTAATCGCTTAAGTTAAATCCTAAGTCAAAATCTGCACCAAATTCATTTTTGTATAACATCTGTATCTCCACTAATTATACGTAATAGTTCTCATTATCTTTACTGTTAATTGTTTATAATAGTCTGCAATGATTTGGATAATGTATTTAAAGCTTCTTTCCGCTCTTCAAAATAGTCATGCTGGTTATAAATCCCTTCAACGCCCTTAAGCTTATGATTAAGACAACGCTCTGCTACATGCCCCAGTGTGCCTTGTTTGGCTAATAAAGTACGACAAGTGCGGCGTAAGTCGTGAACGGTAAAGTGGGCCATATCACCCATTACGTTGGGAGGTTGTTTCTTTTTACCAGCTTCATGACCAAAGAGTTTGGTTATAGCACGGTTTAGAGTATCTCTACCCATGTGTGGGTTCTTGCTTGAACGTCTGCTAGGGAACACATATTCGGAACCACAAGCTCTTACTTCTAGTTCACGAATCCAATTCATCACAACTTCAGGTAATGGAATAGTGATGCCAACACCGGATTTACTTCGCTCTTTCGGTAAGTTCCAAACCTGCTTTTCTAAATCAAATTCCTTCCAAGGCGCTTCAGCCAATTCAGATTTCCTAATGCCCAATATCACCAGTAATGCACAAGCAAGATAGTTTTCGCGGCTAAAGCTGTCACTATTTTCGCGTGCAACTTTAAAAAATTGAGTGAGCTCTTCGATGGTTAAGGCTCTGTCTTTGCTTTTTTCGACGCCACCAGCATCAGTAATAGAAAATGCACTTGCTGGATTTGCGCTAAGCAAGTCCAGTTTTATGCCGTGATTAAAGAGTTGCTTGCTGTACATTAGTGCGTCGTTAGCTATTGCTGGGCGGTTAGTGGCTGCGATGGCTTGTAAAATTGCTCTTATGTCTCTGGCTGTAACGTTATCGACGTTAAAGCTACCTATATGGGGAGCAATGTCCTTACGGTAGATACGTTCGGGGATTTCGTGATGTTTGAGCCTTTTGATATTGCCTAAATGCCAATCAGCAAAGAGATCATCGACGGTTTTAATTTCGGCTTGTTCAGCGCGTTTCTTGGCAATAAGAGGATCTAAGCCATCACGAAACTGCTTCATTTTAATTGCGGCTTCTGCGCGTGCATCTGCCAATGAAAGATCACTGTATTTAGCCAGTGTCATTTCTTTGCGTTTCTTGTTGGCGGTGTAGCGGAGCATCCAAAATGGTTTGCCGGATTTGGGCACGACAAAATATAAACCTTCACCATCAGCGAATCGACCAGGCTCTCCCTTGGATTTTGCTGCTACTTCCTTTGCGGTTAATTTTCCCATTAGCTCTAGTTCTCCAGCCAATTATAAGGGTGTGTGTTTTACCCACCACTACACATTGACTAGATACTAGCATACTCACCGTATTACCCACCAGTTAGTTCGAGAAAGTGGTGGGTATCTTTGGACCTCTATGGATTGAGGTTGAGAATAAATCCTTTTAAAACAATGGTTGTGTTACGTTTTTGGACCTAAATGGACACTATTCAACGTTTTGGATCTGCTCGCGCATTTGCTCAATCAATACTTTTAACTCAACCGCGGCTGAGGTGATTTCTGCGCTGATTGATTTTGAGGCTAGGGTGTTTGATTCGCGGTTAAACTCTTGCATCATAAAGTCTAAACGGCGGCCTTCGCTGCCGCCTTTTTTCAGGATGCGACGGGCTTCGGTTACGTGGGCTTCAAGACGGTCCATTTCTTCGGCGACATCTTGCTTTTGCGCCAGTAAGACCATTTCTTGCTCAATACGAGCAGGGTCGAGTTCACCGGCAATATCAGCCAAACGGTTGGTGAGTTTGTCGCGTTGGTATTGCATGACGGTTGGCATGTGCTCGCGCACAATATTGACTTGCTCCATTACGCCGTCTAAACGGGTTAGTAGCATGTCTTTAATGGCTTCACCTTCACGGCCGCGCGCTTCGATAAACTGATCTATTGCACTGTCAAAGGCTGTCATTAGCTCGGCGCCAATGGCGTCCATGTCTTGCTCGGCTGAGGCGAGCACGCCAGGCCAGCGTAATACATCTGTTAAGCTTAATTCGCCTTGCCCGGCTTCTTGCTTTAACCAGTTGGCTGCGCTTAATAATTGCTTGGCTAACGCTTGGTTTAGCTGTAATTCATTACTGCTATTGTCGGCGAGTTCATAACGCAGGTTCACTTCAACTTTACCGCGATTTAAGCGTTTACGTAGGCGATCGCGTAAGACAGGTTCAAAGCTGCGAAACTGCTCAGGTAAGCGCAAGTAGGTTTCTAGGTAGCGCTGGTTGACTGAACGAATTTCCCATGAGGCAGTGCCCCATTGTGCTTTGTGCTCAATACGAGCATAGGCTGTCATGCTTTGGATCATGAAGTGTCCTGTTATGTTATTACGCAAATGTGGGTTGATTATAGCCGCTTTAGGCCTCTGGATTAAAGGATTAGTGCGCAGATTTGTGCTGTATCTTGGCCGATATCAAGCATATGGAGATTAAAATACCTGGGGGTATATGCTAGTGATAACGATTAGGGTGGGTTTGTCGTGGCATCTGGCGGCGCGAACCTCTATAATATGCGCTCAAATCTGATATGAATTCGACTACAGGACTTTTCATGCGCCCAAGTAACCGTACACCAGCTCAAACTCGCCCTATTACTATTACGCGTTCTTTTACTGCACATGCTGAAGGCTCTGTTTTAGTTGAGTTTGGCGACACAAAAGTATTATGTACTGCCAGCTTTACTGAAGGTGTGCCTCGTTTTCTTAAAGGCCAAGGTCAAGGTTGGGTAACGGCTGAATACGGTATGTTACCGCGTTCAACCCACAGCCGTATGGACCGTGAAGCTGCTCGTGGTAAGCAGTCTGGCCGTACTCAAGAAATTCAGCGTTTAATTGGCCGTGCGTTACGTGCTGCAGTGGATATGAAGCTGTTAGGTGAAAATACGATTGTTATCGATTGTGACGTGATTCAAGCTGATGGCGGTACACGTACTGCGGCGATTACTGGTGCGTGCGTGGCGTTAGTGGATGCCCTGAACTGGGCCCGTGGTAAAGGCATTATTAAAGCCAACCCACTTAAGTTTTTAATTGCTGCTGTGAGTGTGGGTATTTACAAAGGCGAAGCAATCAGTGATTTAGAATACCTTGAAGACAGCGCAGCTGAAACTGACATGAATGTTGTGATGACTGAGACTGGCAAGATTATTGAAATTCAAGGTACTGCAGAGGGTGAGCCATTCAGCCATGAAGAATTGATTGAACTACTTGGTCTGGCTAAAAACAGTATTCGCGAAATTGTCGATGTGCAAAAAGCCGCATTAAGTTAATATGTTGTTGAAAATGAGGACCGATTACGGTCCTTTTTTTTAATCTAAAATTTGATTATAGAGGAACACACGTGAAAGCCTATCAACGCGAATTTATTGAGTTTGCTATTGATCGCCAAGTATTACGTTTTGGTGAGTTTACCCTTAAATCTGGCCGTACCAGCCCGTACTTTTTTAATGCTGGTTTATTTAATACGGGTAAAGACTTAGCGCGTTTAGGCCGCTTTTATGCTGCTGCGTTAATGGATTCTGGCATCGACTTCGACTTGTTGTTTGGCCCCGCTTATAAAGGCATTCCGATTGCCACCACTACAGCAGTTGCCTTGTGCGATCATCACGATGTGGATATTCCTTACTGCTTTAATCGTAAAGAGGCTAAAACCCACGGCGAAGGTGGCAGTTTAGTTGGCAGCGAGCTTAAAGGTAAAGTGATGCTGGTGGACGATGTGATCACTGCGGGCACGGCTATCCGTGAGTCGATGGACATTATTAATGCCCACAATGCCCAACTTGCAGGCGTATTGATTGCGCTTGATCGTCAAGAAAAAGGCAAGGGTGAGCTGTCTGCTATTCAAGAAGTTGAGCGCGATTTTGGCTGTCAGATTGTGTCGATTATTAAGCTGACCGATTTAATCAATTATTTATCTGAAAAACCGGGCATGGAAGCGGAACTGGCTAGCGTTAGGGCTTACCGTGAGCAATATGGTATTTAACCTGAGCTCCACGCCTTTCAAACAGCCCTTTGTCTTTCTGATTGTGTTATACCATTTCCATTAATTATGTGACCAATCAGAGCCACTCAGATTTTTCAGTTTGAGGCGCATTGTTGAAGGAATGGTTATTCCCTTTTAAGGCGATGCAACAAAGAAATGGAAAGTATGAGTGTCTCCTACAAGGCGGGTTTCTGTGCCTTCTATACTGCTTAATAGCATTTTGACGTACGACTGCATGGACGCAGGAGGTAGAACAACGCAGGAGCGGTTGTCGAGAGCAACTATGCCTACAATCCTATTACTTGCCTAGAAGACACAGAATTCCCGCTGAATGACCAGATAATTGCTGGAATTGGTATTAAATGAACTTCCACTTGGCTAGATTTAAACTGAGCCACATGGGCTGAAAAATTAAAAAAGCTGCACAATAGTCATATTGATGCAGCTTTTTATTGCTCTTTTTAGCGTAATCCGAGCACGTTATTTCACTTGGTGTAAAAACTCAGCACGGGTAGCCGGATTTGATTTAAAAATACCGCCAAGCGCTGTGGTGGTGGTTGAACTGGTTGAGTCCATAACCCCACGAGATTTAACGCAGTAATGTACCGCATCCATTTTGACGGCAACATCTTTTGTTTCAAGCAAGGTTTGCAGCGCCACTAACACTTGTTGGGTTAAACGCTCTTGTACCTGCGGACGTTGGGAAAAGAAGCGCACGATGCGGTTAATTTTAGATAAACCAATAATTTTAGTACGCGGTAAATAGGCGACGGTTGCCACACCATCGATGGTGACTAAATGATGTTCGCAAGTGCTGGTTAAGCTAATGTCTTGTACGCGCACCATTTCATCCACGCCCATCTTATTTTCAATGACGGTGATTTTGGGAAAGTTTTCGTAATCAAGCCCAGAGAAGATTTCGTCGACATACATTTTTGCGATACGCCGCGGCGTGTCTGTCAGGCTGTCGTCGGTTAGATCAAGCGACATTAAGGTCAAAATCTCACGCATGTGGTGTTCAATTTTAACTTTACGTTGTTCTGGCGTGGAAGTTTTTGGCAGCATTGGGGTTTCTAACCCACGTTCTTTTAGTGCTGCTTGTACTTTAATTGCGGCTTCACTGAGTGCCATATATCCTCCAACGACTCGATATCACTGTTTGTATGAGTGTATGCTAAAACGTGCTTAGCTGCTGCTAAGGGACGAGGAGAATAGCGCGATTTGCTGCAAATTAATACCGCGGCTAATAAAAAAGCCGACCCTTTTAGTCAAGTATCGGCTTTTGTTGATTAAACGGTTAGGTAATTGTTACTTAACGTTTAAGTTTTCTTTGATGAACTTAAGCATTTTTTCATAGTACATGGCTTGGTGAGTGTCATTATAAAATCCATGACCTTCGTTACTTATAACCATTTTTTGATATGGGAATTGTTGTTTTTTCAGCGCGTTCTCAAGAGATTCTAATTGAGTTAAAGGTGTCCGCTCATCATCTTCACCGTGAACTAAAAGCAATGTTGCTTGGAGTTTATTGACGTTGTATGCGGGGGACATTGCTTTTAAATTGTTGATGTCATTGCCTAAGACTTCTTCCTGATAGCTTTGTCCATAATTTGAGTTGGATACGTCACTGTCTTGTTTCCACAAAGGTAGATCATACAAGCCTGAAAAACCAATTGCACATTTGAATAATGTCGGTTCGATGACCGCACTTTGTAATGCGCTATATCCGCCAAAGCTACTCCCGACGATACACACTTGTTCTTTATTCGCGATGCCTTGCTCAATGACATGTTGAGCTGCATCAATAATGTCGTATTGAATATTTGTTCCCCAGTTTAAATAGCCAGCTTGTTCAAACTTTTTGCCATATCCGCCAGAACCTCTAAAGTTGACTTGTAAAACGGCAAAGCCTTCTTTTGCTAATAGTTGGTTTTGTGAGTTAAAGCCCCACCAGTCTCTGACACCATGCGGCCCACCATGAGGGTTAACAATTAATGGCAAGTTTTTGGCCTCTTTATTATTTGGTAGTGTTAAATAACCATTAATTGTTTTCCCATCTCTGCTTGTAAAGCGAATAGGTTTAACTTCTGCCATTTGTTCGGGGTCGAGCCATTTTTTTTCTGCAACGAGATAAATCAACTGCTTTTTGTCGGCAATAAAAAGATAGTAGTCGCCTGGGTTGCGATCGTTAAATGCTTTGATGATGAATTGATTCGCGTCTGTTGTTTCGCTGACAATGTGAATTTGATGCCCTGGTAAAGAGGCTAAAAGCTGTTTGAGTAATTTGCTGTGGGCGTCGGCTGGGTCGACAAAGTCGTATGTTGGGTAACCATCTTGGTATTCAACAGCATAAAGCTGTTTAGTTTGTTTATTTATCCAAAAGTGGCTAGGGTCTATTTTGTCTTCTTGGATGACTTTTTCTTTGGTGCCATGAGACAAATTCACTTTATAAACGCCTAATGTATCATCTTGTTCACGACCGGCGGCAAAAATCGTATTTGGCTGGTCTGAAAAAGAAATAGGATTAAAATCGGTTAGGCCTAGATTGAGGTTTTTTGAGTCAATCCAGTCACCATTATCGCGATAAAATAGTTTCGTTTCGTTATCGGCATTGATACCCGATGCAAATTTAACCTCACCTTCAAAATTTGTTAAAAAGGTTGTGTAACCTACTGGTGATGTAAGTATTTTTTTGCGTGTCCCAGAGTTAACATCAACGCGGTAGACTTGCTGGTTTTGGCTGTAATCTAGGTTACTTCCTCCATTCCAAGCAATTGCGTTGACCAACATGTATTTTTCGTCTTTAGGTAACGGGTCGAGAATATAGGCAGTAGCTCTAATGGCGGTATTTTTTTTAATGTGCGAACCTGTTTGCATTTGGCCATTATTGTAACCAAATAAATAGGTTGCTTTTGTACCGTCGGCATTCACTGCCATCAATTCACCATAATATAGTGGTTGCTCAGACCAGCCTTTTAAGTACATTTTTTGTAATACAAGACGTTCACTGTTGACCCATTCATAATCACCTACCTCGGCATTTCCAGGAAAATAGATGGCATGAACAAGCTGTTTGGTGTCTGTTTTTAAAATAACGAGGGTTTTCTTACCCTGGTGCGCTGTCACTGCACTGATATATTTGCCATTGGGAGATATTTTTAGATCTGTGTATTCGCTTCCTCTGCTGAACAGTTCGGCATTAGAGGCGTGAGTGCTTGGAATGGCAATCATAAATAAAATAATTGCTAAGAGAATGCTGTATTTCATATACGTCCTTTTATCACAGATAAAACCAAATGTTTTATCTGTATTTGTCCTTAGGGGAATAGTTGATCTTTTAAGGTTGTTTTTGTAGCGAATTGTTGGCCATCACTTAAACATGAGCTACAAAGCAGAGACTTTGTCGTGTCACTATTTTACGTAACAGTTTATAACGCAGTAAAAAGGCCAAAAATTCGCTGCCCGCAGGCTTCGGCTAAAAACGTTTTACTCTTTGCGAATAAAGAGTTGCTTATATGACTAGGCATCAATCTATTCGCCGCGGTTAGCACGTTTTTAACTCGAACAAAACTCAACCAGAAAAGGTCAACTGGTTCTGGTTATTTTATTATTTATTTCGTGGGTTAGCTTCTCAGCAACTGTTGCTGAATAAAGGTCCACTGCTCGTCAAAATGTAGTGTGGGTTTTTGTTTAAATTCACTGCGAACAAACTGTGAAATTCTGCCTTCGGCAAACGCTAATAATAAGTTAGCGAGTATGGCTTCATCGAGATTAAAACCGACGCCTTCACGTAGGGTTTTTTCACGTAGAATTTGTTTGATTTGGGTTTCTATTTTGGCAAATAACACGTCAATTCGACTGCGCAAACGCTCGTTTTCGCCTAGCAGTGCATCGCCATTTAAGACTCTAGAAATACCAGGGTTGCGTTCAGAAAATACCAACAATAGCTGCAATACTAATTGGCAGCGGGTCATGGTGTCTTTTTCTTCGTCCATGATAATGTTTAAGCGTGACAGAATCGCATCTTCAATAAATTCGATTAAGCCTTCAAACATCCGGGCTTTACTTGGGAAATGACGATATAGCGCGGCTTCTGATACGCCGACTTCTGTGGCCAGTTTGGCGGTTGTGATCCGTTGACCTGGGCTGGTTTCAAGCATTTGTGCTAAGCATTGTAAAATATGCTCACGACGGTTTATTTTTGGGCTTTCGGCCATTGTGTGTTCCTTGGCTCAGTGACTACTTGAAAAGGTTATTTGGTACCGGAGTGACCAAATCCGCCTTCTCCACGTTCTGAGCGATTAAACTCATCCACTAGGGTAAATTGGGCCTGTACGACAGGGACAAACATCAATTGGGCCAACCTATCACCGACGTTGAGCGTGAATGGCTTATCACTTCGATTCCAACATGACACCATGAGTTGCCCTTGGTAATCAGAGTCGATTAAACCGACCAAATTACCTAACACAATACCATTTTTATGGCCCATACCTGAGCGCGGTAAAATGATTGCTGCTAGGCTTGGGTCGGCCACGTGAATGGCAATGCCCGTTGGAATTAACTCAGTTTGGCCTGGTTCGATAACCATTGCCGTGTCGGTCATTGCGCGTAAGTCCATACCTGCACTACCTGGGGTAGCGTAAGCTGGCAGCGGAAATTCGCTGCCAATACGCGAGTCGAGGATTTTTAGTTCAATGGGTGTTTTCATGATTTTTTTAGTTGTTGTTCTATCAATGTAAGTAATTGGCGTGCCAGCGTCAGTTTGTCTGTAGCAGGCAGTTGTTGGCTACCGTTTTGCCAAAATACTTGTAGTGCATTGCTATCGGCATTAAAGCCAAGGCCTTGAATAGAGACATCGTTCGCAGCAATCATATCCAGCTTTTTACGCTGAAGTTTGCCACGGGCGTATTGCTCTACATCGTTCGTTTCAGCGGCAAAACCGACAGTGAAAGGCCGTGTTGTGTGCTGAGCTACCGTGGCTAAGATATCAGGATTACGCACCAGTGCAAGCTGCATTTGTTCGGCCGATTTTTTAATTTTTTGATCAGCTACATCGGCAATTCGATAATCCGCAACTGCCGCACAACCAATGAAAATATTATGTTGCTCAACCTGTTGCATTACGGCGTCGAGCATTTGCTGTGCAGATTCGACATCAATGCGCTTAACACCTGCTGGCGTGGCAAGGTTGACAGGGCCCGACACTAGGGTCACTTGTGCGCCCATTTCGGCGGCGGCTTGTGCAAGGGCAAAGCCCATTTTGCCAGAGCTGTGGTTAGATATATAACGCACCGGGTCGATTGCCTCGCGGGTTGGCCCTGCGGTGAGTAACAATTGATGCCCTTGTAATAACTTTGGTCCAAAAAATTGCACTAATTGCTCGGCAATGGCGATGGGTTCTTGCATACGCCCTGGCCCCACTTCACCACAGGCTTGGCTGCCTGATGCGGGTTGCCAAATGATAAAGCCTTTTCTGACTAAATGAGCCATGTTCTCTTGGGTGGCGATATTTTGGTACATTTGTTGGTTCATGGCAGGGCAGACAATTACGGGCGCACTGGTCGCTAAACAGGTTGTTGTGAGTAAATCATCTGCCATACCAGCATTGATACGCGCCATAAGGTTTGCTGTAGCGGGTGCAAGCAATACCACATCAGCCCAGCGTGCAAGCTCAATATGACCCATAGCGGCCTCTGCTGCTGGGTCGAGCAAATCAGAGGCTACAGGGTGGCCAGAGAGCGCTTGTATGGTGAGTGGCGTAATAAATTCCATGGCGCTTTGAGTCATGATGACCCGCACGTCTGCGCCGCGTTCTTTTAAGCGGCGGATTAAGTCCGCACTTTTATAGGCTGCAATGCCGCCGCCAATTCCGAGTAATACTTTTTTATTTGTTAGCATGATGTGAATTATCCGGCTCAAATCTTATTGCGGCTAACGATATCACAAACCAACAACAAGTTGCTTGGATCCAATCTCAAAAATATCGACCATACTGTGTAATCAATTTAAAGTTTGTTTTCAAAATATAACAACTCAGTATTGGCGCAGTAGTAGCGAATTGATGAAACTGGATTCGTCGATGTTATGGCGTCTCACAGAGTGCAAGGAGCATACATGGGAATTAAAGACTGGCCTCAAGGAGAAGGGCCACGTGAAAAGCTATTACTTAATGGTGCAGGGCAGTTGTCTGATGCTGAATTACTGGCGGTGATTTTGCGCAATGGCCTTGCGGGTCAAAATGCGGTCGATTTAGCCCGCAATATGATTAATCAGTTTGGCGGTTTGCGCAGTTTGTTGAGTGCGCCTAAAAACCAAGTGTGTAAATTAGCCGGTGTTGGACCGGTAAAATATGCTCAATTACAGGCTGCGGCCGAAATTTCTAAGCGAATTGCCCACGAAAATCTACAAAGAGGACAAATTTTGACAAATCCTGATTTAACTCGGGACTATTTAATGAGACAATTAGCGGACCGATCCTATGAAGTGTTCGCCTTACTATTGTTGGATACCCAACATAGAGTCATTCAATTTGTAGAATTATTTCGTGGCACCATCGATTCTGCTTCTGTTTATCCTCGTGAGGTTGTAAGCCTTGTTTTGGATAAAAAAGCAGCGGCGGTGATAGTGTGTCACAATCACCCGTCTGGCATTGCAGAGCCAAGTCAGGCTGATCGGCGAATAACTGATCGAATAAAAAATGCATTGGCAACCATAGATGTTTCTTTGTTAGATCATATGGTTGTAGGTGATCAGGAGATTGTCTCCTTTGCCGAGCGGGGGTGGATTGTATAAACACTGCTTGATCTTATATGGTCAATCGTGTATAAAATGCGCCCTCTTTGTGCCTCGGGCGACGGCCATACGAGGCACATTAATGCTCGAGCGTTAAAAATTTGTTTTGGAGAAGATTGACATGTCAAGAGTATGCCAAGTAACTGGCAAGAAGCCAATGGTTGGTAACAACCGTTCGCACGCAAAAAACGCGACTCGTCGTCGTTTTTTACCTAACCTACAAAACCACCGTTTTTGGTTAGAAGAAGAAAAGCGTTTCGTACAATTACGTGTATCTACCAAAGGTATCCGTATTATCGACAAGAAAGGTATCGAAGTTGTTGTTGCTGAACTTCGTGCCCGTGGCGAGAAGGTGTAATAGAAAATGGCTAAATCTAAAGGTAATCGTGAGAAGATCAAATTAGTATCTAGTGCTAAAACTGGTCACTTCTACACTACTGAAAAGAACAAGCGTAACATGCCTGAAAAAATGGAAATCAAGAAATTTGATCCAGTTATTCGTCAGCACGTTATCTACAAAGAAGCTAAAATCAAGTAATTGATTTTTCTTCTTAAAAAAGCCCCTTAATTGGGGCTTTTTTTATGCCTGTAAAAAAGTAAGCTATACTGAAATGGTTTATGCTGTTTAATGCGCAATGGTATAAACGAGACAAAAGTGCTTAAGGCCATATAGCCTGTTAAGTTAAACTAACTTTATGGCTGTAATGATTTTTTCACACTTAACAGACAAACTATTTTTCGCTTTGTGTGAAATAAAATGCTTTAAAAGTGAATTAAAATGCAATAACATCGTTGTTCGATATTACATTCT
This sequence comes from Shewanella basaltis, assembly GCF_023283885.1. GTDB lineage: Bacteria > Pseudomonadota > Gammaproteobacteria > Enterobacterales > Shewanellaceae > Shewanella > Shewanella basaltis. Next base: position 28,378 of record NZ_JAKILA010000026.1, read on the forward strand.
GGCTTGTAACTGCTGCTAAAGGTTGCAAGTATGACTAACACCAAATTAATTACCGAGGTGAATTTGCCTGTGAGAACCACTGAACTGGTTGATGGATTTCGTCATTCTGCTCCTTATGTTAATGCCCATAGAGGTAAAACTTTTGTCGTCATGTTAGGTGGCGAGGCATTAGCGCATCCGCAGTTTCGCGGCATTTTAAATGATGTTGCTTTACTGCATTCACTCGGGATTGAGGTGGTATTAGTTTACGGTGCTAGGCCGCAAATTGATGCAGGATTAAAAGCGGCAGGTATTGAGCCTGCATACCATAACGGTATTCGTATTACCGATGAAGATACCTTAAAGATTATCAAGCAAGTTGCTGGAGCCACTCAGTTTGATATTACGGCTCGATTGTCTATGAGTTTAGGTAATACGCCCATGCAAAATGCACAAATCAATCTTGTTAGCGGTAACTTTGTTATTGCACAACCACTTGGTGTTGATGACGGTGTTGATTTTTGTTTGAGCGGCAAAGTGCGTCGTATCGATGCTCAGGGCTTACGTCGCCAACTAGACAATAATGGTATTGTGTTGATGGGGCCTATCGCGGCGTCAGTGACTGGTGAAAGCTTTAATTTAACGGCGGAAGAAGTTGCCACACAGGTGGCCATTAAGCTCAAAGCAGACAAAATTATTGGTTTTAGTGAAACAAATGGCATTGTTGGCGAAAACGGTGAGGTGATTGCTGAGCTTATGCCTGATGATGTTGAAGAAATGCTTAAAACCATGAAAGCAGATACAGCCGCCTCTGTTGGCACGATGGCATTTTTAAAAGCCAGTGTTGAAGCCTGTCGTCGTGGTGTGCCTCGTTGTCATTTGGTGAGTTATTTAGATGACGGCGCCTTATTGCAAGAGTTGTTCTCACGCGAAGGCATAGGCACTCAAATTGTCACACAAAGCGCCGAACGTTTACGCCGTGCCACGATTAGCGATATTGGCGGCATCTTAAATCTTATCCGCCCATTAGAAGAGCAAGGTATTTTAGTGCGCCGCTCTCGTGAGCAGCTCGAAATGGAAATAGAACAGTTTATGTTGGTCGAGCGCGATAACTTAGTGATTGGTTGTGCTGCGCTGTATCCATTTGAAGAAGATAATGCCGGTGAGTTTGCGTGTTTAGTGGTGCATCCTGATTACCGTGATGCTGACCGTGGCAGCATTTTATTGAATAATATTATTGGTCAAGCTCGAGTGCGCGGTTATTCACGCTTGTTTGCGTTAACAACACGCAGCATTCATTGGTTTTTAGAGCATGGCTTTAATATTGTTGACGTTGAAGAGTTGCCTAACAAGAAAAAGCAGCTTTATAACTATCAACGACGATCAAAAATTCTTGCCCTGGATTTATAGATCCTTTGTGTTAAAAATGCCGGTTATTCCGGCATTTTTTATGGCAAAAAACACTCTTAGAAAGAGGTTATATGAATGCTATTGAGCTGGCCTCTCTTGAGTCTGGAGCCATATACAGTTTTATTGCCCTGTTAGTTGGCTTACTTGGTTTAACGGTGTTTATTTTTTTAAAACCCATTCCCAGTAACGCTAAGTATTTAACACTGGGAGTAATGTTACCTTTAATGGGCTTATTTGTTTTGACGTTTTATCAGTCGTTTAGCAGTACCATTTACTGGGATGACAAACAGTTGCGGGTTAAAATTCCACTGTATTCACACACCATTGAGGTTAATCAAGTGGACTTTGCTCAAGCTCGGGTCGTCAACCTGCTTAAAGAGCCCGAATACGCGGCTAAGTGGCGCACAAATGGTTTGGGCATACCTGGATATTCTTTGGGATGGTTTTCATTAAATAATGGCGATAAAGCCTTATTGTCGGTAACAGATCCTACTCAGGTGATTATGTTACCCATTAGCCAAGATAAAATGATTATGGTTAGTGTCATCGATGCAGATAAAGCGCTAGCACAGTTGCATGCCAGCGCGTTAGCATTAGAGCCTATTGATTAAGCCTTTGCGGCGGCTTTTTTCGTGGCAACATGTTGGCGCTGTCGTTGCAGTACCATGTCGCTAATAAATATCACCAGTGCGCCCCAGATAAAACCAAAAGTGATGCCTTTTTCAATATCGAAAGGTTCATTAAATAATTTGACCGCTAAGATAAACATGATACTCGGGCCAATGTATTGGAAGAACCCTAAAATAGAAAAGGGAATACGTACGGCGGCACCTGCAAAACACAAAAGAGGAATAGTGGTGACAACTCCTGCGGCCACTAAAAGTAAATTAAGGTTAAGGCTATTGGTTAACATGCTGGCAGGCGAATTGCCTAGTGTTATCACTAAGTAGCCCAGTGCAACGGGTAATAAAATAGCCGTTTCGACTAATAAGCCAGATTTTGCATCAATGTTGACTTTTTTACGCAATAAGCCATAAAAACCAAAGCTTGCCGCTAGGGCCAGAGACACCAGCGGAATTGAGCCAAACGAGATGAGCTGCACCAACACCCCAATACTGGCTAACGTGACCGCAAGCCATTGCAATTTACGTAAGCGCTCTCCTAAAAATATCATTCCTAACAGTACATTAAAAAGTGGGTTGATAAAATAACCTAAACTCGCATCAAGCATGTGGTCGTTATTCACAGCCCAAATAAAAATAAGCCAATTTGCTGCAATTAATACTGACGTTGTGAGCAAAATAAGCAGTTGTTTGGGGTGCTTAAGGATGAGGCGTAAGCGGCTAAATCCACCAATAAATTGCATTAAAACGATCATAAAAAGAAATGACCATATAACACGATGCATTAAAATTTCAGTGGCGGGGACATGATGTAATAATTTGAAATATAAAGGAGCGACACCCCAAATGGTGTAGGCGCAAATCGCGAGGAAAACCCCTTTACGATACTCTAAATCAGGCATGATGAGTCAACTATGGCAATAACGAAAGAGGGGCGATTGTAGGTCGCCCCCATTGATGACACAAGTTATTAAGCAATTTGTTTTATTGGTGAGCTGTCACTTTAACGTGGCAAAAGGACTACTATTGCCGAGTTAGCCCACCATGTAAGTACCTGTACCAAAAGCAATGTGAGTGCCTAATTCATTGTGCAATTCCATTCGGCAAACCGATACACGATTGCCAGCCCTGATGACAGTGCCAGTACCTGTAAATATTTCACCACGACCAGGACGTAAAAAATCAACCCGCATATCAATGGTGCCTAAGGTCGTTAAGCGTTGTTGTAACTCTTCTATTGTCCAATCTTCACGGCTTGCAACCAAGCCAGCAAAGGCTGTCAGGCCACCCACCACATCAAGTAACGTAGCGGTAACACCACCATGAAGGATGTTTTGATGGATGTTACCTATTAGTTCTGGTTTCATCTTAATCACGACTTCAACCCCATTGATGTCGTAATGCTTTATGTCTAATCCAAGTAGGTTATGAAAAGGAACATGCTTATCAAAAATCTCTGCAACTTGTTGCAGGGCTTGACTTTGAATAGGTGAACTCATGGGAAATCCTTGTCTTATTTATTATTTTTGTATTTATTTTCAGTGTGCATAGAGTATTAAATCTAACGTTAAAGTGAGCAATACTCAATCATCATAGGAGGTAAAATGGCGTAATTGCACTTTGCTTCAAGACATCTGTAGCCGAGTGCTTTAAAATGGCCGTCCGTTTAATGACATCATAGTGTGAATGGATAATCTGACTTCGACGCCAAGCCCAACCCCTAATACTGCTGCTGAGCAAGATATGTTATCGGCTAGTTTACAGCAGGTATTTGGTTATCGTGCCTTTCGTCAAGGGCAGCGAGAGGTGATTGAGCGCAGCTTGCAGGGCCAAGACACTTTAGTGATTATGCCTACCGGTGGTGGTAAGAGTATGTGTTACCAGTTACCGGCTTTAGTGTTGCCGGGGGTCACAGTTGTCGTTTCACCTCTGATTTCATTAATGAAAGATCAAGTAGACAGTTTATTACAAAGTGGTGTCGCTGCTGCGTATCTCAATTCATCACTGCCGCGCGAGCAAAGTGCGCAAGTGCTGCGTAAATTGCACGCAGGCGAGATAAAACTGCTGTATGTCTCGCCTGAGCGATTATTGCGCCCAGACTTTATAGAGCGTTTACAATCTGTTGAATTGTCGATGTTTGCTGTTGATGAGGCACATTGTATCAGCCAGTGGGGTCATGACTTTAGACCTGAATATGCCGAGCTAGGGCAGTTAAAAACGTATTTTCCTTATATTCCGTTAATGGCGTTAACCGCGACGGCAGATCAAGCGACACGTTTAAGTATTTGCGAGCGCTTAAACATTGCTCCTTATACCTTACTCTCGAGTTTTGATCGTCCAAACATTCGGTATACCGTGGCAGAAAAGGTAAATGCTGCCAACCAGTTACGCCAATTTATCACGGTGCAAAATGGTGCGAGTGGCATAGTGTATTGCAGCAGTCGTCGCCGGGTCGATGAAGTGGCTGAGCGACTGCGCTTACAGGGGTTTAATGCTCAAGCCTATCATGCCGGAATGAGCCAAGAAGAGCGCGCAGATGTACAAGATAAGTTTTTAAAAGATCAGGTTGATATTGTGGTGGCCACGGTGGCCTTTGGGATGGGAATTAATAAATCTAATGTCCGTTTTGTGGTGCATTATGATATCCCTAAAAGTATTGAAGCTTATTATCAAGAAACTGGCCGAGCGGGCCGAGATGGGCTAGAGGCTGAAGCTTACATGTTATTTGACCCTGCCGATATTGGTCGGGTTAGGCATTTGATTGAGCAGTCAGAGCCAGGGCCTCAGCAACAGGTTGAGTTTCACAAATTACATACCATGGCCGCTTTTGCGGAGGCGCAAACTTGCCGGCGCCAAGTATTGCTCCATTACTTTGATGAGGCAGCATCTGAGCCATGCGGTAACTGTGATATTTGTTTAGATCCTCCAAAACGTTACGATGGCACCGAAGATGCTCAAAAAGTGTTGTCATGTATCTACCGTTTACAGCAACGCTTTGGTATTCACCATGTTATTGATGTACTCAGAGGTTCTAAAGCCGCGAGTGTGGTTGATAGAGGCCATGATAAGTTAACCACATGGGGGATCGGTGCCGATAAGTCGGCAGAACATTGGTTGAGTGTACTGCGACAGCTAATCCATTTAGGCCTGGTTAGTCAAGATATCACTCGAGGGTCAAGTATTCGCTTAAACCCAGCTGCAAGGGCGATTTTAAAGGCTGAAGTTGCCTTAATGCTGGCAGAGCCGCGTATTCAGTTGCTTGATGTAAAACGTAAATCGAATACGCGCGCTGTGCAGCAATATGATCGGAAATTATTTGCGCGATTAAAGTTATTGCGCCGAGAGTTAGCCGAGCAGCATGATATTCCACCGTATTTGGTGTTTAACGATGCCACACTTGCAGAAATGTCGGCCATGTTACCTACCAGCCCAGGTGAAATGCTGGCGGTAAATGGTGTTGGCCAAATAAAACTTGACCGTTTTGGCGGCGAGTTTTTAGATGAGATCAGTGACTATTTAACGGGTTAGCACATAGCCACTATGGGTTAAATGCACTCTGTTCGTGAGATAAGACTTTGCTGTCTTGTGTTTTCATTTTACTTAATTGGTTTAATATTGCGCGTTTCATTAACACTTCAAATGTGTCTAACTGCTGTAAGCTCGCAAGACCTATGCTGGCTTTCACGTCGTCTTTCCAATTGCTCAGTATTTGTTCTATTTGATGCATGACTCGTGTAGCCCCTGTTGCTGACGTATGAGGTAGCAAAATGACGAGCTCATCGAGACTATGGCGAAACAGCTGATCTTGTTCTCTTAATGCCAATTGAAATTGCTTTTCAAGATAGGGAATATCCACTTGGCGGATTTGGCTAATATTAACCAGAAGCATGCTCAGTTGATAATGGCCTTGTTTGGCGCTGAGCAGTAAGTTATCAATTCGTTGTTGTTGAGTTTCTTCTGTCGTGTCGGTTGATGCTGTTTGTGGTTTTTTCGCTAAAAATAGCACAAGGCCAATCGACAGCAATAAAATAATCAATGCCGTAATTGCGATATTTTGATTGATATTTGAGGTTGATTCTTGCTCTATAGGTGCAGCGTTATTTTGTTCAGCCAGGCGGGCTTGATACTGAACAAAATGAGCATTATTGAGTTTTGCAGCAGCTTGCTTAGCGGCCTCAAAACGCTGTACCTGAAATTGATAAGCCAGTTCAAACTGGTTGTTGATTGCGTAATATTCGCTGATGATGTGATTAAACTCTTCAAGGTCGGAAAACTGCTGAAGTTCGCTAGCTTGCTGGATGATGTCGTTAAGTAGTGCTAACGCTTGGTTGTCTTTGTTTTGTGCAAAATAAATCTTGGCTAACGTGCGTTTTATACGCATGACGTAAATTGGTTCTTTGTATTGGGTTAATACTTTGATACTGAATGATGCTTGTTGTTCTGCCGTGTCGTTATTTCCAAGATACGAGTTGATAGCAGCAAGCAACGCATTACCAATAGCGATATCTCTTGTCGCTGTGTTTTTGTTATTTTCTGCTTCGGCTTTCTTCAAGTACAATAATACGTCTGGTTTATTATCTATTTCTATGTTGATTCGTGCCAAATTAACGGCAAATGCAAATTTTAGCTTACCAAACGCCGAGAAATCATTGGCAGCAGTTTCTGCAAAGTGAAGGGATTCTTTAATGTCACCCATAGAGAAAAAAACATTTGAAATTTCCAGTTGTACAAATGACCTAGGCAATAAATACCATTGTTGAAATTGAACTTGTGCCTCATCAAAAATGTCCAGCGCTAAGCGCAAATCTTCAATTGATTGGTTATAGTTTTCTAGGCTTGTATTTTGCCTACTTCGCAAATACAAGGCATTCACCATGGCTTGTTTTTCAGAATAGCGTCTTGCCAGACGCAAGGCTTCTTCAGATTGTCGTTGTTCTTGTATGGTGTTACCAAGACTTTGATGAGCAGACGCTTCACACAATATAAAATAAGGTCGCGCAGAATCGTATTTTAACTGGCGAGCATTAAGTTCACCTTGTTTTGCCAGCATGATTGCCTGATTGAACTCACCAAACTCGAGTAAATTAAAACACCGTAATAAGCTTAAGCGAAGGGTTTCTACGTTGCTAAAAGCTTGAGTGCTCTGTTGCCGCTCCAGTGCTTCTAGAAGTGTTCTTGCGTCTTCTGATTTTTGCGAATTGATACTGTTAATGACATCCAATTGCTCACTGACACTGAGCAACTGCGTTTTGGTGACGATGTTGTCGCTTAGAAGTAGCTCTTGCGAAGGGAGTGATAATGCCGGCGCCGCAACGAACAACAGCAATAAACCAAACATAAAACTCAACAAATTGTATTTATTTTTATTTGCTGCTTTCACACGTACCATCGTTACGTTGACTCTAATTGGGTTGTTCAAGTATACGGATTTTTAATTTTTGTTACATAAAAATATAAATGATGTGGCCATTTAAGTTCACGAATTTTGATCTAGCCCATTGAGATCATTAAGGCAAAAGATACCTTGGTCTCAAAGGTAAAATTGCATGAGATCACCGTAATGAGGTACTAGTACACCGTAATCTTTCTCAAGTTGAGTAATTTAGGGTTGACAGCAGCGCCAGCTCGCGTTAAATATTAGTCATAGAAAAATAATTCAGAATATTTATTTACTAAACATTAAGTAATGTGAATATAAAACTATTGAAAGTGAATACTAACGCTATGAACACACAGGCTATTTTACTCGGACTCCTACTCCTCTCTCGCATAGACTGCGCGGAGTCCTTTGTGTTACATGCGAAATAACTCATTCAGCATACACAAACCCCGCGCTAACAGTCGCGGGGTTTTTTGTTTTTAGCCCTTTTGAAACGAGCCGGTTGTGATATTTGCAGTTAGGTGAAATACAAACAAGATGGTCGATGGAGAAATTCGATGTCCAATAGAGTCTTAATTTTTGATACAACATTGCGTGATGGTGAACAAGCACTTGCTGCCAGCTTAACCGTTAAAGAAAAGCTACAAATCGCGCTGGCTCTAGAGCGTTTGGGCGTTGATGTGATGGAAGTTGGGTTTCCTGTGTCTTCGCCAGGCGACTTTCATTCTGTGCAGACCATTGCTAAAACCATTAAAAACAGTCGTGTGTGTGCGTTATCTCGTGCATTAGAAAAAGACATTGATGCCGCAGCACAAGCCTTGTCTGTTGCCGATCAATTCCGTATTCATACCTTTATTTCAACCTCAACCATCCATGTAGAGAGCAAATTAAAGCGTTCGTTCGATGATGTGCTAGACATGGCGGTGGGTGCGGTGAAATACGCTAGGCGCTTTACTGACGATGTTGAATTTTCGTGTGAAGATGCCGGACGCACTCCCATCGATAATTTGTGCCGTATGGTTGAGGCCGCAATCAAAGCCGGTGCCCGCACGATTAACATCCCTGACACTGTTGGTTATACGGTGCCTAGTGAGTTTGGGGGCATCATTCAAACGCTTTTCAACCGCGTACCCAATATCGATCAAGCGGTGATTTCGGTGCATTGCCATGATGATTTAGGGTTGTCAGTGGCTAACTCCATTGCAGCCGTTGAAATGGGGGCTCGCCAAGTTGAATGTACCATTAATGGGATTGGCGAACGCGCAGGCAATTGTTCGTTAGAAGAAATTGCGATGATTTTGGCGACGCGTAAAAACTTGTTAAATTTAGATTGCGGCATTAATGCTAAAGAAATTCACCGTACATCATCGTTAGTGAGTCAGCTTTGTAATATGCCAATTCAAGCCAACAAGGCGATTGTAGGAACCAATGCTTTCTCGCATTCGTCAGGTATTCACCAAGATGGCATGTTAAAAGCGAAAAATACTTATGAAATTATGACACCAGAAAGTATTGGCCTAAATCGCAATAACTTAAACATGACTTCTCGTTCTGGTCGCCATGTGATTAAACACCGCATGGAAGAAATGGGCTATTTGCCAACTGACTACGATATGGACAGCCTATATGAGCAGTTTTTAACCCTAGCGGACAAAAAAGGCCAAGTATTTGATTACGATTTAGAAGCATTGGTCTTTATGGAGTCACAAGCGCAAGATGATGACAAATATCAGCTTCAGCATATGATGGTGCATTCGGACTCCACAGAGGGTGTCGCTACCGCCACTGTGCGCATTGCAGTCGACGGTAACGATATTACCGAGGCGGCAACAGGTAATGGGCCTGTTGATGCGGCATACAATGCCATTGCCCGTGCGACAGATCGTAAAATCAATATTACTAATTACAAACTCAGTGCCAAAGGCGAAGGGCAAAATGCATTGGGGCAGGTTGATATTACTGCAAAATATAATGAACAAATGTTCCATGGTGTCGGTTTAGCAACTGACGTCGTAGAGGCCTCTGCTCAAGCGTTGGTGCATGTGATGAATTTAGTGTACCGCGCAGATAAAGTGGCTGATTTTAAACAACAGATCCATAAAGAAAGGGAGTTAGGTGGCGTATGAGTTATCAAATAGCAGTTTTGTCGGGTGATGGTATTGGTCCTGAAGTGATGGCAGAAGCACGTAAAGTGCTTAGTGCTGTTGAAACCCGTTTTGGACTTGATATTCAATACACCGAATATGATGTTGGCGGTATTGCCATTGATAACCATGGTTGCCCTTTACCTGATGCAACACTAAAAGGTTGTGAAGCCGCAGATGCGATTTTATTTGGTAGTGTAGGCGGCCCTAAATGGGAACATTTACCTCCAAACGATCAACCTGAGCGCGGAGCATTGTTGCCACTGCGGGGTCATTTTGAGTTATTTTGTAATTTACGCCCAGCAAAATTACATGACGGCTTAGAACATATGTCACCACTACGTAGCGACATATCAGCACGCGGGTTTGATGTGTTGTGTGTACGTGAGTTAACCGGTGGTATCTACTTTGGTAAACCTAAAGGGCGCCAAGGTGAAGGTGAAAGCGAAGAAGCGTTTGATACCATGCGTTATAGTCGCCGCGAGATCAGCCGTATTGCACGTATTGCTTTTGAAGCCGCAAGAGGCCGTAAAAAGAAGGTCACTTCAGTAGATAAAGCTAACGTGTTGGCGTGTTCAGTACTATGGCGCCAAGTGGTAGAGGAGGTCGCTAAAGACTTTCCTGATGTCACCTTAGAGCACATTTATATTGATAACGCGACCATGCAGCTATTACGTCGTCCAGACGAGTTTGACGTAATGTTATGTTCAAATTTATTTGGTGATATTTTGTCAGATGAAATTGCCATGCTAACAGGTTCTATGGGGCTGTTATCGTCGGCAAGTATGAACAGCACTGGGTTTGGGTTATTTGAACCCGCTGGTGGTAGTGCGCCTGATATTGCTGGGCAAGGTATTGCTAACCCGGTGGCACAAATTTTATCGGCGGCATTAATGTTGCGCCACAGCTTAAAGCAAGAAGAGGCAGCAAGTGCTATTGAGCGTGCGGTTACCAAAGCATTGGCAAGTGGCTACCTTACGGGTGAACTGTTAGCTGCAGATAAACGCAGTCAAGCTAAATCGACAGTACAAATGGGTGATTTTATCGCTCAGGCAATAAAGGAAGGTGTGTAATGGCCCAGGTAACAGGTAAAACCTTATACGAAAAAGTGTGGGATGCGCATATAGTGGCAAGCCCAGAAGGTGAGGCGCCAATTATATATGTTGATCGGCATTTAGTGCATGAAGTGACATCCCCGCAAGCCTTTAGTGGGTTGAAAGTGGCTGGGCGTCAATTACGCGCACCCGAAAAAACCTTTGCTACCATGGACCATAATACTTCGACTCGAAGTGCAAGTTTAGATGCGCTAAGCCCAATGGCCCGCACGCAAGTGGAAACGTTGGCACAAAACTGTAAAGAGTTTGGTGTGCGTTTGTACGATATTCATCATCCAAATCAAGGTATTGTGCATGTCATGGGGCCAGAGCTTGGTATTACTTTACCAGGAACTGTCATTGTGTGTGGTGACTCGCATACCGCGACTCATGGCGCATTTGGTGCATTGGCATTTGGTATTGGCACATCAGAAGTTGAGCATGTATTAGCAACACAAACCTTACGGCAATTAAAAGCCAAAACCATGAAAGTGGAAGTGCGTGGTCAGGTGACAGACGGCGTGACGGCAAAAGATATCGTACTGGCGATTATTGGCAAGCTTGGTATGGACGGTGGTACTGGTTATGTGGTTGAGTTTTGTGGCCAAGCCATTGAAGCGTTAAGCATGGAAGGCCGTATGACATTATGTAACATGGCCATCGAAATGGGTGCTAAAGCCGGTATGGTGGCACCAGATCAAACGACCTTTGATTACCTAAAAGGCCGTGAGTTTGCGCCAAAAGAAGAGTTATGGGAGCAGGCGGTTGCGGCGTGGTCACAGCTTAAAACCGATACTGATGCCGTGTTTGATGCCGAAGTGGTATTAGATGCTAAAAACATTGCGCCGCAATTAACCTGGGGAACAAACCCTGGGCAAGTTGTAGCCATCGATGCCGTGGTTCCTAACCCGCAAGATGAACCCAATCTGACTAATCGCACCAGCATGATTAAGGCATTGGAGTACATTGGTTTAACACCAGGTACTAAAATGACCGACATTAGCATTAATAAAGTGTTTATTGGTTCTTGCACTAATTCGCGCATTGAAGATTTACGTTCTGCGGCGGTATATGCCAAAAATCGTAAGGTAGCACCGGGCGTGGTTGCGATTGTGGTGCCTGGTTCTGGCCAGGTAAAACTTCAAGCAGAAGCAGAAGGCCTAGATAAAATCTTTATTGAAGCCGGATTTGAATGGCGCTTACCGGGATGCTCTATGTGTTTAGCCATGAACGATGACCGCTTAGAGCCCGGCGATCGCTGCGCCTCTACAAGTAACCGTAACTTCGAAGGACGCCAAGGCCGTGGCAGTCGCACACATTTGGTGAGTCCTGCGATGGCGGCTGCAGCTGCCATCGCTGGTCACTTTGTTGATATTCGTAAACCTTACTAAACCGAGATAGGAGACAAACATGCAAGCATTTACTGCCCATACCGGTTTAGCGGTAGTGATCGATAGTGCCAATATCGACACAGATCAAATTATTCCGAAGCAATTTTTATCTAAAGTGACCCGTGATGGCTTTGGGGTGCATTTATTCCATGACTGGCGTTATTTAGATGATGCCGGCGATAAGCCTAACCCAGACTTTGCGCTTAATAAGCCGCGTTATAAAGGGGCTTCTATTTTATTGGCCCAAGAAAACTTTGGCTGTGGTTCATCGCGTGAACATGCGCCTTGGGCGTTGGCAGACTTTGGTTTACGCGTGATTATTGCCCCAACATTTGCTGATATTTTTTACGGCAACTCCATTAATAATGGTTTATTACCCGTTAAGTTGCCTGCACAGCAAGTACAACAATTGATGGATGAAGTTGAGGCAACCGAAGGGGCGCAAATTACGGTTGATTTACAAGCCTTAACTGTTACAGCGCCTTCAGGAAAGGTGTTTAGCTTTAGTTTGGTGGAGTCAGCAAGGCATAAACTGCTTAATGGTTTAGACGCCATAGGCTTAACCTTATCATTTGAGCAGCATATCAGTGATTATGAAGCTAAAATTCCGCAGTGGTATGCGTAATTTGTCTTGAATACATTGACATCGCCCTTGAGTGGTTATGGCTTGGCTAGCTGATCAGTTAACAGCTCATATAAATGAGTCATGTGTGGTCATTCAGTGTGAAAAAACCTCTTTTTGTGTGCAAAAAGAGGTTTTTTTATTTTTTATATGTAAATTAATTTTTGTTTGAAAACGGTTAACTTAATTTGTAGCGCGATGACAATCAGTAACTAAATGCAGTGATTAAAGCTAACTTGTGTGCCAACTTTATTTGTTTAAGTATTTGTTTTGTATTAGTTAAGTGGTTGTTTTGAGTGGCTGCTGGTATTTGGGCGTACAGGTATTTATATTTTTACCTAGGTAACTACCCATGCCAATTAAAAATCTTGCGCTAGATCACAGTTTTAAATTGGCCGATTTGCTCCTCTTGCTCGATTCCCCCCTGTTGCAAAGCCGTTTTGGATCCGTAAACTGATGCCCTCATTTAAATCGAGCTTTTACTCTATTGAGGTCGATTTAAGCAGTATGAATCTTAAACACAGAGAATGATAATGAAAAAAACAGTGTTAACATTGGCCATTAGCGCCATTGTATTTGGGGCAACAACTCAAGTAAAAGCAGCAGGTTTTCAACTTGCAGAATCGTCAGCAACTGGGCTTGGCCGAGCATTTGCTGGTGAAGCCGCCATTGCAGATAACGCGTCAACTCAAGCAAGAAACCCTGCCATGCTCGCATACCTTGAAGGTCGTCAGCTTTCTGCTGGTGGTGTTTATGTTATGCCAAATGTGGATGTGTTAGGGGATGTAAGTATTACTTCTCCTTTATTAGGATCTGATGCGATAGTCGTCGATGCAGATGCAATTGATGTGGCCGACGATGCCCTGATACCTAACTTTTATTATTCGAATCAGCTAAATGATAAATGGACTTGGGGTCTTGCTGTTAATGCTAACTACGGTTTAGCAACCGAAACCTCCCCAAGCAGTGCCGCTGCCATTTTTGGTAGTCACACCGCGATTACCACCGTTGAATTTAACCCAAATATTGCCTATCGCATTGATGATGAATTTACCGTGGGAGCAGGTCTGAGAATCGTTTATGGTGAAGGCGAAATCAGCGCAACAACACCAGCTTGGATAGAGGCGATTAAGGCTAACCCTAGTGTGCCAGAGAGTATTTCAGCGCGTCTGCCAGCATCAGGTACAGAGCTTAAGTCAATGGAAGGTGATGACATTGGTTATGGTTGGAAAGCCGGAGCAAGTTGGCAAATTAATGCCAACAACCGTATTGGTTTAGCCTATCACAGCGGCGTTGATCTTGAGTTAGATGGTAGCGCAGCGGGTGTTGTCTACAATGGCGGTCAAGACGTTAAAATAGATGGGTATTTACCTATCGAACTTCCTGCAATTGCTGAGTTGGCATCATATCACCAACTTACAGAAAACTGGGCGGTGCATGCAAGTGTCAATTGGACACAATGGAGCACCTTTGATCGTTTGGTCGCTTATTTCCCTGGAGAGATAAAACCGACTGGCGATCTTGAATCTGACGTTGTTAAAGAAGAAAACTTTAAAGATAACTGGCGCTACTCAATCGGTACGACTTATCACCTTGATGAGCAATGGTCACTTCGTGCTGGTGTTGCGCTCGATAACACCGCTGTAGATGATGAGCATCGTACAACAACAATTCCAGATTCGGATCGTTTGTGGTTCAGTATGGGAGCTGGTTATCAAGTGTCTGACAATCTAAGTGTGGACCTTGGCGTAACCTATATTCGTATGCACGGTGATGCTCCCATTGATGAAACTCAAGACTTACTCGGACTTGCCTCTATCGGCTTTAGTGGCGAAGCAACTGGCGACGTATGGCTAACCGGATTACAGCTTAGCTATAAAATGTAACTGATTAAGGTCATACTCATCAGCACAAAAATGTGATCATGCTGACTGGTTAACATGGTTTATTACTTTGTTAGAAATGTTGAAGATAGAACAATTATCTCGCAGCCATTTCTGCCTTGTTCTAAGCGATTTTTCTTAGGTAATGTCTGATCACTTATTTTTCCTGATGGTTTAACAAGCGATTTAGCCCTGCATTTGCGGGGCTTTTTTACATTTTAGGGGAGATGATTTGAACTAGGCAACGATTGGCCAGTTTGGTTGAGGTGGTATTACTCATATAGATAGCATTAAAGGTGTGCTTCTGCAGTGTTTACTTTGCGCTATCGCGAGTTGAGAGCTGTGTTACTGCGCCGCGACGCTTGAACAAAAACGGCTGGAAACATTCTAAGTGGTCACTATTAATAGGGTGCATTAATGACAAACATAGACTATTACTTGCATTAAATTTATGTGTCGATGTAGGATGTACTATTTGCTAATTAAGCAGATAAATCATATAAAAATAATCATATTAAAATGATATAGGAATTCAGATGGTTGCTAAAAAATACATTGTCGCGTTAGATCAAGGCACAACCAGCTCCCGTGCGATTGTGTTTGATCACCAAGCGAATATTGTTGCCGTTGCACATCGCGAGTTTACTCAGCATTATCCTCAAGCGGGGTGGGTTGAGCATGACCCGATGGAGATTTGGTCATCGCAAAGTTCAGTATTAGTTGAAGTGTTAACGCGAGCAGGTATTAGCCGCCATGATGTAGCTGCCATTGGTATTACTAACCAACGCGAAACGACCATTGTATGGAACAAACACACAGGTAAGCCAATATGTAATGCGGTGGTGTGGCAATGTAGACGAAGCCAGGGGATTTGCCAGCAGCTTAAAGCGCAGGGTGCTGAAGAAATGGTACGTCTAAAAACAGGGCTGATATTAGATCCCTATTTTTCGGCCTCAAAAATCAAATGGATCCTAGACAATGTTGATGGCGCAAGAGAGCAGGCCGAAGCTGGCGATTTATTATTTGGCACCGTTGACACATGGTTAGTCTGGAAGCTCACTCAAGGTGATGTGCATGTAACCGAGCCGACTAATGCATCTCGCACTATGTTATTCAATATTCATACCCAAGAATGGGATCAAGAGCTGCTAGAGTTGTTTGATATTCCTCGTGCTATGTTGCCAGAGATTAAGCCTTCCTGTGCTATTTACGGTTACACTGAACTTGCAGGTAACCATGTCCCCGTAGCAGGTATGGCTGGTGATCAACAGTCGGCGTTATTTGGCCAGCTGTGTATTGAACCTGGCATGGCCAAAAACACTTACGGTACTGGGTGCTTTTTATTAATGAATACTGGCGAGAAAGCCGTTGAGTCGACACATGGTTTATTGACAACAGTGGCTATTGGTGCAGACGCTAAAGTAAATTACGCATTAGAAGGTTCGGTCTTTATGGGCGGGGCGGTGATCCAATGGTTGCGTGATGAATTAGGCTTAATTGCTGACGCTTGCGATACCCAATATTTTGCCGAAAAAGTGGACGACACCAACGGTGTATATTTGGTCCCCGCGTTTGTTGGATTAGGAGCACCGTACTGGGATGCCGATGCCCGTGGTGCCATTATCGGACTTACCCGTGGTGCTAATCGCAATCATATTATACGTGCAGCGTTAGAAGCCATTGCCTACCAATCGCGTGATGTTTTAGATGCAATGAGCAAAGACTCAGATGTGCCATTAACCGAAATTCGTGTTGACGGCGGTGCAGTGGCGAATGACTTTTTAATGCAATTCCAAGCCGATATTACTGGGGCAAAAGTGATCCGTCCATTGGTCACCGAAACCACAGGTATGGGGGCTGCATTTTTAGCTGGTTTAGCGGTAGGTGTGTGGGAGTCTACCGATGAGTTAAAGGCGATGTTATCTACCGAGCGTGAATTTATCTCAACGATGGATCATGACCACAGAGCTAAAATATACGCCGGCTGGAAACAAGCCGTGTCGCAAGTCAGTCCAAACTGTAATCCATCATAATAATGGCTGATTCATTATACTTCGATATCAATATGCTGACTCGGCGTTTCTCCACGTGTGGAAAATCGCTCGTCAGTATTCATTCTTCTTAGTCGACTACCGACATTCTTTTTATCTTCTATGGTGCGTAATGTTGAGCGACGTTCTTTACGCACAAGGGCTTTTTTGGCCATTAGCGTTTTATGGGGAATATGAGGTGGAAGTTGTGACTGCGGTGCTTCATGACTGTCAGGACTAATGGCGCTTGTGCTTCGCACTTGCTCAACAATTCTTCTGCGCTCGCTAACGGCGCGCACAGGTCTTGCTAACATGGCATAAATGCTATCGATACTCATGTCAGTGCCTCCTGTATAGATAAACCCACTAGCTATATTTATTCACTATACCCTGTTATCGGCATCTTAAGATTAAAATTTAGCCGTTATAGATTGCCAATTGACTTACGCGTTATTTCACACCATTGACTTACAAGAAGATCAAGGTCATTTCTGCATGGTTGACTACGCGGTAAGTCTTTAGCGGCATTAAGAAAAATTAACTGTGATTGTGAGTTGAATTGATAAAATGCCTGCCATGGTTATTGGCTTCAACGCAGTTATGTGGCTTGGGGATATATTTAAAGCCATTGTGCTAATGGATAAGTAACGGCTGTTTACTGACGCTGAGTTTGTACGATGGCGGTGTGTCCACTCATAACATTAGCTTCATTCGGTGCATTAAATGAAGCATGGCGTGTTTTTAAATACGATTTAATGATCAAGATCGACAATTTGTGATGTTAATGTTCCATAAACAAGCCTTAATTAAGGCAATAATTCAATCAAAAGGTGGACGATTACCACAATTTAGTCACTTTAATTCAACGCTAGCGCCTCAAATTAGTCGATAAAATGACCGTTATGTGTCTGGTTTAACTCATTTACCCTGATTTTAAGCTGTTTTTTACAGACAGCTTTGTCATTCCTCCTGCTTGAGATCAATTTGCTGCTAACCCGCTTGGGGTCTGGATTTAATATATCTGTCCATCCCTTGACAACACTTGCATAGAGTCCCTAAACTTAGCATTTGTGGGAAAAAGTGGATCATTGTGGATCAAATGCTAACAAAAGGGGTGATATAGGGTGTTTCGGGGGGCCAGTGCAATTAACATGGACGCTAAAGGACGGATCGCAATTCCTGCGAGATACCGTGATGCGCTTCGTGTTGAGCATGCCGGTACTGTGATCATCACTGTTGATATTGAATCTGCCTGTTTGTTGATTTACCCATTGCACGAATGGGAGCAAATTGAAGCAAAGCTTAAATTGCTCTCAGACACGGTTCCACTTGAGCGTTCTTTTAAGCGCAAATTACTGGGTCATGCTCAAGATTGTGAACTAGACAGCCACGGACGTATTGTGATCCCGCCGGCTTTACGAAGTTTTGCCAGCCTAGAGAAAAAAACCATGCTGGTGGGCTTACTGAATAAATTTGAATTATGGGAAGAGTCAGCTTGGCAGAAACAAATGGATGACGGTAATACGCTCATCCACAGCCAAGATTTAGCCAGCAATGAATGCCTGGCCCACTTTTCACTGTAGTGACCAAAAAGGTTAAAAGAACCCAATGAGCCAAGAGTTTGCCCATTTATCTGTATTACTGAATGAGACCGTTGATGGGCTCAATATCCAACGTGATGGCATCTATATAGATGGCACCTTTGGTCGTGGCGGGCATTCACGTCATGTTTTAAGCCATTTGGGTGAAAATGGGCGCTTAATTGCCATTGATCGTGACCCACAAGCCATTGAAGCCGCTAAACAGTTTGCCGACGATTCACGCTTTCAGATAGTTCATGGTGGTTTTGGGCAGTTAGCACAGTAT
This sequence comes from Shewanella basaltis, assembly GCF_023283885.1. Taxonomy (GTDB): domain Bacteria; phylum Pseudomonadota; class Gammaproteobacteria; order Enterobacterales; family Shewanellaceae; genus Shewanella; species Shewanella basaltis. The sequence goes on from NZ_JAKILA010000026.1 coordinate 46,800, forward strand.
GTTGAAGAACTAGGGCTTACGGGCAAAATCAATGGTGTGTTACTCGATTTAGGAGTGTCGTCCCCACAGTTAGACGATGCAGAACGTGGTTTTAGTTTTTTACGTGATGGCCCGTTAGACATGCGTATGGACAACAGCCAGGGGCAAACGGCTGCACAATGGATTGCGCGTGCTGAAATTGAAGACATGGCATGGGTATTTAAAACCTATGGCGAAGAGAAAAACGCTCGTCATATTGCCCGCTGTATTGCTGCAGATCGTGAAAAAACGCCGTTTTTACGGACGAAAGAGTTAGCCGATTTAATCGCGCGTATTACCAAAAATAAAGAACGCAATAAGCACCCAGCAACGCGAGTGTTTCAGGCTATTCGAATTTATATTAATAGCGAATTAGAACAGATAGACCAAGCACTCGAAGGAGCATTAACGGTATTGGCGCCAGAAGGCCGTTTGTCGGTGATCAGTTTCCATTCGCTAGAAGATCGCATGGTAAAACGTTTTATTCGTCGACATAGCCAAGGTGAAAGTGTGCCACACGGATTACCGATCACCGAAGCAGAAATTAATAAGTCGCGTAAATTAAAGGCTGTTGGTAAAGCGTTGAAGCCATCAGAAGCTGAACTTGAACAAAACCCACGTGCACGCAGCTCAGTGTTAAGAGTTGCAGAGCGCCTGGACTATTAGTCTTAGAGGTTAATGTGAGCCAATCACCATTAAGTTTACCTCGAATAGTGTTACAAGATCTGTGGCGTCATAAGTGGGTGGTTTTGCTTGGGGCGTTAGTGATGGCGAATGGTATTGTGGTTGTGTATACCAGCCATGTTACTCGGCAATTGACCTCGCAATGGGATCAGTTGCTGCAAGAACAAGATCGCCTAGATATTGAATGGCGCAATTTATTATTAGAAGAGCAATCGCAGTCTGAGCACAGCCGCGTGACGCGAATGGCAACAAAAGAACTGAATATGGCTCGGCCGCTTCCTAAAGAAGAAGTCATTATTCGGGTTCAGTGAGCATAGGGATTATGGCAAGACAAGCAAAACGAAAATTAAATCACGAATTGATCCCATGGCGTTTATACGTTGTGGTGGGATTTGTGTTGTTATTATTTTTTAGTTTGATTGCTCGTGCGGCATATATTCAGATTATTGAACCAGACAAACTGCGTCACGAGAGTGACATGCGCACCTTACGCACCACGAGCAGCCAAGTACAACGAGGGTTAATTACTGATCGTAATGGCGACATGTTAGCTGTAAGTGTGCCTGTGCGTGCGGTATGGGCCGACCCGAAACATGCTCATGATCAGAATGCCTTTAAAGACATGCGCCGCTGGCAGGCGTTAGCCGACGTATTGCAAGAGCCCGTAGATGAACTGGTGCGCAAGGTAAAGGGCAACCCTAAAAAGCGTTTTGTTTATTTAAAACGTCAAGTCACTCCCGCCGTAGCTGATTATATTGAACAGCTTAAAATTGGCGGGATTTATCTTAAATCTGAGTCTCGTCGTTATTACCCCGCGGGTGAAATTGCTGCTCAACTTATTGGTATTACTAATATTGATGACGTGGGGATTGAAGGTATCGAAAATACCTACAACACTTGGCTTACTGGCACGCCGTCAAAACAAAAAGTGCGTAAGTCCCGTGACGGTAGTGTTGTTGAACGCTTAGATATGGTGCAAGAAGGCGAAAGCTCAAATGACCTAGTGCTAAGTATCGATCAACGTATTCAGCAGTTAGCATACCGTGAACTTAAACGTGCGACTGAAATGTATCAAGCAACTTCAGGTTCTGTTGTGGTAATCGATGTCCATACTGGTGAAGTGCTAGCAATGGCCAATACGCCATCATATAACCCAAATGCACGTGATAACCTGCAAACTCACCGTATGCGTAACCGCGCGTTAACCGACACCTTTGAACCGGGCTCTACTGTTAAGCCTTTTGTTGTGGCCGCCGCATTAGAAGCCGGTACAGTAAAAGCCAATGAGCTTATTCAAACCTCACCCGGCTGGATGCGTATTGGTGGGCGTCAAGTGCGCGACTCTAACAACTACGGTGACATGTCGTTAGCAAAAATTTTGGTTAAATCAAGTAACGTTGGCATCAGTAAGTTGGCACTATCGATGCCAGTACAGCAACTTTTAGGGACTTATCAGTCTATGGGGTTGGGCAACTATTCGGGCATCAATTTAACCGGAGAAAGCGCCGGGTTAATTCACGACCGTAATCGCTGGTCTGACTTTGAACGCGCCACCTTATCATTTGGTTATGGTTTTACCGCGACGCCTCTGCAAATTGCACGCATGTACGCGACTTTAGGCAGTGGCGGTATTTTATATCCGGTATCGATTTTAAAACTTAAACAAGCACCTAAAGGTGAGCAAGTTATTTCGACTCAAGTTGCTAAAGATGTCATGCAAATGCTGGTTGGGGTAACTGAAGTGGGCGGCACTGCAACTAAGGCGCATATTGATGGTTATCCGGTTGCAGGTAAAACCGGTACTAGCCGTAAAGCCGTTGCGGGCGGCTATGGTGATGATTATGTTGGCTTGTTTGCCGGCGTTGCGCCTGTTCATAATCCTCGCCTTGCCATTTCTGTGGTGATTAACGAACCCAAAGGCGACAAGTATTACGGCGGTGATGTGGCAGGTCCTGCTTTTGCCAAGATTATGTCTGGTGCATTGCAAATGCTGAACGTTGAGCCAATTTCAGAGCGTGAGGCTATTCATTTAGCCACTGCGCAAGGAGCGCAGAATAATGTTATTAAATGATTTATTAGCACCGTGGTTTCATTATGCTGGCTCAGAGTCAATTAATGACTTAACCCTAGACAGTCGCTGCGTCAGTCAAGGCGGATTGTTTGTTGCTCTTCCAGGTTATAAAGTCGATGGGCGTGAGTATATTCCACAAGCGGTAGAGGCCGGTGCGGCTGCGATTTTGATCCATACTGATAATCCTGAGCAGCATGGTGTTGTGGATTTACAGCAATACCCTGTGCCTTTAGTGTATTTTTTCCAACTGACTCGCCAATTGTCTGCGGTAGCCGCTCAATTTTATGCCACTCATACCCATTCTTTAGCATTAATTGGCGTCACAGGTACTAATGGTAAAACCTCCGTCAGCCAAATTATTGCGCAAATCGTTAAGTTGCTCGGATACCCAGCGGCTGTGATGGGCACATTAGGTAATGGCATTTGGGGGCAATTGGTCGACAGCGGCAATACAACAGCCGATGCGATAACCGTTATGCGCCAATTGGCTGAGTTTAATGCTCAAGGAGTCAAAGTGTGTGCCATGGAGGTGTCAAGCCATGGTTTGGTGCAAGGTCGGGTTGAGGCGGCACCGTTTGAAACCGCTATTTTTACAAATTTAAGTCGTGATCATCTTGATTATCATGGCGATATGGACGCTTACGCCGCAGCTAAAAAACGTTTGTTTCATTTTCCTAGTTTAAAACACGGGTTGCTTAATATCGACGATGCGGTCGGTGCGAAGTGGTTTGCAGAGCTAGCCAGTCACCAAATTAAGTCGTTTAGCACTCAAGGTGAGACCAGTGCCGATTTTTACTGTACCGATGTGCACTATCACGATGCTGGCGTGAATGCCGTTTTGCATTACCCGTCATTAAATGGCCAGGGTAGTTTATCCGCTAGCCTAGAATCACCGTTATTAGGCGCATTTAATTTATCTAATGTTGTTGCGGCTATTGCAGCTTTGTATTTACAAGGTATGTCGATGACAGCCATGCTTGCGGTGATGCCAAATGTGCTGCCAGTAGCTGGGAGAATGGAGCGTTTTTCTGCTGCCAATAAAGCCACACTGGTTGTGGATTATGCCCACACGCCTGATGCGATTGAACAAGCATTAAAAGCATTACGAGTGCACTGCAAAGGTACTTTATGGTGCGTGTTTGGGTGTGGTGGTGATCGCGATAAAGGTAAGCGTCCATTAATGGCGCAAGCGGCTGAGCAATATGCAGATAAAGTGATGATCACTAGCGACAATGCGCGTAGCGAAGATCCACAAACCATTATCAATGATATTTTACAGGGCATCAATCAGCCCAACAATGTGTTGACACATGTTGACCGTATTGAAGCAATTACTCGTGTCGTGGCATTAGCACAAGCAGATGATATTGTACTGCTTGCTGGTAAAGGGCATGAAACCTATCAAGAAGTTGCAGGCCAGCGTATCGATTATGATGAGCGCGCGTTAGCACTTGCTTTGTCAAAGGACGCATTATGATTAGTTTATCTTTAGCGCAAATTGCAGAGCATTTACAGGGCACATTACACGGTGTTGAACAAGGGGCCGAGCTCCACATTACGGCAGTCAGTTCTGATAGCCGTAAAATCGACGCTAAATGCTTATTTGTTGCGTTAAAAGGCGAGCGTTTCGATGGCCATGATTTTGCTAAAACAGCAATTGATAATGGTGCGACTGCATTACTGGTAGATCATCTTTTACCGTTTGATATTGCACAAATTGTGGTGGCCAACACTCAAAAAGCCATGGGCAGTATTGGTTCACTTGTGCGTCAAATTGTAAACCCAATTAGTGTGGCATTAACTGGCTCTAATGGTAAAACTAGCGTCAAGGAAATGGTGGCGACGATTTTGTCGCAGCAACATCAGGTGCTATTTACCGCGGGTAATTTTAATAATGAAATAGGCGTACCATTAACACTATTGCGCTTAACTCATGGTGATAAATATGGCGTGTTTGAGTTAGGTGCTAATCATCGTGGTGAAATAGATTACACATCCTCTTTGGTGCAACCTCAAGTCGCATTAGTCAATAACATAGGCAGTGCTCATCTAGAAGGGTTTGGTTCGTTAGATGGGGTCGCACAGGCTAAGTCTGAAATATTTAACCATTTAGCTAAAAATGGCACTGCGATTATCAATGCCGATGATAAATATGCCGCTTACATGACGCAACGTTCACAAGGTTACCAGCAGGTACGTTTTTCGTGTCAGGAAGGTGTTGATGCAGATGTTAAGGCCATTGATATTGAAGCTGACGCGAATGGCTGCTGTCAATTTACCTTAACCTATAACGAACAACAAATTGCGGTGCAATTACCCTTGGCTGGATTACATCAAGTGAGTAATGCTCTGGCTGCCGCGTCTATGTGTTTAGCGCTTGGTCTACCTCTAACCCTTATTGCACAAGGTTTTGCGTTACTTCAGCCTGTAAAAGGGCGGATGCAACCTCACAACCTAGGGCGCATATTGCTAATTGATGATAGTTACAATGCAAACCCATCTTCAGTGAGTGCTGCAATCAATTGGTTGCAACAACGTGACGGTTATCGTTGTTTAGTGCTGGGAGATTTGGGCGAATTAGGCGACAATGCTGCCCCTTTGCATGCCGGCGTTGGATTGCAGGCGAAAAATGCAGCAATAGACAGTTTATATTGTTGTGGCCAGCTTTCGGCTCATGCCAGCAATGCGTTTGGTAGTGAACATTTTTCAGCACAAGACACATTGATAGTGGCATTACAACAACACCTTAAAGAGGTTGAAGGTAATGTGACTATTTTAGTTAAAGGTTCTCGCAGCGCCGCTATGGAGCGGGTTGTTGACAGTTTATTGAATGCCTACGGGCGTGGGGAGTTAGTGTAGATGCTGGTTTATCTAGCTGAGTATTTAACCCAATTCTATAGCGGGTTTAACGTTTTTTCGTATGTAACGTTTCGGGCTATTTTAGGCTTGTTAACCGCATTAGTGTTTAGCTTGTGGTGGGGGCCTATTCTAATCAAGCGTCTGCAAATGTTACAAATTGGGCAGGTTGTGCGTAATGATGGCCCTGAGTCACATTTTAGTAAGCGTGGTACGCCGACGATGGGCGGTATTTTAATCCTAGCAGGCATTTTTATTAGTGTGTTGCTGTGGGGGGATTTATCAAATCGTTATGTATTAGTTACGCTGTTTGTTTTGGGTAGTTTTGGTGTCATTGGTTTTATCGATGACTATCGCAAAGTGGTCAAAAAAGACTCTAAAGGCCTTATTGCTCGTTGGAAATATGCCTTGCAATCTATTGCGGCCCTCGTGGTGGCGATATTTTTATATGCTTCATCAACCATGGCGGGTGAAACACAGTTAGTCGTGCCGTTTTTTAAAGATGTGATGCCGCAACTTGGTTTTATGTTTATTTTACTGGCTTACTTTACCATTGTTGGGGCGAGTAATGCGGTGAACTTAACCGATGGTTTAGATGGCTTGGCGATTATGCCAACGGTTATGGTGGCAGCAGCGTTTGCGTTAATTGCTTATTTATCTGGTCATGCGCAATTTGCCAGTTATTTGCATCTACCGCATTTACCGTTAGCGGGTGAACTCGTAATTGTTTGCACGGCTATGGTTGGTGCTGGACTAGGCTTTTTGTGGTTTAACACATACCCAGCACAAGTGTTTATGGGTGATGTGGGCTCATTGGCGTTAGGGGCTGCATTGGGAGTGATTGCGATTCTTGTGCGCCAAGAAATTTTACTCGTCATTATGGGCGGTGTATTTGTAATGGAAACCGTGTCGGTGATCTTACAAGTGGGTTCATATAAATTGCGCGGTCAGCGTATTTTCCGTATGGCACCCATTCATCATCATTATGAGTTAAAGGGATGGCCAGAGCCGAGGGTTATTGTGCGCTTTTGGATTATTTCACTGTTTTTAGTGCTTTTAGGTTTAGCGACTCTAAAACTACGCTAAGCAATTATTAAGGTAGATATTATGCAATCTAAGTACACGCACATTGTTTTAGGCTTGGGAGCTACAGGGCTTTCAGTCGTGCGTTTTTTGGCAACTAAAGGCATTAAACCTTTGGTCATGGACAGCCGTCGTCATCCTCCAGGGGCTGAGATGCTGGTACAAGAATTTGCTGATATCGAATTAATAGCCGGTGGGTTTGATTGTCGTTATTTGGTGCAAGCGAGCCAAATTATTATTAGCCCTGGTGTGCCTATCGATACACCAGAAGTGCGCGCTGCACTGGACATGGGGATTGAAGTGATAGGTGACATAGAGTTATTTGCTCGCGAAGTTGCCGATCGCAAACCTTGTGTTGTTGGTATTACTGGCTCAAACGGTAAATCGACAGTCACCACACTGGTTTATGAAATGCTGCAAAAAGCCGGTATGTCGGTGGCCATTGGTGGCAATATTGGTACGCCGGCTTTAGATTTGCTTGCACAAGATGCCGAGTTTTATGTGCTTGAGCTATCAAGTTTTCAACTTGAAACCACACATTCGTTAAATTGTATTGCCGCGACCTGTTTGAATATTAGCGAAGATCACATGGACCGTTACAGTGATTTGAATTCGTATCGCGAAGCCAAGTTACGTTTGTATCCGCAAAGCCGATTTGTGATGTACAACCTCGACGACGAGCTGACATACCCATTAGAGCCGATGAATCAAAATCATTTTAGTCTCGGTGTGCCAGAAGGTGATGCCTGGGGGTTGAGTGATGGCAAGATTTTCCATGGTGACAGTGAGATTGTTAACTTAAATGAAGTGTCGCTTATCGGTAGTCATAACCATGCTAACTTGCTTGCGGCAATGTCACTGGCCTATGCCTGCGGGGTTGACAAAGAGTCGATGGTGGATGTGGCGAAGCATTTTGTTGGTTTAAGTCATCGCTGCGAATTAGTTGGTGTTAAACAAGGTGTCTCGTACATCAACGACTCTAAAGCCACGAATGTTGGCGCGACTGTCGCAGCGTTACAAGGATTGAATTCGCATCTTGGTGATTTGTATTTAATTGCAGGCGGTGATGGCAAAGGCAGTGATTTTAGCCCGCTTACAGAGCCTTTAGCCAACATTACGCAGTTGATCACTTTAGGCCGTGATGGCCCTAAAATTGCCAAATTAAAGGCGGACTCTATTCAGGTCACCAGTATGGCAGAAGCCGTGGCCAAAGCGGCAGAGTTAGCATCATCGGGTGATATCGTATTGTTGTCACCAGCGTGTGCCAGTTTAGATATGTATAAAAACTTTATGGCTCGTGGTGATGATTTTAGACAATGTGTGGAGTCATTAGCTGATGGCGAGTAATGAGCAACAACTCAACCTGTTTAAACAAGGCTTGAATTGGGCTTTACCGTCATTGCTGTCGGACAACAGTGCACCGGGTATGCCACTGTATGACCGCAGTTTTTTAACAGCCATTATTGGTTTGATGTGTTTTGGCTTTGTGATGGTGATGTCAGCATCGATGCCTGAAGCCACAAAGCTTACCGGCGATCCATTTTATTTCATGTACCGGCATGTGCTGTATTTAGTGGGTTGTGTTGTTATTGCATTTTTTGTGTTGAAGTTTGATGTCAGCTACTGGGAAAAAAACAGTGGTATGTTGATGTTAGGCGTATTGGTGTTACTCATTGCCGTGTTGTTTATTGGTACCTCGGTAAACGGCGCAAAGCGTTGGTTATCGATAGGGCCAATACGAATTCAAGTTGCTGAAATGGCAAAGTTTATTTTTATTGTATACATGGCGGGGTATTTGGTTAGACGCCATGGTGAACTGCGTGAAAACCGCAAAGGTTTTATTAAGCCCATTTGTGTATACGGTTTGTTTGCATTGCTGATTTTGTTACAGCCTGACTTAGGTACTGTGGTGGTGTTGTTCGTGTGTACCGTGAGTTTATTATTTTTAGCGGGCGCCAGGATTATCGACTTTATGGCGTTAATTTTACTTGGCGTTATTACCTTTGTGCTCTTGGTATTATTTGAGCCCTACCGTATGCGACGCGTCACTTCGTTTATGGACCCATGGGAAGACCCATTTGGTAGTGGCTACCAGTTAACGCAATCATTAATGGCATACGGCCGCGGTGATTGGTTTGGCCAAGGACTTGGTAACAGTATTCAGAAGTTAGCGTACTTGCCTGAAGCACACACCGATTTTATTTTTGCAGTGATTGGCGAAGAGCTCGGTTTTATTGGCATCATTATGGTGTTATTGGCACTGTTTTTTGTGGCAATGCGCGCGATTAGATTAGGTAACTTGTGTTTAAAGATGCAACGTCCATTTGAAAGTTATGTTGCTTATGGCGTTGGCATTTGGGTGTGTTTCCAAACCGTGGTGAATGTGGGTGCGAGCATTGGCATGTTACCCACAAAAGGACTTACTTTGCCGTTTATTAGTTACGGTGGCAGTAGTTTATGGGTGATGACAGCCGCGGTCATGTTACTGGTAAGAATAGATTACGAACGCCGACTGAGTTTGGTGCAGGCCGTGCAAGGGAGAACAAGTTAATGAATAGCAATGTAAGTCGTTCTCCACGTATTTTAGTGATGGCTGGCGGAACGGGTGGCCATGTGTTCCCTGCTCTGGCTGTAGCAAAACATTTAGCTGAAAAAGGCTGGCAAGTACGTTGGTTAGGTACAGCAGATCGGATGGAGGCGCGTTTAGTGCCTAAGTATGGCTTTGATATTGAATTTATCGATATTAAAGGCGTTCGCGGTAATGGATTAATCCGTAAATTAGCGGCGCCATTTAAAATTATACGTTCGATTATTCAAGCCAAAGCAGTGATTAATGATTTTAAGCCTAATGTTATTTTAGGCATGGGCGGCTTTGCCAGTGGCCCCGGTGGCATAGCGGGCAAGTTGTCTGGAGTGCCAGTGGTATTGCATGAGCAAAATGCCATCCCTGGAATGACCAATAAACTGTTGTCTAAAATCGCCAAAAAGGTGTTGTGTGCATTCCCTAATACCTTTGGCAGTGACGTCGCTAATGTGGAAGTCGTGGGCAATCCTATTCGCCAAGAGCTCATTGCATTAGGTGCGCAAACCAAAACATCACAAGTCGATGCGTTAAGAATATTGGTTGTAGGCGGTAGTTTAGGTGCCAAAGTGCTTAATGATGTGATGCCAGCGGTGGTGGCACAGTTAAGCAAGCAACATTCGATTACTGTGTGGCATCAGGTGGGTAAAAACAATCACACTGCAGTAAAAGCCAGTTATCAACAACTAGGCCAGTTAGACACTGTCAATGTGGCCGAGTTTATTGATGACATGGAGGCGGCTTATCGCTGGACTGATGTGGTGGTTTGTCGTTCTGGCGCGTTAACCGTGTCTGAGCTAGCAGCGGTTGGACTTCCAAGCATTTTGGTACCATACCCCCACGCCGTTGATGATCACCAAACCGTCAATGCGTCAGTATTGGTTGATGCTGGTGCCGGCTTTTTATTACCACAAACGATTTTAAATGCAGACAACTTAGCTGAAAAATTGCAATTGTTTGCAGAAAATAGAGATGAACTCGCCCAAATGGGCCGTAAAGCAAGAGGTGTTGCAGTGCTAGACGCTACTCAACGAGTAGCAGATATTTGCGCCTCAGTTGCAACAAAGGGTTGAAATGACAAAGACAGAAAGATACGCACAACTTCGTAGCATGATCCCTGAAATGAGACGGATCAAGCGCATTCATTTTGTTGGCATCGGTGGTGCTGGCATGGGTGGTATTGCCGAAGTGTTAGTCAATGAAGGCTATCAAATTAGCGGTTCAGACATTGCGGTTAATAGCGTAACAGAACGTTTGCAGCGTTTAGGTGCAAAAATCATCATTGGTCATCAGGCCCAAAGTGTTGAGCAAGTTGATGTGGTAGTGGTATCTACTGCGATTAATCAGCAAAACCCTGAAATTATTGCCGCGAAAGAATTACGCATTCCCATTGTTCGCCGCGCAGAAATGTTGGCAGAACTGATGCGTTATCGCCATGGTGTGGCGATTGCTGGCACACACGGTAAAACGACCACCACCAGTTTAATTGCCAGTGTATATGGCCAAGCAGAGCGCGACCCGACATTTGTTATCGGTGGGCTGTTAAACAGCGCTGGCACCAACGCCCGTTTAGGCACTAGCCGTTATTTGATTGCCGAGGCGGATGAAAGTGATGCAAGCTTTTTGCATTTACAACCCATGGTCAGTGTGATCACCAATATTGAAGCCGACCACATGGATACTTACGGTGGCGACTTTGAAAAGCTAAAAACCACGTTTGTCGATTTTTTACATAACTTGCCGTTTTATGGTGTCGCAGTTATGTGTATCGATGATGATGTTATCCGTGAGATCATGCCGCGTATTGGTCGCCAAGTGGTGACCTATGGGTTTAGTGAAGATGCCGATGTGCAAGCGATTAATTTTGCTCAAAACGGTCATCAATCAAGTTTTACCGTTAAGCGCCATGGTAAGGATGATGTTGATATTGTGCTTAATTTACCTGGACAACATAACGTACTTAATGCGTTAGCAGCCATTGCTGTAGCCAGTGAAGACGATATTGGCGATGAGGCTATTGTACAAGCATTAGCTGAGTTTGAAGGCATTGGCCGTCGCTTCCAGCATTTAGGTGAATTTGCGACCCCTAATGGTAACGTCATGTTGGTCGACGATTATGGTCATCACCCAAGTGAAGTGCTAGCAACGATTAAAGCCGCGCGTGCCGGTTGGCCAGATAAACGATTAGTGATGGCATATCAACCGCATCGTTACAGTCGTACACGTGACTTATATGAAGACTTTGTTGATGTGTTATCGCAAGTTGATTGTTTGTTACTACTTGATGTGTATGCAGCGGGTGAAGCGGCAATACCCGGAGCAGACGGACGAGCCTTGTGCCGCTCAATACGTTTACGAGGCCAAATAGATCCTATTTTTGTAGCAAGTCCAGATCAATTGGCTGCCGTGTTACCTGATGTATTACAGCAAGGCGATTTATTTTTAACCCAAGGTGCAGGCAATATTGGGGCATTATCGAAAGAATTAGCCCTTAGCGAATTAGGCTTTAAAGCTCAGCAAGAAGAACAAGGAAATGCTTGATTTTTCATCAATTGTTATGTGTGAAAATCGAGCTTTAATCCTTAGGGATTGGTCGATATAATGGCCGATCTTTTGGGGCATTACCCAGAACAATGTCAGAGGCGGATTTAAGGTGTCGTGGAGCGATAAAGGGCGCCAGTTAAAACAGAATTTAGCACGTGTAAATTGGTATTTTTGCACTGGTGTACTGTTTTTACTATGTGTGCTCGGCACAGTTGTTTGGGGGGGAATACAGCTCCATAACCTGCTTAACGACGCAGATGCTTTGCCTATTGAAGCTGTTGCGGTTAAAGGTGAGCGGCTCTACACCACAGATGAAGAAATTAAAAATGCCTTGCAATCATTAATGCAAAGTAGTTTTTTTAGCGCTGATGTTGTTGATGTGCAAAAAGCATTAGAGGCACTACCGTGGGTTTATCATGCGTCAGTAAGACGGGAGTGGCCGGCAAAATTTAAGGTGACTTTACAAGAACAACAAGCTGTTGCTCATTGGAATAACACAGCATGGTTGAATGTAAATGGTGAAGTATTTAATGCACTTGCACATGCTGAACATGCAAGCTTACCCATGTTATCTGGCCCAGAAGGCACTGAGCAAGAAGTGTTAACCAGTTTTCAGCAGTTAAATGATTTATTAACAATAAATGGCTTTACCTTAGTTAATTTACGTTTAAGCCCCCGTCATGCTTGGCACGCAGTATTAGCCAACGGGATTGAAATTGAACTAGGGCGAGAAGATAAAATGTCACGGATACAGCGCTTTATTAATGTGTATCCAACGTTGAAGCAAAGTGATAAACCAGTTGCAACCGTTGATTTACGTTACGATACCGGGTTTGCTGTAGGCTGGGGTGATTCAAAACAGAGAGTCGACAATAAATGACCAAAAATCAGGAAAGAAACCTCATTGTGGGGCTAGATATAGGGACATCCAAGGTCGCAGTGATCATTGGTGAAGTATTACCTGATGGTGAAATTAGTGTCATTGGTTTAGGTAATCATCCGTCACGCGGGATGGATAAAGGCGGTGTTAACGATCTCGACTCTATTGTTCGCAGCGTACAACGTGCTTTAGATCAGGCAGAGTTAATGGCAGATTGCCAAGTGTCGTCGGTGTACTTAAGTATTTCTGGTAAGCATATTGCTTGTCAGAACGAAAACGGTATGGTGTCGATTAATGATGAAGAAGTGACACAAGAAGATGTTGATAATGTGATCCATACCGCTCGCTCGGTAAAGATACCAACAGAGCGCCGTATTTTGCATGTGTTACCACAAGAATATTCAATTGACGTACAAGATGGTATTAAAAGCCCAATTGGTATGTCGGGTATGCGTATGGAAGCCAAAGCGCACATCGTCACTTGTGCAAACGACATGGCAAAAAATATCACTAAAAGCGTAGAGCGTTGTGGTTTAAAAGTCGATGATCTCGTGTTTTCTGGCATTGCGTCGGCAGACTCGGTATTAACCAATGACGAAAAAGATTTAGGTGTTTGTATCGTCGATATTGGTGGTGGAACGACCGATATTGCTGTATACACCAACGGCGCACTGCGTCATTGTGCAGTTATTCCTGTTGCCGGTAACCAGGTGACCAGTGATATCGCTAAAATTTTTAGAACACCGTTAACGCATGCTGAACAAATTAAAGTGCAGTTTGCTAGCGCCAGAAGTTCAACGGTAAGTCGCGAAGACAGTATTGAAGTTCCGTCGGTGGGCGGTCGTCCTTCGCGCAGTATGTCCAGACATACATTGGCAGAAGTAGTAGAGCCAAGATATCAAGAATTGTTTGAGCTTGTGCTTAAGCAGCTGCAAGATAGTGGGTTAGAAGATCAAATTGCAGCAGGCATTGTACTCACTGGAGGCACGTCCTCAATATCAGGTGCAGTAGACATTGCCGAGGCAACATTTGGTATGCCAGTTCGTGTGGCGGCACCGTTGCCTGTAAAAGGATTATACGAATATGTGGATCAACCTATTTACTCTACAGGAATAGGCTTGCTTCATTATGGCGCAAGGCGAGTGATCGAACGTCAGTTCGAGCGACCTGAGCGTCAAGGGGTTACCAGCTTTTTGAATCGGGTCAAAAGTTGGTTTAAGGGTGAATTTTAATAACGCAGACAAACGGAGATCAGACAATGTTTGAGATCATGGACACTCATTCAGACGAAGCGGTGATTAAGGTCATCGGCGTCGGTGGCGGCGGCGGAAATGCTGTCGAACATATGGTAAAACACAGCATCGAAGGTGTTGAATTTATCGTCACAAATACAGATGCTCAAGCATTACGTAAATCAGGCGCGGGTTCAACAATCCAGCTTGGTCGTGATGTGACAAAAGGCCTTGGTGCTGGAGCAAATCCAGACGTAGGTCGTCAAGCAGCAGAGGAAGATCGCGAAAATATCCGTGCCGCCATTAAAGGCTCAGATATGATCTTTATCGCAGCAGGTATGGGTGGTGGTACCGGTACTGGTGCAGCGCCAGTGGTCGCTGAAATTGCACGTGAAGAAGGTATCTTAACGGTTGCCGTAGTCACCAAGCCTTTCCCATTTGAGGGAAAAAAGCGTATGGCATACGCTGAGCTAGGTATTGCAGAACTTGCTAAACATGTGGATTCGTTAATTACAATCCCCAATGAAAAGCTGCTAAAAGTACTTGGCCGTGGCACATCATTACTTGATGCTTTTGCTGCTGCTAATAACGTGCTACTTGGTGCGGTTCAAGGTATTGCTGAGCTTATTACTCGTCCAGGTTTAATCAACGTCGACTTTGCTGACGTGAAAACCGTGATGTCAGAAATGGGTAATGCCATGATGGGTACAGGTGTTGCAACCGGTGATGATCGTGCAGAAGAAGCTGCAGAAGCCGCGGTTGCCAGCCCATTACTTGAAGACATCGATCTTGCTGGTGCACGTGGCGTATTGGTTAACATTACCGCCGGTATGGATATCAGTATCGAAGAGCTAGAAACCGTGGGTAACCATGTTAAAGCTTACGCCTCAGACAACGCAACAGTGGTTGTTGGTGCTGTAATCGATCCTGAAATGAGCGACGAATTACGTGTAACAGTTGTTGCTACAGGTATTGGCGCAGAGAAAAAGCCAGACATTCAGTTGGTTTCTAAGCCAGTTTCGCGCCCAGAACCTGTGGCCATTGAGCCTCGTCCAGAGCCAGTTGAAGAAGTTGTTCCTCAAACTAGCTATGCGGCAGCGCCAAAAGGCAACGCGGTACCACAGCCACAACCTTCTCAACGTCCAGATGCTGACTATCTCGATATTCCAGCATTTTTACGTAAGCAGGCTGATTAAAACTCGGATAAAACGTGATGTTTTCGCGTGATTAATGAGTTCGCTGTTGTAATAAAGATTATTTTGTAAGCAGGTTCACGGATTTGCTACTGAGTTTGCGATTTTTTTGTGAAAATCCAAACTTATGGTAGCATGTCATACCAGCTCTGCATGATAGTCTTAGGCTGTTTTTGCAACTATTTGTTTAATATTGATATTTACGGGTAACTGAATGATTTTTCAAAGAACTGTTCAAAAAATGGTGAAGAGCACTGGAGTCGGATTGCATTCTGGCAACAAAGTGACTCTATGCATTATGCCCGCACCAGTAAATACAGGGATTGTACTTAAACGTACCGATCTAAGCCCTGCTGTGTCCATTCCAGCTAAGGCAGATATGGTGCGCGAAACGACGATGTGTACAGCCCTAGTAAACGATGCTGGTATCAGAATATCAACCATTGAGCATTTGTTCGCGGCACTTGCCGGCTTAGGTATTGATAATGCCATTATCGAAGTCGATGCTCCAGAAATCCCGATTATGGATGGCAGTGCAAGTCCGTTCGTATTTTTACTGCAAAGCGCAGGGATCAAAGAACAAGCAGCACCAAAAAAATACCTGAAGATTACCAAACCTGTGCGTGTTGAAGACGGTGACAAATGGGCAGAATTAAAGCCATTTAAAGGCTTTAGAGTTAATTTTAAAATTGACTTTGCACACCCAGAAATTGCCCGCAGTCAGCAACATATGGTGATGGATTTTTCTACATCAGCGTTTGTAAAAGACATTAGTCGTGCTAGAACATTTGGTTTTATGCGTGATATTGAATACCTACGTGCAAATAACCTTGCGCTAGGTGGCAGCATGGAAAATGCCGTTGTACTTGACGAATATCGTGTATTAAACCCTGATGGTCTGCGTTATGAAGACGAATTCGTTAAGCACAAAATTCTCGATGCATTTGGTGATTTGTATGTTGCAGGTCATGCGATTGTTGGCGAATTTATTGCTTATAAAACCGGTCATGCGTTAAACAACCAACTCGTACGTGCACTACTTGCCCAGCAAGATGCATGGGAGTTAGTGAGCTTTGATAAAGAAGCGGATGTTCCCGTCAGCTTCATCGTACCGGGTGCCCTCGCGCACGCTTAAACGTTAAGATTGCCTATTACGGCTGGCTAATGCAGCCAGCCGTTTTAGTTTTTCGCCTAGTGTACCTTCAACATGTTCCGCCAAAGCTTCAATATGTTGTGCGGCAGTTGTACTAATGGCGTTTTGATTGGTGTTAACCGGTGGTTTTGTTAATGCAAGTCCCGGATTCACCTTAACCTCAATGGCGGTAAGCATCGGAAGCGTATCCATTTGAAGTTGTTGTAATAGCTTCTGCTTCTGAAAATTGATCCTTGCAGCCCACGCTGCAGATGTAGTGTCAATAACAAGAACACCCTGGCGGAGATTAGCAACTTTTAGCTGCTCTGCTACAGGACCATTTAATATCTGTTTTACGTATTTATTCAGATTATTTAATAGTTCTGCTTTTTCAGCAAGTTCAGGTAGTCTCCCAGACAAATGGACCAAATTGCTGAGATCTTGAGGGGGCTTTTTCATATGATAATAAGATGGCTGAATTAGGCTATGAGTGTAACAGTTTTTATTCAAGGTCGAAATGGCGTAACACGTTGGCAACCGAGCAAACGATGGTTACTCCTACCTATTATTCTAATGGCCACAGGCACAGGAATATATCAATACAACACTGACCGTTTTGCTAGCCAGCAGGCTAAAGTTGACGAAAATAAACAATTACGTGAACAGCAAACACAACAAGTGATCCAACTCAAAACTGCAACTGAAACCCAAATAGCAGCATTAGTTGCTCATGTGGCTAAGATGCAAGCCAAAATTACCCGACTTGAGGCCCTTGGCCAGCAAGTTGCGCAAAATAACCTCCTTGATGATCAATTTGATTTCTCTGCAGAAGTGGGCATCGGTGGTTCAAGCGAAATAGGTAATGGTGTCGAATTAAGTCAACTTATCGATGAAATGAATAAGTTGGCATCAAGAATTGATAATAATAATGTTCAGTTATCCCTACTTGAAACAGTAGCATCTAATCTCCATATAGATGAAGAACGTTATATATCAGGGCGACCAATCGATAAAGGTTGGTTATCTTCGCCCTATGGTTTACGAAATGACCCTTTTAGTGGCAAGCGTACAATGCACAAAGGCATTGATTTTGCGGGCAAAGAAGGGGCAGATGTTACAGCTACTGCTGCAGGAGTTGTAACATGGTCAGGAAACATGCTTGGGTATGGCGAGTTAGTCGAAATAGACCATGGTAATGGTCTTCGCACTCGATATGGTCATAATAAATCTCTGTCAGTAAACGTAGGTGACGTCGTTGCCAAAGGCGATAAAATTGCCAGTATGGGAAGCACAGGCCGTTCAACCGGCCCCCATGTGCATTACGAAGTGTTGCGTGGTAAACAACAAATAGATCCACAAAAGTACGTCTACCGCAAAGCAAGTTAATAATATTAACGGTTAATGGGCTCACACGAGCCAAACCTACAACAGATAAGTGATTAAGATGTTAGGCAAACTACTGACAAAAGTATTCGGAAGTCGCAACGACCGTACCCTGAAAAACCTTGGAAAAATCGTAACTAAAATTAATGCATTAGAAGCCGACTATGAAAAGCTGTCTGATGAAGAGTTAAAAGCGAAAACAGATGAGTTTCGTAAACGTCTAGAAGGTGGCGAAACGCTTGACGATATCATGGCAGAAGCATTTGCTGTTGTGCGTGAAGCATCAAAACGCGTCTTTGAAATGCGTCATTTCGATGTGCAATTACTTGGTGGTATGGTATTAGACAGTAACCGTATTGCTGAAATGAGAACCGGTGAAGGTAAAACCTTAACCGCAACATTACCTGCTTACCTTAATGGTTTAACAGGTAAAGGTGTTCACATTATTACTGTAAACGATTACTTAGCACGCCGTGATGCTGAAAATAACCGTCCTTTATTTGAATTCTTAGGTCTAACCGTAGGTGTTAACGTTGCTGGTTTAGGCCAGTTTGAAAAGAAAGAAGCGTATAACGCTGACATTACCTATGGTACTAACAACGAATTTGGCTTTGATTATTTGCGTGACAATATGGCATTTTCGCCACAAGAACGCGTACAACGCCCACTTCACTATGCACTGATTGACGAAGTCGATTCAATCTTAATTGACGAAGCCCGTACACCGTTAATTATTTCTGGTGCTGCAGAAGATAGCTCAGAGCTATACACTAAAATTAACTTGTTAATTCCAAGCTTAATTCGCCAAGATAAAGAAGACACCGAAGATGAAATTGGTGAAGGCGACTACAGCATCGATGAAAAAGGCAAGCAAGTTCATTTAACTGAACGTGGTCAAGAAAAAGTCGAATTGTTGCTGATTGAAAAAGGCATGTTAGCTGAAGGAGATTCACTGTATTCGGCAACTAACATTTCTTTATTACACCATGTTAATGCCGCTTTACGTGCGCACACCTTATTTGAAAAAGACGTCGACTATATTGTACAAGATGATGAAGTCATTATTGTTGATGAGCACACTGGTCGTACTATGCCAGGTCGCCGTTGGTCTGAAGGCTTGCATCAAGCAGTAGAAGCCAAAGAAGGTGTTCATATCCAAAATGAAAACCAAACATTAGCCTCTATTACCTTCCAAAACTACTTCCGTCAGTATGAAAAACTGGCAGGTATGACAGGTACAGCAGATACAGAAGCGTTTGAATTTCAACATATCTATGGCCTAGATACCGTTGTTGTTCCGACTAACCGTCCAATGATTCGTAATGACATGGCTGATTTGGTCTATCTGACTGCCGCAGAAAAATATGCAGCCATTATTAAAGATATTCAAAGTTGCCGTGAGCGTGGTCAACCAGTATTGGTGGGTACCGTTTCAATCGAACAGTCTGAGTTACTCGCTTCGCTACTTACTAAAGCAAAAATCAAGCACAGTGTATTGAATGCTAAATTCCATGAGAAAGAAGCTGAAATTGTTGCTCAAGCAGGTCGAGTGGGAGCTGTTACCATTGCAACCAACATGGCTGGTCGTGGTACAGATATCGTGTTGGGTGGAAACTGGAAAGTTGAAATTGAAAACCTGACCAACCCAACAGAAGAACAAATCGCTAAGATCCGTAGCGAATGGAAAATTCAACACGATAAAGTGATTGAAGCCGGTGGATTACATATCTTAGGCACAGAACGTCACGAATCACGCCGCATTGATAACCAGTTACGTGGTCGTTCAGGTCGTCAGGGCGATGCCGGTTCTTCACGTTTCTATTTATCTATGGAAGACAGCCTGATGCGTATTTTTGCATCAGACCGTGTTTCAGGAATGATGAAAAAACTTGGCATGGAAGAAGGCGAAGCAATCGAGCATCCATGGGTATCTCGTGCTATTGAAAACGCACAACGTAAAGTAGAAGCACGTAACTTTGATATTCGTAAGCAACTACTTGAATATGACGATGTGGCAAATGATCAACGCCAAGTGGTTTATGCCCAACGCAACGAGTTAATGGATGCTGACAGTATTGAAGACACCATTAAAAACATCGAACAAGATGTTATTTCTGGCATTATCGATCAATATATTCCACCTCAATCACTTGAAGAGTTATGGGATGTAGAAGGATTAGAGCAACGTCTAAGTAATGAGTTTAATCTAAAATTAACCATTCAAGAATGGTTAGATAAAGAAGAAGACTTACACGAAGAAACACTACGCGAACGTATTGTTGCTTCATGGACCGAAGCCTATCAAGCAAAAGAACAAATGGTCGGTGCGCAAGTCCTACGCCAATTTGAGAAAGCAGTAATGCTACAAACCTTAGATGGATTATGGAAAGAACATCTAGCTGCAATGGATCATTTACGCCAAGGCATACATTTACGTGGCTACGCGCAAAAAAATCCTAAGCAAGAATATAAGCGCGAATCGTTCGAGTTATTCCAACAGATGCTTGAATCATTAAAGAATGATGTCATTAGCGTATTGTCGAAAGTGCAAGTACAAGCTCAATCAGATGTCGATGAAATGGAACAACGTCGTCGCGAAGAAGAAGCAAAGATTCAACATGCTTATCAGCATGCAGCTGCAGAATCAATAACAGACAACAGCGATCAAATACCACAACCACCAAAAACAGTTATTCGTGAAGGTGAAAAGATTGGCCGCAATGACCCTTGTCCATGTGGTTCTGGGCAAAAATATAAACAGTGCCATGGCAAATTAAGTTAACGAGTCATTTCATTATAAAAAGCAGCGAATCTTCGCTGCTTTTTTGTTTCACACCATACTCAAAACGCTGTAAAACAAGCTTATTGTGGATAACATTGGGGGTAAATGGTGTGTATCATGTAGTTAACTGGTCAAAGTCATAAAAGATCATAAAAAGATCGTTTTTTTGCATAAAAGCGCTTGCACTAAATCTTAAGCTGCCTATAATGCGCATCCACTGACACGGCAGACAGCGAAAGCAAAAAACCGGTGAGTGTTATCAAGCAGCTAAGGTT
>NZ_JAKILA010000027.1 GCF_023283885.1 Shewanella basaltis
CAAGGCGAATTAACGCGTCAATAGCTAGCCTATTGCAAGTTAATTCAACGCAGTGAGGAAGGCAAAGGACTGCTTGAAAGGCGTTTGTTATCCAGAGCTGAGGTTGATTATTCTTTGATTTCTTCTACCACTTCTTTGGTTTCTCGGCCAATGGCTTTTACTGTGTCACGTGTGCCGTGCCCAATTGCCGTGGTGACCTTTTTGGTTGTGTGGCCAATTTCTCTGCCAGTTTGCTTTAATTCTGCACATGCCGATAAGCACAGCATCATACCCAGCGCTAATATTAAGATGATTTTGTTATGCATTTTAGTAACCTGTTAATTAGAAAATGTTAACCATGTCTTTAGCTTATTGAAAAAATTCGTTCAATGATTACAGAGTCAAATAAGGGAATATTATGGATGTTAATGCCACAAAAATAGGTCAAATTATCTTTGTTCTCACCATCATTGTGGTGTTTTTTACCTTAAAGTTTGCCAAAGGTAAAACGACAAACTTACCCTTAATTGGCTTTTATGCCATTTTGCTCAATGTTATTTTTGCACCAGCAGGTTGGGTATTTTGCTGGTACTGGTCAACAAAGCCACAGTTACCTAAAAAGTAACGCCTACCAATATCGCAAACTATTATTGTGCAATATCAGCATGAGATTAACCACGGTTAATGGTTAAATCAGACACATAACCATGTTCGGTTGCCACTAACGCATTTTTTAGCATCAGCGCTGCTTCATCGGCTGTCATAAAGCTAGATGTGTCAATCTCTTTGCCGCTGGTAGACCAAAAATCGGTCGCCATTCCGCCCGGGTAAGCCGCAATCAACTTCATTGGGCTCGCTTTTAGCTCTAACCTTAATGATTCAACTAACCCTTTTACCGCCCATTTTACCGCGCAATAAGTCGATTCATTTGCTTTACCAGCTTGGGCTGCTGTCGACATCACCACCACTACGTTAACCTTATGATCACGATAACGACTGACGAGTTCACGTAATACCAAAATGCTTGAGGTGAGGTTGTTGCTAATGAGTTGATTAATCCCTTGCGGGCTTTGTTGCTCTATAGGCCCAAAGTAACCACTACCAGCACAATGAATTACCGTTGTGGGCGGCGTCGACAATTGCGAAAATAAATGACTCACTTGTTCAGCAATACACAAATCAGCGACGTGTGTGGTTACATTCGCTTGCTGCGTTGCGGTCAGTTTTGCTGTCACTGCAGTCAGTTTTTGTTGGCTGCGACCGCTGATCAGCAGTTGGCAATTGTCAGTTGCATATTGATAGGCCAGTGCCGCCCCTAAGCCACTACTGGCGCCAGTAATAACAATCATAATAATCCTTTATGGCAATTTTCACTAAGCTGGTCACTATACCAATGCGTATACAAACCGCAATCATGGCAAGAGTGAATGGCGGATTAAGTCCTCATTCAGTAAGTAACCTCAGCTCTGGATAACAAACGCCTTTCAAGCAGTCCTTTGCCTTCCTCACTGCGTTGAATTAACTTGCAATAGGCTAGCTATTGACGCGTTAATTCGCCTTGTTAGCAAAACAAATCACAAGCTTGACAGTGGATTTTAGTCAATCTATTGATTTATATCGTTATCAATACATCTCTTATCCAGAGTTGAGGTTAAGTATGAATAAATAACGCTTTGTATTTTGGTGTTAAAGATTGTCTAATAACGCCTTGCTTGTAGACATCATATCGATCGCTAATAACGAGAATCTTAATGTTTGAACTTACGCTCCAAATTGCGCTTATCTTATTTGTTGTTGCTTTAATTGCAGGTTTTATCGACTCTATTGCCGGCGGTGGCGGGCTACTGACTATCCCCGCGTTATTGTGGGCCGGTTTACCTCCTGCAGCGGCATTAGGCACGAACAAACTGCAAGCCTGTGGCGGCAGCTTTTTTGCCAGTTTATATTTTGTGCGCAAAGGCATGGTTGATTTACGCAGTATTCGATTATCGTTGATATGTGCTTTTATTGGTGCGGCCATTGGTACCATGCTGGTACAAATGATTGATGCCAAACTCCTCGAACTGGTGTTACCGTTTTTAATTTTAGCGATTGGTTGCTACTTTTTATTTTCTAAAAAAATCAGTGAAACTGACCGCCAACAAGTATTAACCCCAAGTGTATTTGCCTTTACTGCAGCACTGGGAGTGGGGTTTTACGATGGCTTTTTTGGTCCTGGTACGGGCAGTTTTTTTGCTCTGGCGTTTGTGTCTCTTGCCGGGTTTGGCCTCGCTAAAGCCACCGCACATGCCAAACTACTTAATTTTGCCACCAACATTGCCTCGCTTATTTTCTTTTTAATTGGTGGTCAAGTGGTCATCGTTTTAGGGCTCATTATGCTGGTGGGACAATCTATCGGTGCAACCCTTGGCTCACGTTTAGTGGTCACTAAGGGGGTTAAAATTATTAAGCCACTGGTGGTTATCATGTCATTGGGCATGAGTGTCAAATTATTATGGTCGCAATATATGTAACATCTTTGCTCCATACCAATAGAGTTTGCATTCAATGATACTGTTAATTAAAGGGATGTTATGCGCATCATTCACACATCAGATTGGCACCTAGGCCAGTATTTTTATGGTAAAAGCCGCGCGGCGGAACATCAGGCTTTTATGGCATGGTTACTTGAGCAAATTACTCTACATCAGGTTGATGCGTTAATTGTTGCCGGTGATATTTTCGATACCGGTACCCCACCTAGTTATGCTCGAGCACTTTACAATCAATTTATTGTTCAAATTCAACACACTGGTTGTAAGCTGGTAATATTAGGTGGCAACCATGACTCTGTATCAACCTTAAGTGAATCTCGAGAGTTATTAGCTTGTCTGCACACCACTGTGATCCCGGGGGCGTTTGACCGAGTGAGTGAACATGTCATGCCGCTTCATAATCGACAAGGTGAGGTTGGGGCAATTTTGTGTGGTTTGCCGTTCCTGCGCCCACGTGACATCGTATTGAGTGAGTCTGGTGAATCATCGAGTGATAAGCAACATAAACTGGGTGAAGCCATAAGCCAGCTTTACCAGGGGTGTTTTGCGCATGCAACCGAGTTAAATACTTCGTTACCTAAGCCGGTACCTATTGTTGCAACAGGGCATTTAACGACTGTGGGCGCCAGTACATCGGAGTCTGTACGCGACATCTATATTGGCAGTTTAGATGCATTTAATGCCAATTTGTTTCCTGCTGCGGATTATATCGCCCTTGGGCATATTCATCGCGCGCAAGTGGTGGCGAAGTCTGAACACATTCGTTATAGCGGCTCCCCTATTGCATTAAGCTTTGATGAGCTAACAAGCCAAAATGAAGCTCAAAAATCTGTGTTTTTAGTTGAATTTGTTGACACAAAATTGGCGCAAGTTACGCCATTGATGGTGCCGATGTTTCAAGCTATGCAGGTGTTAAAAGGCGACCTGGACAGTATTGCGCAACAACTCAGTACTTTTGAAGATAAACACGCCACAGAACAAACAACTTGGTTAAGCATTGAAGTGTCGCAGCAAGATTATTTATCTGATTTACAGTCGCGTATTGCAGACATGTCTCAAGAAAAAGCAGTCGAAGTCTTACAACTTAAACGTGCTAAAAGCCAACGGCAACAACACATTAAGCAGCTTGATAACGAGACATTATCAGAGTTAAGTGTCAACGACGTCTTTGCCAGACGATTAGCCCAAGAACAGTTTGAAAGCGAGGCACAACAAGCGCAGCTTAGTCGCATCAAACAACGATTTAGCCAAGTGGTGTCTGAAGTCGAGGCGGAAATGCTCAATCAAGATTCTGCTGCCAGCCACATATTGCATGAATCAATAAATGCTAAGCGTGAGCAAGAAGGTCAAGCATCATGAGAATATTAAGCCTTCGTTTTAAAAACATTAACTCTCTTAAAAATGAGTGGAAAATCGATTTTACCCAATCTCCCTTTGCTGAAAATGGCTTATTTGCGATTACCGGGCCAACGGGCGCGGGCAAAACCACGATTTTAGATGCCATTTGCTTAGCGCTTTATCATCGCACCCCAAGATTAAATAACATTTCTAAAACCACCAACGAGTTAATGACCCGTGGCACAGCAGAATGCCTGGCAGAAGTGGAGTTTGAAGTAAAAGGCGAAGCATATCGCGCCTTTTGGAGTCAGCGTCGTTCACGCGATAAGGCTGATGGCAATCTGCAAGATGCACAAGTTGAACTGGCTAAGTTAAGTGATGGTAAAATTCTTGCTAGCCAGATTAAACGCAAAACAGAGTTGATTGAAGACATTACTGGCCTTGATTTTGCCCGCTTTACTAAATCGATGATGTTATCTCAAGGGCAGTTTGCAGCGTTTTTAAACGCCGAGGCGAACGAGCGTGCAGAGCTATTAGAAGAACTCACTGGTACTGAAATTTACAGTTTAATTTCGGCGCGTGTACACCAGCACTTTAGCGATGCTAAAACCAATTTAAAAGTGTTAGAAGCCAAGCTTAGCAGTGTTGAATTATTAGATGATGAGCAGCGTAAAGCGCAAGAGTTGCACATTGAGCAGCTCAACCAAACCTTAAGTGAGCAGCAATCACAGGTGTCCCAATTTAGCGCGTATTTAACTTGGGCCGATAACACACAACAAGCACAAACTGCGTTAAGTCGTGCCAGTGAGCAAAAACAACAAGCCATTGAGCGCCAGCAGCAACATCAAGGTGACCTGACACAATTGGCACACAGCGAGCCTGCTCAGCGCATAGCCCCTTTATTTGAGCAACAACAAAAAGCGCAGCAAAAAGTCACGGCCTTGGCTACCCAAATAACTGAGCTTGATGAACAGTCGCAGTTGGCACAATCTGAGTTATTGGCCCATCAGACACAACATCGTCAACATCAGCAACAGCTTGAACACAAGAGCCAAGCACATAAAGCCTTATTGACTTTAATTGACCAACAAGTCGTGCCGCTTGATCAACAGATCCAACAGGTTAATTATCAGCTATCGCAGGTGTTATCGGGTTATCAGACGACTCAGTCACAACAACACAAAGCGCAACAACAGCTACAACAACTGTTAAGCCAGCAACAATCACTCGGTGCTGATAAGCAAAAGATTGAGCAACAACTTAATGCGCTGCCACAGGGGCAAGATATTGAAAAAGCCTTTGGCGCGTGGCAATCGCAATACGCTCAGGTGCAGCAATTAACTGAGCAACTGACACAGCTTGAACAGCAAAGGCAACAACATCAACTCAGTACCGAGCAGACTCAGGCTTCGTTAGACCAATTGAGTCCACAAATCACGCAAGCGCAATCGTTACTCACTCAACTACGCGCGCAGCAAACAAAGAGCCAACAAGCGTTGGCAAACTTATTGGCCGGTGAAGATGAGTCGCAAATTAGCGCGCAATATCAGCAATGTGTTGACCAACAGGCTGGACGTTATCAGCTTAGCCAACTGTTTACGCAATTTTCGCGCTCACAACAGCAATATCAGCAATTGAGCCAAGAGTCGGCTCAGTTTGGCAATGAACTGCAAACTACCACGCAATCATTAACTGCCGTTCGAGCGCAGTGGAGTGATAAAAATCAACAAGTTAAAGATGTACAAACCTTGTTGCAACAAGAGCAGCAAATCGCTAATTTGACTTTAGAGCGAGCCAAATTAAAAGCAGGCGAACCCTGTGCCTTGTGTGGGTCGACTGAGCATCCATTAGTGGAGCGCTATGAGGCGCTTAATGTGTCAGCCACTGAGCAACGGGCACAACAATTACAAACTGAACTCGACAGCATCCAAAAGCAAGGTGAGCTGCTTAAAAACCAACAAACGGCACTGCAAGTCAAATTTGATCACAGCGCAACGTTACTAAAACAGACACAAGCCGAATTGCTCAATATCGAACAACAATGGCAGCAGCAAACTCATGCCTTATCTGTGAGTTTAGCCCTCGATACTCAACAGCAATCAATGTTGGATGAATACATTGCCACTGCTGACACTGTGCAGCAGCAATTAGCGACAAAGCTCACTGAGCTCAATCAATGCCAAAAAACCTTGCATCAAGATCAACAGCAATGTGTTCAAGCTGAACAAGCCTTGAGCCAGCTGATTAATCAACAAGGTTTGCTGACACAACAACTAGAAAATGCCAAACAAAGTCTTGTGGCACAGCAGCAGCGGATTGACACCCTAACCGAGCAACAAACTGATATGGTTCATCTGCTCACAAAGCACATTACCGCCAATGGCTTGAGCGCGCCAACGCCTCAAGAAGTCTCGCAGTGGTTAGCGGCATTACAACAACAGTTAACAGAGTGGACCGAGGCGCAACAACAAGCTGTCTACAACCAACAACAATTGACAATAACCCGCGAGAAGCTGACCACTCACCAGCAACAACTCACCGAGATAAATGAGCAGTTAACCGTCAAGCAGCAACAGCTTGACCAAGTACAGCAGCAACTTGAAAGCTTACAAGCCAAGCGTCAAAGCCTGTTTGCAGACAAAGTGGTTGATGATGAAAAGCAACTCAGCCAGCAGACGTTAGAGAAAGCTCAGCAACAATTGGCACTAGCAGAACAGCAATTACAAGCGGCAGATAAAAAACATTCAGCGTTAGGGGTTCAGTTGCAAGGTGTGACTCGTCAAAAGGCCGATGCAGTACAAGAGTTACAACAACTGCAAGCACAATGGCAAGATGCATTACAACAGAGTCCATTTACCGATGAAACAGCATTTAATGCTGCATTATTGACGCCACTTGAGCGTGAAACATTACAACAGCTTAAGCAACAGCTCGATAATGATATTGTTAAAGCAAGCACCTTAGTTGAGCACGCTTTAGCAAGGCAAGCAGAGCTGACTCAACTGGGTAAACAGCATGCTTATGATGTGACTCAACAGGAGGTTATTGCACACAAGCACCAAGCGCTCGACGCTGAAATGCAGCAACATAAACAAACCTTGTGGCGTTTAACTCACGAACTCGAGCAAGATGCGGGTAAAAGAGCAGGGCAGCAACAACGGCTAATTGAGCACGCTCAACTGCAACAAGAATACGATGATTTAGCTTATTTACATTCGTTAATAGGTTCACAAAAGGGCGATAAGTTCCGTAAATTTGCCCAAGGGCTTACTTTAGACCATTTAGTGGCGTTAGCAAATCGACAACTAGAACGCCTCCAAGGACGTTACCTATTGGAGCGCAAAGAGTCTGACGCCCTTGAACTACAAGTACTCGATACCTGGCAAGGAGATGCCGTGCGCGATACCAGAACCTTGTCGGGTGGCGAAAGCTTTTTAGTGAGTTTAGCCCTTGCCTTGGCGCTTTCTGACCTTGTAAGTCATAAAACGAGCATTGACTCACTGTTTTTAGATGAAGGCTTTGGTACGTTGGACAGCCAAACATTGGATACGGCATTAGATGCACTCGATAACTTAAATGCGTCGGGCAAAATGATTGGTGTGATTAGCCATATTGAAGCAATGAAAGAGCGAATAAGTGTGCAGATAAAAGTGAATAAAATGAATGGGCTTGGCATCAGTAAATTACAGAATGAATTTGCCGTCAGTGCATTTTGATCGGCTTCAAACTCCCGTGATTACTGTAATCGAGTTCAAATTAAATATTAAATAAATGTCATTTTATATTTGTAATATGACTATTTTTTGATATAAAAGAGCGTTGATATGCAGTTTGAGTGCAAAAGTCCTTGTTTTAAGCAGTTTTACCGGACGGCGTAGTATCAAATATTGGGCCATATTTATGATAAAAACGATGTGAATTCGCAGGTGTACCTCTGCGTTTAACTTCGCAATAACAATTTGCAGTAAAAGAAAAACAATAAATATAAAGCGTCATCTTTTAGGGTGGATTAGACATTGCTAATGAGTAGAATTATGGGCTTTCAAAGGCCAGATGTAAGTTCGTTGAGCTTACCTAACTTGCACAAAAAGTTATTACTTGCCAGTGTGTTTGTTGTCGGAGCCGCATTATTATGGCCAACACAACAAGAGTTTTCATCACAACGTATTCCAGTGGCGATAGACATAGACTCTTTGTTGCCACATATTGCTCAACAAGAGCAAACACCCGTTATCGCGCATCAAGCCACACCGATATTAGACCGAGTGATTGAACCTGGTGACACCTTAAGTCATTTATTCGAGCTTGCTGGTATTGATCAACGCACCATGTATAAAGTGCTTGAGGCCGATTTAGAGGTATTGGCCTTAGACACCTTATTACCGGGTAACCGCATCCAGTTTTGGGATAATGCCAATGGCGAACTTGAAAAATTAGAATTGTATTTCAATCCAGCACATCAAGTTGTATTTACCCGTTTTGACGATGGCAGTTTTGAGGTCAAAGACATTAATATTAACGGTATTTGGCAAAATCGTATTGTTGGCGGTGAAATTAACGGCTCGTTTTATGTGTCTGCTAAAAATGCGGGTTTAAGTGCAGCCGAAATTCAAAAAGTCGAATCACTATTAAAATCGAAACTCAACTTTTCACGTGAATTACGTGCAGGTGATACCTTCTCGGTGTTGGTTAACGATCAATTTGTTGAAGGTGAGCCAACAGGTGCCACCTCTATTGAAGGTATTCGCATTAATACCGGTCGTCGTGAAATTACCGCGTTTCAAAATACCGATGGTAATTTTTACGACATTAATGGCCAGAGTTTAGCGCCAGCATTTCAACGTATTCCTTTAGACCGCAAGGTAAGGCTAACGTCGCGTTTTAACCCTGCGCGTAAGCACCCAATAACAGGTCGCATTCGCCCACATAACGGAACCGATTTTGCCACACCGATTGGTACTCGAGTTGTTGCCCCTGGTGATGGCGTAGTGACCATGGTGACTAAACATGCGTTTGCGGGTAACTACATTGTGATTGAACATGACAATAAAGTACGTACTCGCTACCTGCACTTGTCTAAGTTTTTAGTGAAAAAAGGCCAGCGCGTTACTCGTGGTCAAGTGATTGCGTTATCGGGTAATACAGGTGCTTCCACCGGCCCACATTTACACTATGAATTTATTGTTAACGGTCGCCCAGTTGATGCAATGAAAGCCAACATTGCAGAAGCCAAAGTATTACCTAAAAAGCAATTACAAGAGTTTCAGGCATTAGTGCGCAGCCGCACAATGATGATGGACTTAGGCTAATCACACTCAGTGTAAGTTAACTTACTCATTAAAAAATGCAGCCTAAAAGCTGCATTTTTTATTATCAGTTGTTTATCGTCTTTTTTACCAAACAGCACAAAAACGTGATCATGCTTATTGGTTAACATCGCTTATAACGTCGTTAGACATGTTGAAGTTAGAACAACTCGTTTGCTGCAATTTCTGCCTTGTTTAAACGATTTTTCCTACGCAATGTTTGATCACTTATTTATCCTGATTGGCATTATCGCCTAACATTATCTGCATCGGCTTCGGTTCTGGGGTCCATTTCATAAGCTGTTGGGCTGGCCATATCGGTGACAGCCCGAAAGCTTTCTTTGGTTTCGAGGCTTGCCGGGATTGTGTGGCTTCGGCGTCTTAATAGCACAATGATGAAGAAAACAGCTAAACACAAACTGGTAAAAGCGTATAACCCTTTGGCGCCCAATAATCCCATGGCAAGCGAAGCCATTGGCGCACCTATGGCAGACGATAGGCCAAGCGTAATAAGCATGGCACTGCTTATTTCAACAAAGTCTTCAGCGGTGGCGTTGTCATTAGCGTGGGCTAGGCATATTGCGTATAACGTCATGCAGGTTCCGCCCCAAAAAAAAGCCGATATTGCAGCAGGCCAACCGCCAAAGGATATGATGAAGTAAGGAAGGGTAACAAATAAAAGTGATACTAGGGAGCCGGCAACAGCTGTAAACATCAAGACGCTGCGTCTATCAAACCTGTCAGATAATTTACCTAATGGCACCTGAAAACAAGCACCACCAAGCACTGTTGCAGATAAAAATGCGCCCAATTGAATACTATCAAAACCATTATCTTTAGCGTAGATAGGGGCTAATGCCCAAAATGCACCTGTGACAAACCCTGCCACCACGGCCCCAATCAATGCAACATGAGAGTGTTGCCACACCTTAGGC
Organism: Shewanella basaltis; assembly: GCF_023283885.1. GTDB lineage: Bacteria > Pseudomonadota > Gammaproteobacteria > Enterobacterales > Shewanellaceae > Shewanella > Shewanella basaltis. The sequence goes on from NZ_JAKILA010000027.1 coordinate 10,093, forward strand.
ATATTCAACTTAACTTGTTTCACCACCGCAGGTGCTGATGAACGTGTTAGTGACACCGGAATAATGGCGATAGAGATAAAAATAGCGGCAAGACCAAATAGCATCGATTCACGCTCGCTACCTAAGTTAAACAGCTGTTGACCACACATCACCATAAGTAAATTGAGCGTGGTGTAGATAGACAGTATTGTGCCTCTATTCGTGGCTGTGGATGTGCCATTTAACCAGCTTTCGATGATCATGTATAACCCTGAAATCATCACTCCTATCAAGAATCTTAACAACATCCAACTGTAAAACTCGGGCAGTAAAGGAAACACTAAAATGACCACGGAGTAACAGGTTGCCAACACTGCAAAACTGCGAATATGGCCCACTCGTTTTAACATTAAGGGGGTGGCCAAACAGCCAGAAACAAACCCCAAAAAGTAGCCTGAACCGGTTAATGCCACTTGTGTGTCACTAAAACCAGCTCCACTGGCTGCAATGGGCAGTAATGTGAGCAATAAACCATGGCCAAGAATTAAAAATGCATTCGATATGAGTAATGCTGAAAGTGGGATTAACGCGTTTAACATGTGACTCCAATAGGTTGCTTATGCAGTAAATGATTAATTTACATAGCAAGAACCAAGGTTGATTGTCATAAGATCAGAATGAGCCCTAGGGCCTGTTTGATTACGCTCAATACAGCGCTGCGTGCGACATAACACAGAACAGGGCGATGATGTTGCAATACACGCCAGTGGTTATTGCTATAGCCTGTGATAGCTCATTTCAGTGCGACATAAAATGAAAGGAAGATTTATGCCAAATCTAGGGGTAATATTTTTATATTGTAAATCATGGTCTTGAGGTTTTTTTAGTGATTTATTTGTGCAGAGGTCTATGACAATGGTGTAATGTTGAGCAGCATTGCACCGAAATCGAACAATATTGACCCTTTATATCTATCAACATGGCTAAATTAATTGTTGTGATTAGATTTGTTCACAAAGAGGTTAAATCGTAAGTTAATTCGGGCTATGTTTGCCTATATTTGATCTGCTGAGTTGAAAATAAAGTGCAAGCCTAATCACGTATCGTACCGTTTTAAGTCGTTACTATGCCTGTTTGCCAGGGCGTGAAAATTGCGCCCTGGCAACTGATTTTGATACTCAATTATTGCTTGGCTGCGTATTTCTATAGGTTAGCGATTAAACTCAACTTTACTTATGTGCAATTAGAGGGACTCGGTTTTGAACATTGAAATTATTGACCAAGAAGCCAACGATGTGGTGGGGCAACTCACTGCTGGTTTGCGTCAATTTAATGTTGAACATTTAGGTGATGAGGCAACACAACCACTGACAATCGTTGCAAGAAACACTACAGGTGACATTATTGGTGGCGTAGCAGGGCGAACTATTTACAAAAACTTGCTGATTAATTTGGTGTGGATTGATGCACATTATAGAGGGCAAGGCTTAGGTCAAAAGTTGATGCAGGTAGCACAAACGCAAGCCATTAAGCGGGGGTGTCTGATTGCACAACTTGATACCCTGGATTTTCAAGCGCCAGGGTTTTATCAAAAATTAGGTTTTATCATCATAGGCACTGTGCCTAAATTTCCGGGTAGCCCTGAGCGTTATTTTATGATGAAACACCTGTCTTGCAACGAAACCAACGAGGGTTAAATGGATCTTAATCAAGTCACTTTACCTGTATTAGACATGAAAAAATCGGTGGCCTTTTATCACGTTTTGGGATTTACCTTAATCGTTGATACGCCACATTATGCGCGCTTTGAATGCCCGATGGGGCAGAGTACGTTTTCGTTGTCACTTGAACCAGAACCGATAGGCAATGGCGCGGTGATTTACTTTGAACATGCAGAGTTAGATAGCTGGGTAAATGACTTGCTAGCAAAAGGGATTGAGTTTGCTCAGTTACCCACAGATGAAGCCTATTTGTGGCGAGAGGCGGTATTATTTGACCCCAGTGGCAATAAGTTAAAGCTTTATTGGGCGGGAGAGAATCGTTTAAATCCGCCTTGGCGGGTAAAGTCTTGAGTTAATTTTTCGACAATTCAGTGTCGTTTTAGGGTGCAGAGTCAATCAAGAATCAAATTGCCGTGCACTCACTGAAGTTTAAGCGTAGGGAGATTGGCCTGCTGCTTCTGCAACTAACCACACACGCATATCAAACTCGAGCTGGTGATAGTCTGGCAACATAAAAGTGCACAATTGATAAAAGGCTTTGTTGTGATCTTTTTCGCGCAGATGGGCGAGTTCATGCACCACCACCATTTGCAATAGTTCAAACGGGATCTGCTTTAAGCGTGAAGATATACGGATTTCATTTTTAGCTTTCACTTTGCTGCCCTGGCGTCGATTGACATAAGAATGTAATCCAAGCGCATGATGGCTGACATTTATTTTGTCGTCAAAAATCACTTTTGCGAGTGGATCCGATTGACGCATAAAGGTATTTTTTAACTTAATGGTCATATCGTACAAGGCTTTATCGGTACGAATATCATGCACGCGCGGGTAGCGACTTAAAAAGTGTGCCCCTAATGCTTGGGTGTCAACCAACTGTTTGATCTGTTCAACCACTTCTGCACGGTAGCCACTTAAATAACGTAATGCACTGAGCTCACTTTGACGCTGCTTAATATCAGCGCTGGTGACGAGTTTAGTTATGTCAGTTTTAGGTTTTAATGTCTGGCTTGCCAGTTTTAATGGCATTTTGGGCGGGGCTTGACGGCTTTTAGGTTTACTGTCTGACATGTAGGCAACTTGCGTGCAAATGTAAAGTGAATGATAAAGACATAATAGTGGCGTTACTGATTATTGCAGTAACGCCAAAACGTGGCGGTTTACGCTTTACCAAAAATAATACGGTTGTGTTGCACATAAGCCACATCAAACGCGTTTTGCTGAACACGCTTAAGATCCAGTGATTCAAAATCAACCTGTGGTGGGTTACGCTTTAACTGCTCTTTAATGGCAACAGGAGAAATAAGGCTAACAGGCAGATCGGTTATTTGAATGGCAGCTTCAAGTTTAAAGCTTGTTGCACTACCGGCTAATTTACCTTTTTGTTCACGCTCAATAATGGCGATTTGATCGACCTTGTAATCTTCCATCAGCTTATGAAACGCAAAATGAAACTCACGAATACTTTCAGTTTCGTTGGAGTTTGACACGCTAAATGACACTTTACGGCACGCAGGCACGTTATAGGTTTCACCTTCATAGGTGAGTAAACTGATAATGGCTTCGCCGCCTTTTAATTCTACACCACAAATTTTCATGTTAATCCTTACTGTTTTTGCTGCACGTTGGCTTGCTAACGTGTCGTTGTTCAATCGATTACGCTAATGCGTCATCATTTATATGGTTTGTGTTAAAGACATCATTTAGTCTTCAGCGCTATTGTCTTCTTCAATAATTTGAATCGGTTTAGCTTTGCGGCGTATAGGTGCATCACCTACGTCAACACTGGTGATAAAGCGTTTATCACGTTTGGGCGCCGTTTTAGGTTTTTTAGTCGCTTGAGCCGTATTTTTTGCCGCGCGGCCTTGTGGGGCACTACTTATTTTGCCTGCACCTGGCTTATCTTTAAGGCCACTGAATTTAGCTTCCATGCCCTCAATCACTGTGGGCTCAAAGTTTTTACGTAAAAACAGCTGCACTTTTTTAAAGCTGTCCCAGTCTTTAGGGCCCACAAAAGAGATGGCATCACCTTTAGCGCCCGCACGACCGGTACGACCGATGCGATGGACGTATTCTTCAGCAAACTTTGGCATATCAAAGTTAATTACTAATGACACGTTTACTAAATCTAACCCACGTGATGCCACATCTGTGGTGACCAATATTTGCGATTGACCACGAGCAAATTGATCCATGATTTGATTACGCGCAGATTGCTTTAAATCACCGCTAAGCGCTGATGTCGCAAAACCTTGCGAGGCAAGTAACGTGGCTAAACGGTCTGTGTCGGAGCGGGTTGCTGTAAACACTATGACTTGCTTGTGTGCTTCCTGGGTTAAAATATGCTGCAATAGCGCTTGTTTATGGTCTAAATGGTCAACCAAAATAATGCGTTGTTCAATGTCTTTATGTTCTGAATATGACTCACCAATTGACACGTGGTTAGGTGATTTGAGTAACGTGGCAGCTATGTCGTTGATGCTGTCATGATCTAACGTGGCAGAAAACATCAAGGTTTGACGTCGTTTATGATCGGCTGCGTCATTGATTGCTTTTAACTGTGGCGCAAAACCAAGGTCAAGCATGCGGTCTGCTTCGTCAAGTATCAATAACTCCAGCCCATTTAAAAACAAGTGGCGCTGCTGTAAGTGGTCTGCAATACGACCTGGCGTAGCCACAATAAAATGGGGATCTTTTGCCAAAGCTTTAGCCTGATCGTTAAAGTTTTCACCGCCTAAGACGCTAATGGCCTTGTACTGAGTGTTAGCCACAAGTAAACGCAGTTGGCCGTATACTTGTTGTGCCAGCTCGCGTGTGGGCAATAAAATCAGTACTCGCGGGTCTTTTTTAGACAAAGCTCGAGTTGAGATAACCCGTTGCATGGCCGGTAATAAAAATGCCAGGGTTTTTCCCGAACCGGTTTTAGACGAAGCCATTAAATCTTTACCAGATAAGGCAATGGGCAGAGCTTGCGCTTGAACATCGGTAGGCGTGGTAATGCCAAGGTGCTTTAAACTGTCAAGCAGGCGCTTGTCCAACTGAAAATCGGTAAATTGCAAAGGTAAATCCCCTAAAAAATGTAAGCCAAGGATTATAGCTGTTTCACTGTGCTATAGCCAACAAGAGTCGCTTTAGTTATGCTATTTTTTAACATCTTTTATTTGCTTAGTATGTGCAAATTTATGATGTTGATTGAATGGTAATGATGCCTCGTTTAAAAGGAATAAACATGACACAACCTACCGTAGGATTAGTGCTAGGCAGCGGAGCCGCAAAAGGCTGGGCACATATTGGGGTGTTAAATGGTTTAGCATCGTTAGACATTTACCCAGATAAAATTGCGGGTTGTTCTGTTGGTGCGCTAGTAGGCGCGGCTTATGCGAATGAGCATTTAGCTGAACTTGAAACCTGGGTGAGTGGTTTTTCAAGCTGGGACGTACTTGGCCTGATGGATTTAGGCTGGCGTAAAGGTGGTTTAATCAGTGGCCAAAAAGTATTTGATGTATTGGCCAATCGTATTGGCGATCTTAATATTGAGCAATTAAAGAGGCCATTTGCGGCCGTGGCAACCGATCTCTACTCTGGTCAAGAAATATGGTTTAGAGAAGGTAATTTACGCCATGCCGTGCGGGCATCTTGTTCAATGCCAGGTTTTTTACCTCCCGTGCAACAAGATAATCGTTGGTTAGTTGATGGTGCCGTCGTAAACCCTGTGCCGGTTTCGTTATGTCGTGCCATGGGCGTCGATATAGTGATAGCGGTTGATTTAAATGGTCATCGTCGCGGTCATATGCACATGTTGCCAGAGCAATTGAAAAGTCGCGAACCTAAGAAAGCTCAACCTATCAATGAGAAGCCTCAATTAGAGTCAGGTTTTATGGATTTATGGGGTAAGGGTAAGGATTACATGAGTGGCCTCACTGACAAGTTTTCCCTTGGTGGCAGCAAATCTCACCCTGGCATGATTGCGGTGATGTCGCAGTCAATGGACATTTTAGAACAAAGACACAAACGCTCACGATTAATGGGGGAACCACCTGATATTTATATCGTGCCTGATGTGGTCGATATTGGCACCATGGAGTTTCACCGAGCCAAAGAGGCCATTAAAGCCGGTGAGGCTGCAGTGCAAGATATTGCTCACTTGCTCAAGGCGACGTTGTCGAGTCGTAATAGCAATATATAACGACGCCTAAATCTAAAACGGCTTAAAACCTCCTGAGTGGCCATGTATTAATATCTTTGGCAGGCCTATGGCCTGCTGCTTACCATTTAAGCCTAAGTTGACTGAGCTAAATGCAATTTTACTGTTATACCAAACAGACTACTTTCTTATGATCTGGATCAAAGACGCCTAGGCCATAATAGCGCCTAATACACAGCATATAGTGTTAAATTTTTATGCTGCATCGATATATGGTGTTTTTGCAGTATTCACAAAAGGTGAATTGTATGCTGGTTGTGGTTAAAAGGGATGGATGCCGGACTGGGTTTGATGTTAATCGGATCAAAGATGCGGTGTTAGCTGCAATGGATTCTGCGGGGCAAGCAGATGAGCAATATGCACTTGAATTAGCTAAAACGATTCAAATGCAAATGGCCGAACGCAAAGAAGTAGATATCCATGAACTGCAAGATGCGGTCGAAAATTTACTCATGTCTGGGCCATATAAATCTGTTGCTCGCCATTATATTGAATATCGCCACGACCGTGATAAACACCGTGAAGCGCAAAGCAAATTAAATTGTGCGATTCGGGGGTTAGTGGAGCAGTCTGACAGCGCGATTTTAAACGAAAATGCCAATAAAGATGCCAAAGTCATTCCGACTCAACGGGACTTGCTAGCCGGTATCGTGGCCAAGCATTATGCCAAAACCCATTTGTTACCTAAAGAGGTGGTTGGTGCACATGAAAAGGGCGAAATCCATTATCACGATTTAGACTATGCGCCTTTTTTCCCAATGTTTAACTGCATGTTAATTGATTTAGCAGGCATGCTGACCCACGGTTTTAAAATGGGAAATGCTGAAATTGACACCCCTAAATCGATCTCTACCGCGACAGCCGTCACTGCGCAAATTATTGCCCAAGTGGCGAGCCATATTTATGGTGGCACAACCATTAACCGTATCGATGAAGTGTTAGCTGAGTTTGTGCAAAAGAGTTATCAAAAGCACCTTAGCGTTGCTAAAAAGTGGCAAGTAGCAGACGAAGAAGGGTTTGCGATGACGCAAACAGAAAAAGAATGTCACGATGCCTTCCAGTCTCTAGAGTATGAAGTGAATACTTTGCATACCGCCAACGGGCAAACACCCTTTGTGACCTTTGGTTTTGGCTTAGGTACCTCATGGGAATCGCGATTAATTCAAAAGTCGATATTGACTGTTCGTATGGCTGGTTTGGGGAAAAACCGTAAAACCGCGGTGTTTCCTAAACTGGTTTTTGCAATTAAAGACGGGGTAAACCATAAAGCCCAAGACTGTAATTACGACATTAAAAAGATGGCGCTCACGTGTTCAAGCATGCGCATGTACCCCGATATTTTAAATCATGAACAAGTGGTAAAAGTCACGGGCTCATTTAAAACTCCAATGGGATGTCGCTCATTTTTGGGTGTTTATGAAGAAGACGGTCAACTCGTACACGAAGGGCGCAACAACCTAGGGGTGGTGAGCTTAAATTTACCGCGTATTGCGTTAGAAGCGGGTAATAATGAGCAACGCTTTTATCAATTACTTGATCAACGCTTATTAATTGCTCGCAAGGCGCTTGATACCCGTATTGCGCGTTTAGAAGGGGTTAAAGCACGCGTAGCGCCGATTTTATACATGGAAGGTGCATGCGGTGTGCGCCTAAATGCCGATGATGACATTAGCGAGATTTTTAAACATGGCCGTGCGTCTATTTCATTAGGCTTTATTGGGTTACACGAAACCATTAATGCCATTTATGGCCACGATAAGCATGTGTTTGATGATGCCGCTTTACGTGAAAAAGCGGTGGCAATTATCAGTAAACTTAAGCAAGCCACTGACGCGTGGAAACAAGAAACCGGTTACGGCTTTAGCTTATACAGCACCCCAAGTGAAAATTTATGCAGTCGTTTTTGCCAGCTTGATACCGCGCAGTTCGGGGTTGTTGCAGGGGTGACCGATAAAGGGTACTACACCAATAGTTTTCATTTAGATGTTGAGAAAAAAGTGAACCCGTTCGATAAAATTGATTTTGAACAACCTTATCCCGCAATCGCCAATGGTGGGTTTATTTGCTACGGCGAGTACCCCAATATGCAACATAATATTGAAGCATTAGAAAACGTGTGGGACTACAGCTATAGCCGTGTGCCTTATTACGGCACCAATACACCAATTGATGAGTGTTATGACTGCGGCTTTATCGGCGAGTTTAATTGTACCAGCAAAGGGTTTGTGTGCCCTAAATGTGGCAACCATGAGCCCAGTAGAGTGTCGGTTACTCGCCGGGTATGTGGTTATTTAGGCAGCCCAGATGCACGGCCATTTAACTTTGGCAAACAAGAAGAAGTTAAACGCAGAGTGAAACATTTGTAATGCATTACAGTGCTTATCATAGTGTTGATGTGGTAAATGGTGAGGGCACCCGCTGCACCTTATTTGTCAGCGGTTGCGAGCATGCATGCAAAGGATGTTATAACCAAAGCACTTGGCGAGCAGATGCTGGCCATTTGTATATTCAAGCGCTTGAAGACCAAATTATTGCTGATTTAAATGATGAGCGTATAAAGCGGCGTGGATTAACCCTAAGTGGTGGCGATCCGCTGCATCCGGTGAACATAAAGACCATACTTCAGTTAGTCAAAAGAGTGAGATGCGAATGTCCTACAAAGGACATTTGGCTTTGGAGCGGTTATCAACTTGATGAACTCAATGAGCAACAAATGCAAATCATCAAACTGGTTGATGTATTGATTGACGGTAAGTTTGAACAAGATAAAGCCGATCCCACGCTATTATGGCGTGGAAGCAGCAATCAAGTTGTTCATCGTTTTAAGCGGGAGTGATCCCAAGGTTTTTGCGATAGCGCTGGGTTCTTTTCTTTATGTTAATTTGGTCAAGCACTAGGCTCCACAATGGTGAGTCGTTTGTTTGCGGTAGTTGGCCTTTGCTCATTCGTCTTAACTGGCGTTTAATGATGGCCATTGTAGCAAGACCTGCGAGTGGTTTGCTTTGCCAGTTTACGTTTGGTATTGCCGGCGCAAACTCTGCCTGAGTTTGCCAGATGTTTGGTAAATGAGGACAAAAGGCTAGGGCGCTAGCCATGCCGCATAGGGCAAAGCCTGTATTAATGACTTGTTCTGCAACGGCTTTACGGCGTATTCCGCCAGTGAGCATTAATGGAATGGGCGAGCGGCCAACCAATTGCTGGGTAAGTGTTAAAAAGTAAGCTTCTCGGGCGAGGGTGCGCTCATCTGCGCTTCTTCCTTGCATTGCCGGTGCTTCATAGCTGCCGCCAGACAATTCAACCATATCGACACGATATTGGGCTAATAAGTTGATCACTTTTTCGGCATCATCTATATCAAAGCCACCGCGCTGAAAATCGGCAGAGTTTAGTTTCACGGCAATATCAAATTTATCACCACACTGCTGCCTCACCTGTTTAGTGATTTCAAGTAATAATTTTGCTCTATTTTCAAGGCTTCCGCCCCATTCGTCGGTGCGTTTATTGGTGAGCGGAGACAAAAATTGTGCCAGTAAATAGCCGTGGGCGGCATGGATTTGTACACCGTCAAACCCGGCTTGCTTGGCTAAACTTGCCGTGGTTACAAAACGATGAATAACATCAACAATATCATCGTGAGTCATGGCTTGTGGCTTGGAGAACATTGACGAGTGCTTGCCTAAATCTAATGCGATAGGCGATGGTGCTAAATTTTTACCGCCCATGGCTTTAAACACTTGTCTGCCAGGATGATTAATCTGCATCCATATTCTTGCTTGGTGCTGTTTGGCGATTTGTGCCCATTGTGTAAAAGGAGCAAGGTCACTACCCGCCTCGAGAGCAACCCCTCCAGGACCTGTCATGGCATAACGATCGACCATCACATTTCCTGTGATCATTAGGCCAATGCCACCCTTAGCCCAAGACTGATAAAGTGAAAATAATGCCGAGTCTGGTTGCTGAGCCCCATTAGCGAGGTTTTCTTCCATTGCTGCTTTTACTAGGCGATTAGGAATGATTGCCCCATTGGGTAATGTGTATGCTGTGTATAGTGTGTCAGCCATAAAATAATGTCCTTGTGTACGGTACTCGTTTATTTATTCACGTAATGTGGTTATAGCGATAGTGTGTCAAGCGTGAGGGTATTTTATCCTCATTCGCATTATCTGAATGCATCGAGTCTTTTTAAGGCATTGCGATGCAGTAATGGCGCTGCCTTTAAATGAGCATAAAACAGACTCAAAGAGGCTGGGGCATTCCTTTGAGGCTGAGTTAAAAGAGCTAACACTGTATGGCGTGACTTCGAAATAGAACCATTTGGGCCAACCATTCGCTGCAAAAACAACCTTGAAAGTTAGTTAACCTCAGCTCTGGATAACAAACGCCTTTCAAGCAGTCCTTTGCCTTCCTCACTGCGTTGAATTAACTTGCAATAGGCTAGCTATTGACGCGTTAATTCGTCTTGTTAGCAAAACAAATCACAAGCTTGACAGTGGATTTTAGTCAATCTATTGATTTATATCGTTATCAATACATCTCTTATCCAGAGTTGAGGTTAGTTATTCAGTTATTTGCCTTGTTTAAGCTTTTTTACACACTCGCTGTGCCCTCACTGATTAACGTGTGTCATGTTTGGTAAACAAGCAAAAAAACACCGCAGTATCGCGGTGTTTGTTAATACGCAATGTGATGACAAATACCTTAAATTCGGTATGTGACAGTCAGTTTTGCATTTCGTTCTTCGCCAGGAAGACCGCCCAAAAACATGGCTTTTTCGTAGTAGGATTTATTGAACAGGTTATTCAAGTTTAATTGAATTTTATAGCGCTCAACATCGTAGCTTATTGCCGAATCAACAACGGTATAGCTAGGAACATAACCATCAGGAATACCAAACGAGCTTGAATTTGTGCTGCGTTCGCCCACATGTTCAGCCCCAAGGCTTATCGAGATAGGAGCCGGTAAACCAAACTCGGCAGCGTATGTCACCCAAGTGCTTGCGGTAACGTACGGCACACCTTTTTGGTGCTGACCATAATCGCTACTGTTTGGATTTTGGTTGTCTCTGGCGTCTTGGTAAACCGCGTTAACATTGACTTTCCACTGCTCACTTAAATAGGCGTTTAAGTCGATTTCGACCCCTTCGGTGTCTTCGCTGCCATCGTAAAAGTAAGGCTCTACATCCGGTGTGGTGCCGCTGCTGTCGTAATCTGGATTACTGTAGGCGATATTGGTGCGCGATGACTTGAAAAATACCAATGATGCCAGAAGTTGATCTTCAAATGCTTTAAAGCGCACGCCTAAATCGTTACTGATTGATTCAGAATCGTCTCGATCCGCTTCTGTACCTGTTACATCACCTAAGACACTGTATGCAGTACGGCCTTTTGAGTGGTTAACAAATATCGATATATCATCTGTTGGCATGTACGTTAAGCCAAGGTTGTAGGTAATACCGTTGTCTGTGGTATCTGCTTCTGGTTGAGGTTCTGCAAGGCTACTACTGTAGCGAGCGTCAACACCAAGATGCTGATAAGTTTGCTTAATTTCGTTAAAGGCAACACCCACTCGGCTGGTAAAGCCTGCCCCTAAATACCCCACATGCTGTACCCCAAGACCCCATGCACTGACAGATTTGTTGTAATTGCTGGTGACCAGTGGGTCGTAATCTTCAAAATCACCTTCTGCCCAGTTAGGATCTCGTATGTCGTAAATATAAGGGAGTGTACCCTGGTAGCTGACATTACCACTGCTGTCTTTAAGGACATAGTCGGCATCCCAAATCGAAGATTGTTTAAAGTCGATGGTGCGATCTTCAAAGTTGGCATTGACTAATAATTCGTTTTCAATGTTACCAATGTCAAAGTCGTAACGAAGATCGGCAAAATATTGCCAAGATTGTTCATCTGCCGTGACTTTTCGGTACTCTTGGCGACGTGCGGCATAAGGGTACAATATGTCATCTTCTACGAGTGGGGCGCGAGGATTGGCATTTATCACTCCGCTGCGTTGCCAGTAAACATAGTTGTATGCCCCAGTTTGACGAGCAAAACCAGTTTCATAATTACGGTATTGCAATTGTTGGTTCAAAAACAAGTTATCTGTTAAATAAATATTATGGGTTAGCTTAAAACGAAGCTCTTCGCTTTCGTTGTCTTTTGCCATTGGAGAAATTAAGCCATTATGACCAAAGTCGTAAGGGGTTTGGCCATCGTTAGCGCTAAGTGAGTTGGCTAATTGTTGACGTTGTTCATCTGTAAGCTGTACGCCGCTGCTTGTTGGGTCATTAACAAGATCTTCCCAGCTCACTTCTGCGGCGGTTTTTCCGTCAACCGATGCGGCATTATAAATACGTATTGGGTGACCAATAGAATCAACCGGAATTGCGTCGTTAATATAAGCGGTAGATAACATTAGATTTTGATTATCATCTAACACAAATTTGAGTGAGCCGTAGACTTCATCTCTGTCTGTGCCAAGATCTCTATAGCCGTCACTGCGAGCACTTTTCGCGACAATACGATAAGCAACATCATCTGTGATGCCACCCGTGCTGTCTGCCATCATAGAATAAGTGTCCCATTGTCCTACTTCTGCTTCAATGACATGTTTGCTGACAAATTCTGGTTTTTTCTCAATTAAGTTAATCACACCGCCAGCGCTGCCCATACCGTATAAGCCTGTTGCCGGGCCTTTTAATACTTCAACAGAGTTAACGTTTGTTAGTGAGCGGGTAGGGTTAAAGGTGTTACCAAGGCCCGCGCCACCGTACATGCCATCATAAGTGTAGTTGGCTCCTAAACCGCGGATGACAAGATTATCGCCGATGCCATAGTTATTGCCCGCCTGAGTAACGCCACTAATATTACGTACTAAATCTTGCATATTGCTAATGCCTTGGGCATCAATTAAGGCTTCGTCGACAATGACAACCGCAGCAGGTGTTTCCATTAACGACATGTCTGATTTTGTCGCTAAACCTGAGTTCATTACAACCTGGTTTTGACGGCCGTATACTGTAATGCGCTCATATTCTTCACTTGATTGTACCTTTGTACTGGACTCTGCAGGAGATTGAGCGTGTGCATAAATTGGAAACAAAATACTGTTGCAAGCTAGAGCAAGCAAAGATAGACGAAGTGTTGTCATAATATGGATACCTTTGTTGAAATTGTTGCGAATGATAATGATTATCATAAATATTGCAATGTAATTTACGTCAAATAGCGAGCTAAATAACACTTGTTGGCGTGTTTGAGTTTTTTTTAATCATATTGAGGTAACAGCATGCTTAAACGCTGAAAAATGATGAGCATCGCTTTTTTATGGTTGAGTTGATTTCATCACATTGGTTCTATTTTTTTGGGGGTGCTTTCTCATCTATGCAGGGCGCAAACAATGATAAAATGACTGATGGGGCGATATATGCGTGGTTTGGTTGTCGCATATTAGGTGGGTTTGGGTATATAATCTGCCTCCGAAAAGGTGTTGTGAGGGATAGCATAGCGTCGCCTCTTCAATAACACACCAACGCATTTAAGGTAACCAAATGAATTTAAAGCAAGAACTGCAAACATTAAATGATAAATTAGACAAGTTTCGTCGCAAATTGGCGGCGGCTGAACAACGTGGCGATGCTACCGTTATCATGCAGTTTAAGAAAGAAATCGCGACTGTCACTAAACGTATTGCCAGTGTGAAAGGTCAACAGTCTCGTGAGTTAAGCAAAGAAGGCGTTGCGCTAAAAGCGATGGGCTTTAAGCGTGTCTTAACGAAAGCTGAACAAGCCGATATGGGTAAATTAAATAAATCAGTTAAAGGCTTGGTTGTGGTACATCCTTTAACAGCCCTTGGCCGTGAAATGGGCATTAAAGAAGTGACAGGTTTTGCTCCTGCAAAGTTTTAATATTTTCTTTTACAGTTAGTTGTCGTAAGGTTAATTCATGTCGATAAAATATATCGCAACCTCTAAATTACCTACCCCGTGGGGGGTGTTTGACATGCACGGTTTTGAAGAAACCGCTACAGGTAAAGAACACGTTGCGTTGACATTTGGTCAGCTTGAGCCAACAAAACCTATGTTAGGCCGTATTCATTCAGAATGTCTTACCGGCGATGCTTTGTTTAGTTTACGTTGTGATTGTGGTTTTCAATTACAATCTGCAATGCAAACCATTGCTGAAAAAGGCCAAGGTTTTTTGTTGTATTTACGCCAAGAAGGCCGTGGTATAGGTTTATTAAACAAAATCCGAGCGTACGAATTGCAAGACGCTGGTGCCAATACAGTAGAAGCTAATGAGCGCTTAGGCTTTGAAGCCGATATGCGTAAATACGATATGATTTTGCCTATGTTAAAACATATCGGTGTCGAAAAAGTGAATTTAATGACCAATAATCCACGTAAAGTATTGGCAATGCAAAATGTGGGTATTGAAGTGTCTGAACGCATTCCACTGCAAGTGGGTAAAAATAGGTATAACGAGTCATATTTAAAGACTAAATCAACCGAACTTGGTCATATGATGTCTGAATACCATTTTAACAATGATTAATTCAATCCAATAGAAACGGTATGGTGATGGAGCTAACGCAGCACAACTGTCTTGTGGGGTTATCATCGTATCGTTTTAATTGTTTCGCTTGGCTTGTTTTCACAGTTGTTTTGCTTGCCTCATTACCTTTCCAATTTGCTGTCGCTAACGAAATCAATTCTGAACCCGATGCATCACATTATGCCTTTGCTAATTATTTAGGGAGCGGTATTTATCGTACCGCGGGACAAAGTGCTGCGGTCGTGAATGTGCCGTTAGGTTTTGATCTTGAACAATCAGACAAACACCTTTTAAGGTTACGTTTAGCTGCATCGTTTGGCTTTTTTGACTATTCTTTTAACGATTTGCCCGGGGGTAGTCTGCCTGAAAGCGTTGGTACGTTAACTATTACCCCTGGTATTGAGTATCACTGGTTAGTAGACGAGCAACTGACACTCGAATCCTATATTGATTTGGGTTATGGACATAACTTCTCTACCCACAGCCATGTAGGTATTTATTCAACGGGCTTATCAAGTTTGTATCGTTTTGGTTCTGCCGATTACAGTCCAATTTGGGTGAATCGGATTTACTATGCAGGATACAAAAGCAATCAGAATGACGGCACAGAAGGCTATTCTGTCCTGAAAACGGGCATTGATTTTGGCGTTAATTACGATTGGCACTGGGATGATATTCGGGTTGAGCCACGGTTGTTTGTTGCAGGTCACTGGTATTTTAACCAATTAAAATTTGTTACGCCTCGTGGTAAAGATGTACTGACCTCTTATACCTACGAAGTCGGAACCACGCTGGCTTTTTCTAAACCGATAACACTCGCTGCAATAGGCCTAGACAGCATTGAAATTGACCATGTGGGTTTAAGTTATCAAGTGGGTGGTGGTTTAAAAGTGTGGCGATTAATTTTTGAGTTTCCGCTATAACACAATGTTAGTGCATGCTTTAAAATAATATGTGCTGAATTATCAGCACATTTTTTAGGCCTGTTGATATTTGTTGCAAAACAACCTTGAAAGATCAGCAGGCTTTTATATTAGCCCTTTCCCCAAATATCTGCATTGACTGGTTTTGTTGGCTCGTCGCTGCTTTTTGAGGCAGTTTGTTTAACTGAGAGCGGTTTTTTGGCAGCATGTTGTGATTTTGCTGTGCTACTTCGAGAATTATCTTTTGGTGGCGGTAAGGGTAGCTTGTTTGCCTTGAGGTACAAGTATTCAACTTTGTCACGCGCCCACTGTGTTTTGCGTAAAAACTTTAAGCTTGATTTAACGCTAGGATTGTCTTTAAAACATTGAATGTTAATTCGAGCGCCTAACTCTTCCCAGCCGTATTTTTCAACCAGTTCGGTTACGATAGTTTCTAGTTTTATGCCGTGAAGCGGATTGTTTGCTTGTGTCATGGACCGTGCGTGCTAAATAAATTTGTTCATATTATACCTCCATTATTGCTAAAGAGATATCAACACAAAACGGCAAGCTTAGGCTTGCCGTTTTGTTGTGAACTTAAACCAATCAGCACAAAATGTGATCATGCTTACTGGTTTACATTGCTTATAACTTCGCTAGAAATTTTGAAGGTAGAATAACTGCCTCGTTGCAACTTCTGGCTTGTTCTAAGCGATTATTCCTACGCAATCTCTAATAATTTATTTATCCTGATTGGTATTATTGATCGTTAGTTAATATAGTGTTGTCTTCTTCGTCAGAATCAACATCCCCTTTGCCTTTGGTCTTGATGATAATAAGAGCGGCAATAATCACTGTGGTAACCACACCTGCAACAGTTGATACAACCATAGGTAAACCCGCTCCTAGGGTTGATGAATTAAGCATAAAACTGATTACCACGCAGGTCATAAACATGGCTGGTGCGGTGCAGATCCAGTGGAATTTACCATGACGTAGTAAATATGCCGCTGCTGTCCACAGCATTAGTACCGCTGTTGTTTGGTTGGCTACACCAAAGTAGCGCCAGATGATGCCAAAGTCGACTTGGGTGAGTACCGCACCTATTGCAAATAAGGGCAGAGCTAACATAAGGCGTTTAGGTAACTCAACTTGGGTAATGTTAAAGAATTCAGCCAAGATTAAGCGTGCAGAGCGAAACGCAGTATCGCCAGAGGTAATAGGGAGAACAATGACCCCCAATATTGCTAAAAAACCTCCAAATGCACCGAGCAAACCATTAGAGGCTTCGTATACAACGTTTGCCGGATTACCCGCCATACCTGCATTTAGGCCTTCTACACCACCAAAGAATGATAATGCGATAGCACACCAAATAAGTGCGATAATTCCTTCGCCAATCATGGCACCAAAAAACACAAAGCGGCCATTTGATTCGTTTTCAACACACCTTGCCATTAAAGGGGATTGGGTTGCATGAAACCCTGATATAGCACCACATGCAATGGTAATAAATAGTGCTGGCCATAGCGGCATGTCGTTAGGGTTTAAGTTGCTAAAAAAGTCACCCATGACAAAGCCTGGTAACATTGTGTGTTCACTTGAAAGCATCAGTGCGATGGTTAATCCAAGTGACATAAAGACTAACAAGGCACCAAAGAACGGATAAAAACGGCCAATAATTTTATCGATTGGCACAATAGTGGCGACGAGGTAGTAAATAAAAATAACCCCAACAAAAATGGCAACATCAACCCCGGTCAGTTTACTCAACAGTCCCGCAGGGGCCGAGATAAACACGACACCGACAAGCAGTAATAGGATAATCGCAAACAAGTTCATAAAATGTTTGGCATTTTTACCTAAGTATTTGCCGGCTAAATTGGGCACCGATTGACCATGGTTACGCACTGACAACATGCCAGAAAAGTAATCGTGTACTGCACCGGCAAAAATACAGCCAAGGACAATCCATAACATGGCCGCAGGACCATACAAGGCTCCTAATATAGGGCCAAAAATTGGACCGACGCCCGCAATGTTTAACAGTTGAATTAAATAGACTTTACCTTTTGACATCGGCACATAATCGACGCCATCTGTTTGTGTAAATGCAGGTGTTTTTCGTTGAGTTTTGATGCCGAATACTTTTTCGACAAAAGCCCCATAAATAAAATACCCACCAATGAGTAAACCCACACAGAGTAAAAACCAGGTCATTTTTGTATCTCCCCCATTTATATAGTGCCGCTATTGTAAAGTGCACAAGCGTGATAAAGCGGAGTAACTCAGTGACAGGTTGAAATGACCGTTTAAGCGGTTAATAGAGGCGGTGAAATATTTTACTCATGTAAAAATGTGCTGAATATCACTTGCTACGCCATGTTACACAAAACCAAGTAACTGCTTTAAATCTTTAAGGTATCGGCGTGAGACTGGCACTTTAGCACCAAGATGGGTAGTGACTTCGGCGCCAGTGTCTGTGATGTCGATTTCTGAAATGGCATTGAGTGACAGCAAATATTGTTTATGGCAACGAAATAACATGGTTTTTTCTTCAAGGGCTTTAAGGGTTAATTGCGTGTGGCTAACACCTTTAGCACTGTAAACATGGATCCCGCCGACATCACTGACAATAAATTCTACATCTGCTGTTGCCACGACTTTGAGTTTGCTGCCACTGTAGCAAGGTAAGTGAGGTAGTTGACTCGGTAATATATTTGCCATTGGCTGCGGTGTCATGTTACTGCGCACTTTATCGAGGGTTCGATTAAAACGAGTTTCATCTATTGGCTTTAATAAATAGTCAAAGGCATTATTGTCGAAGGCTTTTGTGGCGTATTCATCAAAGGCTGTTATAAAAACAGCGCGGGGTGTTTGCTCGGGATTTAGCATGGCAATCAACTCCATCCCATTGATCCGCGGCATTTGAATATCAACAAATATCAGGTCTGGTTTTAACAGGTTTATTTGTTGCAGTGCTTCAATTGCATTTGCGCATTGGCCAAGAATGCTTATATCGTCATGTTTGTCCAGCAGGTCGGCCACTTCTTGGCGAGCAAACGGTTCATCATCAATAATTAAACATGAAATCATGATGTGATCTCCTCAACTGGAATGCGTACACATACACAGGTATAGGTGTCTGCCTCGCTTTTTACTGTAATACCATAGGGTTCACCATAGAGATTTTGTATACGCTTGTGTACTAGGTTCATGCCCAGCCCTTCAGTGTTATTTGCGGGGCGGTAAAGACCTGCATTGTCTGTGACGCTGAGCAATAAATCCTTGCCTTGTGTTTTAGCTTCTACTGTGATCACGCCAGCCTCAAGCATGCGGGAAGTACCATGCTTTACCGCATTTTCTATTAGCGGTTGCAGAGTAAAAGCGGGCATTGTGTGATGATGATATTGCGCAGGTATGTTGATATTTACCTTGAGTTTATCGATAAATCTGGCGTGTTCAATCGCGAGGTAGGCGTCGATATGCTCAAGTTCATCTGCTAGTGTGACTAAACCTGTAGTGCGGGTAAGGTTAATTCGCAAAAATTGTGATAGTTGTTGAATGAGCTTTTTCGCCATAGCGGGATCACGGTTAATAATGGCGCTAATGGTATTTAAGGCGTTAAATAAAAAATGTGGGTTTACCTGTGCTTGCAACAACTTGATTTCGGCTTGCATCAATAAATTTTTTTGTTGTTCAAAACGGCCATATAAAATTTGATTTGACAGTAATCGGGCAATACCTTCACCCAAAGTACGATTGATGTTAAGAAACAACTTATTTTTGGGTTCATACAATTTAATGGTGCCAACCACCTCGTCGTTACTGCGCAAGGGAATGACTAAACTTGAACCTAGATTACACTGGCTTGATAGTGAGCAGGCGTATGTGTTGTCTACTCCGTCGGCAAACATAACCTTATTTTGAGCAATAGCATCTAAGGTCATTGTTGAGGATATCGGTGTATTGGGCAGATGATGGTCAGCACCAATCCCGATAAAGGCCAATAGTTTGTGTCGGTCTGTGATAGCAACGGCGCCAACTCGGGTTTCTTCAATGATGATTTGTGCCACTTTTTGGCTCGACTGTTCATTAAACCCTTTTGATAAAATGCCCACACTGCGCTCGGCAATTTTTAAGGCATTGGTTGAAAAACTTGAAGATAATTTGTCTAACATGGTTTTTTGGTCGCGAACGATACTCATAAACATCGCTGCGCCCAATGAGTTTATCAGTAGCATTGGTGGGGCGATAACATAAACCAATGCCCATGCCTGTTCAAAAGGCTTGGCAATTAACAGGATGAGGCTCATTTGTAATAATTCTGCAGCAAATGTCACCATAAACACTCTTGCTGGGTGATATAACGACTCTGCTTTACCGGTTTTTTTTAGGTAATGGCTATATAAGCCCGCTGATAGACCTTCGAACGTGGTAGAAATTGCGCAAGCTATATCGGTAAAACCTCCCATGGTATAACGATGCAAACCGCCGGTTAAACCAACAAAAAAACCTGTTACAGGACCGCCGAGTAAGCCGCCTAATACCGCCCCCATGGCGCGCGTGTTAGCAATAGCGCCAGAGGTCTGTTCACCAAAATATGTCGCGAGAATACAAAACAGTGAAAACACAACGTAAATAAAGACTTTATGAGGTGCTCGTTTTGAGCTTTCAGTAAAGAGCTTAAATAATGGTGTTTTACTGACTAAATAGACAATAACCAAATACACACACATTTGTTGCGTGAGTAACAATATCAGTGACATGAATGCTCACCAGTTAGGTCCTAGGGCATGTGAATGATATTAAGGCAATTTGGATTGGGTTAACGTGATGACTTGCTCAATCTGGTTAATTGATCGGTGTCGTGTTGTTGATAAAATTCATCTATCAACATTCTGATAATTTTTGACTTGGCTACGTTAGTGGATTTGGCTATTTCGTCAAGTTGAGCAATGCTTTTTTCGGTTAAGGTGAAGGTCGCATGACGATAAATTTTTGTGCTTTTTTTATCAAGACCTTTCAAAAATTGCGCTGTGGTTTGCCTAGGCGCAACTTGGTCTGACGTTTTACCTAATGCATAGTTGTTAGCATCTTCGATAAAGTCGTCTACCGATACCTTTTTACGAGTACCTTTAGGCGCTTTGCGCTTGAGATCAGTTAAACTCATAACGATTTTCAGGCGGTATGGCAAAAAGCTCATCTGCAATGGCACGAATTTCATCTGCAGCTTTACCGTCTGGCTCTATTTCTAATACAGAGGAGCCACTCTCTTCACTGTCATCATAAATGTTGCGGCTAAAGGTAACAGAGTCAAGTGCACGTAAACCAAAAGACTGCACGACTTCTTTGGCTTCAAGAATGCGTTTAACTTGCGAGGGCAGAGAAGGGCATTGGGTAATCACAATGGTAGCGACCATTTTGGGATTGACCATTTTACAGGTACTTAGCATGTCTTCCATGTGGGGTAATGTTTTAAGATCGCGGCGTTTTGGCCTTAATGGGATAACCACATACGTGGCCACAGACATAGCCGCTCGCATCGCTAAGTTATCTTGGCCACCACAATCGACGATAACATAGTCAAAACGTTCATCTAGGCTTAATAAGTCATTTCTAATCTTGCCATAAAGCTGTATGCAATTAATGGCCTTTAGACTTGGGTCATTATTACGTGCTTGGATCCAGTCTGAGGTTGTGCGCTGTGGGTCACAATCTACCATCAATACATTGGCATTGAATGTTTGGGTAATGTAAACCGCGAGGTTTTGGGCTAAACAGCTTTTACCACTGCCACCTTTTTCGCCACCAACGAGCAATATCATGTCTGGATCCTCTGTACGTAAGGTCTTGTCATGCTGTTAGTTACCATGACGCTCTATTGAGTATAGAGCAGCCTGTTGAGGCTGCATAATATATTCAGCAAATTAAATGAGTTGAAGCGCAACATGAAAGCTTTGAGGTGAACATTCGGTACAGCGGCAAACTTGGCCTTTGATGGTATTCTGTTTGGGGGTGTTTTCGTTAAACGTAATGGCGATTAAATCACCTAATTTAAAGGCTGCTTTAAAATCAAGTAACACCCCTTTGCGGGCTAAATCGATACAAATGCCATGGTCTTGGCAAGATTCACCTTTGGCGTTAATCCAGTCTAAACGGATCCGCTCAGCTTCCATATCGACTCGAAGTGAACCCCGTTTTTCGTCAAATCCTGTTGGCTCTTGGCCCATACTGTCGCTCCTTGATGATCAAAACTTTGATTTTAAATGCTGACTGTTATATCACGTTTAATGTTATTTTTAGCATAATTGCTTTGTTAAGCAAGCGCTAAGAATGCGAATCTTGTTTTATCTTTTGCAATAGTACAAAGCTTAATTGTCGTAATCCTGGTTTTTAGGGTAGGGCATTTTTAACTGACCCCATCGGATCACAATCACGGTACATGCTAATAAGATGGTCGATATTGATATGGCTAAAATACGCCAGTCTTCCATCGCCTTCATGTCTAAAATCAGGTATCGCGCTAATGCTACAATGGCAATATACAGCGGCATGCGGATTGGTAGCTTACCTGACTCAATATAGTTCACCACCATGGCAAGTACTTCGAGATAAATGAACAGTAAAAGTAAGTCTGCTAATTCCACCGTCCGAATCGCAATCATGTGGAGTATTTCTTCGCCTATAGCAAACAACGTCGCTAAGGCAATAATAAACAACACTAAGTGTTCAATACTCTTTAAAGATTTGATGCTTAAGTCTTTCGCTTTAGTTAATGGCATAATCGTAATTCTGGAGGCAAATGGAACAACATTATCGACGACTTAGACTGATTTGCCCAGTGATCTAATTCACCTTTAGCAACTTCAGACACAAAAAAACCGCTAAGGGTTATAATACCATTAGCGGTGTTAATCACGTGTTGCTAAGAAAATATAAGCTTAGCGCTTTAATCCTTCGTTTAACAACGGACGCATAGTTTTTACAAGCTGTGTGGTGACTTTTGGACTACCAGCAACAATGTTGCCTGAAGTCATATAATTGTGAGCACCCATAAAGTCAGTTACAGTACCGCCAGCTTCACGACAAATTAAGTCACCTGCAGCGATGTCCCATGGTTTTAAGCCGATTTCGAAGAAACCGTCTAAACGACCAGCTGCAACGTAGGCAAGGTCTAATGCTGCAGAACCTGCACGACGTAAATCAGCACATTGTGGGAACACTTCAGCTAAAATAGCCATGTAGCTTTCGGTGTGTTGACGAGCCTTAAATGGGAAGCCTGTACCAATGATGGTGCTACTCAGTTCGTTAACATTGGTAACACGCAGACGGAAATCGTTTAGTTTAGCGCCCTTACCACGAACGGCTGAGAACAGTTCTTCGCGGACAGGATCGTAAATAACAGCAACTTCAATTTTGCCTTTATATTGTACGGCGATAGAAACTGCGAAATGTGGAATACCGCGAACGAAGTTATTCGTGCCATCCAAAGGATCGACTATCCAGACGTAATCTTTATTTTCGCCACGGTTTTCACCGCTTTCTTCGCCCACAATCGTATGATCTGGGTATGATTTACGAATTTGATACGTGATAGTTGCTTCTGCTTCCTTGTCTACGCTAGTCACAAAATCATTAATACCTTTACTGCTTACCTCAACACGGTCAAGTTCAGTATAGGCGCGCATAATAGTTTGGCCCGCAGCGCGTGCAGCGCGCGTGGCAATAGTCAGCATCGGATGCATTGCAATCCCCTGGATGTTAAAGAACGAGTAAAATAGCGCCCGCATTATACTTAATTTAACGATTATATCAAATGCAGATTTTCATATAACGTAATAAACAATGACTGTGTTAATATGCGCGCAATATTTTTTGTTTAAAGAAAGCCGTACATGCTCAGTAATATTCGTGTTGTTTTAGTTGGAACCTCTCACCCAGGTAATATTGGCTCTACAGCCAGAGCGATGAAAACCATGGGGTTATCAAATCTGTATCTTGCCGAGCCTCGGGTAGAGCCTGATGGTCAGTCAATTGCACTTGCTGCTGGTGCGTCAGATATTTTGAAAAATCTTACGACAGTTGACTCCTTGCAAGATGCCATTGCTGACTGCCGTTTGGTGATAGCCACCAGTGCTAGAAGCCGCACATTAGATTGGCCAATGCTAGACCCGCGTGAAGCCGGGCAAAAACTGACACAAGAGTGTTTAAATGGCCCTGTTGCCATTGTGTTTGGCCGCGAAAATCATGGCCTGAGTAATGAAGAGTTACAGCAATGCACTTACCATGTGGCAATACCTGCTAACCCTGAATACAGTTCGCTTAATTTAGCGCAAGCGGTACAGATTATTTGTTATGAAACCCGTGTGGCCCATTTAGCCCAAACAGAAGCACCAGCAGAAACTGAAGAATATCCGCTGACAGTTGAACTTGATCGATTTTTTGTGCATTTAGAGTCAACGCTATCTAAAACCGGTTTTGTTATCAAAAATCATCCTGGCCAAGTGATGACTAAACTGCGCCGTTTATTCACTCGAGCACGTATTGAGGCTGCAGAAATGAACATTTTACGTGGTATTTTAAGCTCCGTTGATAAAAAAATGGATAAGCAAGATTAAGTCGTAAGGAACACACCATGGGCGTCATTGCTAGAATTAAAGAAGACATCGAGTCGATTTACCATCGCGATCCAGCTGCAAACAGTACCTTAGAGATTTTATTTAATTATCCAGGTATGCATGCCATTTGGATCCATCGAGTAAGCCATAAACTTTGGCATGCTAAGTGGCATTTTACCGCTCGTTGTTTATCGACATTTTCGCGGTGGTTAACCGGCGTTGAAATTCACCCAGGTGCGACCATAGGTCGGCGTTTTTTTATTGACCATGGTATGGGCGTTGTGATTGGTGAAACCGCCGAGATTGGTGATGACTGTACGCTTTATCATAGCGTGACCCTAGGTGGTACCACGTGGCAAGCGGGTAAGCGCCATCCCACATTGGGTAACAATGTGGTGATAGGTGCTGGCGCAAAAGTATTAGGTCCAATCACAATGCACGATGGTGCAAGGGTTGGCTCTAATTCAGTTGTTGTTAAAGATGTGGCCAGCGATCACACTGTCGTTGGGATCCCCGGCCGAGTTGTCGCATCACCGACCAATCAATCGAAAGAAAAAAACGAACGCCGTACCGAAATGGCCAAAAAGTATGGCTTTGATGCCTATGCAGTGTCACCCGACAACCCTGATCCTGTGGCAAATGCCATAGGTCAAATGCTTGATCACATGCACTTAATGGACTCTAAAGTCCAAGAGCTATGCCAAGCTATTCAGCAAATGGGGGGGGAGGTGTGTACCAAAAAGTTGCCAGAGTTAACTGTTGATGCCTTCGATGAAGCTGAACGAAATGCTGCGAATAATCGTAAACAAGACATCGACAAGTTTGACCCAAGTATTTAACCATGACTAAGTCATTGTAGATTCAAGTCAAAAAAATGGCCGATAATGCGATTAATTGCCTTGTCGGCATTGAATTTTTGGCGATAAAAAGGTTAAATACCCCCGCGAAAAACGGAACCTTTTGTTATAAGAAATACCATAATACTTGAGTGATTTAGTCGGACTTATACTTGACTAATTTAGTCAGGTATGATGAAATTACTGCATACTTTTTGGGAGCAGTACAAGTTATGAAACTTACATCAAAAGGTCGCTATGCAGTGACAGCTATGTTAGATGTTGCTATTCACTCAGCTGCTGGCCCAGTGCCCTTAGCCGATATTTCTGAAAGACAAGGGATCTCTTTGTCTTATCTTGAACAACTCTTCGCAAAGTTACGTAAACATGGTCTAGTGTCGAGCGTTCGCGGACCCGGTGGTGGTTATCGTTTAGGCTTAGAAGCCGTCGATATTTCAGTAGGTATGGTCGTGCATGCCGTTGATGAATCTGTAGACGCCACTCGTTGTCAAGGACAAGGTAACTGCCAAAGTGGTACTCGTTGCCTTACCCATTCGTTATGGGGTGACTTAAGTAAACAAATTTCTGAGTTTTTAGATGGTATTTCGCTTGCTGGCTTAATGCAAAAACGAGACGTTCAATTTATCTCGCTTAAACAAGACGAAATGCAAAAGGAACATAGGGTGAGTTTGTAACTCCGCTATGTTGATTGATATATAATTATTATTTGTACGTTGTATGTAGCCTCATCTGAGACTGCTAAGTACGGAGTGTGTTATGAAGCTTCCTATCTATTTAGATTATGCCGCAACAACCCCTGTAGATCCGCGTGTCGCAGAAAAAATGGTGCAACACATGACAATGGACGGCGTGTTTGGTAACCCTGCATCGCGTTCACATCGTTATGGTTGGCAAGCTGAAGAGGCGGTTGATGTCGCCCGTAATCAAGTTGCCGATTTAATTAATGCTGACCACCGCGAAATCGTTTTTACCTCGGGTGCAACAGAGTCTAGTAACCTTGCTATTAAAGGTATTGCCCATTTTTATCACAAAAAGGGTAAGCACATCATCACCAGTAAAACTGAACATAAAGCAACGTTAGACACGTGCCGTCAGTTAGAGCGTGAAGGTTACGATGTTACCTATCTTGAACCAGAAGCCAATGGCATTATCCCAATGGAACGTTTAGAAGCGGCCATGCGTGATGACACCATACTTGTTAGCATTATGCATGTTAACAACGAAATTGGCGTGGTCCATGATATTAATGCCATCGGCGAGTTATGTCGTTCAAAAGGGGTTTTCTTCCACATGGACGCTGCGCAAAGCGCAGGTAAATTACCTATTGATGTGCAAACCACCAAAGTCGATTTGATCTCTATTTCTGGCCATAAGATGTACGGCCCTAAAGGTATTGGCGCGTTATATGTTCGCCGTAAGCCACGTATTCGTCTTGAATCACAAATGCACGGCGGTGGTCATGAGCGTGGTATGCGCAGTGGCACATTAGCGACGCACCAAATTGTTGGTTTAGGTGAAGCTGCCGCTGTGGCTAAGCAAGACATGGCTGAAGATGGTGCTCGTATTACTCGTCTTCGTGACAAGTTATGGAATGGCATTAAGCACATCGAAGAAACCTATATCAATGGTGATATGGAACAACGTTATAGCGGTATCTTTAACGTAAGCTTCAACTTTGTTGAAGGTGAATCGCTGATGATGGCGTTAAAAGACCTTGCAGTTTCTTCAGGTTCTGCCTGTACCTCAGCCAGTTTAGAGCCTAGCTACGTATTACGTGCGTTAGGTTTAAACGATGAAATGGCTCACAGCTCAATTCGTTTCTCAATTGGTCGTTTTACTACCGATGAAGAAATTGAACATGCTATCAAAACGATAACTGAATCAATCGATAAGTTACGTGAAATGTCTCCACTTTGGGAGATGTTTAAAGATGGTATCGATTTGAACCAGGTTCAATGGGCACATCATTAATCGTATAACGACAAAGATTTTGGAGCAATATCATGGCTTATAGCGAAAAAGTAATCGATCATTATGAAAACCCACGTAACGTAGGTTCATTCGATAAAAACGATCCATCAGTGGTAACCGGAATGGTTGGCGCACCCGCATGTGGTGACGTAATGAAGCTGCAATTGAAAATTAATGCCGAAGGTATTATTGAAGATGCAAAATTCAAAACTTACGGTTGTGGCAGTGCAATTGCCTCAAGCTCACTGGTAACTGAATGGGTTAAAGGCAAAAGCGTTGACGAAGCAGCGACCATTAAAAATGCTGATATCGCTGAAGAGCTAGCGTTGCCGCCGGTTAAAATTCATTGTTCAATTTTGGCTGAAGATGCCATCAAAGCAGCAATTGAAGAGTATAAAACTAAACAAGCTAAATAATGCCTGGAGTATAGATGGCTATTTCAATGACACCTGCGGCGGCAGACCGAGTAAGATCGTTCCTTGCTAACCGTGGTAAAGGCTTAGGTTTACGCCTTGGATTGAGAACATCAGGTTGTTCAGGTATGGCATACGTCATTGAGTTTGTTGACGAACTCAATGACGATGATGAAGTTTATACAATCGATGGTGTTAACATTATCATCGATGCAAAAAGCTTTATTTATCTGCAAGGTATTGAACTGGATTTTGTTAAAGAAGGTCTGAACGAAGGCTTCCAGTTCAATAACCCAAATGCAAAAGGTGAGTGTGGTTGCGGTGAAAGTTTTACCGTTTAATCCTTTACCTGAACCGTTTTATCGAAAACAGTAAGCATGATATCTGCCAATGAATTATTTCGAACTGTTCAATTTAGAACCTGCCTTTGATATCGACACCGCCTTACTTGCAGAGCGCTATCGCGAACTGCAACGGGCGGTTCATCCCGATAAATTTGCCAACGATACTGAGCAACAAAAGCTGTTGTCAGTACAGCGTACCTCGCAAGTGAACGATGGTTATCAAACGTTAAAAAATCCTTTACGTCGTGCTGAGCACATGTTGAGTTTACGTGGTATTGAATTAAGCCATGAAACGACCACACTCAAAGATGGTGCATTTTTAATGCAACAAATGGAGTGGCGTGAAGCCTTAGAAGATATTCAGCATAGCCAAGAGCCACAAGATTTAATTAATGAGTTGTACGACTCTTTTGGCGAGTTTGAGGCCAGTTTATCAAACAAATTAACCCTGCTTTTAGCTTCAACAGATCAAGCTGATGCATTATTAGCGGCAGATCAAATTCGCAAGCTGAAGTTTATGGCAAAATTGCAAGATGAGTTAGCCCGTATTGAAGATGGCTTGCTAGATTGATTGCTTGATACATTCAAATTTATTGATGATTAGCCCAGCTAATCAATAACAAAACAAGTTGGAACACTATGGCACTGTTGCAAATTGCAGAACCTGGCCAAAGCGCCGCACCACACCAACATCGTTTGGCTGTGGGTATCGATCTTGGCACCACAAACTCGTTAGTGGCGACAGTGAGAAGTGGCCTTGCATCAACACTCGCTGATGAAGCTGGTCGTCATTCACTGCCCTCGGTGGTGCACTATGGTAAAGACACTGTGCAAGTGGGTTATGAAGCTCAAGCTAAATCAGCTTTAGATCCGCAAAATACCATTGTATCTGTGAAACGTTTTATGGGCCGTAGTCTGGCAGATGTGCAATCTGGTGTACACAAGTTACCCTATGCATTACATGCCAGCGAAAACGGCTTGCCCGTGTTTAGTACGCCTATGGGGGCGGTTAATCCTGTGCAAGTGTCGGCTGAAATCCTTAAGCCATTAATTGCTCGTTCTCAAGCGACTTTAGGCGGTGAATTACAAGGTGTCGTGATTACCGTACCTGCGTATTTTGATGACGCTCAGCGCCAAGGCACTAAAGATGCGGCAGAGTTATTAGGCGTTAAAGTATTACGTTTATTGAATGAACCTACCGCCGCTGCGATTGCTTACGGGTTAGACTCTAAGCAAGAAGGTGTGATTGCCATTTACGATCTTGGTGGCGGCACCTTTGATATTTCTGTGCTTCGTTTAAATCGTGGTGTTTTTGAAGTGCTCGCAACCGGTGGCGATTCGGCCTTAGGCGGTGATGACTTTGACCATCTGTTAGTTAGCCACTTACAACAGGTGTGGAACATCAGTGAGCCTAACAATCAGTTGGCGCGCCAGTTATTAATTGAGGCTCGTCGCGTCAAAGAAGCGCTAACTGACAATGACAGTATTGAAGCAACTGTGGTCATTGATGCAAAGCCATTAACAACAACAGTTGATAAATCTTTATTTAACGACCTGATTGGCGCGTTGGTGAAAAAAACCATTAGCAGTTGTCGCCGTACTCTTCGTGATGCCGGTGTCGGTGTCGATGACGTCATTGAAACCGTGATGGTGGGTGGTTCAACCCGTGTTCCATTGGTACGAGAGCAAGTGGAAGCTTTCTTTAAGAAAACGCCGCTTACATCGATTGACCCTGACCGCGTAGTGGCAATAGGTGCAGCGATTCAAGCTGATATTTTGGTTGGCAACAAACCAGAATCAGACTTGTTATTGTTAGATGTGATCCCGTTATCATTGGGTGTTGAAACCATGGGCGGATTGGTTGAAAAAGTGGTTACCCGTAACACCACCATTCCGGTTGCGCGAGCACAAGAATTTACCACCTTTAAAGATGGTCAAACTGCCATGGCGTTTCATGTGGTACAGGGTGAGCGTGAATTGGTTGAAGACTGCCGTTCGTTAGCCCGTTTTACATTACATGGTATACCTGCAATGGCAGCAGGGGCAGCACACATTCGCGTCACTTTTCAGGTAGATGCTGATGGCTTATTAAGTGTCACGGCGATGGAGAAATCCACCGAGGTGAAAACCACCATTCAGGTTAAACCCTCATTTGGTTTATCTGACACTGAAATTGCCACCATGCTTAAAGATTCAATGAAGCATGCAAAAGAGGACATTACACGTCGTATGCTTGCGGAGCAAAAAGTTGAGGCGGCACGTGTCATCGAGTCATTAAATGCCGCATTAGGCAAAGATGGTGATTTGCTTGACGCCCAAGAGCGTAAGCAACTGACTGATGCAATAGCGCTACTTGACATGACGGCACAGCAAGACGATGTTGATGCCATTGAAAAAGCCATTGCTAACCTTGATGAACAAACTCAAGATTTTGCGTCACGACGCATGGACAATTCTATTAGAGCGGCGCTAAAAGGGCAGTCGGTCGACAACATATAGGTGAAATAATGCCACAGTTAGTATTTTTACCCCATCAAGAACTTTGTCCTGACGGCGCTGTACTTGAAGCTGAAGTAGGCGAAACCATTTTAAACGTTGCATTACGTAATGGTATCCACATTGAACATGCTTGCGAAAAGTCATGTGCATGTACCACTTGCCACGTGGTTGTGCGTGAAGGCTTTGACCAACTAGAAGAAAGCGATGAGCTTGAAGATGACATGCTAGACAAAGCTTGGGGTTTAGAACCTGAAAGCCGCTTGTCTTGCCAAGCTAAAGTTGTCGACTGTGACATGGTGATTGATATTCCAAAATACACCATCAACATGGTGAGCGAAGGCTAATCTTTCATCGAGATTGCCCCTGATAGAGCTAAAAATTGAGAGTCAATCGTCAAGATTGACTCTTTTTTTATTTCTGGTCATTCCTGTCATTGATTTTAAATAAACTCAGCGTATGATGCGCGAAAATTCCTATTTTGGAGCACTCTGTGCGCATCGCAATACTGTCTCAAGGCCCGCAATTATATTCTACTCGTCGCTTAGTCGAAGCCGCTGTTGCCCGAGGACATGAAGTTAAAGTCATTAACCCATTAAAATGTTATATGAACATCAATATGACTAAGCCTAGCATTCATATGGCTGGTAAAGATCTTGGCCATTTTGATGCCGTGATCCCTCGAATTGGTGCTTCTGTGACGTTTTATGGTTCAGCAGTGCTGCGTCAATTAGAAATGATGGGCGTGTATGCGGTCAATAGCTCTATTGGTATTGCTCGCTCACGCGATAAATTGCGTTCAATGCAGTTATTATCGCGCAGAGGAATTGGTCTGCCTATCACAGGTTTTGCTAATAAACCCAGTGACATTCCTGATTTAATTGACATGGTGGGCGGAGCTCCGTTAGTGGTTAAATTGCTTGAAGGTACCCAAGGTATTGGTGTTGTACTTGCTGAAACACGTAAAGCGGCTGAGAGCGTGCTAGAAGCTTTTATGGGATTAAAAGCAAATATCATGGTGCAAGAGTATATTGCAGAGGCGCAAGGTGCTGACATCCGTTGTTTTGTGTTAGGCGATAAAGTGATAGCCGCAATGAAACGTCAAGCTAAACCTGGTGAGTTTCGCTCGAACTTACATCGTGGTGGCAGTGCAACGTTGGTTAAGTTAACGCCACAAGAACGTTCAGTTGCGCTTCGTGCCGCCCGCGCTATGGGACTGAATGTGGCGGGGGTAGATTTGTTACGCTCAAACCATGGGCCTGTGGTGATGGAAGTCAATTCATCTCCTGGGCTTGAAGGGATCGAAGGCGCCACTCAAAAAGATGTTGCAGACGCGATTATTTGTTTCATCGAAAAAAACGCAGCCAAAACGACTCGATCAAGCAACGAAATAGCGGCTTGTTAATATTAATGACCTAAATATATGCTCAAATGTTACTGCGTATGCTGATAAGGCTAGGCATTTTCAGTTTAATTACGTATAATCCGCGCGAATTTTTTAAACTTGCTCACATTAAGGAAGCTAGTTATGGCGATCGAACGCACATTTTCTATTATCAAGCCAGATGCAGTTGCTAAAAACCACATCGGTGCAATCTATAACCGTTTTGAATCAGCTGGTCTAAAGATCATTGCTTCTAAAATGGTACACCTTTCTAAAGAACAAGCTGAAGGTTTCTACGCTGAGCACAGCGCACGTCCTTTCTTTGGTGCTTTAGTGTCTTTCATGACTTCTGGTCCAGTGATGGTTCAAGTGTTAGAAGGCGAAAACGCTGTTCTTGCTAACCGCGAAATCATGGGTGCGACTAACCCAGCTGAAGCTGCTCGTGGTACTTTACGTGCTGATTACGCAGCAAGCATCGACGAAAACGCAGTTCACGGTTCTGATGCAGTTGAATCTGCAGCTCGTGAAATTGCTTACTTCTTCAGTGCTGAAGAAGTGTGCCCACGCACTCGTTAATCTTCTCGCAAGATCTCTAAAAGGAGCCCTAGGCTCCTTTTTTGTTATCTATTTTCTTTAAATGCACTTTCTAACCTATCGTCGTGATTGTTTATATGGCGATGAGGCTACCGTCATTGTCTCTTTGATCATTAGCGCAAAGGGCCATATGTTACTTTCTTTACCGCACCTAGCGTGTATTGTCCCTTCCAATGTAATACTTAATCAGATCGATAAGCATGTAGTCGAAGCGTTTTTGCGCATTTAGCGCTCTAAATACAGTTCGTTAACTGACCGTGTTAGCCATGTCATAATACCATTGCGCATTAATAAGTGACCACTGTGAATGCGTCCAGCGGTTTTTGATTAAGGCGTCGCTATGCAGTAATGGTTGTTTCCTTTCAAATAGCGAGAACGTAAAGCAAAAGCGGCTGGGGCATTCCTTTTTGGCGAGTTTTAAAAGGGCTTACACTGCGTTGCATGACTTCGAAAGAGAATACCTATACATTCAGTCATTCGCCTTGTTTAAGCCCTTTTAAATTCTCGCAAAGAGATCACTTGCTAACGCGGAATGGTATAAATACTGATATCAGAGGGGCTATGTCGATCTTTGAGTCGTGCAACCGCGATATAAAACAAGATCCAGCTAGACGTCGAGTCAGCATGGTCATAAAACTTAGCTTTTATCGCCCCATGATTACCAGTTTTTAAGACCGACTTGGCGTAAAAGTGTCGTATGGATGACCCAGTCTGCGTTGTAACGAGTTGCTCCACATAAAGCGAGTGAGTGAAGGTTTTTATAGGCCGTTTTAAAGATGATTTTATCCCAGTTTTGGTATTTTATAAGCCTATACAATTAATTTTTGATTATTTATTGTACTAAGTATGGGGTGTTTTTTACCGAGTTCAATACATTTAATTGCATAGAAAATAACGTATGTTATTCGTTTAAGTCATTATTTGAATAATTAACCATTAAAAATGAAAGGACATTCTGATGGTTTTTAATCCAAATAAAAAAATAAATAATAAAATTTACAAAAGTTGAATATGTTTGTTTTTTGGTTTAGTTGTTTTGATTTTGTTGTCTATGTTTGCTTTGTGTTTTTGTTGGGTGTGAGAACTGTGGTTTTTAAGGTTTTTATTTGTGCATGTTTTTTGGTTTTAAATAACAATAAAGTAACAATAATTATCGATATTTTTCATGATGTTGATTTTAATGGTTTTTTTAAAGTCAAATTAATTATTGGCTTTACATTGGCTTGCAATGTTGTATCCAGGTAACCCTTATTGACGGATTGTTTTTATTTCATTATTAATGTTTCAGTAATTGGCGATGCCAATTCTTAATAATTAAAAAAATAACAACTTGTTAATATTTCAAGTAAGGGAGTTTTATGAGAGCAACAACATTAACAGCTAAAGCTGTACGCAGTAGTTTATTTGCTGTGGCAGCAACTAGTGTCGCGACTACTGGTTTATTTTCATCTGCTGTAATTGCAGCTGATGAACAAAAATTAGAACGAATCGAAGTCACTGGTTCACGTATTCAACGCCAAGATATGGAAACCGCTTCACCTGTGACTGTTATTTCTTCAGAAGCTATTCGTGCTGAAGGTTTCACATCGGTTGACCAATTACTTCAAGCACAAACTTCAATGGCAGGCGCTGCGTTAGGTTCTAGCTCAAACAATGGTTCAGATGGTGTCGCACAAGTAGACTTACGTGGTATGGGGTCGCAGCGTACATTAGTGTTATTAAATGGCCGTCGTATGGTGAACTCAGGTTCAGGTGCAGACAGTTCTGTCGATTTGAACTCTATTCCCGTGGCTATGATTGCACGTGTTGAAATTTTGAAAGATGGTGCATCCGCTGTTTACGGTTCAGATGCAATTGCTGGTGTAGTTAATATTATCACCAAAAAAGATTTTGATGGCCTTCAATTAGATCTAAACGGTAGCACTACAAGCGAAAGTGACGGTGAAACGGGTGAAATAAGCGGCTTGTATGGCTTTAATACTGACAGAGGGAATTATACTTTTGGTGCAGCTTATTCTAAGCGTGAAAGTGTAATTCAGTCAGACCGTAGCTGGACAGAACCTGGTTATAGCTCATTTTTGCCAACAGGTTCATTAGGCGGAAAAGTACAAAACGATGCTGGCCAATGGGTAGCACGTAGTACAGGTTACGATTACACTACAAGCAGTTATTATCAAACTCCAAATGAGCGATACAGCTTGTTTGCTAATATGGTTCAAGAATTAGACAATGATCTAGTATTAACAGGTGATATGCTTTACACCAAGCGTAAATCTAACCAACAACTTGCGCCACAACCCGCTGATGTGATGTTGAATGTGTGTGGTGCTGATGGTGTTGCCGCTGGTGCATCTTGTATTACGTTGAGCGATGCCATGATCGCGGGCGGTATTGCTGCGGATGATACTGGCCGTGTTAACTACCGTCGTCGTACAACAGATGCTGGTCCTCGTATTTACTCTCAAGATACTGATACATTCCGTGTCTCTGCAGCACTTGCTGGTGAACTTGACATTAATAAAGGTATGAACTGGGATCTCGCTTATACCTTCGGTAAAAATAAAGCGGATACTAGTGTTGATAACTCAATCAATGCAACAAATCTAATAGAATCAGTATACGCCAATGAAGATGCTTGGTTCAGTGGTGTACCATTAACGGGTGATATCGTTAATGATATTAGCTTTACTGACAACGCGAATGGCGGCAACGAACAACACACTGTTTCTGCGGGTTTAAACGGTGATTTATTTGATGTAAGTGCTGGCACAGTTGCATTTGCTATTGGTGCTGAATATCGTTATGAAAGCGGTTATTACAATCCTGATCCTGTGACAGTGGCTGGTGACAGTACTGCTGCCCAACAAGATGCGACCGATGGCGATTACAATGTCATTTCTGTTTTCCAAGAAGTGAGTGTACCTTTCACTGACAAGCTTACTGGTGAATTTGCTCTCCGTTATGACGATTACTCTACATTTGGTAAAGCGTCGACGTGGAAAATCGGTTTAACTTATGAAGCAACTGATGATTTAATGCTTCGTGGTGTTGCCGCAACAGGTTTCCGTGCCCCGAGTATTAGTGAGCTATTTGGTGGTGATACTGGCTCTTATGATTACTTGGATGATCCATGGGGAAATGCACAAGATCCACAAATCCTAGTACGTTACACTTCGGATGATGACCTTAAAGCAGAAGAGTCTGACTCATATACTGCTGGTTTAGTTTATTCTCCAAGTTTTGTGGATGGTTTATCGCTAACAGTTGATTATTGGCGCTTTAAAGTGACAAACGCTATTACTCGCTTAGATGTTCAAGCGGGTTTAGATGAATGTTTTGCTAATGCATCTGCTGAAGCATGTGAAACGTTTAATATTGGTGTTAACGGTGATTTATCTAATCTTACTAACTCGTTAACCAACGTAGGTAGCCAAGATACTAGCGGTATCGACTTCAACTTAGCGTATAACTTTGAAGCACTAACCTTAGATTGGAAAATCAGCAATGACACAACTTACCTGCTGAACTTCGAGCAAGAAGGTAACGATTACACCAACTATATCGACGGTAACTTTGGTGCTTATGCCGAAGTGCGTAATAACTTTAGTATTCAAGCTGGCCAAGATAGCTGGAATGTTAACTATTTCAACCGTTACATTGGTGAAATGGACGACCTAGGTACTGGTGATAAAGTTGACGCAGTGCTATACCACAACATCGCTGGTACTTACTTCGTGACTGACACGATTACTCTAAGTGCTGGCGTGAAAAACTTCACGGATGAAGAGCCATCAACTGTATCTAACGGTAGCGATGGCGGCACTGTCCCAGAAGTGTATGACACTATAGGTCGTCAATACTACGGTGGCGTAACTGTTAAGTTCTAATACTTGCAATAGTAATCAATGCCAATAACACTTATCGGCATGTTAAAAAAGCCTACACAAATGTAGGCTTTTTTGTGTCGGTATCTAGGAAAACTTTATTCATAGATGTTTAGTGATTTAACCTAAGCTCTAATCTATGTTCATTTAAATATTTCTGTTGGCAACTACCGCAGCGTTGTTCTGTTGGATCGCGCTGTAATCTATCAAGTTCGATGTCCAGTTCACAGTCTGAACACAGGCCATATAAGCCTAAGTCGAGTTGGCATGATGCGGCATCAAGCTTCATCAGTTGAGTGAATAAGTCCGAATCGGCCAATTTTATTTGCGGTAGATAATCGATAATATCGCCCAATGTCGCGGTATGGGACAATTGATAAGCCTCTGGTGTTATATCCTTAATAACCAAAAACAACTCGTTTCTCAACTTGATTTCAAGTTGTTGTAGTTTATGCAATATGTCCTGATAATTGTGCAATTGGATTAACCTTAACTGATGGTGTCACTTGAATGTCTATTCTAGGGACAAAAAAAGAGTAGGTTATGACGAAGATCAATTCTGAGGTAGATTTTTGTACTCAGGCCCAAATGATGCAGCCTGAGCCAGTTATGTTGTTATCTAGCTTAACGATTGATGAGTTTGTTGCAGTACGTTGACTATCTCTTCAGTGGTTTTGTAGACACGTAACTCTCGAAACAATGCATCGGCTTCGGGGTATTGACGATTTAGGTAACTAAACCATTGTTTTATACGTGACGGATAATAATCTGACTTACGGCCACTGAGTTCTTTTTCGGTATAAGCCATGAGTAACGACAAAGTTTGCAGCCATGTGTAAGGTACTGCACCGG
Organism: Shewanella basaltis; assembly: GCF_023283885.1. Taxonomy (GTDB): domain Bacteria; phylum Pseudomonadota; class Gammaproteobacteria; order Enterobacterales; family Shewanellaceae; genus Shewanella; species Shewanella basaltis. Next base: position 46,864 of record NZ_JAKILA010000027.1, read on the forward strand.
TTTTTATCGTGTCGCCAAGGTTAGGCAATGAAATGGCACCGCGGCCAATCATCACGCTGTCACAGCCTGTGATAGCCATACAGCGTTGTGCATCAGCAGCATTCCAGATCTCACCATTGGCAATAATAGGGATGGGTAAACGCTTACGCACTTCAGTAATGTATTCCCAATATGCTGGAGGTTTGTAACCATCTGTTTTACTGCGGGCATGAATCGCTAATTCAGATGCCCCGGCTTCGTACACCGCAAGGGCGTTTTCCATAAATAGGGATTTGTCTTCATAACCCAGGCGGATCTTAGCCGTAACGGGCTGATGACTTGGCACAGCATCCCGCATGGCTTTGACAATATTGTGTACATTTTCGGGGTACTGCAATAATACTGCGCCCCCTTTACTTTTATTGACGGTTTTTGCCGGGCAGCCAAAATTAGCATCAACCCCATGGGAGCCTAATTCAACCGCCCGAATGGCATTTTGTGCCATCCATTCTGGTTCTTGGCCAAGCAGCTGTACGCGAACAGGTGTACCAGAAGGGGTTAATCCATGGTTAAGAAGTTCGGGGCATAATTTGTAAAAGACTTTATCTGGTAATAATTGGTTTACCACTCGTACAAATTCAGTGACGACTAAATCAAACGGATTAATGGCAGATAAAATATCACGCATATGGTCATCAACCACACCTTCCATTGGAGCTAAAATAACGCGCACAGGACACCTTGCTGAATAAAAAAGTGCGTTATTTTACCGTGTTTATGTGTCGATAACAGCATTAAGCATAACTTTAACGGTTTAGCATGGCCTAGATTTTTTATTGTGTATATTTATCAAGGGTATAATACGTTTTATGTGGGTACGAGTCTGGTGTCGATATTTCTTGTTAGGTTAAATCTGTGCTACTTTTATTGTGTCCTAGCAAGTTTATTTATCGCATAAAATGTTTTTTTTCACATTTTTTACATTTTGTTGAAATAAAATTCAAAGGTCGCGGGTCTTATTATGCAAGCCGGCAATGATGTTGGTCACCTTACCCAAACAAGATACGAGGAAGACAATAATTATGAACTCAATCAAACAAACTACTGTAGCTGTTGCATTAGGTGCTGTTGTAATGACTGCAGGCTTTACTGCAGAAGTGCAAGCCAACCCTTTTGGTTTTGAACAATTAACCGCGGGTTATCAATTAGACGGCGGCGAAGGCAAGTGCGGTGAAGGTAAATGCGGTGGCGACATGAAAAAGTCTGCTGAAAAAGCAGCAGAAGGTAAATGTGGCGAAGGCAAATGCGGTGGCGACATGAAAAAGTCTGCTGAAAAAGCAGCAGAAGGTAAATGTGGCGAAGGCAAATGCGGCGGCGACATGAAAAAGTCTGCTGAAAAAGCCAAAGAAGGTAAATGTGGTGAAGGCAAATGCGGTGGTGCTAAGTAATAGCGGATGCCTATTCGTCATAACCATTTGATAATGCTTCGGCTTATCTGACAATATTAAGGCCTGAGTTTCAGGCCTTAATTTTATCTCAAATTTATGGTTTAAGGATACATCATGCCTACAACCCAACACCCTGTAATAAGCCGTGCCAGCGTCGGTTTAGGATTACGTCGTGAAATGTTAGATGAGTTTTGTCAGCATGTTCCAGACGCAATTAACTTTTTTGAAGTCGCACCAGAAAATTGGATGACGTTAGGCGGAAAATATGGTCGCCAATTTTCACAATTAACTGAGCAGCATCGTTTTTTTTGCCATGGTTTATCTTTATCTATTGGTAGTCCTGAAGTATTGGATATTCAATTTGTTAAAAACATTAAGCAATTTCTGGATGCTCATCATATTGATATTTATTCAGAGCACTTAAGTTACTGTTCAGGTACAGGGCACATGTATGACCTAATGCCAATACCGTTTACAGATGACGCTGTGGTTCATACTGCTAAACGAATTAAACAAGTGGAAGACATACTTGAACGGCCATTTATTTTAGAAAATGTGTCTTTTTACGCTGCACCAGGCGCACAAATGAGTGAGCAAGAGTTTGTCAACGCAGTATTGCAAGAAGCCGACTGCAAATTGCTACTTGATGTGAACAACATATATGTTAATTCAATCAACCATCAATATGATGCCAGTGAGTTTTTAGCGGCAATGCCAAGTGATCGCATTGCTTATTTGCACATTGCCGGGCATTACCAAGAAGATATTGATTTGATGGTTGATACCCATGGTGCCGATGTAATTGATCCTGTGTGGACATTATTGCAGCAATGTTATCAATTACATGGTGTGCACCCAACTCTGCTTGAGCGCGATTTCAATATTCCTAAAACTGACATACTCCTTAATGAAATAAATCAAATTCATCAATACCAAAATAATGCCTTATCGCAACAGTTAACATTGAGGAATGCATAATGGGATTTATGGAAATTCAACAACAGTTTATGGATTATATCCGTGATCCCAGTTTACCGCTGCCTGAAGGCATTGAACCTAGGCGGATGCAGGTTTATCGAGAGTTGTTTTTTAATAATATTTCTGGGTTTGTTTCTAGCGCATTTCCGGTGTTAAAAACACTCTATAGCGAAGCGCAATGGCGAGCATTAATTCAGCAGTTTTTTGTCAGCCATGACTGTAAAACGCCCATTTTTGTTGAAATAGCAGGAGAGTTTTTGGCCTTTTTGCAACACGAATATACTCCATTAGAACATGATCCTGTGTTTATGTTGCAATTAGCTCATTATGAGTGGTTAGAGCTATGCGCCGCCGTGGCGCCAGATACCATTGAGTCTCAACTTATTACTACAGACGAGTTAGAACATTATCATCTGTGTTTAGCCAGCCATGCAAAAATTGCTCAATATTCATTTGATGTACAGCATATCTCGATAGACTACCAACCGATTGAGCCGACGGCACAAGCGCATTTTTTTTGCGTCTATCGTGATAGTGATGACCAAGTTGCCTTTTTAAAACTGACCCCACTAAGTGCACAAGTCCTTGCCTACATTGAACAAATGACACATTTGCAACAAGGCATTGTTGTTGCAGATATCCTTTGTTGGTTACATGAACATTATCCACAAATGACCCATGACACTCTATTATCTGGCTGTTTGCCTTTGTTACAGCAGTTAAGCCAAAAAGGGATTATTATTTCGCGGGAACATCGAAAGTAGACTTAGTTAATTTGTGGTTTTTATTTTTCTGATATGTGTCTAAAATGAGACAATTTTTGTGATGTGCTTCACGCAAAATAAACGTATTAAACACAGGCTAAAGCGTGTTAATACGTTTTATCTTGGGAAGTAATCACAGCCACGATAAACTTTAATGCAGGAAATATCATGAGTCAGCCGTTTAAAGACCCGTTTAACATTGTTTACTTTATTGGTTTTATTTTGGTTTTATTAATTCCTACATTACCAGCTAGTCTTTCATGGCTAAAAGTTTCTGGATTAATTTAACGTTTATTTCAGATTAATCCGTCAAGATATTGCCTTACTAAACCACTCTGATAGAGTGGTTTTTTGTTTGGGGCGAGGGTTGTTATGGCGCTAAAACGTGGTTTTTTTCTTATCATTGGCCTGTGTAGTCTGATATTAGGTTTAATTGGTATCGCATTACCGTTATTACCGACCGTGCCGTTTATTTTGTTGTCTGCTTTTTGTTTTGCGCGCTCAAACGATCGTTTACACAATTGGCTTGTGACGCACCCTTGGTTTTCAGAAGGCATTCATCAATGGCAGTCTAAACGGGCATTGAGCAAGACGTTAAAACGCAGAGCGATGTTGATGAGCTGTCTAAGCTTTACGATTAGCATCGTCATCGTGCCGTTGGTGTGGGTTAAAATCATGTTGTTTACCATGATGCTTATTTTGGTGTTTTTTTTGTGGCGGATCCCAGAGTTAGAATAATAAATCGCCAGTTAATGCTTGATGGTTGCAACTGAGATCAAACGGGCATAAGATCACCCCAGTATTTTTACCAGAGTCCACCAACTACGTGGACTTTTTTATTGCGTAATCACTTTTAAACAGAGTTAACTAATTATGATGAACCAAGACAGTTTAGCGCTTATCAAGAACAGCATAAAAACCATTCCTGATTATCCAAAGCCCGGCATTATGTTTCGTGATGTCACAAGCTTGTTAGAAAGCGCTGAAGCGTACAAAGCAACGATTGCAATTTTAGTTGCTCACTACCAATCAAAAGGGTTTACGAAAGTGGTTGGCACAGAAGCGCGTGGTTTTTTATTTGGCGCTCCGCTAGCGCTAGAGTTAGGTGTTGGTTTTGTTCCTGTGCGTAAGCCAGGCAAATTACCGCGCGAAACCATTAGCCAAACTTATGAGCTTGAATACGGTAAAGACACCTTAGAAATTCACACCGATGCCATTAATGCAAACGATAAAGTGTTGGTAATTGACGACTTACTTGCCACTGGCGGTACCATTGAAGCAACCGTTAAACTTATCCGTCAACTTGGCGGCGAAGTCGCTCATGCTGCATTTGTGATTTCATTACCTGAAATTGGCGGTGAAAAGCGCCTGCAAGATTTAGGCATAGAAGTATTGAGCTTGTGTGAGTTTGAAGGTGAATAGCAAGATTAAAATAACTGCTAATTAATTAAGCAGTTAACTGCTTTAAAGCATATCTAAAGTCCGCTCAGCAATAGCATGCCAGCCCTTGGCATGCTATTGTTATTCCCTTTAATGGGATTGACTCCCGATAGCTCTCTGTGGGGATTTTCATGTCTTATCAAGTGCTCGCCCGCAAATGGCGTCCTGCAAAATTTGAACAAATGGTTGGTCAGTCCCATGTGTTAATGGCACTCACTAATGCCTTAAGCCAACAGCGTCTTCACCATGCTTATTTATTTACCGGAACCCGTGGGGTAGGTAAAACCAGTTTGGCTCGTCTGTTTGCTAAAGGGCTTAATTGTGAAACCGGTGTTACGGCGAACCCTTGTGGTGAATGTTCAAGTTGTATCGAAATTGCCCAGGGGCGCTTTGTTGATTTAATCGAGGTTGATGCGGCGTCAAGAACCAAAGTTGATGACACGCGTGAGCTGCTTGATAACGTGCAATATCGTCCATCTCGTGGCCGCTTTAAAGTGTACCTTATCGACGAAGTCCACATGCTGTCGCGCAGCAGTTTTAATGCGTTATTAAAAACCTTAGAAGAGCCTCCAGAACACGTTAAATTTTTGCTGGCGACCACTGACCCACACAAATTACCGGTAACGGTATTGTCTCGTTGTTTGCAATTTAATTTAAAGAGCTTGTCACAGCAAGAAATCAGCAAACAACTCGAGTACGTCATCACCCAAGAGCAATTACCTTTTGAGCCACAAGCATTAAATGTGTTGGCTAAAGCGGCAAATGGCAGTATGCGAGATGCATTGAGTTTAACCGATCAGGCGATTGCTTTTGGCAGTGGTCAGGTGATGCTTGAACAAGTACAAACCATGCTCGGTAGCATTGATGAGCAGCATGTTATCGCGTTATTAAAAACCTTGTGCGATGCCGATGTTGCGCCTTTGATGCAAATGGTTGCAAAAGTATTGGCATTTGGCGCAGATGCTGAAGAAGTGCTGCGCAGTTTACTAGAGCTATTGCATCAAATCACCTTAACTCAATTTGCTCCTGCCGCCGCGCAGCAATCGTTGTTTAGTGACCAAATATTGGCTTTTGCTCAACAATTGGCGCCAGAACAAGTGCAGCTTTATTACCAAATGTTACTCAATGGTCGTAAAGATCTAGCCTTTGCTCCAGATCCTAAATCTGGGCTTGAGATGGCATTGCTGCGTGCAGTGGCCTTTACCCCAGAAAAACAAGTTAAGCGTTGGGTAACCAACACGCCAGCTGTTATTGATTTAACGCCAAGCCAAGAGGTCATTGATACAAGCCCAAAGCCTGAAGTTTTGGTGTCAAAACAAGACATCAGCGAGCCAGTCTCTTCAATCCATATTCACGACACGGCTGAAGTAAGTGAAGCAAGTGTCTTAAAGGATGGTGCCGAATCGAACAAGGTCGTGCAACAAGGTGACAGTGATGCTTTGTCCGTTGACGCGATTGACACAGATGTACCAACGCTTGATGAATCTGAAAGTGCTGACGATGCGTTGACAGACGCAGCATTAATTGCGCAGCAGCAGGTCATTATAAGCCAGGCCGAAAGTTTTGGTTATCATGATCCTTCGTTACAGCATCAAGACAGCGCTCAACCTGAGCCCAAAGGCGAAGATGATGATCTTAGCCCTATAGAGACTCAAGCATCTGATTGCACTGACACAAACGATATCAGCCTTCAAGCTTCTTTTACCGATGCCTTGAGCGCGGATTTCGATGGATACTCCTACAATGATTATGATGTTGAAGGCGATTATCAACCATCGGATCACGATGATTATTTAATGTTTTCAGCGCAATCAGATACAAGTCAATCAACTGCAACATTACCGGCGGCGTCAGCTGGTGCAGGAGAAGAGCCTGAGCCACACACAGTTGTTACGCCGTCAGAACCTACTGATAGCATCGAGGATCCGTTAGATTTTCTTAATGTGGTGTTGGCCAGTCGCGACTCCTTGATGGCTGATATTGGTGCGTTGCAGCAAAAAGAAGCGGCTACTGCCAAAACGGCCCCAGTAGTAAATCCGACTGTTAAAACCGGCAAATCTGTTGTTGAGCCTAAACCGGCAGATGTTACAGGTTTATCGGATGAGCTTGATGTGAATACAGCCACATCGAGTTTCCAGGAGTTGCAGCCACAAAAGCAGACACTTGTAACAGATACCATTGCAACAGATACCGTGGCGAATGATGAAAGCCCTGGTGATGAGAGTACACAAACAGATGCAGAGTATGACAGGCCGCCGTGGGTAAAACCTGCACCCGATGAAGCATTTACACGCTTTACTGACATTGCTCAGCCTCAGGCGAGTGTTACAGCCCAAGCGCTAGAGACAAGCGATCGTGGCTCAAGTGCTTTTGCAGCATCGCCCCCTGCGATAACCGCAGAGCCATTAGTCAAAGCCGCTGGCGTTACAGCGTCAACACCAATTCAACCGTTAAGCCCTCATCGTATTGAGGGCAACGCGCTTGATTTACATTGGTACAAAGTGATGACCAATGTTTCTGTTGGTGGCAGGGTGAGGCAATTGGGGGTTAACTCTGTGTGTCAGGCACAAACTAATCCATTGGTTTTGGTGCTAAAACCGGATCAAAAACACCTTTCGGCACCCATTGCAATCGATCAACTGCAAGTGGCATTAACTGACTACTTACAACAGCCTACACAAGTGCAAATTCAAATTGGTATTGTTCCTAACAGGGAAACCCCATTAGAATTGCGCAAGCGATTTCATCGTGAATTGATTGCTCAAGCAGAGCAGTCTATTTTGCAAGATGAAAATACTCAGTGGATGATCCAACGGTTATCTGCACAGTTGGACAGCGATAGTATTGAATACCCGTCTGAGCAATTGGCACAAATCGCCCAAGATATTGCTCAAATCAGTGCTCAATAGCTTTTCGTAACAGGTAATTTAGGCTGAAATGAACATATCTTCATCTCAAAAATGCACAGCCTAGATTGCTAATCGATTTTATTTCAGTAAGATTAGCGCCACTATGGCGACTTGCTAGCAACCTTAATTAGAGAGAGACGACTATGTTTGGTGGAAAAGGCGGTATGGGCAATTTGATGAAACAAGCCCAAATGATGCAAGACAAAATGGCAAAAATGCAGGAAGAGATTGCGCGTACAGAAATGACGGGTGAGGCGGGTGCTGGCTTGGTTAAAGTCACCATGACGGGTAATCACAGTGTACGTAAAGTTGAAATCGATCCAAGCTTAATGGAAGACGACAAAGAGATGCTTGAAGACTTAATTGCAGCCGCTTGCAATGATGCTGCACGTCGTTTAGAAGAAAATCAAAAAGCAAAAATGGCTGAAGTGACAGGTGGAATGCAATTACCACCAGGAATGAAAATGCCGTTTTAATCGTTGTTTGCTACAACACACAAAAGCTCAAGCATTATGCTTGAGCTTTTTTGTTATGCGTCTGAGTCAGTCTGTACCGCGTCCAATACCACATAACCTTGGGCTTGATAATCATTAATACATTGCTGAATTTGTTTTCGAGTTTGATTTCATCAAAAAAACAAAGGCATACGAGTCACATTTCACTTTCATTTTTTGATCGTAAATAAGAGACTGTTGAGCGTTCAAGGTTGTTTTTACGGCCAATTATTGGCCATTTCACCTATATACAACTGTACGGTACAGACGTTGAGGTTTCTATTCGCTTTGATGAGCCGTTTTAACTCGAACAACAGTTAATATTATTGCGCATTAATAAGTGATCACTGTGAATGCGTCCAGCGGTGTTTGATTAAGGCATCGCGATGTAGTCAATAGCGAGAACGTAAAGCAAAAGCGGCTGGGGCATTCCTTTTAGGCGTGTTAAAAGGACTTACACATGCGTTGCATGACGTCGAAAGAGAATCATTATTCAATCAGTTATTCGCCTTGTTTAAGCCCTTTTAAATTCTCGCTGAGAGCACTTACTAGTGCGCAATGGTATAACCTGCAAAGATCAACAAGGCCTAGTACATAAAAACTAACTTTAGGTATAAAATATTTGACATTTGACGGCAACGTATTACGCTAGGTGAGGTTAAATATTTTATACACAAAGTAAGTTGAGGTTAACATGGATAACAAGCAAAAACTTATTCAATGGTTGCAAGAAACCAGTTTTAGGGAAATCACGTTACTGGTCGACTTTTTAGTCACGGCTTTTATCGGTTACCTGTACATAAACCAGCTAATAAATGCCACACCTGAGCAATTAGCCTCAATGACGTGGCTATCAACATTGTTACTTGAGGTGATTGTTTATTCTATTGTATTAATGGTTGTGAGTTATGTTGTATTAGCCATGATTAGTGATGATGAGCTATCAAAGCCAATGGATGTAAGAGAAAAACAGATAAACCTGGTGGGTTATAAATACAGCGCGATTATTTTACAAGTCGGCGTAGTGCTTGGGATTGTGCAATACAATCTTGATGTGCAAGGTTTTGCATTCATGCCGCAATCTATTCCACATTTACCATTACATGTACTGCTTGTGGCGTTTTTACTGGCAGAACTGGCACATTATGGCGTGCAATTATACAAGGGGCGAACTGGAGATATTTATGAATAATCCTGATGACGGAAAATTGGGTATTTCAAATTGTATCCGGACATTACGTTTTTTAAATAATGAAATGACCCAAAAACAATTAGCAGAACAAATTGGTGTAACACGTCAAACTGTTATGGCAATTGAGTCTAATAAATACTCACCCACCCTTGAGGTTGCGTTTAAAATAGCCAATGTATTTAATTTACCGCTTGATCAGGTCTTTACATATCGCTCTGAACAATAAGCGTTGAAGTAAATTGTTGTGCTTATTACGACAACCCTTGTTTTAATCTTTGCATTCGAGCCCGTCACAGACAATAATCGCCTGCATTGAATGGAGTAATGAGTAGCTGTCATAGGCAGATAGGTTTGTGATAATCGCTCAAAGTATAGTTATTTAAGGTATTGGCAATTTTTATGAAATTTAGTCCTTTGGTCGATGAGTTAATTCAGTCTTTACGTGGTTTACCTGGTGTCGGTCCTAAATCGGCACAACGTATGGCATTTCAACTATTGGAACGTGAGCGTAAAGTGGGATTAAAATTAGCCGATACGTTACAAAAAGCGATGTCTGAAGTTGGCCATTGCCAAAGTTGTCGTACTTTTACAGAGCAAGAACTTTGCCCCATTTGTAGCAGCCATCGTCGAAAAAGTGCTGGGATTATCTGCGTGGTAGAAACCCCCGCGGACGTTTTGGCCATTGAAGCTGGTGGTCATTTTAACGGCCGCTATTTTGTGTTACTTGGGCATTTATCACCACTGGATGGCGTTGGACCTGAAGAACTCGGCCTTGCGCTGCTTGAAAGCCACCTTGCTTCTGAAGACGTCAACGAGCTGATATTGGCAACTAACCCAACCGTTGAAGGCGACGCCACAGCACATTTTATTGCTGATATGGCAAGGCGTCATGAGGTGGTCATCAGCCGCATTGCACATGGCGTTCCAGTGGGCGGCGAGCTTGAATATGTTGACAGCACCACGTTGGCTTTATCGTTTAACGGCCGCATTCAGCTTTAAACGGGTCAATTTAGGTTTTATTGTTTTTGCAGCAAATTGTTGGCCAGTTAACCCTTTTTTATGTTTATTAAAACCCACCTAATGCCGCGATGGGTATTTTTGGGGGTAGTGATGCATTTATTGATGAATAATTGGCCAATAAAGTTCATCAGCCCTTGAAAACAGTTTAAAGCCCCCCATTTCTTGGTTAACGAAGATTTTAATACGAGTGGAACTCTCAACTCGTTTTTGTATTAACGTAACACCAAGGGAAATTATTCATGTCTCAACAAGAAACTCATGGCTTTCAAACCGAAGTAAAACAACTATTACATTTGATGATCCACTCTTTATATTCTAATAAAGAGATTTTCTTACGTGAATTAGTCTCAAATGCGGCCGATGCTGCAGACAAATTACGCTACCTCGCATTAACTGATGATGCGCTATATGAAGGCGACGGTGAATTACGCGTACGAGTCAGTGCTGATAAAGAAAAAGGCACGGTGACGATTTCAGACAACGGGATCGGTATGACCCGTGACGGTGTGATTGAACATCTAGGAACGATTGCCAAATCAGGTACAAAAGATTTTTTCAATAACTTATCTGGCGAAGCCTCAAAAGACTCACAACTGATTGGTCAGTTTGGTGTGGGTTTTTACTCTGCATTTATTGTGGCAAAAAAGGTGGTGGTTCGCACACGTGCAGCAGGCCATGCTGTTAATGAAGCGGTATTATGGGAGTCAGAAGGTGAAGGTTCATTCAATGTAGAAACCATCACCAAAAATACCCGTGGTACAGAAATCACATTGCATTTACGTGACGAAGAAATCGAGTTTGCTGATGAATGGCGTTTACGTTCAATTATTTCTAAGTATTCAGACCATATTTCTATTCCGGTAGAAATGTTTGAGCCTGGCGAGCCTGAGTCTGAAGGTGAAGACGGTGAAAAAATTGCTGCCACTGAAGGCGTATGGAAGCCAATGAACAAAGCCACTGCGCTTTGGACACGCAATAAGTCAGACATTAGCGATGAAGAATACCAAGAGTTTTACAAGCATATTTCGCATGATTATACCGACGCATTAAAATGGTCACACAATCGTGTTGAAGGTAAGCAAGAATACACCAGCTTGCTGTATATTCCAGCTAAAGCGCCGTGGGATTTATTTAACCGTGAACATAAACACGGCTTAAAATTGTTTGTGCAACGTGTATTTGTGATGGACGATGCCGAGCAGTTTATGCCAACTTACTTGCGGTTTGTAAAAGGATTAATCGACTCAAAAGATTTACCATTAAACGTATCTCGTGAAATTTTACAAGATAATCAAATCACTAAAAATTTACGTCAAGCGTTAACTAAGCGTGTACTTGGCATGCTTGAAAAACTTGCAGAAAACGACGCTGAGAAATACCAAACATTTTGGGCAGAGTTTGGCCAGGTACTAAAAGAAGGTCCAGCAGAAGATTTTGCTAACAAAGAACGTATTGCCGGCTTACTGCGCTTTGCCTCAACACACGACAACTCAGCTGCAACTACTGTGTCGTTAGATGCCTATATTGAGCGCATGAAAGAAGGCCAAGATAAGATTTATTATATTGTTGCCGACAGCCATAATGCTGCAGTGAATAGCCCACATCTTGAATTATTACGCAAAAAAGGCATTGAAGTATTGCTAATGTCTGAGCGTATTGATGAGTGGCTAATTAATCACTTAACAGAGTTTAAAGGCAAAAAACTTCACTCGGTTACCAAAGGCGATCTTGAATTAGGTTCGCTAGAAGATGAAGCCGACAAAGAAGCACAAGAGAAAGTTGCACAAGAGGCTAAGGGCTTAGTTGAGCGTATTAAAACAGCATTAGCGGATAAAGTATCGGATGTGAAAGTCACCAGCCGTTTAACTGACACCCCTGCTTGTGTGGTTACCGGCGAAGGTGAAATGTCGACGCAAATGATTAAATTGATGCAAGCTGCAGGGCAACCTGTACCTGAGTCAAAGCCAACATTCGAGATTAACCCAAGCCATCCATTAGTGGAGCGTTTAAATAACGAACCTGACGAGCAGTTATTTGCTGATTGGTCTAACCTGTTATTACAGCAAGCGCTACTTTCAGAAAAAGGCAGCTTAACGGATCCATCTGCGTTTATTAAGCTTACCAACCAAATGTTAATGGCGAGCTTTAAATAAGCTTAGCTAATAGCGTAAAAGCGGACAATCAGTCCGCTTTTGTTTTTGTATGATAGCGGGGGCACTATGGACTACCTGATTAATTTAACAAAAGAAAACATTCAGCAAGTTGTCGATACCTCAATGCAAAAAATGGTCGTACTAGCATTTTGGGCACAACAACAGCCAGAAAGTGTACAAATGCTGCAAACCTTAACGCAAATAGCACAAGCTCAGGCTGGGCGATTTATTTTGGCTAAGGTAGATTGTGAAGCAGAGATCGAGATTGCTAATTATTTTCAAATTCAAAATTTACCTACCATATTAGTTCTTGATAAAGGCCGCCCCATTGATGGGTTTGCTGGCGTGCAAACTAAAGAGCAAGTAGAAACCTTACTCGACAAACACTTACCGCCATTATGGGTTCAAGAGTTTGATGCCATTAAGCAACTATTAGCAGAAGGTGAACTCAGCGCAGAAGAGCTTGCACAATTAGCGGTGCAGCTTAAAACCGTGTATGCCAGTGCACAACAAGCTGCTGAAGTAGGGTTGGTCATGGCTGATGTCGCGCTACAGCAAGGATTGCTTGCAGATGCAAAACATTTATTGGCTCAGATAGGCCTTGCCGATCAAGACAGTTACTTTCAACATTTAATGGCTAAATTGGCATTGGCAGAAGACGCCGCAGACACCCCAGAGATCCGTCAGTTGCAACAACGTGTTGCAGAGCAACCAGATGATTTAGCGACTCTGGTGTCTTTGGCAAAAGCACTCAATATGGCACATCGAAATGAAGAAGCACTTGAGCTACTGTTTACTGTTTTGCAAAAAGACTTAGGCGCATTAGACGGAAAAGTTAAACAAGCCTTTATGGAAATATTGACCGCGATAGGGCAGGGCAACGCGTTAGCCAATCAATATCGCCGCAAATTGTATACCTTGCTGTATTAAACAAACGAAGCCATTTTGTTACAAACCTTATTAGATTTAGGTCTAATGTCATAACAAAAGCGCTATTAAAAGTGCGGCATATGTGCGAAAATCGCCGCCCTAAAAAGAACACAAACTTAAAAGAGGACTTTTGAGATGCGCATTATTTTATTGGGTGCCCCAGGTGCCGGTAAAGGTACCCAAGCTCAGTTCATTATGGAACAATATGGTATCCCACAAATCTCAACCGGTGACATGTTGCGTGCAGCCGTTAAAGCTGGCACTCCATTAGGTTTAGAAGCCAAGAAAGTAATGGATGCAGGTCAATTAGTGTCTGACGACCTTATCATTGGTCTTGTGAAAGAGCGTATTGCTCAAGATGATTGTGTAAAAGGCTTCCTGCTTGATGGTTTCCCTCGCACAATTCCTCAAGCCGATGCAATGGCTGACAATGGTATTGAAATCGATCATGTAATCGAAATTGATGTACCAGATGAAGAAATTGTAAAGCGCATGAGCGGACGTCGTGTTCATCCGGGGTCTGGCCGTGTTTACCATGTTGTGTTTAATCCACCTAAAGTGGAAGGTAAAGATAACGTAACGGGTGAAGATTTGGTGATCCGTCCTGACGACGAAGAAAGCACTGTGCGTAAGCGTTTAGCTATTTACCACGAACAAACTAAACCTTTAGTCGACTACTATGGCAAGGTTGCCGCACAAGGCCGTACCCATTACAACAAGTTTGATGGTACGCAGTCTGTTGCTAAAGTGAGTGAGCAATTGGCTAACGTGTTAAAGTAATCCTGGCCTAGCCGTTAAATAAAAACCTGCTGATGCAGGTTTTTTTATGGCTAAAAATACACTTGTGCAAATGATATTAACCAGCACAAAAATGTGATTATGCATTAGATTGCTTACTTATCCTGATTTGTATGAACAATCCAAAAATAGGGCCTGTTGACCTTTCAAGGTTGTTTTTGCAGCGAATTGTTGGCCATTACTCATATACAAGTGCGCGGCAGAGACTTTGAGGTGTAGTTATGCTACATAAAAAGTCGATAACGCA
>NZ_JAKILA010000028.1 GCF_023283885.1 Shewanella basaltis
ACAAGGCGAATTGACGCGTCAATAGCTAGCCTATTGTAAGTCGATTCAACGCAGTGAGCAGGGCAAAGGACTGTTTGAAAGGCATTTATTATCCCGAGCTCAGGTTACTTAGTACTGGCTTTACTGTTCACTTTAGAGCCAATTACAATACCTTTTTCAGTAAAATCGACAGACATGTTTAACCGCATGTCATAATCTTTTAATGCCGATAATTCTGCTGGCATTGGCTCACCGCTCATTTCAATCATGTCGACTAATGGCATAAACATTTTTTGATAATCAACTGCAAAATCAAAGAAACCATTGGCGTCTAATGTTTGCTTATAAAGACCATCAGCCAGCTCAGTGCCTCTGTCGCCCGTGTAAACGACGAGGTGATTACCTTTTATCGCCATTTTTGCGCTGACACCATACTCAGGCGGCAACATTAACATTGGCGTAATATCAACAGGATCGCCATTGTCTTTAAGATCAACACTCGCCAAAGGCGGGAAGAATGGTTTAGCCATATCAATTAACATCATCGGTTTTTCAGCCGAAATACTGATTAACGCATCAAGCTTCTCAAAGCTGGGCTCACCATTGGTTTCGGCTAACTTATAGTCTGCCAAGGTGACACTCATGCCTTTAACGCCATTGGCCATGCCGGTCATCATACCGACCATTGCTGGGTTTAAGTCATCTAACTCACCTTGCAGTTGCGCAAGGGCTTCGCACTGATAAGATGGCGTTTGTAAGTCTTTCCATATTTCATTTAACGCTGGCGCTAATTGATTAACATCCATGCCTAAACCTAGCGATAAAATGTTTTCGTGGTCGTTATTATTAAACGATGGAATAAAGCCGCGCATTTTGTTCAACGCAGACAGAATCACCTGATTATTACTTTCAACGACAACAGCAGCATCAATAGTGCTTTCTGCACGGCTAATCGAATAACTGTTAAGCCCCATTACAGTGCGAGGCCAATTGGCAGCAATTGCAGCAAACTCGGTTTGGCAAGTCGGCGTTTTAAACTCAGCCAGTGGATCTTCGCCTTGTATCTCAGCCATTTTGCTAATTTGTTTAGCAAGCATGTTGCCGTCTGTGGTGGTTAGCCCTTTAACTAGTTCAACATGGTTAATAAAGCTAATGCTGTCTTGCATAAAACCATGTGCGCTCGCGATATCTTGCAACATCGTGGTACCACTGAGTGGATTATCGACTTTTTTCTCGCCCAGTGCAGTTTCAAGCAGCGCCACATCATTAACTGAGGTGTTTAATGTAACCGTTAACCATCCTTGCTTTTCAGCAAAAATAAGATTGATTTGTTCTTTATCATCAGCATCGGTTAGTGCATAGGCGCGATATTCACTGCCACCAGCGTTACCCTTGGTATGAACTAAACCGCTTTCTTGCTCGGCACGGTCAAGCTCTAACCAAAATGCAGCAGGATTACTGAGCTGAGTTTTCATGACAGGTAATGCACCGAGTGTGTAGAAATAGCTTTTTATCGAATCGGCTAAACCATAAGTGCTCAGCAATGCATCCGGAGTAGGCAGCAATGTCATGTATTGCTTATACAAGCTTACAAAGAAACGCTCTTGTGGGCTTGAGCTGTCGTCAATTTGCAGTAACTCATCCAAACCTTGAGCCTGATAATTACCCGCAATGCTATACAGATAGTCTTTTAGTGGGAATGGCGCTAACTGTCCAGAAAACGCCAATGTGTCTGCGGGGATGTAATCCAGCATGGGGTCACTTGTACCCACTGATGCACCTTGTTGTGTCAGTAAATATCCACCAGCACCGACGGCTAATACTACAGCAGCAATTGCCATTTTATTCATCTATAAACTCCAATTTATATGTCTGGTAACTCTTCCTTGAAATGAGTTAGCGTTAAAATTTTTAAGTACGAATTATCAATTACACCGATAAACAGCGGATTAATCTAGCATTAATTAAGTCATTTAGCATCTGCAGAGGCTCGACAACAAAAAAATAAACAAAATAATAACAACTAAATTAGACGGTAGGCGGAAAAACTAAATGATGACATAAGAAAGTGAAGGTAAGTAAGTGAAGGTATTAACACGTTACCCGATAACCCATGTACATCAGGGTTATCGGGATTAACTCAATTGATTACTTATTACGCTAACAAGCCAATCAACGTGCTCGAGGATGCGAGCGAAGCTTTTGAAGGTACGTGGATTGCAAAAACAACCCCAAAACGTCCACAAAAACCGTCTACGGGAACGTATTAATTTAGACTATTATCGGCATCGCTGCATGAAATTTAAATAAAATTTAACCTATTTGTGGTTGGCTATTTCGCTAGGTCGCCACGCCATCTTAGCTCAACTCAGGGCAACGCCTGATTAATTCTCATCTTTAACAAATAGCAATGTGCGCCAAGCGCTAATAGAATCGATAAAATTCAGACTTTTGAATGAGATGCCATTACACATAAAAATGCCACCCTAAAATACATCAGGATGGCATTCATAACAGACGAGAAAAGATCACAAACTGAGGCTGTTACCTCGTTTAAATATCAAAGTGCAACCCACACTCGCGCTTTAAGCCATTAAAACGGGTTTCTTCTTCAGTCATCCCTAACTCAAGCGGCTTGCTAGAGTGGGTATCACCGACCGACACATAACCTTGCTCCCATAACGGATGGTAAGGCAAGTCATGCTCAGTTAAATACATGTGCACATCTTTATTGCTCCACTCAATGATGGGCAGCAACTTAAAGCGTTTACCACTGATAGCCAATATAGGCAACGCCTCACGTGTGCTCGACTGGCTACGACGCAACCCCGCAAACCAGGTGCCGACATTCAATTCAGCTAATGCACGCTGCATAGGTTCAACTTTGTTGATGCGGTTATATTTTTCTAAACCATCAATGCCCTGCTCCCACAGCTTACCAAAACGGGCTTCTTGCCACGCCTGAGTTTGCTCAGCCTGGTAGACTTTAAGGTTGAGGTTTAAGCGCTCGGTTAACTGGTCAATAAACTGGTAAGTTTCAGGAAACAAATAGCCAGTGTCGGTTAAAATAACCGGAATATCGCTTTGCGCTTGCGTCACCATGTGTAACATCACCGCGCCTTGGATCCCAAAACTTGACGATAACGCATGTGCACCTGGCAAATAGGCCAAGCCCCAAGCCACTCGCTGCTGCGCCGTTAACCCCGCCAAAAACTGGTTAATGTTTTCCAATGCTGCGGTTTGCTCAGCTTTAGGCGCTGATAACAGCGCCTGCAATTGAGCGGGTGTCACACTATGATTGACGGCCGCATCAGTTGATACAGTCGTTACCACTTCATTAGGCATGAAAATCCTTAGCGGCGTCATTAACCGCCTTCACAACGCCAATTCGCACTGTGAAGTTACCAAAGGTTTCGCCAGCATCACGCTCTGCAGCGTAGCGGCCAAACAAGGCATCCAATTCAGCTAAAATTTCAGCTTCTTGAATGTTTTCTTTGTGCATTTTATTTAAACGCGTGCCTTCAAAGCTGGCGCCTAAATACAAGTTATAACGTCCAGGTGCTTTACCTACTAAGCCAATTTCAGCAGCAAATGGACGAGCACAGCCGTTTGGACAACCCGTCATGCGCACCACAATAGATTGCTCGCTAATGCCGTGTTTTGCCTGTAGCGCATCAATATGATCGATAAACTCAGGGAAATAACGCTCAGCTTCAGCCATGGCCAATGGGCACGTTGGTAACGCCACACAGGCAATAGAATGGCCGCGAGTACCACTTAATACTTGCCCCAATAAACCATGTTTACGGGCTAACCCTTCAATTTCAGCTTTATCTTCTGCAGCCACACCTGCAATAATCATATTTTGATTAGAGGTCATGCGGAAATCGCCTTTATGAATTTTGGCAATTTCACGTAAACCCGTTTGCAAGGTTTGACCTGGCATGTCTTTAATGCGGCCACTTTCAATAAATAAGGTTAAATGCCACTTATTATCGATACCTTCAACCCAACCATAACGATCACCGCGATCGCCAATGATCACGTCACGCTTAGGCTCAAATTTAACCCCAGCACGTTTCTCTACCTCTGCTTTAAACGCCTCATAGCCGTGGTCAACAATGGTGTATTTTAAACGCGCACGCTTGCGCACAACACGGTTACCCCAGTCACGTTGAACGGTCATGACGGCTTCTGCAAACTTGGTGACATCTTCAGTTTTAATAAAACCAAAGTCATCCGCTAAACGTGGAAAGGTTTCAACTTCACCGTGGGTTGACCCCATGCCGCCGCCAGCCACTAAGTTAAAGCCAACTAATTCGCCTTCTTCTGCAACGGCAATAAAGCCAAGATCGTTAGTGTAAACATCTACGTCATTATCAGGCGGCACCGCAACAGCCATTTTAAACTTACGTGGCAAATAGGTTTGGCCATAAACCGGCTCTACGGTTTCGGTGCCTAATAGCTTTTCTTCATCTAACCAAATTTCAGCATAGGCGCGGGTGTGCGGTAACAGGTGATCAGATAAATGCTTAGCAACCGCGTAGGCTTGTGCATGCAGCTTTGACTCAACTGGGTTTGGGTTACACATCACATTACGGTTTACGTCACCACAAGCGGCAATAGAGTCTAGTGCGGCGCGATCAAGACCCTGGATCAAGGTTTTTAGATTACGCTTAGGAATACCGTGGTACTGAAACGTTTGACGCGTCGTTAAACGAATGCTGTTTGACGTGGTGAGCGTAGATGAAATTTTATCAACCTCTAACCATTGCTGTGGAGTACAAATACCACCAGGTACACGAGCACGTAGCATAAAGCTATGTAATGGCTCTAGCTTTTGCTCTTTACGCTCGTTACGTAAATCACGGTCATCTTGCTGGTAAAATCCGTGGAATTTAATTAACTGCTGATCGCCATCACTAAACGATCCCGTCACCTGGGTATCTAACCCTTCCTGGATGCTGCCGCGCAAATAATCACTGTCTATTTTTAAATATTCGTTTACTGCTAACTTTTGCTCACTCATGGCCTGCGCCTCTCTCAATTCTGTTCAATTCATTAGTGCGATTGGGTTGCGATAGTAAACTCACAACCGGGTCGAATTTAGTACACGTCTTTTTGATAGCGTTTTTCGCTACGTAGTGTTTCAAAGTATGCTTCGGCGTCATCAGCGCTTAAGCCACCTTGTTCAACCGCAATATTCACTAATGCTTGGTGTACATCTTTTGCCATGCGCTCTGCATCACCACAGATGTACACATGGGCGCCATTTTGTAACCACTGCCACAAGGTTTCGGCTTGTTCAGCAATGCGATGTTGCACATACACTTTATGAGCTTGATCGCGTGAGAATGCGACATCTAGGCGCGATAAGTCGCCATTTTTAAGATACTGCTGCCACTCAACTTGGTATAAAAAGTCTTGCTCAAAATGCGGATTACCAAAGAACAACCAGCTGTTACCCGACACACCGTCTGCAACACGTTGCTGCATAAAGGCGCGAAATGGCGCCACACCCGTACCTGGGCCTACCATAATCACTGGGGTTTGTGGATTTTCTGGTAAACGGAAATGATTATTAGGTTCAACATAAACATTAACCTGCTGACCTTCTTCTGCCGACGCTAAAAAGTGCGATGCGCCGCCAAAACGAGCATGACCTTGACGTTCATCTTCAACCAATGCCACGGTTAAATGCACTTCAGATTCAACCTCTGCTTGGCTAGAGGCAATAGAATACAGGCGTGGTGTTAATGGGCGCAGCATCTCAACAAGCTGCGTTGCACTGACGTTGGCAGGGTAAGCTGCAATTAAGTCAGCTAACTGATTGGATAAAATAAATTGTCTGGTTTGCTCTTTGTCTTCACAAATGGCGGCCAGTTCAGCACTGCCACTCAATTCAGCCCAAGATTTAACAAGGCCTGGATATAACTGAGTTAATTCTTTTTTATCAGTTAATGCCGCTTTTAATGAATAAGACTCTTTTGATACTGTCACTGTTTCATCAGCGTCTAAACCAAGGCCGCTGATCACTTCATCAACTAAGGCTTCGTTGTTACTAAACCACACACCTAATGCATCACCGACTTGATAGGTTAGCCCTGATTCGCCTAAATCAATTTCAACATGACGTACATCACGGTCAGAATCACGGCCGGTAATTTTTTGACTCACCAGCACTTCAGCGCTGTATGGGTTTTGCTTGGTGTATTGGCTTTGACCTGCGGTTGCGGTCGTGCCGATAGCAGTAACGCTAGCACTTGAGGTTTGAATATGAGGCTTAGCAGCTTCTATTACGCTGTCTTGCCATTGTGCAGCGGCATCTTCGTAGTCAACATCACATTCCACTAAAGGTAATAATGCTTTGGCACCTAATGCACTTAAACGCGCATCAAAATCTTTACCGGTTTGGCAGAAAAACTCGTAGCTTGAGTCACCTAACGCCAATACCGAATAGTGTAAGTTTTCTAATTTAGGCGCACGCTTTGAGGCCAAAAACTTATGTAACTCAATCGCGTCATCGGGCGCTTCACCTTCGCCATGGGTACTCACAACAAGTAATAGCAGCGTTTCTTGCTTTAATTGACGTACATTGTACTCGCCCATTGACGTAAGGTTAACCGTATACCCTTGTGCCTGTGCTTTGGCTGCAAGTGCCTGTGCAACACCACGGCCATTGCCTGTTTGGCTGCCATATAAAATGGTCACTGTTTGTGCCGCAGATGTTTCTGCAACTGGCGCCCCTGCTGTTTGGCCCTGACTCGCACTTGCTGCCAAATAACCACTAACCCATGCAAGTTGCACAGACGATAATTCTGATGTGAATTGTTTTAGCTTGTCGACTTGCCCTTGAGACAATGGCGATGCTAGCGCTGAAAGTTCTTTTAACAACATAAGACGGCCTTATAACAGTGTAATGTGAACTAGCTTACTACTAGGTTTAAAATCCAAAAAAGAATAAAAGATAATTTTTTATTCCATTTAGGAATATGCAAAGACGATTATTTAAGCTACAAAAGTGTGGCGGAGTTAAAAGTTTTAAAATTACCTCTATTTAAAACCAAGTAATTAGCCCTTAGGCTCTTGTACCGAACACGCCTCATGTCGCAAGCTAGGAGGTCCAATTAACTAATGAAAAACTATCAAGTTGATTGTTCTCTGAGTAAAACGACATATGTATATGATATCGCTATGTCATAGCAATGCCATTGATTAAATAGTTTACCCGACTTCAATGGCCATATGCTGCACTTTTTCTACCCTCTAGGTGCTCATGTGAAGCAAGTAATACTCTAACGGAATGGCCTATTGATGGGGAAAGCAATAGGCAGTCTTTTTATTAACCACCAGGAAACAGTCATGCAGATTGGAATACCGAGAGAAAGTATCGAAGGTGAAACCCGAGTCGCTGCGACTCCGGCCACTGTGGTACAACTAAAAAAACTCGGCTTTAGTGTGGCAGTCGAAGCACAGGCAGGTGTTAAGTCAAGCTTTGATAATGCCGCATTTGAAGCTGCTGGGGCAGATGTTGTCAACGATGTATATCAAGCAGACTTTATTTTTAAAGTGAATGCACCGTCCGATGAAGAAATTGCAAAAATGAAATCGGGCACTACGTTAGTCAGTTTTATCTGGCCAGCACAAAACCCAGAGCTAGTTGAAAAACTTTCACGTCAAAATATTACTGTGATGGCAATGGACATGGTGCCGCGCATTTCGCGCGCTCAATCGCTAGATGCATTATCGTCAATGGCCAATATTGGCGGTTACCGTGCAGTTGTTGAGGCCGCACATGAATTTGGGCGCTTTTTTACTGGCCAAATTACTGCAGCAGGTAAAGTGCCTCCAGCCAAAGTGCTTGTTATTGGCGCAGGTGTAGCAGGTCTTGCTGCTATCGGTACGGCAGGCTCTTTAGGCGCTATCGTTCGCGCGTTTGATACTCGCTTAGAAGTGGCTGAGCAAATTGAATCTATGGGCGGCAGCTTCTTAAAACTTGAGTTTGAAAACAAAGAAGGCGGTTCATCTGACGGCTACGCTAAAGTCATGAGTGATGAATTTATCGCTGCTGAAATGGCGTTATTTGCCGAGCAAGCCAAAGAAGTCGACATTATCATTACGACTGCGTTAATTCCGGGTCGCCCTGCACCAAAGCTTATTACCAAAGACATGGTCGACACCATGAAACCGGGGTCAGTCATTGTCGATTTAGCCGCAGCAACCGGCGGTAACTGTGAATACACCGTCAGCGGTGAGCGCTTTATTACCGATAATGGCGTTAAGGTATTAGGTTATACCGACCTTCCAGGGCGTTTACCGGCACAGTCATCACAACTGTATGGCACTAACCTTGTTAACTTGATGAAGTTAATGTGTAAGGCCAAAGACGGCAATGCAGTGCTCGACTTTAATGACGTGGTAATGCGCAACATGACCGTGACGCGCGGTGGCGAAATTACCTTCCCGCCACCAGCCATTTCAGTATCAGCCGCGCCAGCAAAACCTGCTGCCAGCGCCGAACCTAAAGCCGAAAAAGTAGAAAAAGCACCGTCAAAACTTAAGTACATCCTAGGAGCGCTCGGGATTGCCGGCTTTGCCGCGGTAGCCTCTGTCGCGCCAGCGGAGTTTTTATCACACTTTACCGTGTTTATTTTGTCGTGCGTTGTCGGCTACTACGTGGTCTGGAATGTCTCTCATGCGTTACACACACCACTGATGTCGGTCACTAACGCGATTTCAGGCATTATTGTGGTAGGGGCGCTATTGCAGATAGGCCAAGGCTCTGCCCTTGTTACTGCACTTGCGTTTGTTGCGGTGCTTATCGCCAGTATTAACATCTTTGGTGGCTTTACCGTCACTCAGCGTATGCTGAAGATGTTCCGTAAAGATTAAGGGGTAATATCGTGTCTCAAGGACTGGTTACAGCATCTTATATCGTTGCCGCGGTATTTTTTATTCTCAGCCTAGCTGGGTTATCAAAACAAGAAACGGCTAAAAACGGTAATTTATTTGGCATTATTGGTATGGCGATTGCGCTGGCAGCCACCATACTCAATCCTGCTACAAGTGGCGTAGAATGGATTATTCTTGCCATGGTCATTGGTGGTGCAATAGGTATCCGCTTAGCATTAAAAGTTGAAATGACTGAAATGCCAGAGCTTGTCGCTATTTTGCACAGTTTTGTGGGATTAGCTGCCGTATTAGTAGGCTTTAATAGCTTTATTGATATACATCCACAACAAGTGTCTGAAATCGTAGTGGTATTAGGGCAAGACCTGAACACGACGCTCGCAACCGCAAAGGCTGCCTTTGTTGAAGCCAATCAAGCGCAACAAGCCGAGCACTTAACTGGTGCAATGCTCAACATTCACCTAGTTGAAGTGTTCTTAGGCGTGTTTATTGGCGCAGTCACCTTTACCGGTTCGATTGTAGCCTTTGCTAAGTTACGCGGGCTTATTTCATCAAAAGCGTTAATGTTACCCCATCGCCATAAGCTTAACTTGCTAGCGGTAGTGGTATCATTCATTTTAATGGTGATGTTTGTTCAAGCTGGCGGCGCAATCACGCCACTCATATTGATGACCTTAATTGCCTTCGCATTTGGCTGGCATTTAGTGGCTTCAATTGGCGGTGCAGATATGCCTGTAGTGGTGTCAATGCTGAACTCATATTCAGGTTGGGCAGCTGCAGCAGCAGGCTTTATGCTGTCAAATGACTTACTGATTGTGGTCGGCGCACTAGTGGGCTCATCGGGTGCGATTCTGTCTTACATTATGTGTAAAGCAATGAACCGCTCGTTTATTTCAGTCATTGCAGGTGGTTTTGGTAACGACAGCGCTGCCGCATCGGGCGATGATACGGTTGGCGAATACCGTGAAACCAGTGCTGAAGATGTCGCTGAAATGCTAAAAGCATCAGACTCAGTCATCATCACACCGGGCTACGGAATGGCAGTTGCGCAAGCGCAATATCCTGTTGCAGAAATCACTAAAAAGTTACGTGCATTAGGCATTAAGGTTCGCTTTGGTATTCACCCTGTTGCCGGGCGCTTACCTGGCCACATGAACGTACTGCTAGCAGAAGCAAAAGTGCCTTACGATATCGTGCTCGAAATGGACGAAATCAACGAAGACTTTAGCGACACTGACACAGTATTAGTGATTGGCGCCAACGATACAGTTAACCCTGCAGCGATGGAAGATCCAAATAGCCCCATCGCCGGTATGCCAGTACTTGAAGTGTGGAAAGCGCAAAACGTCATTGGTTTTAAACGCTCAATGAACACAGGTTATGCCGGTGTACAAAACCCATTGTTTTTTAAAGACAATACCCAAATGCTGTTTGGCGATGCCAAAGACAGCGTAGAAGCGATTTTAAAAGCACTGTAGTCCATCACTAGCGTAAAAAATACCAGCGTATTCGCTGGTATTTTTTTAGTTAAAAGTTAGTTAAACTAAATAAAGTGACTTTAAAGGATTAATGGTTATTGATGGCATTGCAGGATAATAAAACCCCACAGCAGCTTGAACTTGAGCAATGTAAGCTCAAGATTAAACAACTAGAGCGTGAGAATAGCCATCTTACCTTAGTAAACAAGCGCATTAACGAGCAACTCAATGCCGCACTTGACGGTACAGGGCTGTGCCTGTGGGAGCAACATATACCCAGTGGCAACCTAACCATTTTTAATCAGCAATGGGGACATTTACTTGGTTTCACCCGCCAAGAGCTCCCGGCCCATATCAGCAGCTGGAAAAACAACCTGCACCCTGAAGACAAAGACTGGGTAATTGAAGCATTCGACAATCACATTGCGGGCAAGTCTGAAACCTACGAGGCTGTGCACCGGATGATCCACAAAGATGGTTCTGTGGCATGGGTATCAGACCGTGGCCGGATCATTGAATACGATATCAATGGCAAGCCATTGCGTATTATGGGGACACACATAGATGTCACCAAAGAAAAGCGTTACGAAGCAGATTTAGCCAAATTGGCTCACCGCGACCCGCTCACTAACTTGCTCAATCGTACCGCGCTAGTCAACGCCTTTGAGCAAGAAAAACAACAACAAAAAAAACACCACCTTGGTGCATTATGCTTTATCGACCTTGATGGCTTTAAAATCATCAACGACCATTTAGGTCATCGTTATGGCGACAGTTTACTGATCCATATTGCCAAAGCGTTAACCCGTTTATGCCAACAGTTTTTTGCACCAACCGATGCCACTACGGAGCAATATCGCTTTCATGTGGCACGCTTTGGTGGTGATGAGTTTGTTATTTTAACTCAATGTAACCAGGTTGAACGGCTCACTGAAATGGCAAACACATTACTGGCCTTATACCGACAACCTATCCAACTTGAAGGCGAAACCATTCGCATTGGATTAAGCATAGGCATCAGTTTATTCGACGAACTCGATGAGTTTGCCAATGTGTGCGAGCAAGCAGACAAAGCCATGTACAGCGTCAAAAAACACGGCAAACACAATGTCTTGTTTTGGTAACGACCCACGAGGCCAATTTCAACTAACGCATACCAATGACCAATATCACGACAACATTAACCTTAACAACACACGCAAGCCATAGTCATCGGGTGAGTTTATTTGACGTTTTAAAGTAAACTCTCGTGCAATTAAACATTTTATTAATATATTGCTGCCCAAAAGCATGTTTATTGCTGCATAATCTGTAACAAACGGCTGTGCTGAGAAAGCAAGCAACTGACCAATAAGAATAATTCTTTATGTTTTTATCACCTTATTTTACTAAGCAAGATCAAAGTGTTTTTATCTCTGCCCAGCAGGCAAGTGACTTTGCCAAAAAAGTGGCTGAAGACTTCAACCCGATACATGACGTAGGAGCCAAACGCTTTTGTGTACCCGGCGATTTACTGTTTGCATTAGTATTAACCGAATACGGGTTAAGCCAAAACATGCAATTTAAATTTGCTGGCATGGTAGGTGATAATGTTGAACTGCATTTAGATAAAAGCGTTACCAGCAAGTTCAGCATTTGCGACACCAAAGGGAAAGAATATCTGCATATTGAACGTCAGGGTGAAGTATGCAAGTGCGATGTACAAACCGCCGCATTTATTAAAAGCTACGTGGCTTTTTCGGGGCTTAATTTTATCCACGTATTAATGCCAATGATGAAGCAACATCAAGTGATGATTAATCCAGATCGTCCATTGGTGATTTACGAAAGCATGTCGTTTCACCTTGACCACTTTGACTTTAGCACCATGAGCCTGCACCTTGTTGACCAAACCCTCGCCATTAATGGCAAACGGGGTGATGTCACCCTCACCTTTGAACTTCAAAGCGAAGGCAAGGTAATAGGCAGTGGTGTAAAAACATTGGTATTGAGCGGTCTTCGTGAATATGACGATGAAAAAGCACAATTATTGTGTGACGCTTATGAAAGCAGAAAACAAGCGTAATGAATACCCCCAAACAACCTGAACACGTATGTTCAAGTTGATTGGGGATAATAAAAACGCGAGCAACGCATTATTGCGCAGCTCGCGTGAATATCATTAATCTGCACCATTTAGCATAAAGTTTGATGCTTACGGTATGGGTAATGATAGTCCGTTGTTTTATTGATCATAGCGCCAATTTAAACTCCGGAGTGTTACTTACAAGGTAAAATGACTTAGTAGTCAAATTTTATGTTTTATGCTCTACGATTGCTTGCCTATGACGCCGACTGCCCCTCTTGTAGCAGTGCTAATGCACTGTGCCCAATCAGTTGCTCAACACATTGGCTCCCAGCCATAGCAAGATGACGCTCAGCGGTCTCTCTTACTAAGTTGAGTGATTTAAGTGTTTTAACACTGTCATCTACATTACCGCACAAACTAAAAAATAGTTTTAACACGGCTTTGCGCTCTGGATGTTGCATCAATGCAACCCAAGATTGCTGTAAAGACTCGAGCGAAGAAAAATCTACACCTTCAATAAAAAACTGCCCAATGCGCTCATCTAAACGCACTAAAAACTCTGTTTTTCGTGGAAAGTGATGACTAATACCCGTTCGACTTACTCCTGTCGCAGCAGAAAGAGTGGTATAAGACATGGCTTCAAAACCAATCGTGAGGATTTGTTTAAAGGCTTCATCTAAAATTTGGTTGACGGTTAACTCAGTTTCAACGCGTGAACGCTTGGCCATAAACTTGGTCTCTCTAATTATTTTTGGAGCAAGAGCTTAACAGACCAAACTAGAAAATTCTGCTAAGAATCAGCAAATTTACAACATTTTTAACCGTACAATATCCAGAAAGTCACAGTAAAACAGAATATTATCGCGATAACGAATGGTTTACCCCTTGAAAATCAAAGGTTATAGAAATTGTCTGACAATTGGTTGTCGTACGGTAAAAAATGACGGTGATTTATTTGAGTTACAAAGCGTTACAAATTACTCAACGGTACTGAATTGATTTTGAAGCCAGTGCTGTGCGGGCGCTTTACCCATCAGCTGTTCCAGCGTAGGTAAAAGCACCTCGATCAACTTAGGTTGACGCCAAAACATATACCCAGGCAAAGGTTGTACAACGCCAGCACCAAAGGTGCGCTGTACCAAACTTGAAAACTCAGCCATATCTCGTGACGACCATGAAGGCATTAACGGAAATACCGCAGCGATAAAATCATCATACAGAATAAAATCCTGTAATTGTGTCACATTGTAGTGAGTTAAAACGACTTGTAACTGAGGAGAGCTCCAGTGAGACAAATTATCACTATCATTAATTAACGCCAGATTACGACGATGAAACTGCTGCCAAGCAAGATCCAAATCTGAATAATGCTGTGCAATTTGCCACAATAAATATAAGTCCGCTAACCACTCATGCTGATACTCAGTTAATGCCCCTGGTAATAGCTTGTTTTGTAGACGAATATTGTGTAAATGGCCAATTTCATGCCAAAGCGTTAATTGCGCCTGTTGCACTAACGGCAGTTGATAGGTTGTTAATCCGATAGAGCCACTTTGTACCAGCACATCTTTCGTTGGATTTACCACAATAATACCCGCAATAACATCATCATCTGCCGACAACACCATCGCACTTTTATAGCCTATCGCGCGCCGGATGGCTTGCGGCGAAAACCCACGCTGTTGCTGTAGGCGCTGCGGTAATAGCTGTAAACAAGTGGTTAATTGAGGCAAATGACAAATTAATGCTCGCTTGATACCAATATCGGTAAAGCGCCCCTGAGAATGAGACAACACAGTGACAACATCGTTAGGCACAGTTGATGATGCGGTAGTTGTCGATAAGGTTTCACTGGCAACGCTTGAGCAGTAACCGATAAGGCCGAGGAATAACCATTGCCAGTGTTTAACCATGACTTATTTTTTCGACATAATATTTTGGATTATCGCTGTGGTTGATACCCCTTCCTCAAACCCTAGCACCTCAACCTTGCCACCTGCTGCAATCACTTCTGCACCACCAGCAATATCTTCAACTTTATAATCGCCCCCTTTCACCAAGGCGTCAGGTAATAAACGGGCAATTATCCGTTGTGGGGTATCTTCCGTAAAAGGCACCACCCAATCGACCGAGGCTAAACCTGCCAATACAGCCATACGGCGGTCAACCGGATTGACTGGGCGACCAGGGCCTTTTAAACGAGTCACAGACTCATCACTGTTAACCGCCACAATTAAACGGTCACCTAATGCTTTTGCTTGCTGTAAATAACTCACATGACCTGCATGTAAAATATCAAAGCAGCCATTGGTCATCACAATACGCTCACCACGTAAACGCGCTTGCTCCATGGCATAAGCTAACTGATCTTCAGTCATCACACCAAAACCTGACTCGCCATGATTGAGCGCCAATGCTTGAATAAGCTCAATACGGCTAACCGTTGACGTGCCTAACTTACCCACAACCACACCTGCTGCAGTATTGGCTATTGCACAGGCTTGCGCCAAATTAGCCCCTGCGGCAATTGAAGTGGCTAATGCAGAAATCACCGTATCTCCCGCCCCCGTGACGTCATACACTTCACGGGCAACAGTAGGAATATGCAATTCAGGCTGGTCTTTGGACACTAAGGTCATGCCTTTTTCAGACCGTGTCACTAGAATGGCGTTAAAGTCGTGTTGCTTAATTAAAGCCTGCGCTTTTTCGATTAAATCAGACTCACTGGTTACGCTACCGACAACCGCTTCAAATTCGCTCATATTAGGCGTGATAAGCGACGCACCGTGATAACGTGAAAAGTCATGGCCTTTAGGGTCAACCAATACAGTCACCCCTTTGGCACGAGCTTTGGCAATAACGTCTTTGGGTTCGTTAATCGCGCCTTTAGCGTAGTCAGACAGCACTAACACATCAACCTTATCTAGCATGGCTTCACTTTGGGCAAACAATGCTTGGCTGCTGGCTTTGTCGAACGACTCCTCAAAATCCAAACGGATTAATTGTTGGTTGCGCGACAACACTCGTAATTTTGTAATCGTCGGTTTATCTGCAACACTCAGCCATTGCGGCTCAACCCCAAACACTTTAACAGCTTGTGTTAGCGCCTGTGCGGTTTCGTCTTGTCCCACAAGCCCAGCTAAATGAACATGCCCGCCCAAAGCTGCAATATTTAATGCCACGTTGGCAGCGCCACCGGGCCTATCTTCAATTTGATTAATTTTAACAACAGGCACTGGCGCTTCGGGAGAAATGCGTCCAGTTGGACCCACCCAATAGCGATCCAACATGACATCCCCAATCACTAAAATACGCGCGTTTTCAAACGCTGGCAGAGAAACCTTCATTGTGTATTCACTGTGTTGCAAAAATTTAACCGCAATTGTACCTAATTTTCATCAGAATAATGAGTTAGAATAACAAATAATTTTTGTGAACAAGACGAGTGAGCTGTGGTCGAAAAAGCCGAATTTTCTTCTAATTTATACCATCCTAAACATTGGCCGATGTGGTTTGGCGTATTATTAATGCGCACAACACTATTACTGCCCTTGCGTTGGCAAATGAAAATGGGCACAAATATTGGCCGTTTAGTTAAAATATTTGCAAAAGGTCGTGTGCACACCGCTCGTCGCAATATTGATTTGTGTTTTCCTGACATGAGCGACACAGACAAACAGCAACTTCTTGACAATACCTTTGAGGAAACTGGCAAAGCATTATTTGACACCATTAATGCGTGGTGGTGGTCAAACGAGCGTGTTCAAAAACACATGACCATAAAAGGCACAGAGCATGTCAGTAACAGTTTAGACAGTGGCAAAGGGGTGATTTTATTTGCCGTGCATTGCTTACCATTGGAAATGGGCGCACGTATTTTTGGCCAATTTGCCCCCGGTATTGGCGTTTATCGCCCCCATAACAATCCAGTCATGGAGTATTTACAAGTAAAAGGCCGCTTGCGCTCTAATAAAGGCCTAGTACCTAAACGCGATGTCCGCCAAATGATCCGCAGTTTGCGTAATCCCGATGTTATCTGGTACACCGCCGATCAAGATTTTGGCCGCTCAAGTGCGGTGTTTATCCCGTTTTTTGCCGTACCAGACGCGGCAACCATTACCGGTGCTACCTCGCTTGCCCGTTTAGGCAAAGCTAACGTGTTGCCTTTCTTTGTTGAGCGTAACGCCGATGACACCGGCTATAATCTCGAAATTATGCCCGCTCTTGACAACTTCCCTGGCGACAACGAAACCGATGATGCTATTCGTGGTAATCAAATTGTTGAGCAATTAATTAATCGCAACCGCAACCAATACATGTGGTTACATCGCCGCTTTAAAACACGCCCAATTAAAGGCTCGCCGTCATTGTATAAGTAATCTTTACTATTAACGCGCCCTTAGGCGCGTTAATAGTATGCACAACAAGCCCATCTGTATTTAGGTCTTTTTAGTAGCAAACTCAAACTCTTGTGATATATGGGACGCTTTAAACCCTGCTGGGTTTTGCATTAAATTGGTCGCGATAAAATCTGCTGCCATGCCAAAGGGCTTAGGATTAATTTGGCGCGTAAACTCGACCCCTTCGGCAGATTTCGCACTAAGATAGTCATAGGCTAAACGATTACACTCAACAACCCAATCGGCTGTGACACTGGCAGCTTCTGTTTTGGGTAGGCAACTTAACCCAATTGAATCCTCATGGTGTGTAATCGACAGCTCAACAAGTTGCCCTTGAGTCGACTGGACATCTTGGTTGTCGGCCTCGGCTAACATTGACATCATGCCACCTAAACCACACACTAACACCGCACTTGATAGTTTCATATTAACTCCCTTTAATACATATTGTTGTCGCGTAAAATATCATCAATATGGCAATAATATATCAACTTAATGATCAACATAATCCCCTGCATAACAATCCATCTATAAATGGGGTATTAATACCATTGCGCATTAATAAGTGACTACTCAGAATGCGTCCAGCGGTTTTTGATTAAGGCGTCGCTATGTAGTCATGGTTGTTCCCTTTCAAATAGCGAGAACGTAAAGCAAAAGCGGCTGGGGCATTCCTTTTTGGCGAGTGTTAAAAGGGCTTACACTGCGTTGCATGACTTCGAAAGAGAATCACTATTCATTCAGTCATTCGCCTTGTTTAAGCCCTTTTAAATTCTCGCAAAGAGATCACTTACTAACGCGCAATGGTATAACCACCGAAAGTATGAATTGCACTTACCACTCTTTATTTACAAAACATCAGCCAACAAAAAGTAACCTGTTTTTACCCGAACCTTTCAGGTAGCGCTTTTGACCATTTTTATTTATCAAGGTGTGATAAAAACAACACATCAACCTCTCTGTCGCACACTTGTATATAAATAATGGCCAACCATTGGCAGCAAAAAACGTAAAAGTTCAGCAGGCGCTATAGATTTCCCTTACAAAAAATCACATATGTCATGCAATGGCTTTTTATCCGTCGCATGCTGTGGAATGGTGGCTTCAGCAGCAGGGTAACCAGCAATAATGAGCATGTAGGGGCGCTCATTGTCATTGTCTCGGCCACATACTTTACTCAAAAAACTCATTGGCTTGGGCGTATGAGTTAAAGTAGCAAGTCCTGCATAATGCAATGCCTGAATTAAAAAACCGGTCGCTATTCCGACAGACTCATGCACATAGTAATTGGTTTTTTGTTCACCCTCATCCTCACTGCGTTTTTGACTAAACACCGCAATCAACCAGGGCGCGTGCTCTAAATACGGTTTATTCGCATCTGTGCCCAACGGTTTTAAAGCAGTTAACCACTCTTCACCAGCACGACCAGCATAAAAAGCTTGCTCTAATGCCTCCGCTTGCTGGCGAATTTGTGCTTTTATCTCAGGACGACTAATCGCCACAAAATGCCAAGGTTGGTGGTTAGCGCCGTTAGGGGCGGTGCCAGCGGCCAAGATGCACTGCTCAATAATTGCTTGAGGGACTGCGCGATCAGAAAATGATCTTATCGAATGGCGTCGTTTGACTTGCTGGTAGTTGTCTTGTGCGCGTTTAAGCATTTCATCTTGCGGGTATTCTATAAAATCGGTCAAAGGCAAATGCGCAGTCATAGTGTGTCCTTGTGTGTTGAATCGCACATAGCTATTCAATCGGTGCTAAAAATGTTAAATCATAAGCTAACAAACACACTCAAAAATGCTATCAAAATATTCTTGTTGAAAGCATTCCTCCGACAGATTAGAGTCAATGTCATAGTTATTTTTTGTTCAACTGTAATAAAGGACTATATGATTGCAGCAATAATGGGAGCTACTGGCTTAGTCGGTAATGCGTTACTCAGTCTATTAATAGAAAGTGAGCAGTACAGTAAGGTCATAGTATTAGGCCGCTCAGCACCCGCACTGGTAGATCATCAATTTGGGGCTGAAAAAGTACAATTTATTGCCTGCCAAATCGATGAAATACATGAGTTAACCCTAACAGACACGGTCGACCATGCTTTTTGTTGCCTTGGCACAACCATTAAGCAAGCCGGAAGCGAAGAAGCATTCATACAAGTAGATAAACTTGCCGTTGTTGCATTTGCAACCTTATGTCATCAACAGCGCAATCCCAAACTTAAGTTTATGGTGGTCACAGCCCAAGGAGCAAATGCCAAGTCAAACCTCTTTTATAACCGAGTTAAAGGCGAGGTAGAGCAGGTTCTTATCGGATTACACTTACCTGTGTTAACAATATTTCAACCCAGTTTACTGTTAGGCGATCGCCAACATAACCGTTTACTTGAAGGCATAGGGCAATCATTGTTCAGCGCTTTATCATGGATGTTTATTGGACCTCTTAGGCAATACAAACCCATTAGCGCCTCAGTGGTTGCGGAGTCAATGTACCAGAGGGCGCTGGCCTCTCAAATTGCACCTAAGGTACAGAAAGTCACGAATTTAATGATGCATAAACAACATCATTAACAATCTGTTCTATACTGAGAACCGTTAACTAACCTCAACTCTGGATAAGAGATGTATTGATAACGATATAAATCAATAGATTGACTAAAATCCACTGTCAAGCTTGTAATTTGTTTTGCTAACAAGGCGAATTAACGCGTCAATAGCTAGCCTATTGCAAGTTAATTCAACGCAGTGAGCAAGGCAAAGGACTGCTTGAAAGGCGTTTGTTATCCAGAGCTGAGGTTAACTACATAACGCTTACAACCAAACCGTTGTTTAGATGGAGAGAAGCATGAGTGACAATGATTATTTAACTTTAGATGAAGTCTGCAAAATACTCGATAAAAGTCCTACAACGATCAAACGCTATGCTCGAGAGAATCTGTTATCGAGTGAGCAAAACGGTGAAGAGCTGAGTTTTAATAAAGATGAAGTAATGCGCTATTTGGCTTTTTCAGAACGTTTAGGTTAGTTCTGTGTTATCAGAAACATAAAAAATCCCCAAGCACTTAACGCGCTTGGGGATTGTTATTTGTGGCGCAGATTAATCAACCTGAGCCTGGGATAATAAATGCCTTTCAAACAGTCCTTTGCCCTGCTCACTGCGTTGAATCGACTTACAATAGGCTAGCTATTGACGCGTCAATTCGCCTTGTTAGCAGAACAAATGACAAGCTTGAAAGTGAAAATGGGTAACATGTTGATTTTAAATAGTATAAGTTCATCCCTTATCCCGAGCTCAGGTTAATCACCAAAATCATCGAGTAAAATGTTTTCAGACTCAACACCGAGACTTTCTAGCATCGCGATAACAGAGGCATTCATGATTGGCGGGCCGCACATATAAAACTCGCAATCCTCTGGCGCTTTATGCTGTTTTAAGTAGTTCTCATACAACACATTATGAATAAAGCCCGTGTAACCCGTCCAGTTATCTTCTGGCAGTGGATCAGACAGTGCAACATGCCACACAAAGTTATCGTTTTCGGCGGCCAGCTGATCAAAATCTTGCTGATAAAACACTTCACGGGTTGAGCGAGCACCATACCAAAAGCTCATTTTACGCTTAGTTTTAACACTTTTTAATTGGTTAAAAATGTGCGAACGCATTGGCGCCATACCCGCACCACCGCCAACAAACACCATTTCGGCGTCGGTGTCTTTAACAAAGAACTCACCAAAGGGCCCTGAAATAGTCACCTTGTCGCCGGCCTTTAAATTAAAGATGTACGACGACATTTTACCTGGTGGTAAGCCTTCTTTTGGCGGGGTCGCTATACGCACGTTAAGCATAATGCGGCCCTTTTCGTCTGGATAGTTTGCCATTGAGTAAGCACGTAAAACATCTTCATCCACCTTAGACACCAGGTCAAATAAACCGTATTTAACCCAGTCATCACGATACTCTTCAGGAATGTCAAAGTCGGCATAACGCACTTCATGAGCTGGCGCTTCAATTTGAATATACCCACCGGCTTTAAATAGCACTTCTTCGCCATCGGGGATTTTTAACAGCAATTCTTTAATGAATGTCGCCTGGTTATCGTTTGAAATAACCTCACATTGCCATTTTTTAACCCCAAATATTTCCTCGTCAACTTCAAGCTCCATGTCGGTACGCACCGCAACCTGACACGCTAAACGACAACCTTCTTTGGCTTCTTTTTTAGTGATATGGTCAAGCTCAGTAGCCAAAATATCACCACCGCCCGATTTAACTTTAACCCGACATTGGCCACATGTGCCGCCACCGCCACAGGCAGAAGGAATAAAAATTTGTTGCCCTGCTAATGCACCCAGCAACTTGTCACCCGCAGGCGTTCTTACACTTTTAGTGGCGTCACCGTTGATGCCAATTGTGACATCTTCGGTGCTGACCAACTTACGTTTGGCGAGTAAAATCACCATTACTAGCATGCATACCACAATAGTAAACATGCCTATACCTATTGCCATTTCCATTACATAGCCCTTCTTATCAATGCGTTATAACGTGATGCCAGCAAAAGACATAAACCCAAGCGCCATCAAACCTGTGGTAATAAAGGTAATGCCAATACCTTGTAAACCATCAGGAATAGCATGAAACTTCATTCGCTCACGTAAGCCTGCAAGTAATACAATCGCCATCGCCCAACCCACAGCCGAACCTGAAGCAAATACCACAGATTCGGTTAAGTCGTAATCGCGGTTAGCCATAAAAATGACCCCAGCAAAAATGGCGCAGTTTACGGTTAATAACGGTAAAAATATTCCCAGTGACTGGTATAAAGTCGGGATGTAACGGTCTAAAAACATTTCTAAAATTTGCACTAGTGCGGCGATCACCCCAATAAAGGTAATCAGCTGCAAGTAGCTTAAATTCAGGTCAGCAAAGCCAGCCCAGGCTAATGCTCCTGGGGCAAGAATATTGACGTAAATGATTTGATTTAATGGCACCGCAAGCACCATTACCACAATCACGGCTATCCCTAAACCAAAGGCGGTAGACACCTTTTTAGACACCGCAAGAAACGTACACATGCCCAAGAAGAATGACAGGGCCATGTTGTCGATAAATGCAGCCTGGATAAATAAATTAATATAGTGTTCCATGATGCCTCCTTAACTGCGCTTACGCTGAACGACTTTAATGGCCCAAATCATCACGCCAATTAAAAAGAATGCACTTGGCGGTAACGTGAACATTTCGTTCGCTAAATACCAACCACCGTTTTCGATGGTAGTGAGTATGTCATGACCAAATAAACTGCCACGGCCCAATAATTCACGAATAAAAGCCACGCCCATTAATATCAAGCCGTAACCTAAGGCATTACCTAGGGCATCAACTAAGGCTAAATGCGGTGGATGCTTCATGGCAAAGGCTTCGGCACGCCCCATGATGATGCAGTTAGTAATGATTAAACTCACAAACACAGATAACTGCTTTGACAGTTCATACGCAACGTCTTGCAGCACCATATCAACAATAATGACCAATGAGGCAATCACGGTCATTTGCGCAATAATACGCACACTGTTAGGAATAAAGTGGCGGATGCTGGAGATAATTAAATTAGAAAACACCAGTACAAAGGTTACGGCTAGGGTCATTACTAATGCCGTTTGCATTGAGTTACTGACCGCCAGTGCCGAACACACACCAAGCACTTGCATGGCCACTGGATTATGTTCAAATATTGGCGATGTTAAAATCTCGCGAATAGAAGTGTTATTACTCATTTACTTACCCTCCGCGGCAATCGCATGTAGATAGGTTTGATATCCTTCAACGCCAAACCAAAACTCAACTAGACGCTGAATCCCTACACCGGTACGGGTTGCACCACTGACACCATCGATACCGTGAACATCACCTTCTTTAGCGCCACCCTTAATGACTTTAATGGCCATTTTGCCTTTTGCATCAAACAGTTTTTTACCCTGCCATAACGCCAACCATTGTGGGTCGGTAACAAAATCGGCAATCCCTGGGGTTTCACCGTGCTCATAAAACACGATATTTTCTATGGTGTTAAGGTCAGGTTTAATCGCCATATAGCCATAAATAATCGACCACAAGCCTTTACCGTAAATCGGCATCACAATGCTTGATAACTGCCCCTGAGTGTCATAAACCTCAAAAATACGCATATCTGTCGCCATGGTTTTAATTTTGGCGATGTCTTTTTTAGGCTTTGTTGATGTTTCAGGATTAATGGCGGCCATCCGCTCGTCATAGTCGAGCAAGTTGTCTTTTTCTGTGACTTGGCCGCTGGCCAAATTCACCATTTTTGGTTTAACACGCTGCGCAAACAAATCGCTAAAGTCACCCTGGCTAATATCTATGCCAGCCGCTTTTAATACAAACTGCTTCACTTCATCACGTTTTTTAGCCAGCTTACGCTCTTTTAATACCTCGGCGGTACCGGTGATCATAAACGAGCAAATTAAGCTTAAAACGATAATAAATATCATCGTTCCCGTAACGGTATCTTTTTTAAAGGCCATGACGTTTTAGTCTCCGTTTGATATTGGCTTGAGCGACTAAGTAGTCGAACAACGGTGCCCATAAATTGGTAAACAAAATGGCTAACATAATGCCTTCAGGCATTTTGGCATTGAGTAAACGAATGACTATGGTCATCAAACCAATCATAAAACCATAAGCAAACTTGGCGGTGCGGGTGTATGACGCGGTAACCGGATCGGTCGCCATAAACATCATCCCTAAGGCAAAACCACCTGTCACTAGGTGCCATGTCCACGGCATAGCTGACATTGGGTTTCTGCTTGAGCCAAAGTAGTTAAACAGCACTACGGTTAAGATCATCCCAACCATCACGCCAGCCACTACACGCCAATCAGCAACACGCGTCAGCAGTAAAATACCGCCACCGATTAAAATCGCTAAGGTGCTGGTTTCACCAACAGAACCAGGCGTAAAACCTAAAAAGGCATCCCACCATGTACTGTCGCTAAACACGCTAAACCATGTTGTATCAACAAAGCTGAGCTTTTTAGCCACTGTCAGGCTTAAGGTGGTTGCGCCAGAATAGCCATCTACCGCCACAAACTGACTTAATGCCACCACCTCAGTTGGGTAAGCAAAATAAATAAATGCATAACCCGCCAACGCAGGGTTTAAAAAGTTATACCCCATGCCGCCAAACATCTCTTTGGCCACCACCACGCCGAAACTCAGCCCCAATGCCACAATCCATAATGGTGTCGAAATCGGCAAAATGAGCGAAAATAATAGTGCGGTAACAAAAAAACCTTCGTGCAGTTCTTGGCGGCGTATTTTGGCAAATACCACCTCCCACACGAGGCTCACCACCAATGCCGTGAGGTAAAAAGGCACATAAAAACTGGCGCCATAGGCAAATAAACTGATTAAGCCCGAGCTTTCCGTTAACGGGCCAAACAGCAAGTGATAAATGGCCAGTTGCCATACTTCTGGTTGCGCAGCGCCGGCCATAATGGCCACCTGAGCTTGTAGGCCCAAGTTGTACATACCAAATAACATGGCAGGGAATAAACACATGCCCACAATGTGCATGGTGCGTTTAACATCAATGGCATCACGAATATGCACATGGCCTTTAGTGCTACGGCCATTGGCAATCCATAACGAACGCAAGAAGCTACGCATCGAGTCGCCATGAGCGTAATAGCTCTCTTGGCTGGGCTTTTTCTGTTGCTGACTCATTAACCTTCCCTCTCGATAATATCTAGGCAAGCACGAAGTTCTTTACCAAAGTCATATTTTCCTGGGCACACAAAAGTACATAGGGCTAAATCTTCTTCGTCGAGCTCTAATGCGCCAAGCAGCTGTGCTTCGTCGGTATCACGTACCACTAAATCACGTACAAGTAAGATGGGTAAAATATCTAATGGCATAACATGGTCTAGCTGACCAAAAGCCATCATGGCGCGAGGTGAGCCCCCAGCATGAGTGGTAAAATCAAATAATTTTTTAGTGCGGCTAAAGCCAGACATCATGATGCCGGTAAGCGAAAACTTATTGCTGTCATGACGCACCCAAGGTAACACCGCTTGACGGTCATTCTCGGTCAGTACGCTCACTTGATTATGGAAACGGCCAAGATAATCATAAACACCTTGCGCTGTATGGCCTGACAATAACGACCCAGACACAATGCGTGATTGGCGCTGATCAATTTCGGCGCCGACCCATTCGCTTAACTTAGCGCCTAACTGAGTACGCACTAAACGCGGTTTTAATACATTTGGGCCAGCAATTGCCACGTAGCGTTCGGTATACAGCTCACCCGTTAAAAATAGTTTGCCAAACGCAATCACGTCTTGATAACCCAGGTGCCATACCTGACGCTCAATACTTGCGGGCAATAAATAATGAATATGCGTGCCAACTAAACCAGCAGGATGCACTCCGCTAAAACGCTGCACACTAATAGCAGATAAATCGTAATCTTCGCTTGATTCAAGCAGTGACTCACCTGCGTCTTGGCATAAATACACTTTACCGGCAGTTAATATGCTTAACACATACAAACCCGCCTGAAATGCTTGCGGTTGCGTGGCAATCACCACCCGAGGGTCTGCCGCTAATGGATTGGTATCTATAGCCGTCACAAAAATCCCAGCAGGGCTGGCGTCAAGTTGAGGCACCCGTGAAAACGGACGCGTTCTAAACGCGGTCCATAAACCACTTTCAACCAAAGCTTGTTTTACGCTTTCAAGGCTTAAGCTTGTTAATGCTTGTGGCTGTATTACAGTGGCCGTCGTTTGCTCGGGATCACAGTCAATCACCACTGACTGTAAAACACGGCGCTCACCCCGATTAATTGCAGATACAACCCCACTTGCAGGAGCCGTAAACCGCACTCCGGGCGTTTTTTTATCTTCAAATAAGGTTTGGCCTTTGCTAACACGATCACCTACTTCAACCATCATGGTTGGTTTTAGGCCAACATATTCTTCACCAATTAATGCCACTTGCGTGGAGCTCATTGGCGCGCCATCTATTTGCTGTAGTGGTTCACCAGCAATCGGGATATCTAGCCCCCGTTTAATGGTTATCACTGGGTTTGCAGCACCAGACATGTCATTCACCATCTAAAAAATTTCGATAGCTTATGGTATATGTTTGCAACTGCTAATATATGAACAAAGATCACACTCCCAGTGCAGACTGTAATTTTGAAACATCACCTAATGACAAATTTGTGAAACAGATCAATCTATCGCTAAAAGCAAAATTGCCTCATGTAATTTTTGTATCAAAAAGGTAGTTACATTTCTGAGTATTTATGCCCATTATCTAATACAGCAAACAAGCATAAACCTCAGTGTAGACGGGGTTTTTAGGTAGGATTAACGATCAATATAAAAGCGCTGTAACGTGCCTTGTTCTAACCGATAAACCGCATTCATTTTGTCTAAAGCGGTCCTTCGGTGGCTAATCATCAATAAGGTTTTGTTGGCAGCAAAATTCAGTAACAGCGAAAGGATATCGCGCTCGGTGCGCTTATCTAGCCCTTCGGTAGGCTCGTCAAGTAGCAACAATGGCGCATCGCGCAGTAACGCTCTGGCCACCCCAATACGGCGCTGCTCACCACCCGATAATTGTCGGCCGCCCTCACCTATCCACATATCCAGCGGTTTGTCTCCTTGCAACAATCCCTCAAGCCCGACTTGCTGCAAAACAGAAATAAAGCGCTCATCATGGGCTTTTTTGGGTTCACCTGCCTGATAAGGTAACGCCAGCGCCAAGTTTTCACGCAAGGTACCCGCCAACAAATAAATCCGTTGGCTAACAAGGGTTATCGACGCCCGAAGTTCGGCTTCGCTATAGTTGCTAAGGGAATGACCATCAAGGGTTATATCGCCTTGTTGTGCCTCCCACTCTCGCGTGATCAGGCTTAGCAGGCTCGACTTACCACAACCAGTTGCACCCAGTATTGCCACCTTGTCGCCGGCATCTAGAGTTAAGTTTACCCCTTGTAAAATGGGTGCCTGCGGCTGATAAGCAAAATGCACATTGTGTAATGTTAGCGCACCCGTGTTGGCTTTTAATGTACTTTGCTCGTTAAAAGTTACCGCTGGTGTTTGCTCGGTGATATCGGTAACGCGCTGCGCGGCGAGCAAGGTGCTAGACAAATGCTGAAACGCACCAGCTATGGGCATCATCATTTCAAGGCTGGCCATCGTAGCAAATACCATTAACGCCATTAACGGTCCTGGCGGCGTTGCATCCCCCACGCCTTGGCTAGCTAAATACAACATCAGTATCACAGCACTGCCATTGACTAAAATCAACATGGCCTGGCTTAAGCCAGTAATATTAGCCATGGCAGTTTGCTGATCAAACAGCCTAATTTGGGCTTGCTCAAGTTTAGCTAAATAACGTTTATTTGCCGCAAATAAACTGAGCTCTGCCTGCCCCTGTATGACATCGAGTAACATCACACGGTATTGCTGTTTCGCATCAATCAATGCCCGTCCAGGTGCGTTGCCAAGTAGGTAAAACACCACAGGCAACACACACCAGGTTAACAATAAAACACTGCATAAACTCAAGGCTAAGCCAACATCAAACCAGACTAAAAAAGCAAACAAGCACGCAATCATCATGAATGACGCCACTAAAGGTGTCAGCAAGCGTAAATACAAATGATCTAAGGTGTCGATATCGGCAACTAGGCGATTTAATAAATCCCCTTTACGCAAGCCTTGAATATTCGCTGCACTAAGCGGCAACAACTTTTGCCATGCCCATACGCGCAATTGAGTAAGCAGCTTAAATGTGGCTTCGTGGGTGGCTAAACGCTCACCATAACGACTGGCAGTGCGGGCAATAGAAAAAAACCTCACCCCGCCTGCCGGGGTAAAAAAGTTAAACGCTTGCGCGGTTGCAACCGATAAGCCCGCCACAGCCGCTGCCGATAAAAACCAGCCCGATAATGACAATAACCCAATGCCAGTCAGTAACGTGGTAAAGGTTAATATTAACCCGACCAACATCATTAACCATTGGCGACGAAACAAGGCTAAAAATGGCACTAATACTCGTAATGATGTGCTACGCGTTGATATCGTATGTGCTGCAGTTTGAGGCGAGTCAGTTTGACGTGAGGGTTGCTCAGTTGAGTGATTCATTAGCACACCTCCTGCTGCTGATTAAGCATTTGCGTTAACAAGCCATCGCAGCCAAGTAACTCACTCACCTCACCTTGCTGAACAATAAGGCCTTTATCCATCACCAACACCTTATCCATTGCACTTAAATCGTCTAACCTATGGGTAACAGTTAATCCACTCGCTCCTTGCATGGCAGATTGCAGTGACGCCAACACAAATTGTTCGCTTTGTGCATCTAAACTGGCAGTCGGCTCATCGAGTAAAAACAATTTTGCCGGCTGTGCTAAAGCACGCGCTAACGCTATGCGCTGGGCTTGCCCAACAGAGACCCCCGCACTTTGATCGCTTATCATCAGGTCTAGCCCTTGGGCATGTTGAATAACAAAATCGCTAATATTGGCTTGCTCAAGCAGCGCCATAATTTGAGGGTCGGTTAATTGCGGATTTGCTAGGGCAACGTTATCGCGCACCGTACCATGAAACAACTGTGGGCCTTGGCCAAGCCAAGCTAAATGGCGGCGCCAGTCGCTTAATGCAATGCTCGACAAGGCTAGTTGATTAATATTAAGGCAGCCTTTATAAGGCAAAAAGCCGAGTAAGGCATTGAGCAAACTGGTTTTACCCGCACCACTTGGGCCAACAATCGCCCAGTGTTCACCTGCGGGAAGTGTAAATGAAATCGGCCCTAATAAGCGCTGCCCCTCAAGGCTAAACACCTCAAGGTCAACCGCTTCAATACTGATGGCATCGGCGGTAAATGGCACTTTAAATTGGCTGTTATCAGGTGCTTTGTGGCCTTCAACCTGGTAGTCGAGTAATTCAACTAAGGTTTCAGCAGCTCCAATAGCTTGTGCTTTGGCATGGTAATGGGTGCCTAAATCACGCAGTGGCTGAAAAAACTCGGGCGCTAAAATGAGTACAAACATGCCAGTAAATAAACTAATGCCAACACCGTAATGACCAAAATCTAAATGGTCTAAATAGCTAAAGCCAAAGTACACCGCCAGCACCGCAATCGACACTGCAGCAAAAAACTCTAACACTGCAGAGCTTAAAAACGCTAAGCGCAACACCGACATAGTACGGCTACGAAAATCTTCTGATGCCGTTTCTATATTGCTAAGTTCGGCGTCACCACGGTGAAATAGCTTAACGGTTTGTAAGCCTTTTAAGCGGTCCATAAAATGACCACTTAAACGCGCTAACGCCTTTACATTTTTACGGCTTGCGTCGGCCGCGCCCATGCCCACTAAAATCATAAACATTGGGATTAAGGGCGCTGTGGCTAATAAGATAATCCCAGCGGCCCAATTGAGTGGAAACACACACACTAAAATAAGCAAAGGGATAAAGCCGGCTAACATCATTTGCGG
Organism: Shewanella basaltis; assembly: GCF_023283885.1. Taxonomy (GTDB): domain Bacteria; phylum Pseudomonadota; class Gammaproteobacteria; order Enterobacterales; family Shewanellaceae; genus Shewanella; species Shewanella basaltis. The sequence goes on from NZ_JAKILA010000028.1 coordinate 29,368, forward strand.
CACATATTTGGCGTAATAGTCGTGTAAATCTTCAACCTGTTCAAACACTAAACTCGCCCAGGCACCAGCAGGTTTTCCCTTAATAAACACCGGCCCTAACTCAACCAGTTTATTCAATACCGCGTGGCGAATATCACTGCGTAAACGTTTAGCTGCCTCAAAACTCACCCGTTCACGCACTTGTGCTAATGCCGCGCGCAATAGCAGTAAACCAGCAAGCGCGATAAATTCAATATTCGAGGCCTGCATGGGCATATTTTGCATAATCACTTGCTGCAAAATACGGGCAATACAATAAGCCTGCCCAATAATGGCAACGCCATTAAGTAACCCAAATAAAATTGATAATTTAAGAAAAACACCACAAGCAACCTGCTGACTTTTTAGCCACTGAGTTAATGATTTTTCTAACGACTTATCCATAACGCTCCGCAGTGATTCTTGACACCCTAAATTTGCTCTGCAGTATCGCAGCACTGGGCGTGTGATAACACCTTAAACAGTGTAAATGTTAACTGATTCACATTTTGCTAATAGACTCTTAGTTAAAGCTTAAATCAAGCTGAAACTACAACAGGTAAGGTTCATTCGAGGGGGTATGACCGTATTTAACCAGCACATGCCATAGCAATTTTAAATCTTGCAGCTTTTTAGTATGTGCACCTCGTTCGCTCCAAGAGGTGGGTTGTTTTTGCAGTTGATATGCCGCCCGGCCAATAATGTCTGCATTAAGGATTTCATCTTCAGCGATGCTTTTTGCTAAAGCGGGCATCACCGGGCCTCTAAAATCATCTGGCACGTCAGCGATGTGCATTTGCCTGCCATTGTGCCAATGCAGTTCAATGTCGTATTCATCACAAAGTGCCATTAAAGAATCGCCAATCTTGCTGCCATTAAAAGAGGGATCGGCCACTAACATTGCAATGTCTTTATCTAACGACACATCACCATGGATTTGCGCTTCAATGTAATGATCTAAATTACCACTTGTTTTGCTGTCAAAACGCGACGTCACCGGATCGGTTAAGTGCTGGCTAAAGTGAGAAATTAACTTACTCGGTTTAAGGCCCGCACAACCTAGGGCATACTGGCGCTCAAAACTTTCACTCATTAATGCGGCGAGAATCGCATCAAAACATTTAATGGTGCCCTTTTCTTTAGGTAAACGATACGAGTCCATATAACTAAAGGTACAACGAGATAATATTTGCGAGTGAGTGATAAAATAGCAACTGCCAAAGCGCGGCGCGGGCCCTAACGGGCATAAACCAAAATCCAGCGCACCGTATTTAGGCCGATGCTTAATACCAGAATAGCTATTACCAAATAATTGATTTTCCCAATGATCGCGCGAGCCGCCAAGCTCAGGCGATAAATGCCCATTAGACACATGGGTTTCAAATTGGCTTTTATACACTCCATCGCGCAATAAACCATCAATAACACTCAAGCCACGATTGTCAATTCGGTCGGGATGAAAATGCAACGCCACTCGGCTGTGACTAGATAGTTGACGCATGGCCAACTGCAACTCAAGGGTAGAAATGTTTGACATTAACAGCACATTTTTGATCACAGCATGAGCATGCTCTCGCTGCTCATAGGCCGATTTCTCGATATGTGATAGTGCCGTTAACTTCATCAGTGGGTAATACCTTAACGTTCAATAACCTCAGCTAAGTTGCTGAATGTAGGTTGTCATTTTATTGTATGTAATAAGTTGAGTTTTAGCACTGATCGAGGCCTCAAGATTAACACTATTTCATTCTAACTCACTATATTAACCTCAGCTCTGGATAACAAACGCCTTTCAAGCAGTCCTTTGCCTTCCTCACTGCGTTGAATTAACTTGCAATAGGCTAGCTATTGACGCGTTAATTCGCCTTGTTAGCAAAACAAATCACAAGCTTGACAGTGGATTTTAGTCAATCTATTGATTTATATCGTTATCAATACATCTCTTATCCAGAGTTGAGGTTATATTATCAACTCGCTCACCTATCTGAGTGCTTAAAAAAGCACAACACAAGGTTGTTATACCCAATCAACCTGAAGATACGCGTTCAGCGAGAATTGATTGGCTTTTAGGCGCGGCGCTGATTTGATACATAGTTGTTCTACGTTGATAATCAGCAACAAAGTATAAAAGCCAATCAAACTCGCCCTTTGGGAACCGCTCATTACGCCCATTTCTTTGTTGAAAAGCCTAGAAAGGGAATGCCATTACGTCGACTTTTCGCCTCGAACTGAACGTAATGAGCGGTTCTGTACTGTGCATCTTCAGGTAGATTGGGTATTGTGCAAAATATGATTGTTTAATAGCACTTATAGCGGTTTTCAGGTAAGCTTCACGGCCGCCGTTTCTGGCTACCTTTCATTCAAAGCAACAATGTGTTGCCCAAAGAGATTTTTCTATGAGTTTTGCCTCACTTGGTCTGAATGCTGCGATTTTAAAAGCAGTTGAAAAACAAGGTTATGACACCCCATCTCCAATTCAAGCACAAGCCATTCCTGCAGTATTAGCCGGACAAGATGTCATGGCAGCAGCGCAAACCGGCACAGGAAAAACCGCAGGTTTTACCCTGCCAATCCTAGAATTATTGTCAAAGGGCAGCCGCGCTCAACGTGGTCAAGTACGCGCATTAGTATTAACACCAACACGTGAACTGGCCGCTCAGGTACAAGAAAGTGTAGCCACCTATGGTGTTAACTTGCCGTTAAAGTCAGCGGTGGTGTTTGGTGGTGTATCGATTGTTCCGCAACTTGCCGCACTGCGTAATGGCGTAGATATTTTAGTGGCAACCCCAGGACGCCTGCTCGACTTATGCCAACAAAAAGCGATTAGTTTTAGCAAATTAGAGATTTTAGTGTTAGACGAAGCCGACCGCATGTTAGACATGGGTTTTATTCGCGATATTAAAAAAGTATTAGCTTTACTGCCACCTAAACGTCAAAACTTGATGTTTTCGGCAACCTTCTCTGACGACATTCGCGAACTCGCCAAGGGATTAGTTAACAACCCGATTGAGATTTCGGTTACGCCACGTAATGCCACCGCCAATACGGTTACTCAATGCGTATACCCATTAGACAAAACCCGTAAGTCTATGGCATTAATCGAATTGATTAAAACCAATGACTGGAAGCAAGTATTGGTGTTTTCACGCACTAAACATGGCGCCAACCGTTTAGCTAAAAGTTTAGAAGCCGCCAACATTAAAGCCGCCGCTATTCATGGTAATAAAAGCCAAACAGCCCGTACTAAAGCGTTAGCTGACTTTAAAGCTGGCACTGTGCAAGTGATGGTAGCAACAGATATTGCTGCCCGCGGTATCGACATCGACCAACTGCCATTTGTGGTTAACTTTGACCTACCAAACGTACCTGAAGATTATGTTCATCGTATTGGTCGTACTGGGCGAGCCGGTGCAACGGGTCAAGCGGTATCGTTAGTTGGCCTTGAAGAAGTGAAATTACTGCACGATATTGAAAGATTAATTAAGCGCACCATTGAACGTAAGCAACTTGCCGGTTTTGAAGCGCCATTCACTATCCCTGAAGCCAGCAGCCGTTCAGGCGGGCATAAGGCCAATAGTGTTAAAAAGCCCAACCCCAACCGCAGCAAGCATGCACAACACGCCAATACTGCACAAGGTGATAAGCCTGCGCGTCAATATGACTCGCGTCAGCAAGCACGTAGCAAAGATGGCCAGCCACAAGGCGCTAACAAAGCAAAAGCGCCGGACAACAGAGCGCAAGCAATTGCTAATGGTAATAAACCGCCACAGCGTAACCGCCCACCACGTCGCAGTGGCACAGGCAGTGCAACCAATGTCGCCTCGACAAACAAAAGCACTGGCACGGGAGCCGCGTCAAAAGGCAGCACAAACCCATACGCCAATGCCAAAGTAAAAAGCTAAAGTTAAGCGACACCATTCTATTTGCTCAAATAGCAAACAGTTGCTTAACCCATAAAAAAACCGCTGAACAGTATTCAGCGGTTTTTTTGTTTAAACATCACTTACGATTACATAAACCAAGCTCGGTAATTACGCCCTTTTAACTTACCTTTATTGAGTTTATTAAGCGCTTGCTTCGACACCTTGCTAGTTACGGCAACATAAGCACGGAACTCAGTGACTTTGATTTTACCAATATCATTAAAATCTAAACCGTTATCGCCAGTTAATGCGCCCACAATATCGCCTGGGCGAATTTTTTGTTTTTTACCAGCATCGATTTGAATGGTGATCATCTCAGCCGCTTGTGGTTGCTTGTTCAAGGCACTCATTGGCGGTAAGGTTTCACTCACAATATCTTTACCCATGGCTTCTTCAATCATGGCCATTTTGTAACCGTCATCTTCACCAATAAACGTGTAAGCAGCGCCCGAGCTACCCGCACGACCAGTACGGCCAATACGGTGAATATGCACCTCGGTATCGTAAGCAATGTGGTAGTTAAATACCGCATCTAATTCATCAATGTCTAAACCACGTGCCGCCACATCGGTTGCCACCAAAATACGCGCACTGCGGTTAGCAAATTGCAGCAGCATTTGATCGCGATCGCGCTGCTCTAAATCACCATGCAATGCCAGCACACTAAAACCAAACTCGGCTAAAGTGTCGGCCACTTGCTGGGTTTCGCGCTTAGTATTACAAAACACCACCGAACTTCGCGGTTGCTTATCAAGCAATAACAATCGCAACGCCTCAAGACGCGCTTTGTTGTCATCAACTCGGTAAAAGTGTTGTTCAATGGTTAAGTTGTCATGCTTTTGTTCAACTTTTACCATCACTGGGTTATACATTATTTGATCAGCAATCGATTTGATTTGCTCAGGGAATGTCGCGCTAAATAAAAGAGTTTGGCGCTCACGCGGCGCGGCAGCAATAATTTGGTCAATATGCTGCTGAAAGCCCATCTCTAACATGCGATCGGCTTCGTCTAAAATCAGCATGTTCATATTGCTTAAATCTAAGCGGTTACGATCTAAATGATCAACAATACGCCCAGGGGTACCAACAATAATATGCGCGCCATGCTCAAGTGAGCCGACTTGTGGCCCCATGGGTACCCCACCGCATAAGGTTAATACCTTGATATTGTGGATGCCGCGAGCCAGTGTACGAATTTCTTCAGCAACTTGGTCAGCAAGTTCACGCGTTGGGCATAACACCATGGTTTGAATACGAAAGCGCTTTACATCAAGCTTATTGAGTAAACCTAAGCCAAACGCTGCCGTTTTACCTGAACCCGTTTTTGCTTGGCCAATTACGTCTTCACCGGCCAAAATAGGCGGTAAGCTTTCAGCCTGGATTTGAGTCATCGATTCAAAACCCATGGTTTGTAGGTTTTCAAGCAATTCAGTTTTTAAATTAAGTGATGCAAAAGCCGTATTAACGGCAGGTTCGGTAGACTGACTCAAGGCGAATATCCTCTGATATCGAAAGCTAAAAAGCACGCAAATGCTGCACAAACAAATTAGCCAAGGTGATTCATCTGTGCGCAGTGACTCTGCACATCAAATTGTCCTTGGCCATATACGCGCTATTGTAGCAATTTTCTTCAGCTTTGGCTGACAATTCTTTCGCTCAAACAGGGATATTTTACGATTAGTTAGCTATTCAATCTGGCCAAAAAGCCCTTGCTGATAATCTCGCACGGCTTGGTCTATTTCGGCTTGAGTATTCATCACAAAAGGCCCCATTTGCACAATAGACTCATTGATAGGATTACCGGCTAAAATCAACAAACCAGCGCCATTTGATTCTGTCTGAAAATGGCACAGTTCAAGTGCATCTAGTACCAACAATTGCCCCGCACCTGCAGACTCACGCAAACCTTGAGCGTCAACATAATGCAGCTCACCTTGATAAAGATATACACACACGGTGTGAAAGCGCTCAAGGTTAACAATACCATGACCATCTGGCGCTAACGATACATCAGCAATTGCTCCGTTACCTGCGAGTTTTTCAATGGTTGCGGTTATTTCATCTGGGTTGTGATTAAAGCCCCAACTGCCCGCCAGCGCATGCAGTGTAGCACCATGCTCATTGACTATTTTAGGGTTTGCTTTATCGCAACTGTCTTGATAAATCGGTGCACGCATTTTGTCTTTAGCTGGCATATTGAGCCAAATTTGAAAGCCATGCAGTCCTTCTTTTGCATCCGCGAGTGGCATTTCAGAATGCACCACTCCGCGTCCAGTACTCATCCACTGTACATCACCAGCACGTATGGCTTTAACATTGCCCATTTGATCGCGATGCTCAAAGCCACCTTTACGGATATAGGTAAAGGTTTCAACACCACGATGAGGATGTGGTGGAAAACCACCAATAAAGTCTTGCTCATCGTCAGATTTGATCTCATCAATCATTAAATAAGGATCAAAACGTAACTGTTTAAAATCGCTTACACGGTTAATGTTGACCCCATCACCGTCCATTGCAGGCAACGCACTAAAACGCTGTAACACTTTCATATAAAACCCAATGAACAATCAAATAATAGTGACAGTTTAGCAGTCAGCTAATTGGATAAATATTGCATAATAGTGCTATTTTCTTTCGATTAAATCGATAAGTTGACGCCACAAGAACGTTGAATTGAAGGGCTTATCAAGATGCAGGCGATGGCAAACATGAAAGACAATATCGGTTTATTGCGCTAATGGTGTGTACCAGGTAACAGTAAACAACAACAAAAACCGTATAATCAACCTCAGCTCTGGATAACAAACGCCTTTCAAGCAGTCCTTTGCCTTCCTCACTGCGTTGAATTAACTTGCAATAGGCTAGCTATTGACGCGTTAATTCGCCTTGTTAGCAAAACAAATCACAAGCTTGACAGTGGATTTTAGTCAATCTATTGATTTATATCGTTATCAATACATCTCTTATCCAGAGTTGAGGTTAATCAGTTAACTCACCATAGTAGGGTAAAAATGTGCTAACCAAAATTTTTATTACCTTGTTCATTGTTATTGGCGCTGTAGTGTATTTACGACGTGGACGAGGCAAAAAAGTCCCCCTAGCTAACGATAACAGGGAACAGCCGCCCTTAAGAAGCAAGGTCGTTATTTATTCTACAATTGCACTTTCAATGCTGGTAACGGCCGGTTATTGGTGCTGGAGTTGGTATGACGATAACACTGTGGTTCAAGTGACTATTTCATCTCCCATTGAAGCCATGACGGCGAGTTATCAGGTGCGCAAAAAAGACATTAAAGAGCAACGCATAACCACTATAGATGGCATACAAATTCGCTTATCTAGCCAAGAGCGGTTAACCGTTAAGCCGTTAGCAACCCCGTAGCGTTAAAAACAACGCACCGTTATAGGGTCTGTTGATCTTTCAAGGTTATTTTTGCAGAAAATTGTTGGTCTTTTATACAAGGCAGAGACTTTGAAGTGTAGTTATTCTACATAAAAAGTCGATAACGCAGTAAAAATGACCAACAAACGCTGCCCACAGGGTTAGGCTAAAAACGTTTTACTCTTTGTTGAATAGATTTTGCTTAGGTGGCTAGGCTTCAATCCATTCGCCTCGATTAAAACGTTTTTAACTCGAACAAAATTCAACCAGCAAAGATCAACAGACCCTAGGTGCAATGTGTTAGCAAAGGAACTTTACTTTCTATTAACAATCAAAGGTGACAAGGGAAATTAAAACGATATTGACGCTAAATGACTGGCATTAAAACAAGTAAAGAAGGCACAAACAGGCAGATTGACCATCACGCTCAACAGTATTTAGCTAGGTCATTATTATATGCGCTAGTCATGCATAGCATTCTTATTGTGCTTATAGGGTGGTTTTGGCAAAAAGACAGCAAACAACGAATGGCCTTACAGCCGCCGCAGGTTAAGCATACCGCAATAAAAAGTTACCTCATTACCTCGCAGCAATATCAATTAATGCAGCGCAATCACGAGCCACCAAAACAACTACCACCGCCTAACCCCATCCCCCCCCAAACCCCAGCAGAGGTCGACAAAGCGCCATTATTAACAAGCGCTCCCCATACCTTAACGCCTAATAACAAACCCAAAGCGTCCACACTCAAAAAAGAGAGTAAACACGATACCTCTAGCCACGCAATCAATACGGCAACCTCTGTTCTTCAAGCTACCAGTCAATATATGCGACAACATGACAATCAACAGTTTGAACAGCTCATTGGCGAGCAAACCGCATTAAAAAATATGCCTATAGGAACAATGAGCGAAATGGATGCACCATTAGACTTTATTGAGTTAACACCCCAACTAGATACTAGCCAGCCTCATACGTTGAACCATAAATTAGACCCAAATAGAATTGTGAAACAAGGCGATTATTGTTACAGAGTAGTCAACTTGGCAACGCAAGTTAATCCCCATGGGTGGGGATTAGGGTTTGCCGAGTTTTGTGGAGAAGATAAACAAAAACAGCAGCTCACTGAAGCCATCAATAACAGAATGAGTCAAGTTAACAAGGCACATATCACTGAGCCATAAAACTATATAAACAGTATCTTAGCGACTCACTTATGATGAACCGCTAAGTTTGGCCACAACGGCATCATCTGCGACAATAGCTTGCTCACCTGCCGCGGTTACCACTTTATTTCGGCCCGTCAACTTAGCTTGATATAAACGAGCATCCGCCGTTTTATAAATGTGTGAAAAACGATCGCCGTCCTCAGGCCATCGAGACACTCCGACACTGATGCTCAGACTGATATGACATCCATCAACAACTACAACCTCGCTAATCAAGTGACGTAATCGTTCGGCAATGTCTTCGGCCTGCTGCGCACTGGTATTTGGCACTAATACACAAAATTCCTCACCGCCTAAACGAAAAGCCCAGTCGCTTTTACGACGGACTTGGTTAAGAATACGCGACACCTCAACAAGGACTTTATCACCCACATCATGACCGTACTGATCATTAACCCGTTTAAAATGGTCAAGGTCAATCAATAATACCGACACAGACTGATTCAGCTCCAGCAACCCTTCACATAACTTTTCAAAGATAGAATCTAACAATAAGCGATTATTTAAACCTGTTAATGGGTCAAGCGACGCTATTTTTTGTAAGCGCTCTACCGCCTCTGCGCGTTTATATTCGTAACTAAAAGATAACGCCCAAATCGCGGCCAAACACAACACAATATTGGCAATAGTGATAGGGTAAATCTTGGCAATATTGTATATCAAGGCATACATCAAAATCGCAATACCTGTCAGCATATACACACAGGTATAAATGGTCCCAAGCCTAATACCAAGCAGCAGATATGACAAAACAGGCACAATAAACAGCCAAGTAAACAAACCCGAATTGAACGAGGCGCTATAAATACCAATAAGAATGACCGTATACAGGGCAAATAAAAAAATACAGCACCACAGGGTTAAATGGGTTGTGCGTTTATGAATAGCGAGTATACCAATACACAAAAAAACGACGGCCAACTCAACTATTGCATACACTTGGTGACCATTGAACCAGTTATTAACAACAAAAATACCGCCCGCAATAATGATTACAATTAACACCGCCTTTAATACGGTTCGACGATACTCAAGTTCCGTTGCCCATAAATTTGGGATGATCATTAATTTAGTTTTCCTGTATTAAGTCACAGCGTCCTAATTAGCAAAATAGAAGATGACCATGATTTAAATAAGTTTTATATGATAACCAAAGACTAGTATAGAGTGTTCAAACACGCTAGATAACTTGTTCAATGTTATCTAAACACGCTAAAAATCATCACTTTTATTGATGATGTTGAGTGTACTCAATCCTTTTTATCCCCCAAAGTTAACGCTTTACACCAGCTTAGGGTTATTCAGCGGTTTCAATCATGGCAAGCTACGCTCAGCAAAAAAAGAGTCAAAACTCAACAGGCCATAGATACACACAAACCACCAACCATAAAAGCGCACAAATTAGAGATACGCACAAATGCGCTAATGCGGCCCAGCCTATTATTCACTTAGCGCTAAATAACCCACTTTAGCAGTGCTAAAAAGTAACATTAAACACCAAATTTTCGGGGAAAATAGCGATAAAGCCCTTAAACCGTGCACTTATCATTAATACCAATCAGCACAAAAAATGCGATCATGCTGACTGGTTAACATCACTTATCACTTCGTTAGACATTTTGTGGTAGAACAACGACTTTGCTGCAATTTATGCCTTGTTATATCGATATTTTCAAGGTGATTTCCGATCACTTAGTTATCTTAATTGGTATCATTAGCGATTACGATTATTTGCGAACCGGATCGCTTTTTATAAAACAAAACTGCATCTACATGCGTTATTGTGTTAAATTTAAAACTCAGAGTTCTATTTTTTTGATATTGAGAGGCCGCTATGGCACATCGTTGGCAAATTGCAATTTCTGCAGGCTTATTAGCGTCGGTTTGGGCAGGTCTTGCGGATGTTCTTCATCTTGTCACCTGGGTTGGTTTTTTGGGCTGTAGCACTTTTTTTGCTCAAACAAATACAGGTGTAAAAGGGATGCTCATGGCAATGACGACAAACCTTTCAGGTGTATTCTGGGGATGGTTAATTATTGCAGGCAGTAGCACACTAGGATCGCCAATCATAAGTTATGCGCTAACCGGCATTGTAACGGCCTTTATGTGTCTGCAAGCCAGTAATAAAAACTTTGCGTTTATTCCTGGCACCTTTATTGGCTGCTGTATCACATTTGCACTTAACGCAGATCTCGCCGCGATTATCCCACCATTAATGATAGGCGCAGTACTTGGTTACAGCATGAGCTTACTAACCAGCCTGCTCATTTACTTCACAGACAAAACAGCAGCATCGATAAAAGATGATGCCGTGAAAGAAATGTAACCACTACTTTAGAGCACAAATTGCCTATATTAACCTCAGCTCTGGATAACAAACGCCTTTCAAGCAGTCCTTTGCCTTCCTCACTGCGTTGAATTAACTTGCAATAGGCTAGCTATTGACGCGTTAATTCGCCTTGTTAGCAAAACAAATCACAAGCTTGACAGTGGATTTTAGTCAATCTATTGATTTATATCGTTATCAATACATCTCTTATCCAGAGTTGAGGTTATATTACCTAAGCCGATGAACATATCGGCTTTTTTTATATGGCTAAAAATGTTTCTTGGCTAAAACAAAACTCACTATAAAAACTCAGCCAGATATGACCTTGAAAAAAGCCACACATGTCTCGGCTTTGGCCTCCTGCGTCGCTCTACCAACTCAATCCATTGAGTCTAAGTGATATGATATTTACAGGAATAACAAACGTCAGGCAGCACTCTTTTTTTAGAAATCGTACTAAATATGCGTTTGCATGCTGTAGCGACTAAAAGCGCGATGATTTGACAGCTAAATGACAGACGAAGTAGATGAATTTGTTGATTGACCATCTTGGACACTAAAGGTAGTTGACAGCCAAAGTAGTCAAATACCTTATCTTAACAATCAAGATCGCCTATTGACTGGCAGAAGGCTCATATGTGTTAGCTGTGTTTTTTTGAATGTGCACGATAAAAGCCTGACATAAGAAAACATAAAGTTGCTGGGACAAATAATGCTGAAAATTGATACTTAGAATAAAAAAATGCACCTACTGTACCGCCAAATACAAAACCTGAAATGATAAAAAGGAATAGCTTTAGCTTGCGCTTATCAAGTGCCTCACCTCTTAAGATAGCACCAAACATTATACCTAAATCAGTGAATATGCCGGTCACATGAGTTGTTCGAATGATTGCGCCACTATATGTTGTTGCTAGCGCATTTTGAAGGCCGCAGGCTGCTGATGCGAAAAAATGCCCATAATATGAACTTGAAATTAAAAAGAATGCAGATATAAGCAATAAAATTGACTCAATAAATAGTGCTGTATCGTAGTGCCTACCAAGTTTTAAAGTTGAACCATGTACTAAATAACCTGCAGTACAAGCTCCCAGTAAAAAAGAAAATAAAATACCAATTAAATGAAAGATCTTTTGGAATGAGTAAGTCAGAACCTCTGTGCCGAGTAAAGTTGCGGTGCCAGATAGATGTGATACAGATTGATGCTGAAAACCAAGAAGACCGATGGCGTTAACAAAGCCTGCAATTAAGGCTAATACGAACGCTCCAAGCTCTACCCATTTTGGTAATTGTGAAATCAATACTCGGACTCTCCAATACAGCTAACGCTTTGCTCACCGGCGACCACTGCGGAGTGTAGCAATTTGTTATGCAATGTTAACCTTGAAACTCGAATCGAAGTTGAGTTTGTCGATAAACTTTAGCATTTCTTCCAACTCTTCATTTTCAACATGGGAAATGCTCAATTTATAAGACCTTTGTAACGCGGAAATAACAACGATTTCTTCTTTTATTGCAATTTCCTTGAGCAAGTTATTTTCCAGGTATTCATCACCTTCCATTGAAACCTGTACGCCCCGCTCATACTCTGACAATAGCACCTCTAAGGCTGGCGTTCTTTGAAGAATGAGACTTTTCACGCCGCACTCATCATCATCCAACGCAAATGACAATACCAAGTCCTGCTCTTCATCTTCAACGCCTATAAATTGAACTCTATCCATAGCTTCCCACCAACAATCTTGGGTGTCGTGTTAAAATTAAGCCACCCATTTTTTGAACAAATAACATAACTCGTTTTCATGGCTTTGGCGAGGGTTACGAACGATGTAAACAGCTCATCAATTTTTATCGATATGACTAAAATATAATCGTTAAATGAGTGATTTATGTGTCATCTAAGAAATTTAGCACAGCAGAAAAACTTGATAGCTATCAAGTGTTAGAAAAATTTTAATTTGATTGGGGATGATGACTTAAGCGCACAGCCAGCGCTGACAATTTGCCGCGCCTTGTCGTCGTTTTCGCTCTAAATGCTCACAATATTCAGTTAAGGCAGGTAGCGCTCCGACTGCACCTTTAAATAATGCACCAAACTCTGTAGTGATTTTAAGCCAATTCTCTGCGGGGATGTTTAGCCTATTCAGTATGTCCTGACTGCTTGAGCTAATGGCACCACGCTTATCTTCTCGAATAATTCGACCGGTATCTTCAACCAGTACAATGTAATCTTTAACGCTGAACATGAGTCCGTTAGGCATATTGAGCCTTTCATTTCCCACAAACGGTAACAGCTCTCGTGGTTGCTCACCTTTCATTGCTGAATTTATTCGACGTTGAATACTGGTGTAATCTGAGGTTTCAGGGGTTGTGGCCATCTTGGCGCGGATAGGACTTTCTATTAAATAAAGAGTAATCTACATAGGCCATACAGGCTAATACTGCAGCTTCATCGAGTAGTGCTTGAGATTTGAAACGTCCTTCCCACAAATTTATTGGGAATCAATTTGAACAGCTTTAGCTGGCCCGAAGGGTGAGCGCCATGGATGGCAGCGAATAGAATCGGCCTGTGCACTTATCTTCTTTATTGGCCATTCTGGCTATAGGCTCACTGAGTGAGCGCATAAACCAACTGATATCAATTAAGCGTTTACGGTATTCAGTAATGCATTCATTAACCGTTTGAAGTTCAAACTGGTTAAGGTCTTCCTCTTTAAGGTATTTGTGCGTGAGTAACGTACCTTTAAAGCCCTTGTGCCATTGAATGAGCACTTCTTTATCTGACCACTGCTTCGCTTTGTCAGCATCAACCTTTAACACCACATGTAAGTGATTACTCCCTGTTCATTACAAAGAATGCATAAGCACAAATGTCGATGGCAAAGATGGTCGCTAACTCAAGAATGCGTGAATCAACCCATTCACGCCGATGCTCAAAGTTCTCACCTGTTGAATTATCAATTCCGCACAAGAATGCCTTACGCACCACACGAGAACAGCAGTGGTAACTTTCTATTTACAAGAGCAGGCGTATCTTCCAGGCTAACGATTGTCTGTCTTGGTCTGGCCATCTTCAAGTACCATTTGGAAAGGGTAAATAAAGCCTAGTTCGGTGTTGAATATTTAGCCAGCTGGAATGGGTGGCCATGTTATTTTCTTATTCACTTGTTATATGTACTTTGTTAAATCAATTTCTTTGGTTCTTCCGCAAACCACATTATGAAACTGCACCCCTTACATGATAACAATGATGCACTGTCATTTGCCCAATCTAAATTGAGAAAAGTCATACCAGCAGTATTTAATTGAGCACTTCCCAATTCGAAATGACTATGACCGCAGTGAATACATTTAGCCTTTACACCATTAATTTGATACTCATCAGAATTAACAGCGTTCATTGCGCCTTTAAGGCCTTTGCCCAGTTTAGAAATTAATGACATTTAAAACCTCCATGTACATATAACGCCCGCATAACGGGCAAAAATACGTAGGCTACAATTACGAGCGAAGCGAGGGAGCCTACGTGTTTTTGTCCCCAGCGAGCGCAGCGAGTGGTTAATGCGTTTGTTATAAGCCGTATTAAATACAATCTAGTTGCACATAACAACCGGTAACCAAAGCAAAAAATGGCCATAAAAAACAATTAATAAATGCTAAGAAAGCAGAAATCACATGACGTGTATTGGCACTATTTCTTTGCGTAAGCCACGTTAAAAAATGACATACGATAATTGGAACTACAAATACTATTACGCTGAAGCTTATGAGGGCTATTTGCTTTGTCTCTCGCGCGTACATTGATGATGAGGAAAAATATGAGTAGAGAAATCCCAAAAGCAACCCTACTAACGACAAAACGAGTGCCGCTCTGTTTCCGTACCGACTGATTACATAGTAATGAAGTTCAATCCATAAAAATGTACAAATAAATAAGCTTATAAATAATATTGCCAAACTCAAATTCCCTGTGGCTTATAACGCCCCGCGCATGCGCGCGAACTTGTGAGCGTCGCAAGGGCCGAAGGCCCTGAATGACGCGGTTTGTTAACTGCCTTTACCAACATTACGCTTTTCCATGTAAGCACACAAACCGACAGCGTTTAAATCTGTAGATTTTTGCAAACCTGCAAATACGCCCTTTTGATCTTCTAGTTTACGATGTTGCCCCAATTTTTCCTTTGCTTGTATTTCGTCGATAACAATTTTAAAACCGACAACACCGTTACGAAGCTTTAACTGATAATCAGCAGGCATAATTTCAGGATTATTTAGCAGCTCAGGTTCATATTTAACAATTAGGTCAGCCATAGCCTGCTGATTTTCATTGTCATCAAGGATAGTGAGGTAACCATAACAATGAACAGCCGAATAATTCCAAGTGGGAACCGCTGGTTTAGTTACATACCAACTTGGAGAAATATAGGCATGTGGCCCTTGGAAAATGACGAGCACCCTCTGATTCTCAGCGATTTGCCAGTGCAGATTTGATTTTGCAAAATGACCAAATAACAAACCAAACCCTTCATCATTCGGTTCATAAATAAGTGGCAAGTGCGTTGCAGTAAGATCAGCACTAATGAGAGTTCCAAAGCCATTTTCAGCAATTAGCTCGCTGATTATTAATGGGTCTTTTACTTCAAGATTCTTGGGTATATACATAATTCTCTATCGCGATAGCAGTTAACGCTAAGCTTTGGGGCGCTAGCACGTGGGCTAAAATCCGAACGAAGTGAGTCAGCCCACGTGTTAGCGTCCCAGCGACCGAAGGGAGTGCCAACAGCGTTTTGTTAGGCGTACAACTGAAAGTACGCAGCTTTGCTGCTACCACTAGCCAAATAGACCGCGTGTTTAAATTATTGGAATTAAGATAAAACAACCCTGGGCGAAAAGCCAGATGTTAACGGAAATGCTGGATAAAAGAACGAGTTTAGACAGCAAGCGGTGCTGAATGTTGGCGTTACTATGTTGATGAAAAGCGCGTTGCTAAAGCCGTTGAAACTACCGAAAAAGTAAGCTGCAAAGACAACCTAGCGAAACAGCCTTGATGGTGTAATGTCACGGATGAGCCTACTTTTTAATGCTGTAAGTAAATGACGCCTAACGCTAAGCTAACGGGCACAGACGTGCGGCGAGAATGGCGAAGCCGCCGCGTGTTTGTGTCCCAGTGACCAAAGGGAGCGAGTTAAGCGCCTTGTTATGCCGCGTTTTTTGCATGTTTTACACTGTTGATAAAGTTGTCCGGTGAGTTTACACCTAAATACACGTCCGTTTTTCCGTTTATAGGCGAACAGAGTTTTATTGCAACATTTGGAACACCAGAATAGTTGAATCGTTTGACGTTGCTTGAGCGTTTCACAAACGCATTGTTTGGGCATATTTCTGAAACATTGCTCAGTGGAATTGTAAAGGGCGCATACACCCCGTAGCGAATGATTAAATTATTCCCATGAATTGAAACAGGCCGCTTGCCGACGGCTTTGTATTCTGCAAAGAAAAATACCAACCCAAACAAAGTAAGTCCCGTTGCAATGTTTGCTGCAGTACTTGACCATAAAAAGTGAAGGAGCAGATGAACGAGAGGAATTTCGATAACGATAAGTAGAATAAAACCTAAAAGGTTACTGTGAGCGCCATCCTTTTTATCGTAGTAAAAATGCTGATTGCCGCGATAAGCGCTACTTTGTATTTGGGACGCAAAAAGTGCAAAGCTCCAAACGCGTCCTTCGAGTGAAAGGATTGAGCTGAACAAAGAGGAGCCAAAAACTTTTTCGATAGGATTAGCGACCGCTAAATCTGGATCTTCTTTTTTCGCAAGCGAAGCGCGAACGGCTAAGCATACTGTAACCAGTGCTGAAAGCTCTAAAACAAGAATAATGGCCAACACAAAATAACGACCACTTTCGAGAAAATGGAAAATAATTTTGTTTTGTTCGGGAATGATAAAGCTTCCAATGTATACAGAGGTGCAACATAAAATGGCCGCTTTCAATAACGCTTTTTGTTTATCTGATTCGCAAAGGAAGCACAAGATTGGAAGCACCAAGAGAGCGTCAAGCATAAACAGCCACTCATGTTTCGCGTTTCCGTATTCGTTGAGAGCGTTTGATGATGCGTAATAATACCCCCACCAAATCGATATAAGGGTTAAAAACGCTAGTGGGATTTTGCTTTTAATACTCGGTTTCATAACATCCTTTGAGCGGCATAACGCCTCCTACAGAGGCAAGGAACTTGCCCTATGTTAGGGCTTGTTATACACATTTTAATTTAAGAGGGAGTAGAAGTATGACCAATTTTTATATTTTTAATATAGAGCAGGGTGAAGATTCAACAATTGTCACCCTACCACAATCACTAGTAGAGCAAGTTAAGACTGAAAATCCTGAACTACTTCAGCATAAATGTATTGAATGTCTTTCTGAGGAAGAGTACATGCTTCGTACTGAAGGTCTCCGTGGACGACAAATGAATTATGTATTTGCTTAACACTTGTAATTTTCATTCCATCTTCGAAGCTAGGGTGATTTCTTAGGTGAGTATTTATAAGGTCAATTATTGATTGTGGGTATTTTATTTCCATGATTAATATTCCTTGAGGTTACTTTTTGTGTATAACGCTTATTGAAGGGCTTGCCCGATAATGTCGGCCCTTTAACTTATTGATTACTAACATCCTACATTTACTATCTTATTGTTGTAAAGCAGTTTTATTTGACTTCATTTACAAATAAAAACGGGCTTGCGCGTTAAAAGTGGACTCAATATTAAAAATAAAATTAAAACATATTTATTTCATACTGTTAAAGAATGTATGGGTTATTTTTCATACTACTTTGGTTTACTTATTAGCCAACCCGCTTGAAAACACGCCAAAACCCATTATAACTGTATAGATATACAGTTTAGGTGGCGTAAAGGGGGAAGTGATGGCGGGATCGGGATATATCGAAGCGATTCGACAACAAATTCGAGTGAGGCATTACAGTTATCAAACTGAAAAATCATACCTTTATTGGAACCGTTATTTTATAAGATATTTTAAATTTACTGCTGCAAAACAAATTTTACCTACACACATTGAACAGTTTTTATGTTTTTTAGCAAACGAACGGCGTGTTTCCAGCAGCACACAACAGCAAGCCCTTTGCGCCCTTGTTTTTGCGTTTAAACATGTACTCGCCATCGATACCGACAATTTGCAGTTCCCGTATGCAAAAGCGCCGACTCGAATTCCGCAGGTTTTAAATGATGTAGAGGCCAAACAAGTTATTGACCAATTACACGGTAAATACCAACTGATTGGCTGTTTATTATATGGCGCGGGGTTAAGATTAACTGAAGCTTTAAGTATTCGGCTTAAGGATATCGATTTTGACAATCGAACTCTTTTTGTATTTAGAGGTAAAGGTAAAAAAGATAGAGTTTGTATTTTACCTAAAATGACCATTGACCCCATACAGCAGCAGATCTGCCACGTACGAGAAACTCATGCTAACGATTTGTCTCAGGGATTAGGGATGGCTTCTTTACCTCCTAGCTTACTCAAAAAGTTTGGCACAAGCGCCAAACAATTACATTGGCAATATCTTTTCCCTTCGATTCACTGTGTGTCACATCCTGTTAATGATTATATATGCAGACATCATATTGACCCAACAACCTTTCGAAAAGCATTAAAAAAAGCAGTTCAGAAAACCGATATCACTAAACGCATTACCGCCCATACTTTCAGGCATTCTTTTGCAACAAACTTACTGAGGCGTGGTCATGATATAAGAACCGTGCAGGAATTGCTTGGCCATAATGATGTAAAAACAACTCAAATCTATACTCATGTTGCAGGTTTACACCAAACAGGCGTACAAAGCCCAATGGATTACAGTTAAAAGAGATCATTAGCCCGCCTATGAATAAGCCTACAAGGTAAATATTTTCTAAACACCACCCACAAAAAAGGCCCTTGCGAGCCCTTTATCAATGCTTTTTGTGCTTGATATGTATTAACTTCGCAAACCAATCCCGCGAGATATAAGATAATAAGCCACAAACCATAAGCTGGCACAAAAGCCCACCATAATAGCGATAGATAACGGCACGCTAAGATCGGCAAAACCTAAAAAACCGTAACGGAATACGTTGATCATATACACCACAGGATTTAACCCCGATACGCCTTGCCAAAAGTCTGGTAATAACGATAACGAGTAAAATACCCCGCCTAAATAAGTTAGCGGTGTCAAAATAAACGTTGGGATAATGCTAATGTCGTCAAAACTTTTGGCAAATACCGCGTTGATTAACCCGCCTAGCGAAAACAGCACTGAGGTTAAAAATACCGTAAGTATGACTAAGCCGACATGGTGCAGAGTGATGTTCACAAACAGCATGGCCACAACAGTTACAATTAAACCCACACACAAACCACGGGCGACACCGCCACCAACATAACCGGCAATTAACACGTAATGCGGTACTGGCGCGACCATGATTTCTTCAATGTTGCGTTGAAACTTGGCGCTGTAAAACGACGATGCCACATTAGAATATGAGTTGGTGATAACTGACATCATGATTAAACCTGGGGCAATAAACTCCATGTAGCTTACGCCGCCCATTTCCCCAATACGGCTGCCGACTAAATTACCAAAAATAAGAAAATACAAGGTCATGGTAATGGCTGGCGGCACTAAGGTTTGTACCCAAATACGGGTAAAGCGATTAATTTCTTTGGTTAAAATGCTTTTAAAAGCCACAAAATACAGGTGATTCATTATTTTGACTCCTTGGCTTTTTCGACCAGTTCTACAAACAACTCTTCTAGGCGATTGGCTTTGTTGCGCATTGATAACACCTCAATGTGAGCCGCGCTCAATTGAGCAAATAGGTCATTCATATTGTGCGATTTTGCCACGTCTACTTCTAGCGTATGGCTGTCTGTTAAGCGGCAATTCATATTAGCCAATTGCGGCGCTGTCTCTAGGTCGTGGCGTAAATCCAATATAAAGGTTTCGACATCAAGCTTGCTGAGCAGGGCTTTCATGGTGGTACATTCCACCAGCAAACCGGTGTCAATGATACCAATGGTGCGGCACAGCATTTCGGCTTCTTCAAGGTAGTGAGTGGTTAAAATAATGGTCACGCCCTGTTGATTGATTTGTTTTAAAAAGTCCCACATTGAACGGCGCAGCTCAATGTCTACCCCTGCGGTCGGTTCATCTAAAATAAGCAGTTTGGGCTCGTGCATTAATGCGCGGGCTATCATTAAACGGCGTTTCATACCGCCCGATAACTCACGAGCTTGGGCGTGACGTTTTTGCCATAAATCAAGTTGGGTTAAATATTTTTCGGCGCGTTGCAATGCCACATCTTTAGGCACACCGTAATACCCTGCCTGGTTAACCACAATCTGTTGTACCGTTTCAAACTGGTTAAAGTTAAACTCTTGCGGCACTAGCCCGATGCATAATTTGGCTTGTTCAAGCTGTTTATCAATGTCAAAACCAAATACCGATACCGAGCCAGAGGTTTTTTGCACTAACGAGCTAATAATGCCGATGGTGGTCGACTTGCCTGCGCCATTAGGGCCAAGCAGGGCAAAAAAGTCGCCCTGCTTTACCGTTAAACTGATCGATTTAACCGCTTGCACGCCGCCTTTATAGGTTTTTTTAAGGTTTTCGATCACCAATGCATTGTTGGTGTTACTCATTGTCATACCTCTAATCCATGAATTGCGTATTAAACACTTATTATTACGTACTGCTAAAGACATTATAAAAATGAAAAGGACGCAAAAATCTGTAGACACTTAAAACAAAACTCCCGCCTATAGCGGGAGTCTATACCAGTGGTTGTGTTAATCTAATGGCACCACTTTAGCGATGTAAGGCAAGTTACGATACTGCTCTGCGTAGTCAATTCCGTAGCCCACAATAAACTCATCAGGAATAGTAATACCGATAAAGTCGACTGGCACCTCAACTTCGCGGCGCTCTGGTTTGTCGAGTAAGGTGCATAGCGCTAAGCTTTTTGGGTCACGCAGCAGTAGCATTTCGCGTACTTTATTTAAGGTGTTGCCTGAGTCGATAAGGTCTTCAACAATCAGCACATCGCGGCCTGCAATGTCAGACTGTACGTCTTTAAGCACTTTAACATCGCGTGAGCTGTTCATGCTATTACCGTAGCTAGACACAGACATAAAATCGATTTCGACATGACCTTTAATACGACGACACAAATCGGCCATAAACACGACAGAGCCTTTTAACAGGCCAACCATTAATAAGCGCTCGCTGTTGGCATAATGTGGATTAATACGCTCAGCTAGCTGGTCTAACGTTTTATTGATTTCTTGTTCAGAAATCATCATTTCAATTGTGTGCTTCATAAATATCTCAATTGTCGATGTCGTTTGGCTGGGTGTGTCCGTATCCCCAGCGACTCGTTAAGTCGTGCTCAATCCCCAAATGGTCGAGGATTCGGGAAACCATGAAGTTTACCAGATCTTCTACCGATTGGGGATTATGATAAAAGCCTGGTGCGGCTGGCATTATGGTGGCGCCATGACGAGTAAGGCTTAGCATATGCTCTAAGTGTATGGCGCTAAACGGAGTTTCTCGCGGAACAAGAATTAATTGCCCTCGCTCTTTTAATACCACGTCTGCTGCTCTTTCGAGCAAATTATTGCTCATACCTGTTGCCACTGCCGCTAACGTACCGGTTGAGCATGGGCAAATCACCATTTGTTTAGGTGCTGCACTGCCCGACGCGGGCGGCGAAAACCACTCATCTTTACCCAATACCACTAGCTCACCGTTAAGTGGGGCATCGGGGTTATCAAGCTGTTCAAGCAATTGTGCTTTAGCTTTGTCTGGGTTGGCACTGAGCTGTAAACCATGTTCGGTGGCCAATACCACTCTTGCGGCACTCGAAATCATTAAAAACACTTGGTAGTCATTAGCCAACAAGCATTCAAGTAGCTTAATACCATACGGCGCGCCCGAGGCACCGGTCCAGGCAAGACTTATTGCTTTGGCTTTTTTGGCGTAGGCCATCTTGTATCCTCTAGAGCTGTAGCCATTATGCTAAAGCCTTAATGATTTTTTGATGTATACCATTAAAGCCACCATTACTCATAATCACCACGGTGTCGCCTGCTTGGGCGGTATTGGCTACGTTAGTAATAATGTCTTCAATGCTGTGATATACAGTCACTGGAATGGGGGCATTGGTCATGCTGGCGTTTATGTCCCAACCGATATTGTCTGCCTGATACAAATAAGCCACGTCTGCCAGTGCCATTGAATTGGCAAGAGTGTCTTTATGCACACCGCTTTTCATGGTATTTGAGCGCGGCTCAAGCACGACAATAATCTTCCCTGCGCCATTGGCATCCACACCCACTTTGGCACGTAAACCCTGTAAGGTGGTGGCAATCGCTGTGGGATGGTGAGCAAAATCGTCATACACTGCTACACCGTTAACCGTATCGAGTAATTCTAAACGACGTTTTGGCGGGCTAAATTGCGCTAATGCCTCAATAGCATGGCCAGGTGCTACACCCACATGGCGTGCTGCGGCAATCGCCATGATGGCGTTTTCAATATTATGCTGGCCAATGAGTGCCCAATGTAATATGCCTTGGGACTCACCATTAAATAGCACTTCAAACTCGTGACCATCGTCAGCAATGGTACGTGCAAACCAGCCACTCGGTTCAGTTGTTGTAGGCTGTTTAGAATAGGTTTCTTGCTCGCTCCAGCAGCCCATATCAATCACTTGTTTAACCGCATCAACGTCGCGTGGCCAAATCACTTTTCCCTCGCTCGGTACGGTACGAATAACATGATTAAATTGACGTTGAATGGCTGCCAGATCGGCAAAAATATCGGCATGATCAAACTCTAAATTATTGATCACCAAAGTGCGCGGGTGGTAATGCACAAACTTAGAACGTTTATCAAAAAAAGCGCTGTCGTATTCGTCGGCTTCAACCACAAAAAACGGTGAGTTGCCTAGGCGGGCCGATACGCCAAAGTTTTGCGGTACACCGCCAATTAAAAACCCTGGTTCGTAACCGCAGTATTCCAAAATCCAGGCAAGCATGCTTGAGGTCGAGGTTTTGCCATGGGTGCCCGACACCGCCAACACCCATCTGTTAGGTAAAATATATTCAGATAAGAATTGCGGCCCAGACGTGTATTTCATGCCGCGATTTAACACCGCTTCTACACAAGGATTACCACGGCTCATAGCATTACCAATCACCACGAGGTCGGGTTGGTTCTCACCTTCTTTGCCCAATTGGATTGGGTCAAAACCTTGAATTAACTCAATACCTTGTTGCTCAAGCTGAGTGCTCATCGGTGGGTAAACGTTAGCATCGCTGCCGGTCACTTTATGGCCCATTGCGCGGGCAAGTAAGGCTAATCCGCCCATAAAAGTGCCGCAAATCCCTAAAATGTGTACGTGCATGATTTCACTCTACTGATCCATTATATGGCGCTTATTCTAATCTATTGCGCCAGTGAATGTCAGTTAACAATTATTGAGAATCATCAATAGCATTAGGGCGAATATAAAAAGAAAAATAGCCCCATACTGAGTACGGTAGTAAGCAGGGTATTGCGGGTAACATAAGCCAACACCGTAGCCACCAGCGCACAGGTTAAGTAACCTGAGCTCGGGATAATAAATGCCTTTCAAACAGTCCTTTGCCCTGCTCACTGCGTTGAATCGACTTACAATAGGCTAGCTATTGACGCGTCAATTCGCCTTG
>NZ_JAKILA010000029.1 GCF_023283885.1 Shewanella basaltis
CAAGGCGAATTAACGCGTCAATAGCTAGCCTATTGCAAGTTAATTCAACGCAGTGAGGAAGGCAAAGGACTGCTTGAAAGGCGTTTGTTATCCAGAGCTGAGGTTGATTAGTTAATATCGCTTATAACGTCGTTAAAAATGTTGAAGGTAGCACAACTACCTTCAACATTTCCGCCTTGTACTAAACGATTTTTCCTACTTAATCTCTGATCACTTATTTATCCTAACTGGTATTTCTTTAATTTTAGGGGTTAACAGGTTAAAATTTGGCTTCCTTTTTAGCATAAGCACCTAGTCATGGCATTCATACCACGTGATATCTAACATTCGAAATTATGATTTGCACCTTGTGATCGTGTTTATGTCTCTTGCTGCTGCAGTGCTTTGTTCATTAGGCGTTGGCAGTGCTCTTATTGCTGAAACTGGTAACATCAGTCTTGAAATGCTAATGATCCGTCCTGATATGCTAGGGGATTATATGAACTCCCCTTTAGCTGTAGTGTTTAATTTGTCTTTATTAGCAGGCGGGTCATGTTTATTACTTGCCATGGTGGCAGTGTTTAACACTTACCATGATCCATTGAGTCGCTATTTAGCGTTTGTCGGCGGCATTGTGGGGTTGAGTATTATTTTAATGGGGGTGTTTCCAATAAACTTGTTAGACATGCATCGTAAAGTGTCTACCTTGTATTTAATCAGTTCTGTTGTGCTTCATTTTGTGTGTGTACTGGATTACTTTAAACCCGGAAGCACCATGAATAAGCCCATGCTTTCACTCACCATAGTTGCACTCATCAGTGGTAGCGCGTTGATGGCGCTACTTGATTGGAATTTATTAGATTTTCCCGCCTGTTCAACTGTTCTACCGCAATTTTGTCTTGTGTCTTTAGCCATGTGGTTGTTAACCCAAGCCAACATTTTATGGTGTGTTTGCTTAAGTTTAAACATGATGAAAACGATTAAAGTACAGCAACAAGTGGCCTATAAGTGGTTGCAGAACTACTGATGTTGCCAATGTTTTAAGGTGTGGGTTAGCGATGGCTTTGATCCGTATTAGTCATTATTTGGCTCTGTGTGGCGTGGCTTCTCGGCGACAAGCCGCGCGGCTTGTTGAAGCTGGGCGAGTCACTATTAATCAGCAGGTTGCTGCGCATACTGACCGAGTTGAGAGCCTACATAAACTCGATATTTGTGTTGATGGTCATCCTGTTTTGGCGCCGCAAGATAAACAATATTGGCTGTATAACAAGCCAGTTGGCATCGATTGTCGGCTATTGATTAATGACTCCTGTAGTTTGCTTCATTTGCTCCCTTCGAGCCCAAGGTTGTATCCTGCCGGACGTTTAGATAAAGATTCTCGTGGTTTATTGTTATTAACCAATGATGGTGAACTCACTCAAACCTTAATGCATCCTGATTCTCATCACAGTAAAACCTATTTGGTACAGGTAGATAAACCGCTCACGGCTAAGTTTTTAAGTGATATGGCCTCAGGGGTGAGTTATGGCCAGGTGCAAACAAGGCCATGTACCATAAGGCTAGTTAACTCGATAACGTTTGAGATTGTGCTTACCCAGGGGTTAAACCGTCAAATCCGCCGCATGTGTCAGGCGTTTGGATACCAGGTGATGGACTTATTGAGAATAAAAATAGCGGATGTGTGTCTTAATGACTTGCCAGAAAAAACCATGCGGCCAGTGTCGGCCGCAGAGTTATTGAGTCTAAAGCAACTCACTCAGTCAACGTAACCGAGTGAGTTTAAAGACTATTGAGCGATGTCCATTTCAGCGAGTAGGTTGTCAGCATTGTCTAAATACTTCATCACCCACAACATGTAACGGCTATCGACTTGAATTGAGCGATTGCTTTGTGCATCGTATCCCCAATCACCAATGATGCTTTCGTATACGCCATCAAATAATAAACCAACTAACTCAGCACGGCCGTTTAAGGTTGGTGAACCTGAGTTACCACCAGTGGTGTCTAGCGTGGATAAAAAGTTAACGGGTACAGAATCAATGGCCTTAACGTAGTAATCGCCGTACTGTTTTTGTTTAATCAGTTCAAGTTGTTTAGCGGGTGCATCAAATGGATCAACTCCAGTGTCTTTGGCTAAAAGCCCCTCTAAGCGAGTAAATGGCTCAGCAATTAAACCATCTTGTGGCGAATAACCTTTTACGTTACCCACAGTGACACGTAAGCTTGAGTTAGCATCTGCGTAAACAGGCTTACCCAGCTCGCGATTATAGGCAATAATGGCATCCATGTACTGCGGGCGCACTTTCATTAAATCGCCGTCTAACTGCTTTTTGGCCTTTTCTAGCGCCATATCGGCATCATAGGTTTTAACCGCCAATTGAATAAAGGGATCGTTTGATGCTTTAAAGTCTGCAACCGATTTATTCATCCAGGCTAAACGTGTGTCTTTGTCGCCTAACTGGGTCTTTGCATACATGTTGTCGAGTGTTTTAGCTAAAGTCTTTGCATCAAATTTATCGGTAATGCCAAAGGCTTTATCGAATGACGCAATACGTTGTTTTGCAGGTAATGCAGCATAGCGAGTTAACAACTCCGCAAGTAGGGCTTTATCAACACTGGCAGCATAACGGCGGTCAATTCGCTCCATGCTTGAGGTAAAGTTAATCATATCGCGGTCTTGATAGCCTGGCTCACGTGCCATGTCTGCCAATGTTTTCTCGTGAGCTAAACGATACAAGCTGCGCGCTGTGGTCACCATGGTGGTGTATCCTATGTAGCTCAGCAACACATCACGTTCTTGGTTTTGCTGGCTTTTTGCTACCAGCTTTTCAAGATTTGAGAGGGTTTCACCATATTTTTGTTGGCGCTGCTTATCTTTGCTAATCCAATTTGCTAAGTCTGTTTCAATTTTTTTGCGCTCAGCCAGCATGGTTGATTTGCCATAAAACTCAATCATAGAGGCAAAGTTTTTAGCGTAGTTGGCAAGACCTGCAATTAAGCTTTCGTATTTTATGCGCTCGTCGCTGCCTTCTGGAGCGGTTGTTTTGATGATATCAATCATGCGCTCTTGCAAGACTTTTCCTTCAGGATAAGCCCAACCAAATTGATTACTCACTTCATCTGCGGTGCGATAACGATTCGTGCGTCCAGGATAACCGGCCACCATCACAAAATCGCCATCGCTCACGCCTTTGGCTGATACTTTTAAAAAGCTTTTAGGCTCATAAGGAACGTTGTCTTTGCTGAAATCGGCAGGCTTACCGTCTTTAGATACATAAGCACGATAAAACGAAAAATCACCGGTATGACGAGGCCACATCCAGTTGTCGATATCGCCGCCGTATTTCCCTACGCTTGCCGCTGGGTTATAGGCTAAACGTACATCGCGAATTTCAAGTTGTTTCACAAGGTAGTATTCTAACCCGCCGTGAAAGCTATACACCTGACAACGATAGCCGTCTGCTTTTTCACATTCTGCAACCAAGGCTTTTTGCTGTAACTCAATCCCTTTGTAAAATGCATTACCCACTTTGTCCATTTGGCCAGCGGTTACTTTGTCTGTCACGTTGGTCACTTCTTCGGTGACAAAAATACGTGAGCCGGGAGTTGCTGGTAATTCTTCAGCATAGGTTTTTGCTAAAAAACCATCTTTCAAGAGGTTTTTTTCTGGGGTTGAGTTGTACTGAATTGCACCGTAAGCACAATGGTGGTTAGTCACCACTAAGCCTTTGGGGGATACAAATGATGCGGTACAGCCGCCTAAGCTAATCACCGCATTCATTGGGAATTCAGTTAATTTGGAAATGGATTCGGCACTAATTTCTAACCCTTTTGCTTTGAGCTCGTCAGCCATTGCAGGCAATTGATGTGGCTGCCACATTCCTTCATCTGCCGACGCACCAAAACTGGCCGCGATGGCTGCGGTTAATAACCATGTTTTCATTATAATTAGTCCATTTAGATATTATGAGTTGCCCAAAAAACAAAAAAGTCAGGCGAGGCCTGACTTTAACAAAAGTTTTAACATCATGATAGCGGCTGAAAAACTCGCTTACAAATCATTAACAGCCTGGCTAACCCAGTGCCACCATTAGCTGTGCAAACACAATCAATACCCCAGCAATACCTGCCAATAGCAGCGCAACAATACCGCCAGATACTTGATAACCGCCCAAGTCTTGAGCACGTTGCTTTAACGCCATGGCAATGGGTAAAAAGATAATCATTACTACCAGTGGGATTGCAGCAAACCCGAGCACTTGGAAAAAGCCGTCGGGGTAATACAGGGCGCAAAGCAACGGCGGAACAAAAGTGATTAGCCAGGTTTTAGCGCGCCCAGCAACATCGTCTCTTGCGCGAGTGAGTTCTGCAACATAATCAAATAAGCTCATGGTGACCCCTAAAAATGAGGTGATCAACGCAAGGTTTGCAAAAAGATCGATGGCTTGGCTAATAACACTAGACTGGACCAGACCTTGTAATGCCGCCACCAGTTTAGGCAAAGAACCACCAAAGC
This sequence comes from Shewanella basaltis, assembly GCF_023283885.1. Taxonomy (GTDB): domain Bacteria; phylum Pseudomonadota; class Gammaproteobacteria; order Enterobacterales; family Shewanellaceae; genus Shewanella; species Shewanella basaltis. The sequence goes on from NZ_JAKILA010000029.1 coordinate 4,496, forward strand.
TGTGAACGGTTTCGCCGCCTAGTGATCCTAGGGTGACCAGTAACCAAAGTATGTAACAAACGAGTGGAATGGTTGAGCCAATTAATAAGACTTTTCTCAGTGATATGGCATCACCGTCAAGGTAGCGCACAATTGTGGCTATACAAACGTGAAACCCAAAAGAGGTAAATACTACTGGAATGGCCGCTAACCAAAGCTGTTGCAGTGCATCACCAGAGGCCACCGTAGTTGAGTAGTTATTCAATGCAGTCATTAGGTTGACATCGGGTAATAAAAAACTCACGACTACCACCAATAACAATACCATCGCAGTGAATAAAATACGTGAGATTTTATCAATCCATTTTACACCGACCGCAATGAGTCCTCCAAAAAATACGGTAAAAAGAATAACCGCAACCTGGTTGCTCATGTTGATACCAATGGGTTCTAAACGTGTCTCAAGTAACGACGAGCCTCCCATAAGGTAGACCATAGTTAAGGCAAATAATAAACTGAGAAAGGAACCGCCTTGAATGAGTTGTCCTAATTTACCTAACGTTTTGCCTGTAATCACATGCACATTATCACCGACACCACTGCGCAAATTAATTTCTAGCATCAGTAACGAGGTGTAAGCTGAAATGGCCCAAATCACCACGAGTAGCATTAATGCGGGAATAATCCCCAATGCAGCCGTTGCTAATGGTAACGCGAGCATACCACCACCAATGGCAGTGCCTGCAACAATAGAAATAGAACCTAAGGTTTTTAAATTCACAGCAAACGTCCTGCTTAATTATTATTTTATTTGTGTCGGACATTAGCAGAATGGAGACTGAGCAGGCAAGGATCTTCGAGAGTTAAAGGCCAACAGCTGTGTTTATAAACAATTACATAACATTTGACCAAACTATTTTACACGGTATTTTTGCAATGGCGTATCATTACGACATTGCTTTGTTGCATGTCGGGGTTTAGCCAATATTTACAATGTAAAAATGCTTGATTGAATAAATGATGTTTATCGTTATAATACGCCTCGTTTTAGGGGAGTAGCTAATTTTGCCATGCTGGATAAGCATGCAAGATGTCTGTATCAACATATTTGGCCTCATGCCATGGTGCAGACAGTAACAGACTGTTAAATCAGTGATGTTTCCAAGCGAGACCTAAGCACAGTAACTGCATCAAGGGGTATGCGGTGGCTTGTGCTTAGTTGTCATTTACCCCTAGGATAATCACATTGGACGCGTTACTCACTTCTACATTTTCTGTCGCAATTGCCGAAATCGGCGATAAAACACAATTACTCGCCCTATTATTAGCCATCCGTTTTAGCAATAAATTTGCCATTATCAGTGCTATTTTATGTGCCACTTTAATTAATCACGCCATAGCTGCATGTATTGGGCAATGGGCGATAGACTGGTTAGATCCTCAATGGTCTCAATATGTGGTCGCTGGCTGTTTTTTTGCCATTGCCTTGTGGGTGCTCATTCCCGATAAAATGGACGATGACGATAATCGTTTTTATAAACTGGGTGCATTTGGTGCCACATTTATTTTGTTTTTTATTGCAGAAATAGGGGATAAAACACAAATAGCGACCGTAGTGCTTGCTGCAAAATACCACTCACTAACCTGGGTTATTATTGGCACGACTTTAGGCATGTTAATCGCCAATGTGCCTGTGGTGTTAGCTGGGCACTTTAGTGCTGATAATTTACCGATGAAACTTATCCACCGTGGTTGTGCAGTGATTTTTGCATTACTTGGGGTTGCCACGCTCATGTGGTAAACAGAGGATGATGATCAAAAGCCAAACTCTTGATAAACCGCCTGAGGATTACCTTGGGTGGTAGCAATTGCGTTATACCATCACGCGTTAGCAAATAATCTCTTTGCGAGAATTTAAAAGGACTTAAACAAGGCGAATGACTGAATGAATAGTGATTCTCTTTCGAAGTCATGCAACGCAGTGTAAGCCCTTTTAACACTCGCCTAAAAGGAATGCCCCAGCCGTTTTTGCTTTACGTTCTCACTATTTGAAAGGGAACAACCATTACTACATAACCTCAACTCTGGATAAGAGATGTATTGATAACGATATAAATCAATAGATTGACTAAAATCCACTGTCAAGCTTGTGATGTGTTTTGCTAACAAGGCGAATTAACGCGTCAATAGCTAGCCTATTGCAAGTTAATTCAACGCAGTGAGGAAGGCAAAGGACTGCTTGAAAGGCGTTTGTTATCCAGAGCTGAGGTTACATAGCGACGCCTTAATCAAAAATCGCTGGACGCATTCACAGTGGTCACTTATTAATGCGCAATGGTATTACATGCTCACGGTGGCTTTGTTGATCCCTGCATCAGGCTGAATGGCTGAATGTTTTGGTACTAAAAAGCGTTTTGACTGCCCTGGGTAGGTATTATTTGCAGCGCTGATTTTTGCTTTGTTATCAAAAGAGGATGGCCGCATGTTGGCGCAAGATTAACAACATTAGTCATCAGTACTGGTAATGCATGGTCGAAGTCAGTTTGTTAATTGAATTTTTTGTGCAGTTGAACACATTCCACCCGCCTTAGTTGGTTAAAATATCAACATAAGTCTTGGTTTTTATATTACTAAGGAGTGGGATATGAGTATTAAAAAGCACGGTTTGTCGATTGGTATAAATCGAATTGAGAATGCGTTTTTCGTTACACTCAAGGCGATAGGTACCTTAACCCATGAAGACTATCAAATTATTACCCCCATGCTTGAAGGAGCATTAAGTCAAGTCAAGCAACCTAAGGTGAGTTTATTTTTGGATGCTACAGAACTTGAGGGGTGGGATCTTCGGGCGGCCTGGGATGATTTACAACTAGGGCTAAAACATCAATCTGAATTTGAGCGGATTGCCATTTGGGGTAACAAAGGCTGGCAAGAATGGGCTGCAAAAATGGGCAGTTGGTTTATCGCGGGTGAAATGAAGTATTTTGAAGACCAAAATGAAGCGCTGAAATGGTTACGCTATTAAAAACAAAAACCTAGCGTGCATTGCTAGGGTCTGTTGATCTTTCAAGGTTATTTTTGCAGCGAATTGTTGGCCATTACTCATATACAAGTGCGCGGCAGAGACTTTGAAGTGTAGTTATTCTACATAAAAAGTCGATAACGCAGTAAAAATGACCAACAAACGCTGCCCACAGGGTTCGGCTAAAAACGTTTTACTCTTTGTTGAATAGATTTTGCTTAGGTGGCTAGGCTTCAATCCATTCGCCTCGATTAAAACGTTTTTAACTCGAACAAAATTCAACCTGCAAAGATCAACAGACCCTAGGTTTTTGTACACCATTTATTTATGCAGTGGTGTTGATGTTATGACCGCTATTACCTACAGGTTGAGGCGCAGGTGCTGCCGCTTCAATTAACTGCAATGCCATTTGGCCTTCTATCTTCTGTTGCTCTTTTGCCATCACAGCCACTTTTAAACTGTTACCAGAATCAATGGTTGTTGGCATTGATGATGGAGCATTCACACTGATTGACATATCTTATCCTCAGTTTTCATTTCGTTTAAGTCTATCGGCATCAATGAGCAAAACTTGAGCCCTACTGTAGGGCTTCATTTTAATGACCGATACATTGCGCGCAATGAATATGTGATATTATTCATCTATGTTGAAGTATCCTATTGGGTATACTACCCATTATTTTTTGAGTTGAGTAAAGCTTATGTCTACTAAACAGGCTGTAAATCCTTTAGCACTTGAAAACCAAGTGTGTTTCTCATTGTACAGTGCGACCAATGCCATGATCCGCGCCTATAGACCCTTACTTGATGAACTGTCACTCACTTACCCGCAATATTTAGTGATGATGGTGCTTTGGCAAGAGCCAGGTATTAGCGTGAAAACCTTAGGTGAAAAGTTACATCTAGATTCTGGCACCTTAACTCCATTGCTTAAACGGTTAGAGGCAAAAAAATTAGTGAGCCGTGGCCGCAGCGACTTAGACGAGCGAGTGCGTGTGTTACACGTGACCGACGCGGGGCGTGAGTTACATCAACAAGCTCTGGCGATTCCAGAGCAAATGCGCTGTAAGGTGGGCGGAACGTTAGACGATTTAGCACAACTTAAAAAATTGTGTGATCAAGCATTTGCTATGCTGAATTCGGGCGAGGCAACTAGCTGTGAAATGTGATTATTTTCAGCGTGGTGATTGTTTATCTTGTCGCAACATTGTGCAACCAATGGCACAGCAAATTGCCATTAAACAACAGCAGCTTGAGGCGTTATTTGGTGAGTTACCGGTAGAGCAATGGCTACCACCGGTACTAAGTGCCGAGTCTGGTTTTCGTAATAAAGCAAAAATGGTGGCACTAGGTGCCGCGCATCGACCCATCTTAGGCTTAGTGAATCCACAAGGCGAGGCCGTTAGCTTATGTGATTGCAGCTTGTATCCGCATGATATGCAAGTACTGCTGCATAGGTTAGAGCGTTTTGTGCAACAAGCGGGTTTACCGCCATATCGTGTCGACAAAGCCAAAGGTGAACTTAAATACATCTTACTGACACGCAGCCAAAAGTACGGCCAATTTATGTTGCGCTTTGTACTGCGCAGCGAGCAAGCCATTGCCCGCATTGAACGCGAGTTACCACAACTGTTACACGAGTTTCCTGCGATAGCGTTGGTGTCGGTTAATCTTCAACCTGTGCATATGGCAATATTAGAAGGCGAGCAAGAAATCTTTTTAACTGAGGCTACTCGTTTAGAAGAACAGTTTAATCATGTACCACTGTTTATTCGCCCTAAAAGTTTTTTTCAAACCAATCCTGAGGTTGCAGCACAGTTATATCAAACCGCTCGCGAGTGGGTGGCAGAGTTTAATCCAAGTTACATTTGGGATTTATTTTGTGGTGTAGGAGGATTTGGCCTACATTGTGCCGATAAGCATATTCGTTTAACCGGCATCGAAATTGAGGCCGAAGCCATTGAATGCGCCAAACTATCAGCTGAAAAATTAGGCTTAACTCAGGTTGATTTTAGTGCGCTTGACTCAACTGCATTTGCCCAAGGCCAGGCCGTACAAGACAAACCTGATTTGATTATTGTTAATCCACCAAGGCGTGGATTAGGCAAGGCATTGTGCCAGTCATTAAGTCTTTTTGCGCCTAAAGCCATAGTGTATTCGAGCTGTAACCCCAATACGTTAGTGAATGATTTAGCCAGCATTGAGGGTTACCAAATCACTAAAGTGCAGTTGTTTGATATGTTTGCGCATACTGACCATTTTGAAGTGTTAGTCATGCTAGAAAGGCGGTAAGTGGCAAGTGGTCATGAAACTGTCATTTTTATGTCATAAAATCATGGCTCAACATAAAAAGGATCTCGGGCGATGTGGCAAATCTTCAGTCGTTTTTTAGCGTTAGGCTTAATCAGTTTTGGTGGCCCTGCTGCTCATATTGGTTATTTTAGAAAAGCATTTGTTGATGATTTGCAATGGCTAGACAGTAAGCAATACGCCAGTTTTGTTGCCTTAAGCCAATTTATGCCTGGTCCCGGGTCTAGCCAAGTCGGCTTTGCTATTGGTTATCACAAAGGTGGGGTGTTTGGTGGGCTCGCGGCATTTTTGGGATTTACTTTACCGTCGTTTTTACTGCTGTTTTTGTTCGCAGTAACCAGTGCGCAATGGTTAGAAATTAGCGCTGTACAAGGCATGATCCACGGTTTAAAACTGTTGGCCGTCGTGGTCGTTGCTGATGCGACCTTGTCCATGTTTACTCAATTTTGTCAGCGTAAAACCGCTAAAATGTTAATGGCCACTACCGCAGTGGCAATTATCTTAATGCCGTCGATGTTAATGCAAATTGCGGTGTTAGTGATGGCCGCAATCATTGGGGGAATTTTACTGACCCGCGGAGAAAATATTACCCCTGAAAACCCACCCATCACCCTAAATTATTCTTGGTTAGCCTTGTTTATTTTATGCTTGGCCAGTTCGCTGTATTTTATTGGCCAGGATGACACTATTGGGCAAATATTTGCGCAGTTTTTCCAAGTTGGCAGTTTAGTGTTTGGCGGCGGGCATGTGGTGCTCCCCTTATTAGAAGCTAGTGTGGGCGACTACATTACTCCAGATCGTTTTTTAACTGGCTATGCACTAGCACAGGCGATACCTGGGCCCATGTTTACTCTTGCGACCTTTTTAGGGGCTGATTTATGGCTAGAGTCGCCAATATTAGGCGCCATAGTGGCGACAATTGCAATATTTTTACCCGGGTTTTTACTTATGTTAGTGGGCTTAAAAAGCTGGCATACCATTAGTCAGCGCCCCCATATTGCAGGCGTGTTAGCTGGTGTTAATGCCGCGGTTGTCGGCTTGTTATTCGCGGCGCTTTATCAGCCAGTATTTACCAGTGCGGTTATTATGCCACTTGATATGGCGCTAGTGATTATTGGCTTTAGTCTGTTAAAGGTATTTAAGCCTGGCATTGTTTGGCTGGTTATGGGGTTTGCTGCAACGGGTGCATTATTAACCTTAATATAATTCCAATGAACAAGCGACCACCTAGGGCTAGGTGTAAGCCCTCGGTTAACACTGGTCGTTTTTGCGACATGTTTCACTTTATTCGGCGCTAAAGTTTGGCTACAAGCTGTAAACATCTATACTCAATAGATTATTACTACAAAAGGCTGACAACTATGCTGAAATCCTCCCTTCGCAATAAGCTTTTGGGGCTATCACTAATCCCTTTGTCATTAACTTTGACCGTATTATTAAGTGTATTTTACGTTAACGAGGGTACCTCGTTAGAAAATGATATCGCTCAGTTTCGCGGTGAGTTAATTTCAGAAAGAAAAAGTCAACTTGCAGAAGCCACAGAAATCGCTCGAGGTGTGGTTGAATATCAATTGTCGCTTGGCAGTAGTGGTAATGTGAATCAAGCATTGCGTGATTTACGTTTTGGCAGTGCAGGCTATTTTTTTATGTATGACGATGCTGGAAACAGTGTTTTTCATGCAACGATGCCAGAGTTAGAAGGGCAAAACAAAATTGATATGGCTGACCCTAATGGCACAAAAATTATTGTTGGCTTACTCAATGCTGCCAAGTCTGGCGATGGTATATTTTCTTATTTTTATAAAAAACCGGGCACAGAGCAGTTAATTGAAAAACTGGGGTATGCCGTCATGGTGCCCAATACTAACTGGATGTTAGGCACTGGTGCTTATATTGATGATATTGAGCAAGCCATTGCTAAATTTCATGATGAAAAAACTGAACGTATGCATCAAAAAACGTTAATGTTTTTGCTTATGGCGTTAGGCTTAACCGGCATTACAGCGTTTGTGGTTGTGGTCATGGCACACAAGCTGGTTGTGCCAATTCAAAATATGGCTAATTCGTTAAATGATATCGCCAAAGGGGAGGGTGATTTAACTAAGCGCTTAGCTGTTACTAGCGAAGATGAAATTGGCCAATTAGGCAGTGCGTTTAATGAGTTTGTCGACAAACTACAGCATATTATTAGTGATGTCGCCGGGGCAACCGACAGAGTAAAACATGGCGCGCAGAGTATTAGCGGCCAAACGGTGTCGATGACCGAGCAACTTTATAGCCACAATAATGAAATCGATCAAATTGTGACAGCCATTACTGAAATGTCGGCAACCGCAAATGATGTGGCACACAATACCAGCATGGTCGCCGATGCAACTCATACAGCATCAGGCAATGTGACTAAAGCACAAGAGTGTGTCGATACCTCATTAACTGAAGTGTCTAATTTAATGAAACAGATTGATAATGCCGCGGCAGATGTTCAATCGCTGAGCGAGCAATCGCAAAAAATTAACTCTGTTCTTAGTGTGATTGGTGGTATTGCTGAGCAAACAAATTTACTGGCGTTAAATGCCGCAATTGAAGCCGCGCGTGCAGGTGAGCAAGGTCGAGGTTTTGCGGTTGTTGCAGATGAAGTCAGAAACCTTGCCAGCCGTACCCAAAGTAGCACGGTCGAAATTAACGATATGCTATCGCAACTGCACAAATTAGTGACCAAAGCGGTGCAAACGATGCAACAAAGCCAAAGTAGTTGTTTAAGTTCGGTTGAGTCTTCACGGGCTATATCAGAAAGTTTAGGCGCAGTGACATCTTCGGTAACGAGCATTAATGATATGAGTACCCAAATTGCGACAGCGGCAACAGAACAAAGCTCGGTGACAGAAGAAATTCATCGCAATGTTAACTCCGTACAAGAAATCGTTAACTCATTATTGGCTGCAAGTCAGGATGCATCTGGCTTGAGTAAAGATGTGGCCAATGAAGGTCAGACTCTTGCTAAGTTAGTTGGACAATTTAAAGTTTAACGAAATACTGCCTTAGTTAAAAAGTGAACCCTTATGGGTTCATTTTTTTATGCAAAAATACGTATTGCTAAAAGCATTGAGGTGCTGAAATTTATTCGCCATTAGTTTGTTAATAATCGACCTTTCGGTCTAGGTTTAGCGCGAGTCATGGGGTAAAATGCGCCGTTGCACCTTTTGTTAACTGCTAATTTAAGTTGAATATTCATGTTTGAAGTTAATCCGGTAAAATTCAAAATCAAAGAGCTTGCTGATCGTACTGAGTTACTTCGGGGGTATCTTTGACTACGCTGCTAAAAGCGAGCGTTTAGAAGAAGTCAGTCGTGAACTAGAAAGTTCGGAAGTGTGGAACGTGCCTGAGCGTGCGCAAGCACTGGGTAAAGAGCGTGCCGCATTAGAAGCCGTTGTTAAAACCATTGATGATATGGACGCAGGTCTTGAAGACATTGAAGGATTGCTTGAATTAGCAATCGAAGAAGATGACGAAGAAACCTTTAACGATGCCGCCGCTGAGCTTAAAACCTTAGATGCACGTTTGGCTGATTTAGAATTCCGCCGGATGTTTTCGGGTAAAAATGACGCCTCAAATTGTTACCTGGACATTCAATCTGGCTCGGGTGGTACAGAAGCCCAAGATTGGGCCAACATGGTATTACGCATGTATTTGCGTTGGGGCGAAGCACACGGCTACAGCCCTGAATTAATGGAAGTTACCGACGGTGATGTTGCGGGCATTAAAGGCGCAACCATTAAATTTACTGGTGAATATGCGTTTGGTTGGATGCGCACCGAAACGGGTGTACATCGTTTAGTGCGTAAGTCGCCGTTTGACTCGTCGGGTAAACGCCATACGTCTTTTTGCTCGGTATTTGTGTACCCAGAAATTGACGACGACATTGAAATTGAGATCAATCCATCTGACTTGCGTATTGATACCTACCGCGCCTCTGGTGCCGGTGGTCAGCACGTAAACAAAACGGATTCAGCGGTACGTATCACTCACTTGCCAACCAATACGGTTGTGCAATGTCAAAACGACCGCTCGCAACACAAAAACCGTGACTCAGCCTTTAAACAATTAAAAGCGAAGTTATACGAGTTAGAAATGCACAAGCAAAATGCCGACAAACAAGCCGCTGAAGATGCTAAATCTGACATTGGCTGGGGCAGTCAAATTCGTTCGTACGTATTAGACGATGCACGCATTAAAGATTTACGTACAGGGGTTGAGAACCGCAATACTCAATCTGTGTTGGATGGTGATTTAGATAAGTTTATTGAAGCCAGCCTAAAATCAGGACTTTAGTTTAATCAAATTAACTTTTTTCGCCATGTATCAAAGTGTGGCGAGTAAACGCGAGAATATAACATGACTGAACACGTACAAGATGAAAACAAACTGATTGCAGAGCGTCGGGCTAAATTAGAACACATCCGCACTAACTGTCCTGCAAATGCTCACCCTAATACATGGCAACGTAGCCATAAAGCGGCTGAGCTTCAGGCACAATATGGTGATCAAACAAAAGAAGCCTTAGAAGAATTAGGTTTTCAAACCAGTATCGCTGGCCGCATTATGGCAAAGCGTGGCCCGTTTTTAGTGATCCAAGACGTGTCTGGTCGTATTCAAGCTTATGCTGGCAAGCCAGTACAAGGTGACTTAAAAGAGCGTTATCAAGGTTTAGATATCGGTGACATTATTGGTGTTAAAGGCCAGTTGCACTTATCTGGCAAAGGCGACCTTTACGTCAACATGGAAGAGTACCAATTGCTGACTAAAGCATTGCGTCCATTACCAGAAAAATTCCACGGTTTAACAGACCAGGAAACGCGTTACCGTCAACGTTATGTCGATTTGATTGTTAACGAAGACTCGCGCAAGGCATTTGTTATGCGCTCAAAAGTGGTTGCAGCGATCCGTAACTTCATGATCAAAAAAGAGTTCATGGAAGTTGAAACCCCAATGATGCACGTTATTCCTGGTGGTGCGTCGGCACGTCCGTTTGTGACGCATCACAACGCATTAGACATGGCAATGTACCTACGTATTGCACCAGAGCTATACCTTAAGCGTTTAGTTGTGGGTGGTTTTGAGCGTGTGTTTGAAATTAACCGTAACTTCCGTAACGAAGGCTTGTCACCACGTCATAACCCAGAATTCACTATGATGGAATTCTATATGGCGTACGCAGATTACAAAGATTTAATGGATCTCACTGAAGAAATGCTCAGTTCAATCGCCATTGAATTATTAGGCAGTGCGCAAATGCCATACGGCGAGCACACCGTTGACTTTGGTGGCCCTTATGCGCGTTTAAGCATGTTAGAAGCGATTCAAAAGTACAATCCAGATAACGCTACCATTCAAGCAATGACCTACGAGCAAGTTAAAGACGTTGAATTTATGCGTGATTTAGCATCAAGCCTTGGCATCAAGCTAGAAAAATTCTGGACTTGTGGTCAGCTACTAGAAGAAATCTTTGGTGAAACCGCCGAGCCTAAGTTAATGCAACCTACGTTTATTACCGGTTACCCAGCAGACATTTCGCCGCTTGCACGTCGTAATGATGATAACGATTTTATTACCGATCGTTTTGAGTTCTTTATTGGTGGCCGTGAAGTGGCTAACGGCTTTAGCGAGCTTAACGATGCAGAAGATCAAGACAACCGCTTTAAAGCGCAAGTTGATGCAAAAGATGCGGGCGATGATGAAGCCATGTTCTACGATGCAGACTACATCACTGCACTTGAGCACGGTTTACCGCCAACCGCGGGTCAAGGTATTGGTATCGACCGTTTAGTGATGTTATTTACTAACACTCATACTATCCGTGATGTGATTTTATTCCCAGCGATGCGCCCACAAGCGTAATCGCGCCTGTTGGTTTAGCCAATATTGTAGTTATTAAAACCAGCCTGCGGGCTGGTTTTTTGTTAAGCATAATCTGTTAAAAAATGTCGATTTAAGGCACAATAGCCGCAATTTAACGTGTCAGCCTATAGGAACTCACATCATGCAAATAACCTTAACGACGCCAGACGATTGGCACCTTCATTTTCGTGATGGTGACATGCTGCGTGAAACCGTACCTGCCACGGCAAGATTGTTTAGACGTGCGATTGTAATGCCTAACTTAGTGCCGCCAGTAACCAATGCCGACATGATTGTGGCCTACCGCGAGCGCATCTTAGCGGCACGCCCTCAAGGTAGCGACTTTGAACCATTAATGACACTGTTTTTAACCAACAATACAAGCGCCCAAGATATTATTGACGCAAAAGCCGCTGGCGTTGTTGCGGCTAAGTTATACCCAGCAGGAGCTACCACAAACTCAGATGCCGCAGTAAAAGCATTAGATGGGTTATTTCCAATCTTTGAGGTGATGGCACAGCAAGGCATGTTGTTGTTAGTGCACGGTGAAGTGACCGAGTCGCACATTGATATTTTTGATCGCGAAAAACTGTTTATTGACCGCTACTTATCACGCATTGTCGCTGCCATACCTCAGCTTAAAGTGGTGTTTGAACACATTACCACCAAAGAAGCTGCTGAGTTTGTGGCGGGGGCGTCAGCCAATGTGGCGGCCACCATTACACCGCAGCATTTACTGTTAAATCGTAATGATTTGTTAGTGGGAGGGGTGCGCCCGCACAACTTTTGTTTGCCGGTATTAAAGCGCAATATTCACCAACAGGCGCTGCAAGCCGCGGTGGCAACGGGTTCAAGTAAGTTCTTTTTAGGTACCGATTCGGCCCCACATGAAAAACACCGTAAAGAGTCTGCATGTGGTTGTGCTGGCTGTTACAGCGCTTGGAGTGCGTTAGAGTTGTATGCCCAGGTGTTTGATAACCTAGGTGCATTAGATAAGCTAGAGGGTTTTGCTAGTTTCCATGGTGCTGATTTTTATGGTTTACCACGTAACACGGGTACTGTGACCCTGGTTAAACAAGAATGGACAGTGCCAGAAGAAATTATTTTGCCAAATGGTAATCCAATCGTGCCATTTTTTGCCGGTCAAACCGTTAGCTGGAAAGTACAAAGCGCTTAATCGCTGTAAGTTGACCGGTATTATCGTAATGGCTATGTGCTAGTGACATAGCCATTACCTTATGTTGTCAGGCTCTTGTTGTGCCTCTAATAGCGCTTCAAATTCAGATTGAGGTAAAGGTTTGCTAAACAAGTAACCTTGGCCATAATCGCATTTTAATGCATTGAGCAATTGGTATTGCTCTTCTGTTTCAATCCCTTCAGCGACCACCTTTAAGTTTAATCCATGGCCCATAGCAATGGCTGCCCCCACCAACTCTAAATCGCCTGGGTCGACGGTTATGTCATTAATAAAGCTTTTATCCACTTTTAACGTATCAAAAGGGTAACTGCGTAAATAACTTAAAGATGAGTAACCAGTACCAAAGTCATCCATCGATATGCTGACCCCAATATCGTTGATGGCCGCTAAGTTACGATTAATAACCTGGTCGCCACTGAGCAATACCCCTTCGGTAATTTCTAACTCTACACTACTGGGTTGAATGTTATATTGGCCTAGTAATGACGTCAGTACATCGACAAATTTGTTTTCTCTAAATTGTTTTGGTGACACATTGATGGCAATTTTAAATTGGCTATTAAACTGGTTTTGCCAGTGATGGGCGGCCCGAAAGGCGTTTTCTAGCACAAATTCACCTATAGGAATAATTAAACCAGTTTGCTCTGCTATTGGAATAAACTCGTCCGGGGTGACATTGCCCAGTTGCGAATTTTGCCAACGCAATAACGCTTCAGCACCAACGACGTGTCGATTATGGATATCAACAAAAGCTTGGAAGTAAACCGTCAGCTCCCCCTGGTTAAGGGCGTTACGTAACTGCTCTTCTACTTTCAGTCTACGGTGCATGTCGTTATTCATTTGGTCGGTAAAAAATGTGTATGTGTTTCGGCCTTGTTCCTTAGAGTGGTACATGGCTGAGTCAGCCTGTCTTAGCAGTTCTTTGGCATCTTTACTGTCATTAGGGTAAAGCGCGATACCTATGCTAACCGTTGACACTAATTCACGGCTTTCAAGTTTAAAGGGGGAGTAAAATTGCTGCAGTAACTTATTTGCTGCAACCTCAATATCGCTCTGGTCGTGGATATCGTTAAGTAAAATAATAAATTCATCGCCACCAAGGCGTCCCACTACATCATCGCTACGAATGGTATTTTGTAAGCGTGCAGCAGCTTGAATCAAAAGCTCGTCGCCCACAGAATGGCCCAAGGTGTCATTCACTTTTTTAAAGTCATCTAAGTCTAAAAATAATACTGCAAGTTTGTTGTGGGTCATTTTTGCTGCATTGATCATTTGAGCCAAACGTTCAAGCGACAACAATCGATTAGGTAAACCTGTGAGGCTATCGTAATGTGCTTGATGGAGTATTTTTTCTTCTTGCTGTTTGTATTGTGTGACATCTTGTTTTAACGCCAAATAATGCTTAGTCACCCCTGTGTGATCAAAAATAGGGGCGATGTGGGCGTGTTCCCAAAAGATATCGCCGTTTTTCTTTCTATTTTGTAATTCCCCTTGCCACGCCTTTCCAGCAGCAATGGCTTGCCATAATTCGTAATATAAGGATTTAGGGGTTAACCCTGATTTGAGCATACTGGCAGATTGGCCAATGACTTCGTCAGCGCTGTAGCCTGTGGTGTTTTCAAATGCACTGTTTACATACTCTATTTTACTGTTTGTATCGGTTAACACCATCGAAATAGGGCTTTGCTCTATGGCTTGCGACAGGGTGAGCGCTTGCTCTTCTGCCTTTTTTTGAGCGCTTAAATCAATGTCGATGCAATAGAGTTCAGGTTCATTATCAGTATTATTGATGAGGGTATGTGAAGAATAAACCGGTACCAAACTGCCGTCCGCTCGCTTAAGCAATAACTCTTCTGCAGGAATAGGCACACCGTCATCTATCCAGGCATTCACACTGTCAATAACATGTTGGCGATACGGCTCTGGAATAATTAACTCTTCAAGCTTTTTCCCCAGTGCTTGTGCTTTTGTGTAACCATAGAGGCTTTCGCTGGCTTGATTCCAAAAAATCACCGATCGATTTTTGTCGTAACCCTGCACTGAAATTGAAGGGATTTTCTCAAATATCTGTCTAAATTTAGACTCGCTGAGTAACAGCTTTTTTTCTGCTTCAATGCGTTCAGAAATGTCTTTCACAAAGCAAAAAAACATACCGTTATCGCCTTCCCAATAACTGACCGTCACTTCAACATGATAAAGATGTCCTTGCTTATGCCTGTGTAATGAGTTGTAACTAAATCGTTTTTTATGTTTTGCTCGTGCTAGATTGGCCTGTGAAAATTGGCGTGTTACATCGGTTTCGATCTGGTTAACAGACAGGCCAATCAGTTCATCTATGGTGTAGCCTGTCATATTGGCAAAGCTTTGGTTTGCTTCAATAATGTCACCGTTTAAAGATAAAATTAAAAAGCCGTCCTGGGCGGTACTAATAATGTTTTTATAGGTCGATTCGCTGCGTTTTAATTGTTTTTCAATATTGAGCTTTTCTGCTAAATCACGGCTCACGCCCACTACACCTAAAATATCGCCATCAATATTAGTAAAGGGTGTTTTTTGAGTGCGATAGATATGTTCAACCCCATCTGATGAGTAAACTTTTTCGTCATACACTAGGGTCTTATTAAGTTGTAACACTTGGTTATCATCGGCAATAAATTTAGCGGCTTGTTCGTGTGTAAATAAGTCGTGATCAGTATGATTTTTTATTTTATCCATTGGCAGTGAGAATTCTTTAACGAAGGCTTTGTTACAACCTAGGTATTTGCCATCTGTCGACTTATAAAAAATGAGGTCGGGTATGCCATCAATAATATTTTGCAGAAGGTTTTTTTCGGTTTCGAGTAACTGTTGATGACGCAATAATTCTTGAGCCAGTTTTTGGCTGTCGATCCGGTGTTTGAGTAATAGACCTAATAAAAAGGACATCGCGGTGAATACTGTTAATAGTGTTGGGAGGATGGTTGAAATTATCTTGTATCTGTCTTCAATGGGCATTAATAGCAGGCAGCCAATAACCAGTAATTCAACCACAACGCTCATTGCTAAAATATTTTTCCAGTTAAGCGTATGATGCGATTGAATCAACCAATACCGCCAGGTTAACCCCAGTAATGCGCTGGTGACAATAATGACACTTCCAACATAAACGCCATCACCGCCAAGATAAAGCCTAAAGCTTATGGCGAGTATTGTTGCAATAAGTGTTGGGATAAAACCAAAAAATAAGCCACTTAAACTAAGCAAAATCCAACGCGCATCAAAAAATACCCCGGGGCGAAGTTCCCAAGGATTACTCATTACGCTAATGGCAATGATGCCAATAAAAATACCGCTTAATATTGACTTATATTGAGTAGAAGCAAAGTGTTGTATTCTTACTGCATCGAAGATAACAACGAGTGCGAGCAGTAAGACGGCGTTATTCAATAAGCTAAAAAAACTATCCATTGGTTCCCCGCAAGTAAAAGGGTATGTCATCCATTACGTTGTAAATCGTCAGGCTCGAGCTATTCACGAGAATGTCATTACCACATCAATATGTTGCCTTTTATCCTCATATTGACAACACCGCCGCGTGTCTCAAAGCTTGCTTTATTGAGTTTAGTCGTTAATTAATTTTTAACCTGAAATCACTGATTAATTTATAGATATCCCACTGATTTTCTGTCGCGGCATTAGGCTGGCAAGCAATAGCATCAGGTATTACTAGGGCCTGTTGATCTTTGCTGGTTGAATTTTGTTCGAGTTAAAAACGTTTTAATCGAGGCGAATGGATTGAAGCCTAGCCACCTAAGCAACTCTTTATTTGTAAAGCATCGTTCAACAAAGAGTAAAACGTTTTTAGCCGAACCCTGTGGGCAGCGTTTGTTGGTCATTTTTACTGCGTTATCGACTTTTTATGTAGAATAACTACACCTCAAAGTCTCTGCCGCGCACTTGTATATGAGTAATGGCCAACAATTCGCTGCAAAAACAACCTTGAAAGGTCAACAGGCCCTAGAGTGTTTAGTCGCACCATACAAGCAACTGCAAACAGTAATGTTAAAACAAAAAAACCAGGAAATGCGTACTAGGCTTAGGTTTTACTTACTTGATAGTATTGAATGTGGATATCGAGAACCGGGTGTTGCTTAAGTTGTTGGGTATATGAATGATTAACGGCTACATGCTACTGAGTGTGTCGCATACTGGTTTGTGTGTTTGCGTAATGTCTGACGGCATAAAGGCAAAGGTAGCCGAGGCTACCTTTGTGTTTACGTGACATCATCAATATGAATGCTTAGGCGTGTTAATGACCCAATACAGTCTGTTGTGAATGGTTACTTAACCTGAGCTCAGGTTACTTACTGTCTGAGCGAATCACCAGTTCAACCCGGCGATTTTGTTTTTGGCCCGCTTCATCAAGGTTATTGGCAATAGGTGAGTACTCGCCAACCCCTTTAGCTTCTACCTGTTGTGCAGCAATAGAGAACTGTTTAATCAATCGGGTTTTAATTGCTGTAGCACGTTTTTCTGACAAGGTTTGGTTATACGCTTGCGAACCTTGGTCGTCTGAATGCCCTACCACATAAAAGAGCTGCTTCGGGTGCGTTTGAAGGTATTGAGCCACGACTTCTACAATCGGATAAGCTTCTGGCAGTAATTCATCGCTATCATATTTAAACAATAAACCGTCTAGCGCCACATGGCCCGTTTTGGCTATCTCATCGGTTAAGCCCTGTAAATCAATACCCACACGGTTATTGTTTAATGTGGTCTCTTCAATGATCCTAATTTCAGCTGATAATCGCCCAGAATAGCCAATAACATACACCATGACATATACATTTCCCTCGGGTCGATCTAACTTATACAATCGATAAAATTGGCTGTCGTCCATACCGTTGGACATCAGTAATTTTAAGGCGTCATACATTTCCATTTTTTTGCCACATTGTTTACCTGTACAAGCAAAAACTTCACTAAAACCAAGTTTGGTTAATGCGTTTTGATAATTAGCATTTATCTCGTATTCAGAATAAGTACGAGGTAACACGTAGCCAATATCGGTGATTTTACCGTCTAGCATCTTAGTCTCAAATTTCTTGCCGTTTTTACCTATTAATACGGCAATTTGTCCAAAACTATGGCTGGTATATTCATCAATATAAGCACCAGGTATGCGAGTTAACATTGGATGGTCTGCAGAGTTTTTTTCATCTTTTTTGCTATTGTCTGTTACTGCTATTTCACTCACTTCTTGTGATAAATAACCTTGATTAGTGGTGACTAAATCTAATGGTTCATCGATGACTTCTATAATATTGAGTTCTAAATTAGTGTAACGAGCCCAGCTAGCAGCATATATCGATACGTAAATTTGCTTTTTAGGTGAGGTGATTTTTGCTGTTAACACTGATGGAGATGTTCGTGAATTTGTTTCTAGTGGCTTAAGAAATTGCTGTAACTTATCTTCATTACCACAACTTGCTTGTTCACATTCAAAAATGATCTCGGCATTGAGCGCTTTTAGCTGATTTTTATAGTTATTGATTAAATGAGCCGGCGTGTAAGATGGCGGTAGCTCATAGTTGGTTCTAGTCAGTTTGCCTTTCACTTCTTTTGACTGAATATTTTTATCGTCAATTGCCGTGATCAATTGCACCGGCGTGAAGTGTCTAAGTTCACTTTTTGTGTCTTTTACCTCTTTGGGCTCAGAAAATAACTCTTGTGATGTAGCAGACAAAGCGTCCATTGCAGGCATCATCGTCATGATGATTGTCAATGACATTAGCGCAGGTTTTAACATTTCAACTCCCTGTTGTAATAAAGTATCCAGTACGATTAAAAAATAACATTAAGTGATCATAAGATATTCAAACATCATCTGGGTGTAAAACAAATACTCATAGAATAACTATCGACTTATTACTTTTGATGTTTTTGGTTTTTAAATGACATCATAAAGGGTGTTTTTTTTGGCTGTATAATATTTTATAAGCAAAAGGTAACGAGTTTTTTGATGAGTATTTTCTTGATGGTGATAACATTTGCGTAAATTAATAAGGATATTGTTCACGAATAATCATTATGGCCAAAAAAATAGTGTTAGATGATAAGTCTTGGTTTTATAACCTGCACATAAAAGGGATGCGTAATTTTAATGTGCAGAGTGATGTAAGTTTATATGTCGCCAATTTATGGTACCCATTACCGTTAGGTGTTTCGCTATTATTGCTTATTTTTATGGTCGGTTTGGCTGTGTTACCTCTTAACTTCCCAAATACTGAGCTTGCTCGTACATTGGTGTTAATCAATGTGGGGTTATTACCTGTCTACTTAATAGGGCGGTATTGGCTGGTTAGGCGACGTTACGGTATTACCGGAACATTAGGTTGCTATGTTAGCCAGCAGCGTATTGCCATTCCTGCGAATGCAATAATTAATAAGCCTGTGGGGCAGTTGGAGTTACAACGCGCTGACATTGAGCGCATCACAGTAAAATATAAATCACAAATGCATCGTTTACATGTGCGCAATCATATTACCGCGTGTGATATTAAGCTAAAAAGCGGTGAAGTCATTACTCTTAATGCGATGTATTTCCCGCTTAAACACATTGTTTACATGCTGTGTTTTTTCGACTACCCATTAACAACGCTGCACGGCAATTGGTCATGGGCTTTTTTGCCTAATATTATAGCCGTAATATTCCCTGTTTTAGTCAATGTCGTTGTTACAGGCATGCTAGTGAAACACTATTTTTTGTAGTGTATATTCAATTGATTATATACATGATTGATTGTGGGTTTTTAAGCGTTAGTAAAGCAAAAATGTAAATTAAAAGGATGTTTCATGTACAAATTAATCGCGATTATTTTATTACTATTTATATCGACGCCTTCAATGGGTTCTCCAGATGATGAAGATTTAGCTCAGTGGTTGGCAGCGGCTAAAAAAATTGATCGAACAGTGCCGAATGCACTATGTAAAGCGTCAGTCGATGTTGTTAGACATCAAGATGTAAACTTATTCAGAAAGGTGTTTGCTGCAATACCAGCAACGGATGAGCAAGTAAAAGTATATTTATCTGAGCTACATGATAAATATTTTAAAACATCATATTTAGGTATCGATAATTATCAAATAGATGAAAATGAGGCGTTAGCGTTCGAAGATGCTAAAAATTCTAGCAGCAGTTTAGTTAGTGACAACGCTAAGCAGCGTGGGCATGACTTAGAGTTGTGGGTTCCATACCGTTTTGACACGATATCACCAAAGACTAACGAAGCGATTCAAGGCTATGGGACTTGCAAGCTGGCCTATTTAGAAAACCAGTGGAAGGTTGTTACGTTATTGTAGGTAATCGTATGGTATCAGCTTATCCTTTTTGTTCATTATCGGCATGTTAATGTCGAAATAGAATGATGATATGGCTAAAAAGCCGTTAACGAGGCTCTTGATGCATTTGGTAGGCACTGACAATAATCTTAAAAAGTGTAAGTCGATTAAGGAATAGGATGTTTAACAAGTTAACAGGGACGTTATTGATTACCACGTCATCATTTTCAATCGTGTCAGCCGTTGAAAAAATAAAGTGGATTTTTATATGTTTTAATCTGATTTATGTGGTGTTGGCGGTAAGTGTGTTTTCTTTTTTGGCTGAATCTTTCGGGCGTTTAATGCTCAGTATATTGTTGATCTTGCTAGCGTTTAGTTATCAATGTCGATGGTGTTTTGATGCCTCGCGCAAGGTGTTAATACAGTTCCATGGTTTCAAGTTAGGGGGGAAATCCATTTATTCCCTTCAACAACAAAATGTAGATTACTCAGTAATAAAAAATATTGAGTTAAAAGAAGTGCATAATACTTATAAAGTGATTTTGCATGTTAAAGAGAGTCAACAAACTCAATTTCCTGAACCGATATCGATATCGTTAAAAGTGAAGCAACATAAGTTGCCTGCATTAGTGCAACAATGTCGAAAAGTGTTAATGTCGCAGGGGATTAATGTTGTCGGTCAATTTGATAGCGTTAGCCGTAAAGATTGGCCAACCTTTAGTTCAGTTCAGCTCGACCAAGATACCGTAAAAGCCTTTATCGGGATTAAGTTATTTAACGACCCGATAAAACTACAATATCCCGTCACACTGTTTATGCTGCCTTTACCTCGGCAATACTTTCATCAAGTCTGGGCTTCAAGTTATATTAGTTTTATGGCTGCCCTGTTTATCCTTTATTCCAGCCATAATATCGTAGCGGCCATAGTGGTTGCCTTATTTGGGGTAGCTGTGTCTGCTGTAAGGCGAAAGCTCATTTGCGATAAGCATTATACACAGGGTATATCGACTCCTAATGAGATTGTTATCAGCGAAAATTCACTTGTTATTCCAAGAGTGTATTTTGAGGACAAGCAAGTTAGACAGATAGAAAAGTCAGCAATTAAATCAATCAATATTGAGTGGAATTGGTATAAAGCTGGCGATGGTGACAGTGCCCTGAGGCAATACTGGCGGCCTTTTGTCTTTAGAGTAAACATTGATGTGAGTCACGGTGAAAGCATTACGTTAGCCGGGCAAACATGTGATAGTAATAAATTTGTTATTGCACTGTCTCAACTCGGCTACAGTGCAACGTTGACGCAAGTCCCAAAAATAGCAGCGGTATGGCGATATTACATACCCATACCGATGGCTATAGCGCTACTAGGTATGACAGGCTTTGGCTTGTACTCGCTGTATATTCGTTATTTGGTTTAACAGCAAAAGCATTTACGTTGTCATAGCACGACAGAGTTAGAGTTAGTGTTAAATACATGACTTAAGGATGAGCTAAAAATGAAAAAGATAAGATTAATGGCATTATGCGGCTTAAGCACTGCCAATGTATATGCAAGTTGTAATATTGATTTTGAAGTACAAGGTGAATTGGACCCCACACTGCAGTACAAATTGACTTACTATAATACTCTGCATTCACGTAAGACGAAGGACTTAAACAATCTTACCGCGTTTACAAAAAACAATATTGAATTGCCTGGCTGTCCTCAAAAGCATAAAGCCGATATGACTTTGACTTATACCAAAGAGGGCACCAGTTATATTGTGTTTGAAAGTCATTTGTTTCCTAATCAATCCAGTATTTATTTTAGTCACAGCAATACATTAGCGTTTAGAAGTTGTGCTGGTTGCGACTTGCAACAATACACCTATGTCGCGAAAGAGATCCAAAAGCAAGGGATGGATAAAGAGTTGAACGCTTTGGTTGTGCAGCAGGCTGACTATCTTGACTATCTTCGCTATGCCGATGTTAGAGCTGTTTTTGGTGAAAGGTCAAAGGCGATTGTTAATGCTGCTATTGAGGCAGGATATATCACTCCACCCAATATTGGTGCTATTAATGAAAAGCCACCTCATACCCGCGATGTGATTAAACAATGGCTGGCAATATTGGCACCACAAAAAAGTTTTAAAAATATTTTAGGGGCGAAAACCCATCAGCAGGACGCTTTTGCTGACTATGAGGCAATGACAGATAAAATTTCACTGACTAACCCAACATTTTTCGATCAACTGACAAATCTCACCAAAGGGTTCAAGGATAAAACGATATTTACAGGGGAAGTACAGTCACTAATCGCCCCGTTTTTGTCAACCACCGATGCGGATATAAAAAAACTTGTTAGCATGATTAATGAGTCATTAAGCCAAGCATTATCGTTACCTGATCAGGTAAACAACGTATTGATATCAAAAGGCGATATTAACAACCCTAAGCCCGACGATTCCGCTAGGTTGATGGCAAATTGGTTTAGATTGTTGCACACCATTGAGTCTGGCACGCCTGAGCAATTAGCCATGTTTTCAGCTCAGTTTAGAGCAGGTGTGATGACAGATATTTTGAATCGTGATGACTCAAAGCAAAAAATACTTGTCGCAGCGATAAAAAAGTACAGTAAAGCAATACGTTATTCACCGTCAAAAAGTAGCGACAAAGATGTAGCCGCTTACAATATGCTATTAGATGAATTTAAAGGGAAAGTTGAAGGTAACGGAAAGCGCTTAATGTTAAAAGACGTAGACAGTGGTCAACAACTAGAGTGGGTTTACGAAAATAACAGCTGGAAATTGGATACCGTTTTAATTAAGTAATTCAGACTGATGAAAAGTTCAACTATTCAATCAATTAGGGATAAATAATGAAGTTAAATAAATGGATAAAAAGTCGCTGTTATCAATTTTCAGCAATTGCATGTAGCTCAATGTTGGTATTTTCTGTATCAGCCAGTGAGGCCAGTGAAGCCAGTTTGCCTAAAGAGGTCAGTGAGTTAAAGCCGCGTTGTGATCAAGTAATGCGCGATATTCGTGATGAAAAAATAGATAAAATTATTAAAGGGTATCACCCTATGATGCAACAATGGCAGGATGGGAAAAGAGCTCGGAAATTGATTAATCTTAGTTTAGGGGGTTATAAAAGAACAGCGGATGGAGTGGAGCTTTTAGATTTTTTGGTGTTCACACCTGAAAAGTCAGGCTTTATTGAGCCGAGCACAAATTTAAAAGGAAACTACCCTAATACCACACGTGTAGTAGATATTAACTATAGTTATGAGTTTAAAATGCGGAATGGTCAGAATAGTATCGGTGGTGTAAGGTGCGTGCTATTTGAAGATGATGGCCAATGGTATTTTTATGATGATTTACCCTTTTAGTATTGCTTTATAAATTAATAACTTGCAGATGAAAATCAGCAGTCAGTTGACTGTTGGTTTTATTTTAACAATGTCAGTTGCTTATTCGTTTTCTGATGTTAATGATTGTTGTAAAGTAGAGCCCTTATTAATGCCGTGGATTAAACAGAGTTTTAGTATTTTTAAAAGTAATACGACACTCGAAATGAAATTAGATGAACGTCATAAAGTTACATTTGTCTCTCGGATCCTCATTTCGCCTTTTTCAATGTTAACTTGGCTATTATTGTTAACCAGTTTAATTGGTGTACCTTTGCTATTGATGTTTGTGTTACAGGCATCCCCAGATGCTATTTTGCCAGTAACATTAATCAGCATAGCCGTTATCTTGATATTCCATTGTTGGGTTAACTTTAAATCAGGGTTAGTGACCAGTTTAACCAAAGAGGCTTTGGAGCTTCCAGAGGTGTTTTGCGGATCGAAAACACAAAGTTATATTCGTTTGAGCCGTATAAGCGCTATTCATATTCAGCGCTACCGATTTAGTTATAAACGGGAAACCCCTGGGAAATGGTATAGACAAATATCGAAAGCTGATATCTATACTCATGCACGATTCACGCTTAATACAGGTGAAAAGATAAATATATCAAGAGCAAATCTATTTGCATTGCCAGAAATAATTGAATACATCAATGACAAACACTCACCCGAGATTACTTTTGCTTATCCAACGCCATTAAAGGTGCTATTGGGGCTATTTTTATTATATTTAGTAGGTTTGTATTTATCGAAATAACAAGGTGTTAACCGTAACCGGAAAAGAAAAATACATGGACTTATAAGGTAATCGATTCAATGAAGAATAGTGCAATTGGGTGTTCTGGTCTAATTCCATCGGACACTTAATTTTGAGACAGTATGTTAATAAATTAAGAGGTCTATATGAGTTTAAAGCAATCACACAAGAGTTATCCGCAGGCATTTAAAGATGAAGCAGTATTGATGGTGCTGGACCAAAGCCAAGCACCTTGCATTATTTAACAGAGCTGCACTGAGTACATTAAAACAACACACGGGTAAAAAAGACAGCCTTGCGGGTAAGCGCCGCCGCGCAGCTTGGAGTCCTACATTTCGCTCAGAATTGCTGTTTGGTTAAGTTATGAGCAAAGTGGAATCCCGCCCTGCCTATTCAATATGCTTTATCAGCGTTACTGATTGGCTTTTTTTCTTGGGTATTTCTTTACCGCGCAGCAGGGACAAAACTCAGAATTTATAATGATACTTTGATTATTAAACATGGTGCATTTAACGAAAAAACCTATAAACGTTCAGATATTATTGGCGTAGTAAACATTACTAGAAATACGTATTTAGTGACTCGGCTAGGTGCAGAATGGTTAGCTTTTAGATTACCCACAGAATACAGCTATGCGATTCACAGTTGGTTAATGCCATATCTGAAACACTAAACGCTGGATTTATTATAAGCACTTATTTAAAACTCAACTAACAGGATGTTATCGATGAATATGATGAAAAAAGCCAGCTTGCTGGTGGCCATGACTACAGCCATTACCACAATGAGCTTTATAGCATTGGCGAGTAATCAGGGGGCTATTGATGCATTTGAGGCTAAAACTAAACCGATTGCCCAAGATGCAAAAGTCATATCAGAAAAACAATTAGTATTGATGGATGAGTTTAACCAGCTCGTGGCGTCGGGTAATGCTGCCCCAGTATTTCAAAGCGGTAAGGTGACAGAGTTACAAGCTCTAGGCGAGCAGACGTTGGTACAAGCTAAGCTGTTTGTTAAAGAGTATGAGCAGTTTTTAGCGCAATTACCTGAAACCTCTACCTGTTATACACCTGAAAATGTCACTGAATATAATCAGCTTATTAATGAGGTCGCAACTAAGAATCAATCTTTATCTGAGTTAGCTAACACGGTCGCGCCGGGTGATGAAATGGCAGCTACCATGGCAGTATTAAACTTACAAATGCATGCCGGGCAGGTGGGTAGTTTGGTGCAAATGTTCCAACTGGTGAAGATGTGCTATGTCACCGAAGCGATGGGATACACCAAGCAAGATGTTGAGCGTATGCAAGCGGAAGAACAGTAAAGTCTATGTGAGCGATTTTTATTAACGCGAAATTGTAATGCAGCATCAAAAATAAACCCCATTCGCTTTTGCTTATGGGGTTTATTGTTATCGGTGAAAACGCCTTAAATTAAGTGACACAATAGGGTTAAAATACCAGTGGATTAACCTGATCATATAAGTGTTGGTATAACGTTTGAGTAAACCCTGTGTTGTTATCAAAGGTGACTGACACATTGTTAGAAGCAGACGTTTGCATTTTTTCATTGAGTTCGACTTTCATAAGCTGTTGGTCAACAAATAAGAAGTAGTCTGGATAGACATATTCCTGTGCGGTGCCTTCAACGATTTCAGCGACTTTAATCAATAACTGATCACTTGGACTGGTGCTTTTTGTCATTTGATAACGTTGTTCAATGTTGCCATCGCTATCAAGCAAAGCAATGGTTTGCGCTTCTTCATCGATAATGATGTCGAGCGGGAAGTAAAAACCAAATAAAGCTTCGGCTACCATTGTTGTCGAAAGCGTTTCTTCAGTGACAAAGCTTGATAGCGCGTATGTTTCATAATCTTCAACTACTCGGCACATTACATCTTCGGCTTGAGTTACCGTTAAACTGTATAGCGTATCTGGCCAGATTAATGTGTCTAATTTTAGCATTTCTGGAGATGTATTTAACACTGACTGCCAAAAGTCGCTGGTGTTGGCGTGAGTGATTTTATTGATGTCGATAGTAATAGGGACATTCGTGCCGGCATAAACCGTGTTGTAGGTATTACCTGTAATGCTTGGCTCCGTTACTGGGCCATTGTCTTCTGTATACCAGCGCTTGTCTGTTGTGTGCCAACATTCGGTAAGCTCGTCATTGTCTTCATCTAATGGGGCTTCAAATGCTAGGGCTTGACCGGCCAGAGCGGAGATCCAGGTTAATACTTTTGTGTTGTCGGCATTTTGCATAGAAAATGCACTTAGATCAGAAGATAAAGTCAGTGATAAGGTGTTAGCAAAGCCGCTTTCATGAATGATATTACCTAGCACAAGGTCCCAATCATCTTGTGACAAAATACGCGAATCGATAGGTAATTCTGTAAACCCTAATGCGATGGCTGAGTCACTAAAGAGTATATTAGCCGCTAAAGTGAATGCGTCATCTGAAAAGAACGCTTCGATAGACAGACCGCTATCACTTAATATTTGCCAAAGCTCAGCATAAGTCGCGGCAAGGATTTTTTCTGCTGCAATGATGTTTGGAATTTGAGTCGCGATGACTTGTTGTAAATAAGCAATGGCATAGTCTATGCGCATAAAATTAGCGGTGGCTGACGTTTCAGCGGAAACTGAGTATAAAGTGTCGGCATCTAATTGATACAAAATAGCTAATAGTGCGTCTAACTCGGTTGATAGTTGACTAATGTCACTGTCAGACAGATTTTGATTCATCATTTCTATAATGCGAGACTGCTTGATATGAGTCAGGTTGTTAATCGCGCCGTTATATTGTGGGTTTGCGATTAATGTCCCTTGCCCTGCATCATCAACAATTGCTTTTGGTGCTGCTCGGTTAGCCGGGTTTTTAACCTTAAGAGCTAAAGAGCGGGCCTGGATGGCTTGCGTTGCTGTCGCTGCTTGCCAGTTAGCCACTAAATAATAGTCTGGGGTTTCAACTTCGCTCGTCCACTCTAATTGATAGTTACCGTCAGCGTCAGTCGTTGCGAATGGTTCATCGCTATCACAAATTACGTTTTTATTTAAATCGGCACACACAGTGGCGCCAGATAATGCCCCTTGATATACCGCTAACCCAGCAATTTGATGGTTATATTCAGATACCGGTGGCGTAGTGGGGGTAGTTGGCGTACCTGAATCTGGTTGGGTTATGTCTGTAGTTGAGTCATCATCTGATGAACCGCAACCCACTAAAAGGGCGCTAGAGATTAAGATGGCTAATAAACTTTTATGGTGCATTAATGTGTCCTTACATTAGATTGTTACTGCGTTTTTACAAATAGTTGTGCAGTGTGAAAATGCATAGAAATGCAGCAGCTAACCCACTGTTAAAGGTGAGCTAATGTATGCCGCTGATGCATGAGGGCTTGGTATTATTAAAAGAGATGGTTAACCCGCCGCGTAGGCAAATAGCTGACCACGATTTTTAATCTTGGTTTTTTTATAAATGTTTTGCACGTGCATTTTGACCGTATTAACGGAAATATTGAGCTCTTTGGCCATTTCTTCGTTAGTGAGTCCATGCAGTATAAGAGATAAAATTTGTTGTTCTTTTTTAGTTGTGACAGCAAGAATTTTTGCGCGGTTGCCAGATGATGGCACTCGCTTTTTTTGCAAAATGTATTTAGACAGGGCTTTATCGCTAAAGCTAATGTCGCCATCGAGTACTTTATTGAGGCTCTGTATTTGATCAACTAGGTTTGTGTCGATGCACATGGCTGAATGAAACCCAGATGAGATCAAAATTACTTCGAGCTCAACGTTTAGCGCTGGACAATAGGCGATATGTAAATGGCTTTTAAACAAGTCTGCAGGTAAATAGCTTATTTCTTGTAGCGGGTGCTCAAGGTAATGAATCAAAACTGCGGTACTATTCTCAATGTTTGCAATGGTCGACAATATGGCAGGCGCATCGCTAGAGTTACATGCAATAAGATTGCATTCAATCAGGTTTGCAAGGTGATGAAATGGCGCTTGCAGATGCAAAGGGAAGTCGAGAATAAGCAGATGTTTAGTGAGCATGTTACTTTCCTTGTGTCAAAGAACCGCATCCCTTTGCGGTTATTTTTTCAACGTCGCGCTGCCTGTTGTGCAAAACTTGGCATCGCTTGATTGTCCTAATTGTGTGCATTTTTATTATTGTGCTACCCGCAACGTTACGTATGTTGGGCGCATTATCAGCACATAAACTTTTGCTGTTTAATATGACTAATTACCTAAACTCAGCTAAGTAGGGCTGGGTATTGTGCTCATACTAAACGTGATTGAAACATGGTACATACTACGTAAGTACATGTTTACAAGTTATATTTAAGATTGTTTTTGCTGTTTAAATGAGCAGGTCAACATACTACAACATTATAATCCTGTTGCATACGGTAAAATGGGTGTTTTTTTATTCAACCTCCATTGTTTACATTTTGCGCAGTAATGATTTAGGGACTGTTGCAATTTCAACATTGTTTTTGCCGCAAATTGTGGGTCATTACTCACATATACAACGACAAGGCAGCGATGTTGAGGCGTCGTAATTCTATATAAAAAGTCGAGAGCGCCGTAAAAATGGCCAACAAACGCTGCCAGGCAGGCCCTACTAGCGTTTGGGTTTACGAGAATGGTTTGGCTTGCCCTTATTGGTTGTTGGTTTTTTAGGTTTGCTGCCTCTGCCTTGCATAAAGTGTTCAGGGCCTTCAATTTTGTCGCGCAAACTTTTTAAGGGTTTTTTCTTGGCTTTTTGAGGGGCTTTTTTCACTTCAGAAGATGAATGCTCAATTAATTTCATTAAAGTGCTGAGCTCTTGCTCGTCTAAATCGCGCCATTCGCCAATGGGCAATCCTTTAAGTGACACATTCATAATCGATTGGCGTTCAAGCTTAGTGACTTCAAAGTTGAAATATTCACACATGCGACGAATTTGACGGTTAAGCCCCTGAACTAACACAATTTTAAATGCATAAGGCGATACTTGTTCTACTCGGCATTTTTTAGTGACAACGCCCAGTATAGGCACGCCTGCAGCCATGCCCTTAATAAAATCATCGGTAATGGGTTTATTGACCGTGACCACGTATTCTTTGTCGTGGTTATTGCCAGCGCGCAAAATTTTATTCACTAAATCGCCATTATTGGTTAAGAATATCAACCCTTGCGAGTCTTTATCTAGGCGACCAATCGGGAAGATGCGCTCGCTGTGGTTAACAAAGTCGACAATGTTGTCGCGCTCGGTACTTTCTGTTGTACTGACAATGCCGACAGGCTTGTTTAAAGCAATAAACACTAAATCTGCTTCGTCACGCGGCTCAATGTCCTGACCATTCACTTTGACTTTGTCACCAAAACTAACCGTGTCGCCAATTTTGGCTCGCTTACCGTTTATGAATACATTGCCCTGTTCAATAAAGCGATCGGCTTCTCTGCGCGAGCAGATGCCACTCTCGCTGATGTACTTATTTAAACGGGTTGCAGATTCACTCATAGCGGTTCCTTTATCAACATAAACGCACTGCAATGGCAGGCTTAATCGGCGCAAATAATATCACAAACTTTTTGATTATTCTGTAAGGCACAGACGCTTAACCTTGGTGAATCAATCATCGAGGTCACATTACAAATCAAACCCCATTTGCGCTGTAGCATCTGAATGTTGTGCGAGTAGGTTGATGTCGTTAAGAGGCGTGGGAGTGTCCTTGAGCTGCTGCTGTAATAATCGATATAAATCGACGGCTAATTGAGGGGCTTCTTGATTGTCTGGAGTATGAATAAACAGGTAGGGTTGTTTGCCCTGAGCTATCCATAATGGCAGTTGTTTAAGCCAGTTTTGAAAAAAATGCACATTTGCTTCAGCCTGTGGATGACCAATAAAGCGTACTACCGGATGTTGAGCGGTGGCGATGGCATGCACAGGCACTTTGGGCTTTTTTTGGTGAGCGTCAATCACGGCTTCGCTGGTGGGCGGCGCTGCAAATACTGGCCGAGTGTCCATAATAATGCGGTTGCACTGATGACTAATCAGCAAGCGGTTAAGGTCGCGCTCGGCATCTCCTTTGGCAAAAAAGGCTGGATGACGAACCTCGACACCATAGGTTAACCCTTGAGGCACTTGGGTTAAAAACTGGGCTAACACGGGCAAATGCTGTGGGCCAAAACTGGCGGGTAATTGTATTTTCCACATACCTGTTACGTCGAGTAATGGCGCCATTACCGAGAAAAACTGTTGCACTGCGGGGCCGGCATTGTGCAGTTTTAACTCGTGAGTAATGTGTTTAGGCAGTTTAAAGGTAAAGCGAAAGGTGTCATTAACGGCATTACGCCAAATTTGAGCTTGCTGTAACGATGGCGTGGCATAAAAGGTGGTGTTGCCTTCGACGGTATTAAATACGTCTGCATAACGGGCTAAACGTTGGCTCGGGTCATTATTGCCATATACAGTATGTTGCCAGTGGGTTTGTGACCACATAGCCAATCCCAATCGAATGATTGGTACGTTAGGGAATGGGTGTGTGGGTGTCTGTAACGTCAAAATGTCTCTCAAGGTAAGAAGGGTTTTTGCTTTGTTTAGTATAAAAATGGCTTTAACAGCCTAAAAAGCAATATTTAGTTATTTTGTCTATATCTAATCAGTTTATCCATCTGATAAAATTAATCTTGTTTGTTATGCTATTTGGTTATCATATCAGCCAATAAATAAAATATGTATTATCTTGGTGTTATCCGTTAGTTGGAGTGTTTGTGTCGAGTCAGCATACTGAAAGTCAGTTTGATAATTACCGTCCTAAAACGTCAACGGTAAAACCGGTTAAAGTCCGTAAAAGCAAAGCTGGCTGGTTACTGGTTATTCTTGTTTTGGCCACAGCCTATTTGCTTGAGTTTGAAGTAAGAACATCTTATTACCAATCGTACTTTTTGCACAAATACGCAACCAAGTTAACCTATCAATTACGTGACTACCCTAGTGATGCTGTTATTTATCCTAAGTATGGCCCATTTGATGACCGCCATGGTTATAGCAAACTGCCGGAAAAAATTGCCCGATTAGTAGAACGTAATTATCAAATTACTCAGCAAGTGGCTTTTTCGCCAATGTTGATGGACTACACGGAAAAAGGCTTCTTTCCTCCATATCACGAAAAAGCCCAATCAGGTTTGCTGATTAAAGACTGTCGTAATATGACGGTATTTGATTTCTCTTACCCTAAACGTGTTTATCAAGATCAAGATACTATTCCGCAGCAGGTGATTAGTACCTTATTGTTTATTGAAAACCGCGAAATGCTCAGCCCTGAAGAAAATTATAATCCCGTGGTCGATTGGCCGCGTTTTGTGTTGGCCGCGGCCAGCCAAGTGGCAGAAATTGCTGGCGTTGATATGTCAAAGGCCGGCGGCAGTACATTGGCCACTCAAATTGAAAAATTTAGGCATTCAAATCATGGCTTAACCTTAAGTATTAAAGACAAGTTACTGCAAATCGGTTCGGCAATTATTAGGGTGTATCAACAAGGCGAAAGTACCGTTAAGGCACGCCAACGTATTGTACAAGATTATCTTAATACTGTGCCGCTCTCGTCTGCCCCAGGCTTTGGCGAAGTGCATGGCATTGGTGATGGTTTATGGGCGTGGTTTAAAACCGACTTTAGCCAAGCAAACCAGCTATTGCTTAGCCGTCATACTCAACAAAATGCAGCCCAGCGCGGCAAGGTATTTAGGGAAATCGTCGCGCTCATGATTGCTCAGCGCCGCCCGTCTTATTACTTACTACAGGGCCATGATGATCTTGAGTCTTTGGTCGATAGCTATTTGCGTTTATTGGGCCGCGATGGCCTTATTGAGACCCAGTTGATGGTGTCAGCATTAGAGCAAACACTGACCTTTAACACCACTAAGTCAGCAATCACTAACCCAGCAAATAATAAAGGGGTTAATGCGGTGCGTATTCGCACAGCAGGTATGCTAGACGTCAATCTATTTGACTTAGATCGTTATGATCTGGCTATTAACAGTACATATCATGGTGATTTACAGCAAAAAGTAAGTGATTACTTACGCAGTTTGGCCCAGGTGAATGCCGCTGAACGTGTGGGCTTGTTGGGTGAACGTTTATTGTCGGCGCAGCAGTTAGATAAAGTGCTTTATAGCTTTACTTTGTATGAGAGCACCGACAGCGCTAACCGTGTGCGCATTCAAACCGACAGTATTGACCAACCTTTTGACATTAACGAAGGCAGTAAACTGGAGTTAGGCTCTACTGCAAAACTGCGGGTGCTGGCAACTTATCTCGACATTATTGCTGAGTTACAGCAACGTTTTTCGACAATGACAGTGGCAGATTTACGTCAGGTTGATGTTGAGCGCAAAGACCATATTACTCGCTGGGTGGTCGATTATTTGATTACTACCCGAGATCGTAATTTAACCCGTATGCTTGATGCCGCTTTGCAACGTGAATACTCAGCCTCACCTGAAGAGCGCTTTTTTACCGGTGGTGGTTTGCATGTATTTAATAACTTTAACAAGAAAGAAAACAGCCGCGTGCCAACCTTGTACCAAGCGCTGCAAGAGTCAATAAACTTACCGTTTGTACGCTTAATGCGCGACATTGTTAGTTACAGCAGTAGCTATAACAGCGAAGGCAGTGTGTCGCAATTATTGCGTAATGACAAAGACCCGCGCCGTGAAGAATACTTAAAGGCGTTTGCTAAGCGTGAAGGGAGCTCGTTTGTAAAACGTTTTTATCGCAAGTATCGTCAATTGGCGCCAGAGCAGCGGTTAGAGGTGTTATTTGATGGCATCGCACAGCAAGAGCACAAGTTGACAGCGGCTTACCGTTATTTAAAACCTTACGATGGTGCCCGCGAGCTTAAAGCTTTTTTAGCCACGCGTTTGCCTACTAAAAGCTATACCGATAACCAAATTAACATACTGTACAACAAGTATGGCGAAGACAAGTTTACCTTAGCCGACCAGGGCTATATTGCCCGAGTACATCCGTTAGAGTTGTGGGTATTACGTTATTTAAATGACTACCCTGAAACCGGTTTAACTCAGGTACTAGAAGATGCCCAACCACAACTACAAGCCGTGTATCGTTGGTTGTTTAAAACTCGTCATCAAAATGCTCGTGATGTACGGATTCAGGTAATGCTTGAGGTTGAAGCGTTTTTGAGTATCCATCAACGGTGGGTGAGGATGGGGTATCCCTTTGAATACATGGTGCCGTCGTTAGGCTCTGCATTAGGCAGTTCGGGCGACAGACCCGCGGCATTGGCTGAACTAATAGGCATTATTCAAAATGACGGTTATCGTTTTCCGACGGTACGCATTGATGAGCTGCAATTTGCTAAAGACACGCCCTATGAGGTGACGCTTGCCAACAATAAGCAAATGGTGACTCGAGTAATGCACCAAGAAGTGGCCAGAGCCCTTAAACGTGCGCTAGCCAATGTTGTGCAAAATGGTACAGCAAGACGCCTCAATGGTAGCTTGTTAGACCAAAACGGACAGGCCATTGTTATGGGCGGCAAAACTGGCACAGGTGATAACCGCATAGCAACTGAAATCCGTAATGGACGTAAGGTGTCCTCAACGGCGATAAACCGCACCGCAACGTTTGTGTTTTACCTAGGCGACCGTCACTTTGGTACGCTAACAGCATTTGTGCCGGGTGAAAAAGCCGATGATTTTAGTTTTACCTCAGCACTGCCATTGCAAGTGTTAAAAGGCATGATGCCAATTTTGTCGCCAATGATTAATCAAACTGAGCAGTGCCAAGCCGGGTTGTGATTGACCTAAAATGCTTGAATCACCAGCCCATCAATTATTGGGCTGGTGACAGTGCTAAATACTATTGATACAAGCTTAGCATCACGACAACATGGCATATTGCCACAACGCTAGTCAGTACAGTACGAAGCGTCATATAACGTGCGGTTGTTGCTATTTGTGTTGACCTAAACTCAACGTAGAGCAAGTATACATAACCGCTGAGCAGTAAAATTAATGCTGACAATTCAAACGGTGTTAACAGTGCAACCCAACAACCTATGGCAATCACGTTACTAATAATCAGTAATTTAGCGATATTGTCATCGAGAACTGTAACAACTGCTTTCCCCCATAATGCCCCTGCCATAAAGCTTAAAATTATCGCGCTATAACTAATAAATCCAAGTAAGACATGTTCAGCAGATAACAGGCTATGGTTAAATGCCAATAGGCTGAGTACAACAAACGGAATGAGGCCTGCAAAACCAAGCCATTGCCAAGTATTGATGTGTTTCATGGTGTCTCCTTTAAGGATAGATAAACCCTTTTATCAGGATAATGGTATTGCTAATGACAAACAGGTTAAAGAGTATTATGTCTAGATATCAGGTTTATGTGTAAGTAACCAATATAATTGATTTTAGTGACACAACCTATAGGTGAGTAAAGTGAAATGGATATTTATCTCAAAGACATAAGCGAACAAGATTTAAGCCTGTTATTTGATTTTCAAAACGATCCTATCGCCAACAAGATGGCCGATGTTCCGGCACGAACACGTGAGGCATTTTATCAACATTGGCAACAAAATATTTTTGCTAATCAACACAGTATGGCAATAGGGATTTGGTACAACAAGATGTTGGTTGGCCACTTGGTGTCGTGGGTGAACCTTGAGTTTGCTACCGTCGATGAGCCTGAAGTGCGACTCATTGGTTACTGGATAGGCCGTGAATATTGGGGGCAGGGGATTGCCACCCATGCCTTGAGAATGTTTTTACAACATTATATTAAAAGCCCGGTTTACGCCTATATTGATGCGCAAAACCAGGGCTCGTTAAAGGTCGTTCAGGCTAATGGCTTTGTGGAGGTGACTTCGCAATACCCATCGCTGTTGATTCAAGATAATCTATTAATATTTAAACGAGAGCGCTAACCGTTAATGGCCGGCACCACCGCATCCGCCGCAACAACTGCCGCCATTGCCCTCTTTTTTGGGTGATGTGTCTGTTTTAGGTGCCGGGGTGGCTTGCTCGGCTTTGGGCGCAACATGGCTTACAGGTTCAGTGTGTTTGGTAGGTTTAAAAATACCGCTTATTGAAAAACTCATGGTGATGCCTCGTCTTGTGAGATCGTGATTTAATTAAACATGTATTATTTTTACGTGTTTAAATTGTATAAGTCCCTAAGTTTTAGTCAAGTGCTATTAGTGGCATTAACATCGAGATGTGTTACATGTCACAAGCACAATGTCATAAAACAAAGTGACGAGTCTTTGTTTTGCCGCGAATGAGCATGATAAACTGCACATCTACTTGTTTGGAGTTGTTATGTCTTTTGCTCAATTATCGCTACACCCTTCGTTAATGACACGTTTGGCTGAACTTAATTATCAGCAAGCTACCCCAATCCAATTGCAGGCAATTCCAGCAATATTAAGTGGTCAAGATGTCATGGCTGGCGCGCAAACTGGCACGGGTAAAACCGCCGCTTTTGCGCTGCCCATATTGCAGTCAATTTTGAGTCTGCAGTTATCAGCTCAAACACCGTCAACAGCAAACCAAGCAACACCACCGCAACTTAACAAGGTTATTCGCGCGCTGGTATTGGTGCCTACACGCGAGCTTGCACAACAAGTTCACCACAGTATTGAGCAATATGCTCAGGGCAGCAGCATTACCAGTGTGATGGTGTATGGTGGCGTGAGTATTGGCGCGCAAATCCGTCAGCTTGGGGCTGGCGTAGATATTTTAGTGGCAACGCCAGGGCGATTATTGGATTTACTGCGTAAGCGGGCGTTGTCTTTGTCGCAGTTAACACATCTCGTGTTTGATGAAGCCGATCGCATGCTTGATATGGGCTTTAAAGATGAAATTATCGATGTACTAAAGCAAGTGCCTAAAACCCGGCAAACCCTGTTGTTTTCAGCCACTTTAGATGACCGTATTTTTAGCTTTAGCAAACGGTTATTGCGCTCACCTAAAGTGATTGAGGTTGCCAAACGTAATACTACTGCCGCGAGTATTGTTGAACGGGTTTATCATCTTGACAGTAATCGAAAATGTGCCGCATTGTGTCATTTAATTAAGGTTGAAAAATGGCAGCAAACCTTGATTTTTAGCCGCACTAAACAAGGCGCTGATGCCTTAGTGAAACAAATGAAGCATGCCGGTGTTAGTGCCGAGGCATTTCATGCTGATTTATCGCAAGCGGTGCGTGAACAAGTGTTAAGTCAATTTAAATGTGGTGAGCTTACCGCGCTAGTTGCCACCGATGTCGCCGCCAGAGGGCTAGACATTAGCGAGCTGAATTATGTCGTTAATATGGAGCTTCCGTTTCAAGTTGAAGACTATGTTCACCGAATTGGCCGCACAGGACGTGCGGGTAACCAAGGCCAAGCCATCACGCTTTTCAGCGTTGATGACGAGCCGTTGCTGATAAAATTAGAAACCTTTTTAGACCGCCGCTTACCGCAACAATGGTTAACCGGTTTTGAGCCCGACTTAACTCAAATGGCGGTGACTACACGTAAAACCACCAAGAGCGCCCTAAAGCAACAGGCCCGAAAAAAAGCCTTAGGCCAACGTCCTTCTCGCAATAAAAAGTAACGCATTTAGCGCCACAGCCTTAAGGGAGTGGCGTATTACCAATACCGTGCAAACCGTCTTTAAACTGCCACATTTTTGTCATGCTTTTTGAACCTTGTTGTCACATTAGATGCTTATCTTAGCTGTCGAATAATCATACCTACAGCTAATGTTGAGCATACACAAGGAATACATATGAGCAAGGCGACGTTTAACCCAACTCGTTTTAATAAAAGCAAAAACACTCCATTTAACGAAGTGATGGACGCTCACTTATCACGTCGTAACTTTGTTAAGCGTGGATTGGGTCTCAGTGCTATCACAGCTTTTGGTGGTTTTGGATTAAGTGCCTGTGGTTCTGATAATAAAGACAGCAATACACCGAGTACACCAACCACGCCAACGACCCCAACAGCGCCAACTAAAAGTTCTGCGGTATTAGGGTTTGAGTCAATCCCGGGTTCATTAACCGATGCGGTGGCAATTCCTGCAGGCTACTCGGCTTATGTATTGGCTCCCTGGGGCACACCACTTAATTCAAAAGCCGCAGCATGGAAAGATGACGGTAGCAACACCGCAGACGATCAAGCTAACTCAGTGGGTATGCATCATGATGGCATGCATTTTTTCCCGCTAAATGATGCCGGTGATGACGGCTTATTGTGTATTAACCACGAATATATTGACCAAGATGCATTGCATCCAAATGGCCCAACCTATGACACCGACGGCAAGCGCACAGTCGTTGATGAAGTACGCAAAGAAATCAACGCCCATGGTGTGTCAGTTGTGCGGATTAAGTTAGTGTCAGGCATGTGGCAAGTGGTTGAAAACGACAGCTACAATCGCCGTTTTACCGGTGCTAGCGTGATGGATATTGCCGGCCCACTTGCCTACAGCTCCTACCTAGAAACACGTTACTCGCCAGACGGCAGCCAGGCACGCGGAACCCTAAACAACTGCGGTAATGGTTACACGCCGTGGGGCACCTATTTAACCTGTGAAGAAAACTGGCCAGAATATTTTGTAAACAAAGGCGAGCGGACTCAAGAGCAATCACGTACTGGTATTCCAAGTACTGACACCCGTTACGGCTGGAACCACTTAGCGGGTAATGACGATGAGCGTTTAGACGAATTTGCTCGTTTTGACATGACACCAACCGGCACAAGTGCGGCAAACGATTACCGTAATGAAGCCAATGGTCATGGTTATATTGTTGAGATAGACCCATACAACCCTAATTCGCGCGCGGTTAAACGTACTGCGTTAGGCCGTTTCCGTCACGAAGGCTGTGTGTTTGGTAAGCTTGAAGAAGGCAAGCCACTGACATTTTATTCTGGCCACGACTCTCGCTTTGAGTACCTCTACAAGTTTGTGTCAGATGCCGTTTGGGACGCCGCAGATGCCAACAGCAGCAATCGTTTAAGCATGGGCGACAAATACATGAATGCTGGCACATTATATGTGGCTAAGTTCAGCGAAGATGGCGTAGGCGAATGGTTACCGCTAACCCTTGACGGCATGACCACTGACGGCGGAACGCTCGCGAACAGCTTTAGCTCTTTAGAAGAGATCATCTTAAACACAGCTGGCGCAGCCGATTTAGTTGGCGCAACCCCAATGGATCGCCCTGAATGGGCAGCAGTTGACCCGTTTACTGGCAGTGTTTACCTTACACTCACCAATAACAGCCGACGTACCGACAGCACTAACCCTGCTAACCCACGTTTAAACAACAACTTTGGTCATATTATCCGTTGGGACGAAGGCGATACCGCCACTGAGTTTAGCTGGGATATCTTTGTTTTTGGTTCGCCTGATGATGGCGATGCCGAGACCAACCTATCTGGCTTAACCGATCTTAACCAGTTTGCCAGCCCAGATGGATTAGCGTTCGATCCTCGCGGTATTTTGTGGGTGCAAACCGACAATGGCGCCTCTGAAGTCG
Source organism: Shewanella basaltis (assembly GCF_023283885.1). Taxonomy (GTDB): domain Bacteria; phylum Pseudomonadota; class Gammaproteobacteria; order Enterobacterales; family Shewanellaceae; genus Shewanella; species Shewanella basaltis. The sequence continues at coordinate 42,914 of NZ_JAKILA010000029.1, forward strand.
GTGAAGAAACTAACGATCAAATGTTAGCCATTGTGCCATCAACCATGCTTGATGCCGACGGTAACCAGCAGGTGGTGAATGCCGACAATCAAACGCAACTTAAACGTTTCTTTGTTGGGCCAAACGGTTGTGAAGTGACCGGGTTTGCCATTACGCCAGACTACACCACGATATTTGCTAACATTCAACATCCAGACAATTGGCCATATTCAGATAAAGCAGATGAAGCTACGCCAGCAGGTATTACTGTGCGCCCACGCGCTGCGACAGTGATGATCCGTAAAAATGATGGTGGTGCCGTTGGTGTTTAAGCGGTAATCACTTTTCATGCCGATTAAAACCCTGATAGACTCGTGCTATCAGGGTTTTATTAGGAACGTTATGCTAAAAGGCATTCATCATGTGGCCATTATTTGTGGCGATTATTCTCGCTCAAAAGCGTTTTATACCCAGGTTTTAGGACTTAAGGTTATTGCTGAAAATTATCGTCAAGCGCGCGATTCTTACAAGTTAGATCTTGCCTTGCCAGACGGCAGCCAAGTTGAATTATTTTCATTTAATGGTGCCCCAACACGGCCGAGTTTTCCTGAAGCACAAGGCTTACGCCATTTAGCATTTAAGGTCGACGATATCAATCAAGTGGTGCAACATTTACAACAACATGGAGTAGAGGTTGAACCTATAAGAGTAGATGAGTACACCAACAGGCAATACACCTTTTTTAGTGATCCCGACGGCTTACCACTCGAACTATACCAAACCACTTAACCGTATTTTTACTCACAGCTAACCTTATCCAAGTTTGTGCTGCCTATATGCAGATATTGGGCCGCACAATGTCGACGATTTAAGTGTCAACGCCCGCTTTAATTTGTTAGTGGCTGTCATCTAATACAGCGCAAATACACCTAACTGGTCATAATCTTTACATAAATGATAATGATTTGTATTTGCGATCTTTATTTTGTTTGTGTAGAGTGCGTCACATAAAAGCACTTTCATAAACACTAATTAATAATAGGATGATGTTAGACATGAAATCGAACCGTTACAGTAAGTTGTCGTTAGGCGCAAAAGCGGTTACCGCAGCCTTGGTATTTGGTAGCCAAGGGTTATATGCGGCCGATGTGCAAAATGAAACGTGTGATAAGGATATTTTAGCTAAATGTAAACCAGCCGAAACAGACGAGTCTATTGAACGTATTCGTGTACATGGTGTGCAAAACTCGGTTTATATGTTTAACAGTTCGGCCGACAAACGCCGTTTAGCTGAGTTAGTCGATACGCCACAGGTGATTACGGTATTAACCCAAGACCAAATCCAAGAGTCGGGTAACACTGATTTAAAAGACATTTTATCTGCTCAAGCGGGTGTGACCCTTGGCACAGGTGAAAACGGTAACGCATTTGGTGACCGTTACATTATTCGTGGTCACGAAGCACGTAGCGACGTGTTTGTTGATGGCTTGCGTGACCCTGGTATGACAACCCGTGAAAGTTTTGCCACTGAACGTGTTGAAATTACCAAAGGCCCAAGCTCAACGTTTGCTGGCCGTGGCTCTTCGGGCGGTGCAATTAACAGTGTCACTAAAAAAGCTTCTGTTGCGTATGACTTTGGTCGTGTCGATTTAGGTGTAGGTACTGACGACCACAGCCGTGTCACTATTGACTACAACTTACCTTTGTCTGAAAAAGTCGCAGTACGTTTAAATGGTTTAACCGCACAAGAAGATAAGCCAGGCCGTGAGGGCATTAGCCGCGACCGTAATGGTGTGCAGTTATCGGGTGTATATGAAACCACCGATGCACTGTCATTCATCGCAGACGTTTATCACATAAGCGCAGAAGACGTGCCCGATTTAGGCAGCTATTTTGATCAAACAACCCGTAAGCCTTTAGAAGATATTCCGGTATACGCACAAGAAGGCGACTTCTTAGACTCAGAAGTGACCACCTTTACGCTGCGTACAGAGTACGAACTTAATAGCGACATCACCCTATACAACGCCACACGTGTTGGCCATACCGAAAACGGCTACATTACGACAGGTATGAGTGGCTCAACGCGTGCCGATACCGATGCAACCGCGCCAGGCGCAAGCACATTAACATTAAGTACCCACCAGGGTAATCAAGATGTTGATTATGTTAGCACTCAGTTCAACTTATTCTGGAATACCAAAGTATTTGGTTTTAACAATAAGTTTGTTTTTGGTCTGGAATACACTGATGAAAACGTCGATAACGGTGTGTATAACATCACCAATAACAACCCAACCAATTGTTCTACCAATGGTCGTCGCGGTGTGTCAGAGTCGTACTGTATTTTAGACGGTGATGGTAATACCGTTGACAATATTAGTCAGCTTATTGGGCGCAGTTATGTGAAAGGCGAGTCAGATGCCATCTTCGACATCAAAACAGTCGCTGCATACATGATGGACAACGTGGAACTGACTGAACAACTGTCGATGTTTTATGGTTTAAGACTTGATAGCTTTGATTACAGCAACGATACCACAAGCGCGCTTTATGAATACTCAGACACCATGTACAACTACAACTTTGGTTTAGTTTACGACCTGTCTGAAGACGCCAATATTTACGCTAACTACAGTACCGCTACCAACATCAATGGTGGTGAGTCTGACCTAGGTGCAAACTGTGGTTATGGTGGTATTTGTGGTACTGAAGAGCAAGCAACAGAAGCCGATGCTGAAATCGTAGAAAACATCGAACTTGGCACCAAGTGGATGTTGTTTGATGACAAAATGATGTTCTCAGCGTCTATTTTCCAAATCACCAAAAGTGACGTAATGGAAAGCGTTGGCGACAGCTATACAACCCTCGGTACCTTAAACACAGGTGAAAACCGCGTGAAAGGGATTGAGTTTGGTATGGTAGGTAACATTACCGACAAGCTAAGCATACAATTCTCTGCTGCTAAAATGGATTCAGAAGTATTGGATTCTTATAACCCAGATAACATTGGCTTAGCGTTAAGTAACTTTGCCGACGAAAGTGCCTATTTACAGTTACGTTATCAGTTAACTGAATCATTTGTTATCGGTGGTAGCTATACTTACCAAAGCGAAATGTTCGGCGGACAACCTGATACAGCCGCAGGTTACGACGCCACCAATGAGCGTTACAGCATTGAAGTACCAAGCTATCAAGTGGTGGATTTATTTGCGAGCTTTAATGCGACTGAAGCCTTAACATTCCGCTTAAATGTGGGTAACGTAATGGACGAAGAGTACTGGACAGCAGCATACCGTTCGGGTGCATTTATGTACCTAGGTGATGCGCGTAATTCAAAACTGTCGATGACATACGAATTTTAATCGAGTGTCTTACCGTTAACACCAACGCTTAACGTCCAGTTAAGCGTTGGTTTTTTGATTTTAGGAAACAGGAAATAAGCATGGTTGTTATAGAGAAAGTGTTTAGCAAAGACCAAGTCAGCGCTTATCGTCAGCAGTTAGCAACATGTCCATGGGGCGATGGTCGTAAAACCGCAATGGGGATGGCTGCCTCGGTAAAAAATAACAATCAAGCAGATGCACAAGATCCTAAGGTTCGTCAATTGGCTAACCAGTTGTTGGCACGTATTGGCGACACACCTAAAATTGTTTCAGCGGCATTACCACACAAAATTTTTCCGCCATGTTTTAACCGTTATAGCGAAACAGAAGAATATGGCTATCACGTCGATGCCGCAATAATGCGAATACCGGGCACAAATGAAGTGCTACGCAGTGATGTGTCGATGACGGTATTTTTAAGCGAGCCAGAAGAATACGACGGCGGTGAATTGGTTATCTCCACAGAGTTTGGTCAACAACAAATTAAACTGCCAGCCGGATATGCAGTGGTATACCCATCGAGTAGTTTACATAAAGTGACTGCGGTTACTCGCGGCCAGCGTGTTGCAGCCATTACCTGGATGCAAAGCATGGTTGCTGACTCAAGCCTACGTCAAAATTTATATCAGCTCGATCAAAGCATTCAAAACTTGATAAACGCCAACAATACCGATCGCGCCGAACTCGACAATTTACACAATGTGTATCACAACTTAATTAGGCAATTTACCCAGTTGTAGCGTCTGCATTACTCACAATAAAATCCCCATTAGGTTAAGTAAAAACACCTTAACCTTTTTAAGTTATTCTGCCCCAGCGGTATTAACCGCCATATTAGCGCCCATTGTATTTGTGCCAGAGGGCGAGTTGTCTATTAGCCTTTACAACCCTTACTTAACCTGAGCTCGGGATAAGGGATGAACTTATACTATTTAAAATCAACATGTTACCCATTCTCACTTTCAAGCTTGTCATTTGTTCTGCTAACAAGGCGAATTGAC
>NZ_JAKILA010000030.1 GCF_023283885.1 Shewanella basaltis
TTGTGTTTTGAAGCACTTGGTTCAACTCACTCGGTGACTGCTTTCGCTGTCTGCCGTGTCAGTGGATGCGCATTATAGGCAGCAAAAGATTTAGTGCAACCCCTTTTTTAATAAAAAAGGATCGCTTGGCGATCTTTTCACCAAATACGATCCTTTTAGGCTTTATAAGCCTGTTAATGCTGATTTATTGAGCTTTCTCGGTGGTATTTCTGAATTGAGTTAAAAAGGCTACTGCATTTTTATCGTCCCAATCGACATAAGAGCGAACATAGGCAACTAATTCACCTTGTTCGTTTAAGATAAAAGTTGCTGGTATGGTGTCGAGCGGAAAGACATCACGTAAATCTTGTTGTGGATCAAAGTAGGAATTAAAAGCAGATAAGCCTATTTCGGCTAAAAAAGGCTTAACCATTGCTGTATCTGCATCGATTGATATCGGTAGCAAGACAAATTGATCTGCGTTGAGTGTTTGAGTTAAACGATGTAAAGCAGGCAATTCTCTTACACAAGGTGGGCACCATGTTGCCCAAAGGTTTACAATGACAACCTTGCCTTTGTAATGCTCGAAGTTAACCGGCTTACCCGTTGCATTAGTGAAATCAACTAATGCTATTGGAAATGGTTGAGGCAATATATTTATTCGATCGAGTGTTGACTGAGTAGCGGGGTTACTTTGGGCCTGCATACCTGGGTATGCAGACGCCATATTTGGCATACTTATTATTAATAGATTAGATAATATTATCGCAAGCCACTTTTTCACTTTGCTACTCCATGTTGTTATTTATTCGCCTTACTTTCTTTTAGTAGCGCATCGAGCTCTGCTTGTTGTTCTGGTGAAAGTGAATCTGCTTCAGCTGGCTGAATTCGTTGCCTACGAACGAAAATAAACCCGATAAATAATCCAAATACTAATAACCCGATTGGACCTAGCCATAAAACGTAGGTTTTAGAATCAAGTTTGGGCTTGTACAACACAAAATCACCATAACGACTCGTCATAAAGTCAATGATTTCAGCATCTGACTTGCCATTGTCTACCATTTTGTATACTTCAAGGCGTAAATCTTGTGCAACAGGTGAGTTAGAATCAACTAAATTTTGATTCTGACACTGTGGGCAACGTAATTGATGTGCAAGTGACAATGCACGTTGTTGATTCTCAGTTGTCTTAAATTCGTAAGTATCTACTGGTGTAGCCATAACGGATGCGGCAAGCAACACACTGACTAAGCAAATTAATAATTTAGTGACCATGTTCATTACGATGCTCCATCCGCTTTAGCTTCTGTTTGGAGTTGTTGGATCATTGGATATAAGGTTTGTGTCCATACCGTTTGGTCAATTGGTCCGGCATAGCGATAACGAATAATGCCATTATGATCCACAATAAAGGTTTCAGGTGCTCCGTACACACCCAGATCAAGACCTAACCGACCGTCTTTATCAAAAACATTTAGCGTGTAGGGATCACCTTCTGTATTTAGCTCTTTGATTGCTAAGGCTCGCTCATCACGATAATTGATACCATATATAGGTAATAAATTACGCTTTGATAACATCATGAGATAGGGATGTTCATACTTACACGCTGGGCACCAAGTCGCCCAAAAGTTAAGCATTGTTACTTTACCGATAAGATCTTTCTCTGTGATCATTTCAGTAGCGACTTCAAGCCGCTCAAGTTGGAAAGCCGGTAAAGGCTTTCCTTCTAAGGCAGAGTCGAGCACTTTAGGATTGAGGAATAACCCTTTATATAAAAATACGCCCATACCTAAAAATAGGACTAAAGGTATAAACAGTACAAACTTCTTCATAATGTCTCCGAGTGATTATGCGGTCGCTAATTTTGCTTTTGTTGCTTCTTGTTTTGCAACCTGCTTTACACGATAACGCTTATCAGATGCAGCAAGGAAACCACCCACCATCATAAAAATGGAACCAAACCATAACCAACGTACAAAAGGCTTATAGTTAAGACGAACAGCAAACTCAGTTAAGCTGATTGGATCACCCATTGTCACATAAAGATCGCGGAACAAGCCCCAATCAATACCGGCTTCTGTCATGTCCATTGTACGCACATTATATTGACGACGATCTGGCTTTAATAACGTAATGAACTCATCATCTTTATAAATCTCAATTTGCCCTTGTTGCGCGGTATAGTTAGGACCAACTACATTTTTGGTTTCTATGTATTTAAAGGTATAACCGGCTAATTCTTGTGAAATTCCGGGCCCCATTCTTACGCTCTTCTCTATTGAGTAGTTAGATACCATAGTTGCACCAAGCACTGAAACTGCGATACCAAAATGCGCAATAATCATACCTAGCTGGCTGCGTCCCATTCTACCAAGACTGATACCGCCTTCTTTTGGGCTCACAATGTTGTAGGCTGCGCGTAAAGTCGACAGCATAATCCAAACGGTTGCTGCTACACCACACATTACCCAAGCATTAAATGCACCGCCCACAATAAATGGAACGACTACACCAACAATTAATGAAATGATAGCCGGAACCAAAAGTTGCCTTTTAATTTCACCCGTTTTCGATTTTTTCCAGCGAATGATTGGGCCAATACCCATAAAGCCAAAGAGTACAAGCACAATAGGTACAAATACGGCATTAAAGTATGGAGGTCCAACTGAAATTTTACCCATACCTAATGCATCGATTAACAATGGATATAATGTGCCAAGTAATACAGTACCCGCTGCCACGGTGAGTAGAACATTACAAATTAATAGCATGGTTTCTTTTGATTTGAGTTCAAATCGTGCCGGGCTGCTCATTTCACTTGCACGGAATGCAAACAGCGTTAACGAGCCACCCACTGCAATACCGAGTAATAGCAAAATAAACAAACCACGACTTGGATCGGCTGCAAATGAATGCACAGATGTTAATACACCTGAACGTACAATAAAGGTGCCTAATAGACTCAACGAGAAAGCGAAGATTGAAAGCAGCACGGTCCAGTTACGAAATGCACCGCGTTTTTCTGTCACGATTAATGAGTGAACTAAAGCGGTACCCACCAGCCAAGGCATAAATGATGCGTTTTCTACTGGGTCCCAGAACCACCAGCCGCCCCAGCCTAACTCGTAGTAAGCCCACCAAGAACCCAGTGAAATACCACCGGTTAAAAAAATCCAGGCAGCTAATGTCCATGGACGACTCCATCGTGCCCATGCAGAATCAAGTCTGCCACTCATTAATGCTGCTATAGCAAACGCAAAACAAACTGAGAAACCCACATAACCCAGATACAGCATTGGAGGATGAAAAATAAGCCCAACATCTTGCAACATTGGATTTAAATCACGCCCTTCCATAGGGATTGGGAAAATTCGCTCAAATGGGCTGGATGTCAATATCATAAACAGAGTGAAGCCGACAACTATCATCGCCAGTACAGATAACACCCTCGCAGTAAATACCTCTTCTAAACCTTTACTGAACAGTGCCACTGAAGCGGCCCAGACAGACAAAGAAAAAACCCAAAACAATAATGACCCTTCATGCCCGCCCCATACAGCAGCAATTTTAAAGAAGATAGGCAATTGAGAATTTGAATGATGTGCAACGTATGCAACGGAGAAGTCATCTGTTGCAAAACTATAGGCTAAAGTAATAACCGACAACGTAATAAAGAAAAACATACCGTAAGTAAGCGGCCAAGCATAACGAACAAGATACTGATCTTTACGTGCGGAACCAAATAACGGCACGCTAGCTAACAGTAAAGCAAAAGCTAAACCGAGAATAAGCGAGAAATGTCCAAGTTCTGGAATCATGGGTATTCCTTAGTCTAAATAATTAAGCGGATCTGAATGAACAAACCACGGCAACATCAATCAATGCATCAAAACTAATATACGCACATTAGCTTAAACGAATTTTAAATCATTTTAGAGCTTGCTATGGCATCTGTCTGCCCTTTTCGTACAAAACTGGGTCTCCAGTCTCATTATGAACAATCAGCAGAGTAAAACCGATAGCGTTCTCGGCATCTGACCCAAACATGAAATTAAAGTTTCACAGAATCAACCAAACACATTCAATCTGTGAACCAGTACGCAACTCTCAGGATTTAGATTCATATCGCCCTTATATTACTATTCAATTAATAATCTTTACGTATAATCAAATTTTCAAGCACTGCGGTTTCACCGCTTTCTCAGTTAACCTAAAAGTGAATATTGACACAATGACCACATTTTGGATTTTTATTGCGCTTGTCGTACTCATCGGCCTAATCATGATTTGGGTCCCTCACTTTCGCCAACAACAGCTATTACAAGCAGAAGAAGCTGGCGTTCGTAGACAGACCAACCTTGAGCTATATGGTGAACGCATAGCCATACTTGAAAAAGAGTTACAAGATGAGCTACTGGATAAAGCCGAATTTGAAGCACTCAAGAAAGAACTGGAAATAAACTTACTTCAAGACATGAAACAAGAGGGTGATGACTCTTTAGATGTTGCCATTAAACCCAAAAGCGCTTTATGGCCTGCATTTATGACAGTATGTTTACTCGCTATTTCGGGTTATTTTTACCACCAGTTAGGTGCTTATAACGAGCTTGCTAACCCACCTCAAGCAAACAACCCGCATCAAGGCATGGACCCTGCGCAAATTATGTCGCAACGTGTGCAAATGATGGAAGCCAAAGTTCAAGCACAACCTGAAGACAGCCAAGCTTGGTTTAGTCTGGGTCATGCTTACATATCGGCAAACCAATATGATAAAGCAGCAGCAGCCTTTGACAAGGTAATGGCACTCGTTGGTACACATGCAGAATTACTCGGACCAAAAGCAACCGCACTTTATTACAAAGCAGGTCAACAAATCACGCCCGACATTCAGGCCATTATTGACCAGTCACTGGCGTTAGATCCACAAGATCCTTCAACGTTATTATTAGTCGGTATGGATGCATTTTTTACTGCTGACTACACTAAAGCCATTGATGCTTGGCAAATGATTTTAGACAGCGACCGCAACGACGTTGATCGCACCGCATTGATGAATGCCATTGAGTCGGCAAAAATGCGTATGGGTGATAGCACAAATACAATGCCAAATGACGCAAACCATAAGAGTATAGCGCCAGCCAATGCCAACACACTTGCTATTGAAGTCACTATATCTGATGCACTTGCCGACAAAGTCAGCGACACAGATGTGGTATTTATCTTTGCTCGTGCAACTCAAGGCCCTAAAGTGCCATTAGCAGCGACAAAAATTAGCGCCGCAAACCTACCTGCAACAATTACTTTAGATGACAGCACATCAATGGGCGGCGACATAAAACTCAGCTCAGTAAAAGAAGTCGAAGTGATTGCAGTTCTATCTAAAAACGGCAGTGTAAAACCACAAACGGGCGATCTGAAAGGCAGAATTGATGCTATTGCCGTTGGTGCTAACGCTAAGCTAACATTAGATACATTAGTACAATAAGCACTTATCTATCATTGCCATACATAGAGAAAAATTCGACGTGTATGGCAATGTATAAATCAGAAACAAACGTGCATAAAAAAACCGGCTATTAAGCCGGTTTTTGGTTTAGTCGAAAATTACTTAGACATAAACTCGATAGCGTTTTTGTAATCTTCGTCAGTACAGTCTGTACACATACCACCTGGTGGCATTGCATTTAAACCAGACTTAACAGAACCAACTAAGGCATCTAAACCTTTCGCTAGACGTGGTTCCCAAGCAGCAGCATCATGAACTTTTGGCGCACCGGCCACACCCATGCTGTGACATACTTGACACGCTTTATTGTAAATAGCTTCACCTTCTTGAGCAAACACATTCGCAGACAAAGTTAATGCAGCTACTGCAGTCATTGCTAACAATTTTTTCATGTTCAACGTTCCTAATTGCAAATATACAAAGCTTAACGCTGCCCTTTGATTTAGAAGGCAGACTCTTTTTAGCACAACTAGATTACTACAAATAGCAAAAAAACTCATCTTTTTGTGATAACAATCTCAGCTTAGTCTCTAAATTAAGACAATCAGGCTAGTTCAGGTAATATATTAGTAATCGTTGAAAAAGTTCAATTGGTATCGTTTTTTTTGGAACCATATCAAATTGCTAGCACTTAGTCGGAGACAAAGCTAAACCGATGAATACCTTTGTGTTAATATCTTTTCGAATTCATCCTCACGCGTAAACAAGAGGGATAAGTGACCAAGTCTACTCAATCAAAAACACTGTTAAGTGCCAACGAATTAACCTGTATCCGTGAAGAGCGCATCTTATTCGATGGACTCAGTTTTAATATCAATGCAGGTGATATCGTCCAAATTGAAGGTCCAAATGGTGCAGGCAAAACCAGTTTACTACGGATTATCGCTGGTCTATCCCGCCCATATGCAGGTGAAGTAAAATATGCTGGCGAAGATATCACTCGCTGCCGTGACGAATTTAATCATGATTTACTTTATTTGGGTCATTTAGCTGGGGTAAAGAGTGAGCTTACTGCTGAGGAAAATCTTAACTTCAATTTAAGAATCAGTGGCTATGATAACTTTGATACCACTGCATTACTGGCTAAAGTCAACCTCGCAGGATTTGAGGAAGCACTTGCTGGACACTTATCTGCAGGACAACATAGGCGCACTGCACTGGCAAGGTTACAGCACAGTAATTGTAAAATATGGATATTAGACGAGCCCTTTACCGCTATCGATAAAAAAGGGGTAGAAGCATTAGAACAACTATTTATTCTACATGCGAAATCTGGAGGATGTGTCATTTTAACAACACATCAGGATATGAGCATTATTAGTGATGACATATTACGTAAAATCACTCTCGACTATCGCTTCGTATAAGGTATCTGAATGAAACGAGGAATAAGCTATACCAAAGCATTTACAACGCTATTGCAGCGTGATTTGCGTATTGCTATACGTCATCGTGGCGACATTTTTAATCCATTATTGTTTTTTATTTTAGTCGTAACGCTTTTTCCATTGGGGATTGGGCCAGAGCCACAAGTATTAACTCGAGTCGCTCCCGGTATCATTTGGGTGGCAGCACTATTAGCCTCCATGCTATCACTAGAGCGTTTATTTAAAGCTGACTATAACGATGGCAGCTTGGAACAAATGTTGCTAAGCCCGCAACCACTTGTGATTCTGGTATTAGCAAAAGTCTTCGCCCATTGGATTTTAACTGGTGTGCCATTAATTTTGGTCGCACCACTACTAGCCGTTTTATTGCACTTAGATAGCAATAGTTATGTTGCTCTCATGGCAACACTGGCGCTCGGAACGCCTGTTTTATCGTTGCTTGGTGCAATTGGTGTTGCCTTAACCGTCGGCCTTAGAAAAGGCGGTGTGTTGTTAAGTTTGTTGATTTTACCTTTATACATTCCGGTGTTAATTTTTGCGACCAGCGCAATTGACTCGGCAAGTATAAATTTACCTTACAGCGGCCAACTTGCAATTATTGGCGCGATGTTAATTGGATCATTAATTATGGCGCCTTTTGCAATCGGCGCATCATTAAGAGTGAGTACAAACTAAATGTGGAAATGGCTAAACTCATACGCTGATCCTGAGCGTTCTTATAAACTTGCAGGAACTCTTTTGCCTTGGTTTGTTTGTCTGGCAATTGCATTAATTGGCGTCGGAACGACATGGGGTCTTTTGTTTGCACCGATGGATTATCAACAAGGTGATAGTTTCAGAATTATCTATATCCATGTTCCAGCAGCCTCAATGTCAATGGCCGCATACATGGGAATGGCAACTGCGTCATTCATTGGGATCGTCTGGCAAATAAAAGCCGCTGACTGGGCTGCGGCCTCTATAGCACCTATTGGTGCTGTGATTACGTTTATTGCGCTATTTACAGGTGCGGCATGGGGAAAACCCATGTGGGGCACTTGGTGGGTATGGGATGCACGATTGACCTCTGAGCTGGTGCTACTATTTTTATACTTAGGCGTTATCGCTCTGTACGCCTCATTTGAAGATAAAGTGTTGGCTGCAAGAGCTGCTGGAATCTTGGCAATCGTCGGTGTGGTCAACATTCCAATTATTAAATATTCAGTAGATTGGTGGAGCAGCTTACATCAACCAGCAACAATTAAAATCACTGAAAAATCAACAATGACTGGTGATATGCTATACCCACTTATCATCAATATTTTTGGTTTCGGCATGATGATTGGCGCTATAACACTGGTCAGGTTTAGGGCTGAAGTGTTGGCGCGTAACGGCATGCGCCCTTGGGTAAGAGCATTGGCAACGCAAGAGGTGTCTAAATAATGCAATTTGAATCAATTAATGACTTTTTAAACATGGGTGGTTATGCCTTCTACGTTTGGTTAGCTTATGGGGTGACGTTTACCAGTTTAACCATGTTAATCATCTTAAGTGCACGTAGAAAACGCAAAGTGTTAACAGAAATTGCGAGCAAAATGGCTCGAGAAGAAAAGCTGAAAGAATCGAGAGGTAATAAACTGTGAACCCAAGAAGAAAGAAGCGTCTAACATTAGCCGTCGCACTGATTGCTGGCGTTGCGGCGGTGGCGTCATTATTATTATATGCATTAAATTCGAACTTGAATTTATTCTATACACCTTATGAAATCGTCAATGGAAAAAACGATACTGGCGTTAAGCCTGAAATCGGCCAACGAATTCGAGTTGGTGGTATGGTAACAATGGGATCAATGAAACGTGATCCTAATAGCTTGCATGTCGAGTTTGCCGTTCACGATTCTGCCGGAGGGGAAATTACGGTAACCTATGACGACCTTTTACCAGATTTATTCCGTGAAGGACAAGGCATAGTAGCACAGGGCGTATTAGTTGAATCTGGCAAGTTAGAAGCAAGTGAAGTACTTGCAAAACATGACGAGAACTATATGCCGCCAGAAGTAGCTGAAGCTATGGGCCAAAAGCACGAAAAGTTAGATTATCCTGAACAAAAGTCGACTGAAGGCTATCAATACTAATATCGCAAGCACAGAGATTACCACTGAATGCCAATCTTTTGATTGGCATTTTTATATCTGCTTGTCTGCTTGTCTGCTTGTCTGCAAAAATAAAATAAAGTACCAATAATTAGTGAACAACCTAGGCTATAAAGCTAAGCGTGCAACCTAAAAATAGACCACATTCAAATAAGAGGTGGTATAAAAGCTAAGGTCTATTGATCTTTAAAGGTTTTTTCTGCGGCAAATTGTTGGCCATTACTAATCCCAACCAGAAATAAGTGAACAGAATTAGCGTAAAAACTTGTCAAGGACAAGGCAGAAATTGCAGCAAGATAGATGTTCTACTGTCAAAATGTCTAACGAAGTGATAGGCGATGTTAATACCATTGCGCATTAATCAGTGACCACTCAGAATGCGTCCAGCACATTTTGATTAAGGCGTTATGCAGTAATGGTTGCTCCCTTTGAAATAGCGAGAACGTAGAGTAAAAGCGGCTGGGGCATACTTTTGTCGCGAGTGTTAAACATAAGCGATAAGACAGAGCATCGAGGTGTCAGTATTCTACATAAACATCGACTACATAGTATAAATGGCCAACAAACGCTACCTGAAAGGTTCAACTAAAAACATATATAAAAAAACCGAGCCTAGGCTCGGTTTTTAATTAAGTAATTAAAAATTACTCAGCAGCTTCTACTTCTACAGCTTCAGCAGCTTCAGGGCGTCCTACTAACTCGATGTAAGCCATTGGGGCTTTATCACCGGCACGTAGACCGCACTTAAGAATACGGGTGTAACCACCAGGACGTTCCTGGAAGCGTGGACCCAATTCAGTAAATAACTTACCTACAACTTCAGCGTCGCGGGTACGAGCGAAAGCTAAACGGCGATTTGCAACGCTGTCTACTTTAGCAAGTGTTATTAGAGGCTCAACAACGCGACGCAGTTCTTTCGCTTTAACAGTAGTTGTCTTGATAATCTCATGACGAACTATTGAACAAGCCATGTTACGGAACATAGCTTGACGATGACTGCTGTTGCGGTTTAGTTGACGACCACTCTTACGATGGCGCATGACCTAATCCTTATAACCTAAATCTGTACTAACCTGAGACTTATAGGTCGTCTGCTAAACTAGCCGGTGGCCAGTTTTCAAGACGCATACCTAACGACAGTCCGCGAGATGCTAAAACGTCCTTGATTTCAGTAAGAGATTTCTTACCTAAATTAGGGGTCTTAAGTAACTCAACTTCAGTGCGTTGTACCAGATCTCCGATGTAATGAATCGCTTCGGCTTTTAAACAGTTTGCCGAACGTACAGTTAGCTCTAAATCGTCGACAGGACGCAGCAAAATCGGATCAAACTCCGGTTTCTCTTCTACAACAGCCTGCTCAGTTACATCACGAAGTTCAACAAACGCATCTAGCTGTTCAGCTAAAATGGTTGCAGAACGACGAATGGCTTCCTCAGGATCAATAGTACCGTTAGTGGTCATATCAATCACAAGTTTATCTAAGTCAGTACGCTGTTCTACGCGAGCAGCTTCTACATTGTATGCAATGCGAGCTACAGGCGAAAATGAAGCATCAACCAACAGGCGACCAATTGGGCGATCGTCGTCTTCGGTTTGTGCACGAGCCGAAGCAGGCACATAACCACGACCACGCTCAACGCGGATACGCATGCTGATATCATTGTTACCAGTCAAGTGACAGATAACATGATCAGGATTCATAATGGTAACATCACCATCATGTGTGATATCTGCTGCTGTAACAGGGCCTGTGCCGGACTTGCTTAATGTAAGCAAAGCCTCGTCTTTACCCTCGATAGTCACTGCTAATCCCTTAAGATTAAGCAATATCTCAAGGATATCTTCTTGTACGCCTTCCTTACTGCTGTACTCATGCAGTACGCCGTCAATTTCGACTTCAGTAACTGCACAGCCTGGCATAGACGACAATAGGATGCGACGCAACGCGTTACCTAAGGTATGGCCAAAACCACGTTCGAGTGGCTCTAGTGTAACTTTGGCGCGAGTTGAATTAACCTGCTCAATATCAACGAGACGCGGTTTAAGAAATTCTGTAACAGAACCCTGCATTGTGTCCTCTCTTGTTTGTTAGCTTTACTTAGAGTAAAGCTCGACGATCAGCTGTTCGTTAATATCCGCAGACAAATCGCTACGTTCTGGAATACGCTTGAAAGCACCTTCCATTTTCGCACTGTCGACTTCTACCCATGTAGGCTTTTCGCGTTGACCAGCCACTTCTAAAGCCGCTTTGATACGAGCTTGAGTACGAGACTTTTCACGGATGCTTACAACATCATTCGCAGACACTTTGAATGACGGAATGTTAACAACACGACCGTTAACCATAACAGATTTATGGCTTACTAGCTGACGTGATTCTGCACGTGTAGCACCAAAACCCATACGATAAACTACGTTATCTAGGCGGACTTCTAAAAGTTGTAATAGGTTTTCACCAGTATTACCTTTTAGACGTGCAGCTTCTTTGTAGTAGTTACGGAATTGCTTTTCTAGCACACCGTAAATACGACGAACTTTTTGTTTCTCGCGTAGCTGTAAACCGTACTCAGACAAACGTGGCTTACGAGCGCCATGTTGTCCTGGTGCAGCTTCAAGCTTACACTTCGAATCGATTGCTCTCACACCGCTTTTTAGGAAAAGGTCTGTACCTTCTCTGCGGCTGAGCTTGAGCTTAGGACCCAAGTATCTTGCCATGATCTTTCTCCAACTATCCTATATACGCAGTGTTATACACGACGTTTTTTAGGTGGACGACATCCATTATGAGGGATAGGCGTCACATCGGTAATGTTAGTAATTTTATAACCAACAGCGTTCAGCGCACGAATGGCTGACTCACGACCTGGACCTGGACCCTTCACGAAAACTTCAAGGTTTTTAACACCGTAGTCTTGAGCGGCAATACCTGCACGCTCTGCAGCAACCTGTGCAGCGAATGGTGTTGATTTACGTGAACCACGGAAACCAGAACCACCTGAGGTAGCCCATGACAACGCATTACCTTGACGATCTGTAATGGTGACAATTGTGTTGTTGAAAGATGCATGGATATGAGCCATGCCATCTGCAACCTGTTTACGTACGCGCTTACGCGGAGAACGTGACGGAACTTTAGCCATTTTGGTTTACCTTCCCGTTACTTTCTTATTGGTTTACGTGGACCTTTACGCGTACGCGCATTGGTCTTAGTACGTTGCCCACGAAGAGGCAGGCTACGACGATGGCGGAGACCACGATAACAACCAAGGTCCATAAGACGCTTGATGTTCATTGAAATCTCACGACGCAAGTCACCTTCTACGGTGTATTTGGCGACTTCCTCGCGTAGGATATCTATTTGAGCTTCGCTCAATTCCTTGATCTTAGCATCTTCAGCAATTGAAGTAGATGCGCAGATTGCTCTAGCGCGTGTACGTCCAATACCAAAAATAGCAGTCAATGCAATGACTGTATGCTTTTGATCAGGAATGTTAATGCCAGCGATACGGGCCACTATGCACTCCTTAAAGTTAAAGGCCATCTGCGAAAAGCCCGAAAGGATACTCGACAGACAACAAATTTGCAAACAATATTTTTGGTCAGCCCATTATTGAGCTGACCAAACTTCTTTCTTAGCCTTGACGCTGTTTGTGTTTTGGTTCAACACAGATAACGCGCACAACGCCACTACGCTTGACGATCTTGCAATTACGGCAGATCTTCTTCACGGAAGCTCGAACTTTCATTTCATCACTCCGTCAAAGTAATCTTATTTACCAAAGCGATCTAAGTTTGCTTTGTTAACAAGATTAGCTTTCTTCATCACAGACTCATACTGATGAGACATCATATGGGTCTGAACCTGAGCCATGAAGTCCATGATTACGACTACTATAATGAGTAGTGAAGTACCGCCAAAATAGAACTGTACTTTCCACGTAATTAACATGAACTCCGGAATTAAGCAGATAAAAGTAATATATAACGCACCCGCTAAGGTTAAACGTGTCATAACTTTATCTATGTAACGCGAAGTCTGTTCTCCGGGACGGATCCCAGGAATGAATGCACCACTCTTTTTCAAATTATCTGCTGTTTCACGTGGATTGAAAACCAACGCAGTATAGAAGAAACAGAAAAAGATGATTGCTGTCGCGTACAATAATGAATACAGCGGTTGTCCAGGTGACACAGCCAAAGCGAAATCGCTTAACCATGACATGGACTCATTTTGACCAAACCACTGAGCCAGTGTGCCTGGGAACAAAATTATGCTGGATGCAAAAATTGGTGGAATCACACCTGCCATGTTCACTTTTAATGGTAAGTGGGTGCTTTGCGCTGCAAAAACCTTACGGCCTTGTTGACGTTTAGCGTAGTTAACGACAATACGACGTTGACCACGTTCCACAAATACCACCAAATAAGTTACTGCAAATACGATAACCGCGAGCAACAGTAGTACCAATACATTCATGTCACCTTGACGAGCTTGCTCGGCTGTAGAGCCGATAGCCGACGGTAGACCAGCAACGATACCTGCGAAAATTAATATCGAAATACCGTTACCAATACCGCGTTCGGTAATTTGTTCACCTAGCCACATTAGGAACATCGTTCCCGTCACTAAACTCACAACAGCAACAAAGTAAAAACCAAACCCTGGATTGGCCACAAGACCAGGCATTAGATTTGGTAAACCCGTTGCAATACCGACAGACTGCAATGTACCCAACACAAGTGTGCCATATCGAGTATATTGACTGATTTTTTTACGCCCTGACTCGCCTTCTTTTTTCAATTCAGCAAGTGCAGGATGCACAACAGTCAATAACTGCATGATAATCGACGCCGAAATATACGGCATGATACCTAATGCAAAGATAGAGGCACGCTCTAAAGCACCACCCGAAAACATGTTAAACATGCCAAGGATGGTATCTTTTTGCTGAGCAAAAAGCTCTGCTAATACAGCTGCGTCAATACCAGGAATTGGCACGAACGAACCGGCTCTAAAGACGATAATCGCACCAATCACGAACAGAAGGCGGGTTTTCAATTCTGATAAACCACCTTTCGCGCTTTTTAAATCAAGTCCTGGTTTTGCCATCGACGTATTATTCCTCGATCTTGCCACCGGCAGCTTCAATAGCCGCACGAGCACCTTTGGTTACCTTCAGACCTTTTACGGTCACTGGGCGGTCAATGGTACCTGAAAGAACGATTTTCGCAAACTGGATGTTGCGAGTAATTACGTTCGCATCTTTCAGTGCATTCAAATCGACAACATCACCGTTAACTTTTGCTAGTTCGAGTAAACGAACTTCAGCTGATACCAAAGCGCGACGCGAGGTAAAACCAAACTTAGGTAGACGGATCTTAAGTGGCATTTGACCACCTTCGAAACCAGGGCGAACACCGCCGCCTGAACGAGACTTCTGACCTTTATGGCCGCGACCCGCTGTTTTACCTAAACCTGAACCAATACCACGGCCTACACGCTTAGGAGCAGATTTAGAACCTGCTGCTGGAGATAGAGTATTTAGACGCATTATCTTATTCCTCCACCGAAACCATGTAGTACACCTTATTGATCATACCGCGAACAGAAGGAGTATCTTCTAATTCAACAGTGTGGCCAATACGACGCAGACCTAAACCGGTTAGGGTCGCACGGTGTTTTGGTAAACGACCGATGCTGCTTTTAGTCTGTGTTACTTTTAAAGTTTTAGTAGCCATGGTGCATTACCCCCGAATTTCATCAACATTCAGGCCACGTTTTGCTGCGATTTGAGCTGGTGACTTCATGTGCACCAACGCATCGACAGTTGCGCGAACGATGTTGATCGGGTTAGTAGAACCGTATGCTTTTGACAGAACGTTATGAACGCCTGCAACTTCCAATACGGCACGCATTGCGCCACCGGCAATAATACCGGTACCCTCTGATGCTGGTTGCATGTAAACTTTAGAACCAGTATGGCGACCTTTAACTGGGTGATGCAAAGTACCTGCATTCAACTCCACGGTTACCATATTACGACGGGCTTTTTCCATTGCTTTTTGAATAGCAGCTGGAACTTCACGCGCTTTACCATAGCCATAGCCGATCTTACCATTACCATCACCCACTACTGTTAGTGCTGTGAAGCTAAAGATACGACCGCCCTTAACTACTTTAGAAACACGATTAACTGCAATTAATTTCTCTTGCAGATCGTCTTTTTGCTGAGCTTCTAATTTAGCCATTTATAACCCCTTAGAATTTCAGGCCAGCTTCACGAGCTGCATCTGCTAAAGCAGCTACACGACCGTGATACTTGAATCCAGAACGGTCGAACGCAACAACAGCTACGCCCTTCTCGATCGCACGCTCAGCAACAGTTTTACCTACTGCTTTAGCCGCATCTACGTTTCCGGTACTCTTTAGTTGCTCTTTAACTGTTTTTTCAACAGTTGACGCAGCAGCTAACACCTTAAATTCAGGACTGATCACCTGAGCATAGATGTGACGCGGTGTACGATGTACAACCAGACGGTTCACGCCTAGCTCTTGGATCTTCTTACGTGCACGTAGAGCGCGACGTAAGCGAGATGTTTTCTTATCCATATCGCGTTACCTACTTCTTCTTAGCCTCTTTACGGCGTACAACTTCGTCGTCATAGCGAACACCTTTGCCTTTGTACGGCTCTGGTGGACGGTAACCACGAATGTTGGCTGCTGTTTGACCTACTAACTGCTTATCAACGCCTGTTAGGACGATTTCAGTTTGGCTAGGACATTCGGCAGTAACGCCTGCGGGTAGTTTGTGTACCAACGGATGTGAGAAACCTAGTGTTAAGTCTAAGTCGCTACCAGCAATTTTTGCACGGTAACCAACACCAACTAACTTTAATTTCTTCACAAAACCTTGTGATACACCAACAACCATGTTGTTTACTAGTGCACGTGCAGTACCAGCCTGTGCCCAAGCGTCAACAGCGCCTTCGACAGGTAGAAACTTAATTTGTGCATCTTCGATAACAACATTAACCGCATTGTTGATTACTCGAGTCAGACTTCCTTTACCGCCTTTGACGGTTAAAGCCTGTTCGTTTTTAGTCACCTCTACGCCAGCAGGGATAGTGACTGGTGCCTTTGCAACACGAGACATTACTAACTCCTTACGCTACGTAGCAGATAACCTCACCACCCGTGCCAACTTGGCGGGCGGCACGATCAGTCATCAAGCCTTTAGAAGTGGACACAATTGCGATACCCAGACCGCCCATAACCTTTGGAAGTTCGTCTTTACCTTTGTAAATACGAAGACCAGGACGGCTTACGCGCTGGATAGTCTCAACGACTGGTTTGCCTTGGAAATACTTTAAAGTGATTTCTAATTCAGGCTTAGCTTCATCTGCTACGGCGTAGTCAGTAATGAAACCTTCTTCTTTAAGTAATTTCGCAATTGCTACTTTTAACTTAGCTGAAGGCATCTTTACAGATACGTGGTTAGCAGCTTGGCCGTTACGAATACGGGTTAACATATCCGCAATAGGATCTTGCATGCTCATATTAGCTTACTCCGTACAAGTGCTTACCAGCTGGCCTTACGCAGACCAGGAACTTCACCACGCATTGTAGCTTCACGTAATTTAATGCGGCTTAAACCGAATTTACGTAAAACACCATGTGGGCGACCAGTTTGATTACAGCGATTGCGTTGACGCGATGCGCTTGAATCACGTGGTAGTGCTTGCAACTTAAGTACTGCATCCCAACGATCTTCTTCTGAAGTTTCTGGGCTGCTGATAGTAGCTTTAAGTGCTAGACGCTTTTCAGCATACTTAGCTACGAGCTGTGCACGTTTTACTTCACGTGCTTTCATAGATGTTTTAGCCATTATGCTACCCTTATTTCTTAAATGGGAAGTTAAAAGCGGTCAACAAAGCACGACCTTCTTCGTCATTCTTCGCAGTGGTAGTGATAACAATATCCATACCGCGAATCTTATCGATTTTATCGTAATCGATTTCTGGGAAGATGATCTGTTCTTTCACACCCATCGCGTAGTTACCACGACCATCAAACGCTTTTGCGCTTAGGCCACGGAAGTCACGAATACGTGGAATTGCAATGTCAACTAGACGCTCTAAGAATTCCCACATACGCTCACCGCGCAGGGTCACTTTACAGCCTATAGGGTAGCCTTCACGGATTTTAAAACCAGCAACTGATTTACGAGCAACAGTTACAACTGGTTTTTGACCAGCGATTGCAGTCATGTCACGAAGCGCATGCTCCATAACTTTCTTATCTGCAACAGCTTCGCCAACACCCATGTTTAGGGTGATTTTTTCAATCCGAGGGACTTGCATGACACTGCTATAACCGAACTTTTTAGATAGTTCAGCAACTACAGTCTCTTGATATTTATCATGCAGTTTCGCCATCGTTTACTCCAAATTACTTAACGAGTTCGCTGTTCGATTTAAAGAAACGGACTTTTTTACCGTCTTCAAATCGGAAACCAACACGATCTGCCTTGCCTGTGGCTTGGTTAAAGATCGCAACGTTTGATGCTTGCATCGGTGCTTCTTTCTCAATAACGCCACCAGTCACGCCCAATTGTGGGTTTGGCTTCTGGTGCTTTTTAACAAGATTGATGCCTTCAACAATTAATTTACCAGTAGGTAGAACTTGAGAAACCTTACCGCGTTTACCCTTGTCTTTACCTGCTAATACTACTACTTCGTCTAGACGACGGATTTTAGCTGCCATTTGAAGCTCCTTACAGTACTTCTGGTGCCAGCGAGACAATTTTCATGAATTTATCATTACGCAATTCACGTGTCACTGGGCCAAAGATACGAGTACCAATCGGTGCAAGGTTTGCGTTAAGCAATACCGCTGCATTCCGATCGAAGCGAATGACAGAACCGTCTGGACGACGTACGCCTTTCTTAGTACGGACTACCACCGCGTTATATACATCACCTTTCTTCGCTTTAGCGCGAGGAATTGCTTCTTTAACAGAAACTTTGATGATGTCGCCGATACCGGCATAACGACGATGAGAGCCACCCAAGACCTTAATACACTGAACTCTGCGTGCGCCGCTGTTACATGCGACGTCTAGAGTCGATTGCATTTGGATCATTTCAAGTGCTCCGCTATCGTTACTACACAATCCCACTATGGGAGTATATTTGAACCAAATTTGAGCGTTAATTTACTCAAAAATGGCGCGCAAGTATAACACCACATTTTGCGAAAGCATAGCAAAAAAAACAAACGGCCCCAAATACTGGAGCCGTTTACGTTATCCTAATGAAAATTAGGCTTTTGTTACTACTTCAGCAAGTGTCCAAGACTTAGTCTTAGAAAGAGGGCGACACTGACTAATAGTCACGATATCACCTTCATTACACTGATTAGTTTCGTCATGTGCATGGATCTTAGTTGTACGCTTGATGTACTTCCCATAAATAGGGTGTTTCACTTGGCGTTCAATAGCAACAGTGATAGATTTTTCCATCTTGTTACTAACAACTTTACCTTGCAAAGTACGGATTTTATCAGACATTACGCACCTGCCTTAGAAGTAATAATGGTCTTAACACGTGCAATGTTACGACGCACTAGCTTCAATTGATTCGTTTGAGTCAATTGACCAGTAGCGTGTTGCATACGCAGGTTAAACTGCTCACGCAGCAGACCAAGTAATTCAGCGTTAAGTTCTTCAACGCTCTTTTCTCTTAGTTCGCTCGCTTTCATTACATCACCGTCTTAGTTACGAAGGTAGTCTTTAAAGGAAGCTTAGCAGCAGCTAAAGCGAAGGCTTCACGAGCCAACGTTTCAGAGACGCCATTCATCTCATAAAGAACCTTACCAGGTTGAATCTGACATACCCAGTATTCAACGTTACCTTTACCTTTACCCATACGCACTTCAAGAGGCTTAGAGGTAATTGGCTTGTCAGGGAAAACTCGAATCCAAATTTGTCCTTGACGTTTAACATGACGTGTCATGGCACGACGTGCAGATTCAATTTGACGAGCAGTTAAACGGCCACGGCCGACTGCTTTCAAACCGAAAGTACCAAAGCTAACTTCAGTACCGTTCGCTAGACCACGGTTGCGGCCCTTGAACATCTTGCGAAACTTCATACGTTTAGGTTGCAGCATAAAAGTTTCTCCTATTTACCACGAGGCTTACGCTTAGGTTGCTGCTTAGGCTCTTCAATTGCTGGCACTAAACCGTCAAGAACTTCACCTTTGAAGATCCAAACTTTAATACCAATCACACCATATTGAGTGTGACTTTCAGCAGTTGAGTAGTCGATATCAGCACGTAATGTATGTAAAGGTACACGACCTTCACGATACCATTCAGAACGTGCGATTTCAGCGCCGCCTAAACGACCGCTCACTTCAACTTTGATACCTTGAGCACCAATGCGCATTGCGTTCTGAACTGCGCGCTTCATAGCACGACGGAACATAACACGACGCTCTAATTGCTGAGCAATAGAGTCAGCAACGAGCTTAGCGTCTAATTCAGGCTTACGGATCTCAGCGATGTTGATTTGAGCAGTAGTGCCAGTGATTTTAGACACATGTGCACGTAATACTTCAACGTCTTCACCTTTCTTACCAATCACTACGCCTGGACGGGCAGTGTGAATAGTAACGCGGATGCTTTTCGCTGGGCGTTCAATAACAATCTTAGATACTGATGCGGCTTTTAACTTTTCAGTTAAATATTGACGCACTTCCCAGTCGCTGTTCAGATTTTTTGCATAATCTGACTTATCTGCGTACCAGGTAGAGATCCAAGGCTTAGTGATACCCAGACGGATACCATTAGGATGTACTTTCTGTCCCATTGCTCTCTTCTCCTAGCGATCTGATACAACCACAGTGATGTGGCTGGTACGCTTCATGATACGATCAGCGCGGCCTTTGGCACGTGGCATGATACGCTTCATTGTTGGGCCTTCATCTACGAAGACGGCTCCAACTTTTAGCTCATCAATGTCAGCGCCTTCGTTGTGTTCGGCGTTTGCGATAGCTGAGTCAAGTACTTTTTTAACTAGTACGGCGGCTTTCTTTGGGCTGAAGGTCAAAATTTCAAGTGCCTTAGAAACTGGCAATCCTCGAATTTGATCAGCAACTAGACGGGCCTTCTGCGCAGACGTACGAGCAAAACGATGTTTAGCTAAAACTTCCATCTTATTCCTCCCGTATTAACGCTTCTTCGCTTTCTTATCAGCAGCATGGCCGCGATAAGTGCGAGTTGGTGAAAATTCACCAAGCTTGTGGCCGATCATTTCGTCAGTTACGAACACAGGTACGTGCTGACGACCATTATGGACAGCGATGGTCAACCCAATCATATTAGGGATGATCATTGAGCGACGAGACCAAGTCTTAATTGGCTTTTTATCTCCCGCTTCCATCGCTTTCTCTACCTTCTTCAGCAAGTGCAGGTCAATGAAGGGACCTTTCTTGAGAGAACGTGGCATGGCGAATCCTCTTACTATTTATTACGACGACGTACGATGTACTTGTCAGTGCGCTTGTTGCTACGAGTTTTATAACCCTTAGTCGGCACACCCCATGGACTCACTGGATGACGTCCACCAGAAGTACGGCCTTCACCACCACCATGTGGATGGTCTACTGGGTTCATTGCAACACCACGAACTGTTGGGCGTACGCCTCTCCAGCGCTTAGCACCTGCTTTACCTAACTGGCGTAGCATATGCTCGGCATTACCAACTTCACCAAATGTCGCGCGGCAATCTACTGGAACTTTACGCATTTCGCCAGAGCGAAGACGTAGAGTTGCATAAGCACCATCACGAGCAACAACTTGTACATAAGCACCAGCTGAACGTGCGATCTGAGCGCCTTTACCAGGCTTCATTTCAACAGCGTGTACAACACTACCTACTGGAATGTTGCGTAACGGCATAGCGTTACCAGTCTTGATGTCTGCATCCAAGCCAGATTTGATTGCATCACCAGCTTTCATGCCTTTAGCAGCAAGAATATAGCGACGCTCACCATCTGCATACAGTACTAATGCAATGTGCGCAGTACGGTTTGGATCGTATTCAATACGTTCAACTTTTGCAGGGATACCGTCTTTATCGCGTTTAAAGTCGATTAAACGGTAATGTTGCTTATGTCCACCACCTACGTGGCGTACAGTGATACGGCCAGTATTGTTACGGCCACCACTTTTAGTTTTCTTCGCCAACAGGCCAGCAAAAGGTTTACCCTTATGCAGGTCCGTATTCACCACTTTAACTACGTGGCGACGACCTGGAGAGGTTGGCTTACACTTAATAACTGCCATGATAATTCTCCTTTGCTTACTCAGCGCCGCCGACGAAATCGATGTCAGCACCAGCAGCTAAAGTAACATAAGCTTTTTTCCAATCGCTACGACGACCAACACGGCCACCGGTACGCTTAGTTTTGCCTTTGTTAACTAGAGTGCGAACTGAATCTACTTCAACTTCAAATAGCTTCGCTACTGCAGCTTTGATCTCTGCTTTAGTCGCATCGATTGCTACGCGGAAAACTACAGTGTTGTTCTTCTCAGCAACGACAGTGCTCTTTTCAGAGATGTGTGGAGCTAGAATCACTTTTAGCAAACGTTCTTCGCGGATCATGCTAGCATCTCCTCGATTTGCTTCACTGCATCAGCAGTAACAAGAACTGTGTTGAACGCAATTAGACTTACTGGGTCAAGACCCGCTACGTCACGTACGTCAACTTTGTATAAGTTGCGAGCTGCTAAGAATAAATTCTCATCAACTTCAGCAGTAACAATTAGAACGTCTTCTAGGTTCATTGCTGCTAATTTAGCTTTCAACTCTTTAGTTTTAGGAGCTTCAACGCTAAATGATTCAACAACAACTAAACGCTCTTGACGTACCAATTCAGATAGAATGCTCTTAAGAGCACCACGGTACATCTTCTTGTTAACTTTTTGGCTGTGATCTTGAGTTTTAGCAGCGAATGTTACGCCACCGCCACGCCAGATTGGGCCTTTAACACTACCGGCACGAGCACGGCCAGTGCCTTTTTGGCGCCATGGCTTTTTGCCAGAGCCAGTTACTTCTGCACGAGTCTTTTGGCCACGAGTGCCTTGACGTGCATTTGCAGCGTAAGCTACAACTACCTGATGAACCAGTGCCTCGTTAAAGTCACGGCCGAAGGTAGTTTCGGAAACTTCAAGAGCGCTTTGCGCGTCTTTCAATACCAATTCCATTACTATCTCCTCAGACCTAAGCTTTAACTGCAGGCTTAATGATTAGATCACCATTGGTAGCGCCTGGAACTGCGCCGCGTACTAACAACAAGTTACGCTCTGCATCAACACGTACTACGTGTAGATTTTGAGTAGTTACTTGCTCAGCACCCATATGACCTGACATTTTTTTGCCTTTGAATACACGACCAGGCGTTTGGTTCTGACCGATAGAACCGTTCGCGCGGTGCGCCAATGAGTTACCGTGAGTCATATCTTGAGTACGGAAATTCCAACGCTTAACGCCGCCTTGGAAACCTTTACCTTTTGATTGACCAGTAACATCTACTTTCACTACTTCAGCGAAAATATCTACATTAAGCTCAGCACCAACTTCAATGCCTTCGCCTTCACCGTCTGCAAGACGCAATTCCCATAAACCACGACCGGCTTCTACGCCGCCCTTGGCAAAATGACCTGCTTCTGCTTTAGTGATGCGATTGGCTTTTTTGGTACCAGTAGTCACTTGAAGTGCGCGGTAGCCGTCAGTTTCTAAAGTTTTCACTTGAGTCACGCGGTTGCCAGCAATTTCAATTACTGTTACAGGGATTGACGTACCATCTTCAGTGAAGATGCGAGTCATACCCACTTTACGACCAATAAGACCGATAGCCATCTCTCAAACCTCTTCTAAGGATCTCAATTAACCTAAGCTAATCTGAACGTCGACACCAGCCGCAAGATCTAAACGCATTAACGCGTCTACAGTCTTTTCTGTTGGCTCTACGATGTCAACTAAGCGCTTGTGGGTACGAATTTCGTACTGATCACGAGCATCTTTATTAACGTGCGGAGAGATCAAAACGGTATAACGCTCTTTGCGTGTTGGTAGTGGAATAGGACCACGTACCTGCGCGCCTGTACGCTTAGCAGTTTCAACGATTTCCGCTGTAGACTGATCAATCAAACGATGATCAAAGCCTTTTAAGCGGATACGGATTCTTTGGTTCTGCATTGACCAGAGCTCCTAAAATGGACACATAAAAAATCACCCTCTAGCTACTTCCAAACTGGAAAAGCAGAGCGAGATGATTTAACCGTTCGACTCCCAATCGGAGTCGCTATGAAAATGAATAACCAATTTATTTGGTTAAACATGTATTTTCGCTTCACAAGTGAGCGAGTGGGCAATTATACAGATCTTATATTGAAGATCAAGCCCATTGTGTAAAGACTCTTCAGAAAGAATGTTCATTACCAATTGCGGCGCATTTTACACAAATTATGTATTTATGCCACTAGATTGTGATGTTTTTTCTTAAAACAAAAAAGGAAGCCGAAGCTTCCTTTTTCAGTGTTCACTAAAGTCGCTATTACGCGATGATTTTAGCTACAACACCAGCACCTACTGTACGGCCACCTTCACGAATAGCGAAACGTAAACCGTCGTCCATCGCGATTGGGTAAATTAGCGTAACTACCATCTTGATGTTGTCACCAGGCATTACCATTTCTACGCCTTCTGGTAACTCGATAGTACCTGTTACGTCTGTTGTACGGAAGTAGAACTGTGGACGGTAACCTTTAAAGAATGGAGTGTGACGACCACCCTCTTCTTTTGATAACACGTATACTTCTGATTCGAACGTTGTGTGAGGTGTGATTGAACCAGGCTTAGCTAGTACTTGACCACGCTCTACGTCATCACGCTTAGTACCACGTAATAACACACCACAGTTCTCACCTGCACGACCTTCGTCAAGCAGTTTACGGAACATTTCTACACCAGTACAAGTTGTTTTAGTCGTAGCATGAACACCTACGATTTCTACTTCGTCTGATACGCGGATAATACCACGCTCTACACGGCCTGTTACTACTGTACCACGACCTGAAATCGAGAATACGTCTTCGATTGGTAGTAGGAATGGCTTATCGATGTCACGCTCTGGCTCTGGAATGTAAGAGTCTAACGCTTCTGCAAGCTCAAGGATTTTTGCTTCCCATGCTGCATCGCCTTCTAGCGCTCTTAATGCTGAACCTTGGATTACTGGTAAATCATCACCTGGGAAGTCGTATTCTGATAGAAGTTCACGAACTTCCATTTCTACTAATTCTAGTAACTCTTCGTCATCTACCATGTCACACTTGTTCATGAATACGATGATGAAAGGTACACCTACTTGACGAGAAAGTAGAATGTGCTCACGAGTTTGTGGCATTGGGCCATCTGTCGCTGCTACTACTAGGATTGCGCCGTCCATCTGTGCAGCACCAGTGATCATGTTTTTAACATAATCCGCGTGACCTGGACAGTCTACGTGTGCGTAGTGACGTGATGGAGTGTCATATTCGATGTGAGAAGTATTAATAGTAATACCGCGCTCACGCTCTTCTGGAGCGTTATCGATTTGTGCGAAGTTACGAGCTTCACCACCGTATGTCTTAGACAATACAGAAGAGATAGCTGCTGTTAAAGTTGTTTTACCATGGTCAACGTGACCAATGGTGCCTACGTTTACGTGAGGCTTACTACGTTCAAATTTAGCTTTTGCCACGATAAATTCCTTTCTTTTCAGAAGTGCTCGATAAATTCGAGCAATATAACATTAATGCCGTAACCAATATTAGTTACGAGATTCTATAATCGCTTTTGCAATGTTTTGCGGTGCATCTGCGTACTTATAAAACTCCATAGAGTAAGAAGCACGGCCCTGAGATGCAGAGCGCAAATCAGTTGCATAACCAAACATTTCAGATAGAGGTACTACTGCATGAACAAGTTTAACACCTGCGATGCCATCGTCCATACCTTCAATTATGCCACGACGTC
The DNA here is from genome assembly GCF_023283885.1 of Shewanella basaltis. Lineage (GTDB taxonomy): Bacteria > Pseudomonadota > Gammaproteobacteria > Enterobacterales > Shewanellaceae > Shewanella > Shewanella basaltis. The sequence goes on from NZ_JAKILA010000030.1 coordinate 25,093, forward strand.
GGTTTAAGTCACCAACAACATCGCCCATATAATCTTCAGGTGTAGTGACTTCTACTTTCATACAGGGTTCAAGCAACGCTGGGTTTGCATCTAGCGCACCCTGTTTGAAGCCCATAGAACCTGCAATTTTGAACGCCATTTCATTCGAGTCCACATCATGATATGAACCGTCAAATAATGTGACCTTCACATCAAGAACAGGATAACCGGCTAATACGCCATTTTTCATCTGTTCTTGAATACCTTTGTCAACTGCGGGTATGTATTCGCGTGGAATAACACCACCAACGACTTCATTGACAAACTCGTAGCCAGCGCCCTCTTCGAGCGGCTCTAATCTTAGCCAGACATGACCAAATTGGCCACGACCGCCAGATTGGCGTACAAATTTACCTTCCACTTCTACTTTCGAACGGATAGTCTCGCGATAGGCTACCTGAGGTTTACCTACGTTACATTCTACACTGAATTCGCGACGCATACGGTCAACGATAATATCCAAGTGTAACTCACCCATTCCAGATATCAGTGTTTGTGCTGATTCTTCGTTAGTTTCGACTCGGAATGATGGATCTTCTGCTGCTAATTTTTGCAGCGCAATCCCCATTTTGTCCTGATCTGCTTTCGAACGAGGCTCAACGGCAATGGTAATTACGGGCTCTGGGAACTCCATGCGCTCAAGAATCACTTTGTGATCATTATCGCAAAGAGTATCGCCTGTTGTAACATCTTTTAGACCAATGGCCGCAGCAATATCACCTGCGCGCACTTCTTTTAGTTCGGTCCGATCGTTTGCGTGCATTTGCACCATACGACCAATACGTTCACGTTTCTGTTTTACAGAATTATAAACGCCCGCACCTGTCTCAAGTACACCGGAATATACGCGGATAAAGGTAAGTGTTCCAACAAATGGATCAGTCGCAATTTTAAATGCTAATGCGGCAAATGGCGCATCATCATCAGATGGACGTTCAACTTCTTTCTCGTCTTCATCAATACCTTTAATTGCAGGTACATCAATTGGCGCTGGTAAAAAGTCGACAACCGCATCAAGTACCGCCTGCACACCTTTGTTCTTAAATGCTGAACCACAGGTTGCGAGTACGATCTCATTGTTAATTGTGCGCTGACGCAGTGCTGATTTAATCTCTTGTTCTGATAGCTCACCTTCTTCAAGGTATTTGTCCATCAGTTCATCTGAGGCTTCAGCGGCTGCTTCCACAAGATACTCGTGCATTTCAGCAGCTTTAGCTGCTAGATCTGCAGGAATGTCTTCATAAGTGAACGTCATTCCCTGATCTGTTTCAGACCAGTTAATGGCTTTCATCTTTATCAAATCAATAACACCCTTGAAGTTTTCTTCTGCACCAATATTTAATTGGATTGGTACACAAGTTGCGCCAAGTCGATTACGAATTTGTTTTATTACTCGGTCAAAATCTGCACCTGCACGGTCCATCTTATTCACAAACACCATACGCGGAACGTGGTATTTGTCAGCTTGACGCCATACAGTTTCAGATTGCGGTTCAACGCCTGATGAGCCACAAAATACAACTACGGCTCCATCAAGTACGCGTAATGAACGCTCAACTTCAATTGTGAAGTCTACGTGACCTGGGGTATCGATGATATTAATACGGTGTTCTGCAAATTGAGCTTCCATACCGCGCCAAAAAGTGGTTACAGCAGCAGAAGTGATAGTAATACCACGCTCTTGCTCTTGTACCATCCAGTCGGTCGTGGCGGCGCCATCATGCACCTCACCGATTTTATGAGACATACCGGTATAGAACAGAACACGTTCTGTTGTGGTAGTTTTACCTGCATCCACATGAGCAACGATACCGATATTACGATAACGCTCAATTGGGGTTGTACGAGCCACTAGTTATACCCTCTCAGCCAAAACAGACGTTTTAGCAATATCAACAATATGGAGCGGGCAATCGCCCGCTCCATTATATTACCAACGGTAATGAGCAAAGGCTTTGTTAGCTTCAGCCATGCGATGCACGTCTTCACGCTTCTTAACAGCAGTACCTTTGTTTTCAGATGCATCTAGCATTTCACCTGCTAGACGTAGAGCCATAGATTTTTCACCACGCTTGCGAGCAGCTTCAACTAACCAGCGCATCGCTAGTGCGTTACGACGCACTGGACGAACTTCACATGGTACTTGATACGTTGAACCACCAACACGACGAGATTTAACCTCGACTGATGGGCGAACGTTATCAAGGGCTGCTTCAAGGATAGTTAAATGATTTTCGCTTTTCTTTTCAGCGACAACATCTAACGCCTTGTAGATAATTTTTTCAGCAGTCGACTTTTTGCCGTCCTGCATAATGACGTTGATGAACTTAGCCAACAACTCACTGTGAAACTTTGGATCTGGTAGGATTTTACGTTGTCCTACAACGCGACGTCTTGGCATATCAATTCTCCGTATGCTTCAGGTATTTCCAAAACTGGAATGTCAAATAAATACTAGCTTGGCCTTACTTAAACGGGATACGTTAAGACTTAGGACGCTTAGCACCGTACTTAGAACGGCCTTGGCGACGTGTAGTCACGCCAGCACAGTCTAATGCGCCACGAACAGTGTGATAACGCACACCAGGTAAGTCTTTAACACGACCACCACGGATTAGGATTACACTGTGCTCTTGCAAGTTATGGCCTTCACCGCCGATGTACGAAGTCACTTCGAAACCGTTAGTTAGACGCACACGAGCTACTTTACGTAGTGCAGAGTTAGGTTTTTTAGGTGTTGTTGTGTACACACGAGTACAAACACCACGTTTTTGTGGGCACGCGTTCAACGCAGGCACATTAGTCTTTTCGACTTTTGGCGCACGTGGCTTACGTACCAACTGGTTTACAGTTGCCATGTATAGCTCCGACAGTTGATTTAAACTCAACAATTAGGTGTGAAAAATCTATATCCCACAATGGTAGGACGCGGAATTTTAGAAAGGTAATGGCTGCCTGTCAAGAAATAGCCAACTTTAACTGCAAATTACAATAAAAAAGGCGCCCTAGGCGCCTTTTTTTAACAAAAAACTAACTTAATCTTGGCTGCCTGCCAAGTTTAATAGATCCGCTAGGTTTTGTTCAGCTTCGCTTGCTGTCACAGTTGCCACTTCAACTTTGCCTTTAGAGTTTGCTGCTTTAGCACGCTCTTCATTGCGCGTTTTGTGGTAAGCATAACCAGTACCAGCAGGAATTAAACGACCTACAATGACGTTTTCTTTTAGACCACGTAATGGATCGCTCTTACCGCCAACTGCCGCTTCTGTTAACACGCGAGTGGTTTCTTGGAACGATGCCGCTGAAATGAATGATTCGGTAGCCAAAGATGCTTTGGTAATACCCAATAATTCACGTTCGAACGTTGCAGGCGCTTTACCTTGAGCAATTAGCTCTCGGTTAGCTATCTTAACGCGCGATACTTCAACTTGCTCGCCTTCTAAGAACTCACTGTCGCCTGCTGAAGTAATTAAACACTTACGCAGCATTTGACGAATGATAACTTCGATATGCTTATCGTTGATCTTAACGCCCTGTAGACGGTAAACATCCTGTACTTCGTTCACAATGTAGTTTGCAACATTGTGGATACCACGAAGACGTAAAATGTCATGTGCGGCTTCTGGACCGTCAGCGATAACTTCACCGCGCTCAACTTTTTCACCTTCGAACACGTTTAAGTTACGCCACTTAGGGATCATCTCTTCATAGTGTTCGCCACCATCAGCAGGGGTAATCACGAGACGACGCTTACCTTTGGTCTCTTTACCGAACGAGATAGTACCTGAGATCTCTGCAAGAATTGCAGGCTCTTTTGGCTTACGCGCTTCGAATAAGTCAGCAACACGTGGTAGACCACCGGTGATGTCGCGCGTTTTAGACGATTCTTGTGGAATACGTGCTAATGCGTCACCAACGTTGATTTTCGCGTTATCGTCTTTCGACACAATCGCGTTACCTGGTAAGAAGTATTGAGCTGGTACTTCAGTGCCAGGGATCATTAAGTCATTACCATCAGCGTCAACAAGACGAATGGCTGGACGTAACTCTTTACCTGCAGAAGTACGCGCACCAATTTCTAATACCACAACAGATGATAAACCAGTTAACTCGTCCGTTTGACGTGTCATGGTTACACCGTCGATCATATCAACAAATTTTACGCTACCCGCTACTTCAGAAATAATTGGGTGAGTATGTGGATCCCAGTTTGCGATGATCTCGCCAGCTGCAACTTCACTGTCTTCCAATTTCTCTAACACGGTACCGTATGGCACTTTATAACGCTCTTTCTCACGACCAAGCTCATCGATGATGGCAATCTCAGAAGAACGAGAAACAATAACAAGCTTACCGTCGATATTAGAAACATGCTTAGCATTATGTAGCTTCAGAGAACCTGCGTTCTTAACTTGAACGTTGTTTTCTGCTGACGCACGAGATGCCGCACCACCAATGTGGAACGTACGCATGGTTAACTGTGTACCTGGTTCACCGATTGACTGTGCTGCAACAACACCAATGGCTTCACCGTGGTTAATAATATGACCACGAGCCAAATCACGGCCGTAACACGCTGCACACACACCAAAGTCTGTTTCACAGGTAATTACAGAACGTACAATAACTTCATCGATACTGTGCTCTTCTAACGTGTTACACCATGCTTCATCAAGCAGTGTGTTACGTGGCGCAAGCACTTCTTCTGTACCTGGCTTTAATACGTCAACAGCAACAACACGACCTAGAACACGTTCGCGTAGAGGCTCAACTACATCACCACCTTCAATCAATGGCTTCATGGTTAGACCATGCTCAACACCACAGTCGTCTTCAATAACGACTAAGTCTTGTGCAACGTCTACTAGACGACGAGTTAAGTAACCCGAGTTAGCTGTCTTCAATGCGGTATCGGCAAGACCTTTACGCGCACCGTGAGTAGAAATAAAGTACTGTAGTACGTTTAGACCTTCACGGAAGTTAGCCACAATTGGAGTTTCGATGATAGAACCATCCGGTTTTGCCATCAGACCACGCATACCCGCCAACTGACGGATCTGAGCAGCACTACCACGAGCACCTGAGTCAGCCATCATGTAGATGCTGTTAAACGAGGCTTGTTTCTCTTCTACGCCATCACGGTTAATCACTGTCTCTGTTGACAGGTTTTCCATCATCGCTTTAGAGACTTTTTCGTTGGCACTTGCCCAGATATCGATAACTTTGTTGTAACGCTCACCAGCAGTCACCAGACCTGACTGGAACTGTTCTTGAATTTCAAGTACTTCAGCTTCTGCGTCTGCAACTAGGGTGTATTTCTCATCTGGAATAACCATATCGTCGATACCTACAGAGGCACCAGAAATGGTTGCAAAACGGAAACCGGTATACATCAATTGGTCAGCAAAGATAACAGTATCTTTAAGACCTAGTTGACGGTAACAGGTGTTCAATAGCTTAGAGATCTGCTTCTTACCCATGTTTTGGTTAACCAAATCATAAGATAAGCCTTCTGGCAGAATCAATGATAAAAGCGCACGGCCAACAGTGGTATCAACGATACGTGTTGCTTTGGTTTTATCGCCATTGTCTGCAATTGTGGTTTCAGTGATACGCACTTTAACGCGAGCATGTAATTCAGCTGCACCAGTAGCATAGGCTTTTTCTACTTCAGCTACTGAAGCAAATGCCATGCCTTCACCGCGGCCGTTAATACGTTCACGGCTGGTGTAGTACAGACCTAATACCACGTCCTGAGACGGAGTAATTACAGGCTCACCGTTTGCTGGTGACAAAATGTTGTTGGTTGACATCATTAGCGCACGAGCTTCTAACTGAGCTTCAAGCGTTAATGGAACGTGAACCGCCATTTGGTCACCGTCGAAGTCGGCGTTATATGCCGCACAAACTAACGGGTGCAATTGAATTGCTTTACCTTCAATCAGAACAGGTTCAAATGCTTGAATACCCAGTCTGTGAAGTGTTGGTGCACGGTTAAGCATCACAGGATGTTCACGAATGACTTCGTCTAATACATCCCATACTTCAGCCTGTTCGCGTTCAACCATTTTCTTAGCCGCTTTGATGGTAGTGGCTAAACCACGACCTTCTAACTTGCCATAAATAAATGGTTTGAATAGCTCAAGTGCCATCTTCTTAGGAAGACCACACTGATGTAGACGTAAAGTAGGACCTACGGTAATTACCGAACGGCCTGAATAGTCAACACGCTTACCAAGTAAGTTTTGACGGAAACGACCTTGCTTACCCTTGATCATATCTGCAAGAGATTTAAGCGGACGCTTGTTAGAACCGGTAATAGCACGACCGCGACGACCGTTATCTAATAGCGCATCAACTGACTCTTGTAACATACGTTTTTCGTTACGTACGATAATGTCAGGCGCAGCTAAATCTAACAGACGCTTCAAACGGTTGTTACGGTTAATCACACGACGGTAAAGATCGTTAAGATCTGAAGTCGCGAAACGACCGCCATCTAACGGCACTAATGGACGTAGATCAGGTGGCAGAACCGGTAATACTTTTAAGATCATCCACTCTGGCTTGTTGCCAGATGTGAAGAATGCTTCCATCAGTTTAAGGCGTTTTGTCACCTTTTTACGACGGGTTTCAGAGTTGATAGATGGCAACTCTTCGCGCATTTGTTCGATCTGTTCTTCTAAGTTGATAGCACGTAGCAATTCTAACACTGCCTCGGCACCCATCTTAGCTTCAAACTCGTCACCGTATTCTTCTAACGCATCAAGATACGTTTCTTCGGTTAGCATTTGGCCGCGCTCAAGCGTGGTCATGCCAGGCTCGATCACAACAAATGATTCAAAGTACAGTACGCGTTCGATATCACGTAACGTCATATCAAGCATTAAGCCGATACGTGACGGAAGTGATTTTAAGAACCAAATGTGGGCAACTGGGCTAGCCAATTCAATGTGACCCATGCGCTCACGACGCACTTTAGTCTGGGTAACTTCTACGCCACACTTTTCACAAATCACACCACGGTGCTTAAGACGTTTGTATTTACCACACAAACATTCGTAATCTTTAACCGGACCAAAGATACGCGCACAGAACAAACCTTCACGCTCAGGCTTGAATGTACGGTAGTTAATGGTTTCTGGCTTCTTTACTTCACCAAAAGACCAAGAACGGATGAGATCTGGCGAAGCCAAACCAATTTTAATTCCGTTGAATTCTTCAGTCTTGCTTTGCTGTTTAAGAAACTTTAATAAGTCTTTCACGTTTCTCTCCTGAAGGAGTTAAACCAGGTGCTTTGCAGATGCAAAGCACCCTTGGTTACCAAACATTGCTTAAGTGCGATGCTTACTCTTGGTCCAACTCGATATTAATACCAAGTGAACGGATTTCCTTCAACAACACGTTGAAAGACTCAGGCATGCCTGGTTGCATCTGATGGTTACCGTCGACGATGTTTTTATACATCTGAGTACGACCGTTAACGTCATCTGACTTAACTGTTAGCATTTCTTGTAGAGTATAAGCTGCACCGTATGCTTCAAGTGCCCACACTTCCATCTCACCGAAACGCTGACCACCAAATTGAGCTTTACCGCCCAATGGTTGTTGAGTCACTAAGCTGTACGAACCGGTAGAACGGGCGTGCATCTTGTCATCAACTAAGTGGTTCAGTTTGAGCATGTACATGTAACCAACAGTTACTTTACGCTCAAATTCGTTACCGGTACGGCCGTCACACAGAGTTAACTGGCCAGACTCAGGTAAGCCTGCAAGAGCAAGCATTTGCTTGATCTCTTTCTCTTTAGCACCGTCGAATGCTGGTGTAGCAATCGGCACACCACCTTTTAGGTGAGTAGCCAGGCGCACGACCTCTTCATCGCTAAACGAATCAATGTCAACACGCTGTAGCACGTCGTCACCTAACTCGTAAACTTGCTTGATGTAGTTACGAAGTTCGGCAATTTCACGCTGCTCTTCAAGCATAGCGGTAATCTTGTTACCGATGCCTTTGGCTGCAGCACCCATGTGAACTTCAAGTACCTGACCGATGTTCATACGCGATGGTACGCCCAATGGGTTTAGTACGATGTCTACTGGATTACCTTCTTCATCGTATGGCATGTCTTCGATTGGACAGATCTTCGAGATAACACCTTTGTTACCATGACGACCCGCCATTTTGTCACCTGGTTGGATGGTACGTTTAACGGCTAAGTAAACCTTAACAATTTTCAGTACACCTGGTGCCAAATCATCACCTTGGGTGATCTTACGACGCTTAACTTCAAACTTCTTGTCAAAGTCAGCTTTTAGCTCTTCGTGCTGTTCAGCTAACTGTTCTAATTCAGTTTGTTTTGCTTCATCGTCGATAACTTGAATTAACACGTCTTTACGTGGGATTTCAGCTAATTTAGCTTCTGAATAACCTACAGACAGTAACAAGTTACGTGCACGGCTCAATACACCTTCTTCAAGGATTTTGAACTCTTCACCTAAGTCTTTACGAGCTTGGCGAACGTGCATTTCTTCGATTTCAAGCGCGCGCTTGTCTTTTTCAACGCCGTCACGGGTAAATACCTGAACGTCGATGATGGTGCCTTTCACTGAGTTAGGTACACGTAATGAACTGTCCTTAACGTCAGATGCTTTTTCACCAAAAATAGCACGGAGTAGTTTCTCTTCTGGGGTTAACTGTGTTTCACCTTTAGGTGTCACTTTACCCACTAGAATGTCGCCACCCTTCACTTCTGCACCAATGTAAACGATACCTGATTCATCTAATTTAGATAAAGCAGACTCACCTACGTTTGGAATATCAGCTGTGATTTCTTCGCTACCTAATTTAGTATCACGAGCAATACAAGAAAGCTCTTGGATATGAATAGTAGTGAAACGATCTTCTTGCGCAACGCGCTCAGAAATTAAGATCGAGTCTTCGAAGTTATAACCGTTCCAAGGCATGAACGCGATACGCATATTTTGACCAAGAGCCAAATCACCTAAATCGGTTGATGGACCATCGGCTAATACGTCACCACGAACCACTGGCTCACCAACGAAACAACAAGGACGTTGGTTAATACAGGTGTTTTGGTTTGAACGGGTATATTTTGTTAAGTTATAAATGTCGATACCGGCTTCGCCTGGGCGTAGCTCATCTTCATTCACTTTAACAACGATACGGCTAGCGTCAACGTAGTCAACAACACCGCCACGTTTAGCCGCAACAACCACACCAGAGTCAACAGCAAGCGTACGCTCAATACCAGTACCTACTAACGGCTTATCAGCACGTAAAGTAGGAACGGCTTGACGTTGCATGTTTGCACCCATCAATGCGCGGTTAGCATCATCGTGTTCTAAGAACGGAATAAGTGATGCCGCAACAGAAATAATCTGTTGTGGTGATACGTCCATATATTGAACATCTGCAGCACGCATAAAGGTAGATTCACCCTTATGACGACACGCAATCTGTTCTTCAACCATACGGCCAGCACTGTCTACTTCAATGTTTGCCTGTGCAATAACATAACGGCCTTCTTCAATTGCTGATAAGTATTCAACTTCATCAGTAATCACACCATCAACCACTTTGCGGTAAGGTGTTTCTAAGAAACCATAAGAGTTAGTACGAGCAAAACTGGCTAATGAGTTGATTAGACCAATGTTTGGACCTTCAGGGGTCTCAATTGGACATAAACGACCGTAGTGAGTTGGATGTACGTCACGAACTTCAAAGCCTGCACGTTCACGAGTCAAACCACCTGGGCCAAGTGCAGAAATACGACGCTTGTGCGTCACTTCTGATAGCGGGTTGTTTTGATCCATAAACTGTGACAACTGTGAAGAACCAAAGAATTCTTTCACTGCCGCAGAAATTGGCTTAGCGTTAATTAAGTCCTGTGGCATAAGCTCGTTTAAATCGCCTAATGATAGACGTTCACGAACAGCACGCTCTACACGAACTAAACCAACACGGAATTGGTTTTCAGCCATCTCACCTACGCTACGAATACGACGGTTACCTAAGTGGTCAATATCGTCGACTTCATCATAGCCGTTACGGATTTCGATGATTTTCTTCATTACAGCAACGATGTCTTCTTTAGACAACACGCCGTTACCTTCGTCTTCAGCGATTTCTAGACGACGGTTGAACTTCATACGACCTACTTTAGATAAGTCATAACGTTCTTCACTGAAGAATAGGTTTTGGAATAAACCTTCAGCTGCATCTTTGGTTGGTGGCTCGCCAGGACGCATCATACGATAAATCTCAACTAATGCTTCTAGGCGGTTAGTTGTAGAGTCAATGCGTAATGTGTCAGCAATATAAGCACCATGATCAAGATCATTGATAAATAATGTATCAATGTTCTTAATACCAGCAAGTGATAACTTAGCTAAATCTTCTAAGCTAATCTCACTGTTAGCAGTAACTAATACTTCACCTGTGTCTTCGTCAATATAATCTTGTGCAGCATACTTACCAACAATGTATTCAACTGGCACTTCAAGCTCAGTGGTGTTGGTTTTTTCAAGTTGCTTAATATGACGAGCAGTAATACGACGGCCAGCTTCAACTAATAAAGTGCCTTCTGCATCTTTAATGTCGTAACTTGCTGTTTCGCCGCGTAAACGGTCAGGCACAAGTGCCATAACAAGTGAATCTTTCTTGATTTTAAACTCTATACGCTCAAAGAATAAATCTAAGATGTCCTGAGTAGAGTATTCAAGTGCACGTAAAATAATCGTTGCCGGTAATTTACGACGACGGTCAATACGAACAAATAGTGCATCTTTAGGATCGAATTCAAAATCAAGCCATGAACCACGGTAAGGAATAATACGTGCGTTATACAGCACCTTACCTGAAGAGTGGGTTTTACCACGGTCATGATCAAAGAACACGCCTGGAGAACGGTGTAACTGAGATACGATAACGCGCTCAGTACCATTAATAACGAAAGTACCGTTATCAGTCATCAATGGGATATCACCCATGTAGACTTCTTGTTCTTTAATGTCTTTAACAGTGCCAGCTGCAGCTTCACGGTCAAACAACACCATGCGTAACTTAACGCGAAGTGGTGCTGAATAAGTAACACCGCGGATCTGACATTCTTTCACATCAAAAACTGGCTCACCTAGCTTGTAGCTGACATATTGCAGCTCACTATAGCCAGAAAAGCTCTTGATAGGAAAAACGCTACGGAATGCAGCTTCTAAGCCGCGTTCACCCGTAGGGTCTTGATCGGTGAACTTCTTAAAAGAGTCTAACTGGATAGACAATAAATAAGGGATATCCAAAACTTTTGGACGCTTACCAAAGTCTTTGCGAATACGCTTCTTTTCAGAATAGGAGTAAACCATGGGTTTCCTCTGCTTACGAGATGTGACCAAGACTGAAATAATATAATTAAATCAGCACGTTTGCCCATCACCGTTGATGGCAAGAACCTAACCAGTAATCTCTGCTAGGGACTGCTAAAACTGGCGACAAACGGTGAATAAAAATCGCCTGCGCATAAAGCGCAAAAAAGGCCGACGGTTAAAAAACCGCCAGCCTTCACCCAATTGCTTGGGTGAGCAAGTAAGTTATAGCTTACTTGATTTCAACAGAAGCACCAGCTTCTTCTAATTCTTTCTTAAGCGCTTCAGCTTCTTCTTTGCTTACCGCTTCTTTAACAGCGATTGGCGAAGATTCAGCCATAGTCTTAGCTTCTTTCAGGCCTAGACCTGTAGCGCCACGTAGAGCTTTAATAACTGCTACTTTGTTGTCGCCGTGTGAAGTAAGAATTACGTCGAATTCTGTTTGTTCTTCAGCAGCTGCACCAGCATCGCTACCGCCAGAAACTACTGCAGCAGCAGCAGAAACGCCGAACTTCTCTTCCATTGCTTCGATTAGTTCAACAACTTCCATTACAGACATTGCTGCAAAAGCTTCTAAAATTTGGTCTTTAGTGATAGACATTAGAAATATTTCCTATTGTTCTGAATTCAATTTGATTAAGCGGCCAACTTAAAATTAAGCGGCGTCTTGTTTTTGATCGCGAAGGGCGGCCAATGTACGAACGAACTTGCCAGCAGATGCTTCTTTCATAGTCATCATTAACTGAGCTAGTGCTTCTTCGTATGTTGGTAGTTTCGCTAAACGATCAATATCAGCTGCAGGGATAAATTCCCCTTCGAAAGCTGCACCTTTAACTTCAAACTTAGCTTGTTCTTTAGCGAAATCTTTTAAAAGACGCGCTGCAGCACCTGGGTGCTCAGTAGAAAAAGCTAATAAAGTTGGGCCAGTGAACGTTTCGGCTAGGCACTCAAAAGCAGTACCTTGAACAGCACGACGAGCTAGCGTGTTACGTACTACACGTACATAAACACCGTTAGCGCGAGCTGTTTTACGCAAAACAGTCATAGCACCTACAGTTACACCGCGAGAATCAGCGGCTACTGCAGAAAGTGCACCTTTGGCAGCTTCGTTGACTTCAGCAACAATTGCCTTTTTGTCTTCGAGTCTTAATGCCATTGGCTTTACTCCTGGATTCTACCTAGGGAATACCCCTAGAATTTACCAAACTAAACACAACATGTGCTTAGTTACTTACGGTGCAGATATTCCAGTAAAAAATTTTAGCTGGGGCCTGACACCGTCTACGCAGGAAATTAAGTTAACCTTACGATTGACGCCTGCGGTCTTGGACGGAAGCTCACGTTTCAACTAATTCACCTAAATAATTTGGTTAAATTAAGCAAAAAGGAGCTTCAACCCACAAAGTGCGCGCATTATAGACTAACGCACGCATTTTGTAAAATTACTTAGCGTCTTCCAAGCTAGCTTGGTCAACAGTTACACCTGCACCCATAGTGGTAGAGATGCTAACTTTTTTAACGTAAACGCCTTTTGCAACTGCAGGCTTAGCCTTTTTCAGTGCAGACACTAACGCTTCTAAGTTGTCTTTTAACTGTTCAGCAGTGAAATCCACTTTACCGATAGTAGTGTGGATAATACCGTTCTTGTCGTTGCGGTAACGAACTTGACCAGCTTTAGCATTTTTAACTGCTTCTGCAACGTTTGGCGTTACAGTACCAGTTTTAGGGTTAGGCATTAAACCACGTGGGCCTAAGATTTGACCTAACATACCTACAACGCGCATTGCGTCTGGTGATGCGATAACAACGTCAAAGTTCATTTCGCCAGCTTTAACTTGTTCAGCTAAATCTTCCATACCCACTAGTTCTGCGCCAGCAGCTTTAGCAGCTTCAGCGTTTGCACCTTGAGTGAATACAGCAACACGAACGTCACGACCAGTACCGTGTGGTAGTACAGTAGCACCACGCACGTTTTGGTCTGATTTACGAGGATCGATACCAAGGTTAACAGCTACGTCAACACTTTCTACGAATTTAGCAGTTGCTAATTCTTTTAAAAGTGCTACTGCTTCGTTGATGTCGTACAGTTTAGTTGCATCAACTTTTTCGCGGATTACGCGAGCGCGCTTAGTTAGCTTTGCCATTATATTAGTCCTCTACTACCAAACCCATTGAACGTGCAGTACCTTCAATTGAGCGAGTCATCGCTTCAATGTCAGCACCAGTCATATCAGCGGCTTTAGTTTCAGCGATTTCCTGAACTGCGCTACGCTTGATAGTTCCTACTTTTTGAGTATTAGGACGGCCAGAACCTGATTTCAAACCAGCTGCTTTAAGCAGTAGGAAAGACGCAGGTGGAGTCTTAGTTTCAAAAGTGAAAGAACGGTCGTTATATACAGTGATAACAACAGGAATTGGCATACCTTTTTCGAACTTTTCAGTACGAGCGTTGAATGCTTTACAGAATTCCATGATGTTCACACCTTTTTGACCTAAAGCAGGACCAACTGGTGGAGACGGGTTTGCAGCACCGGCTGCTACTTGTAGCTTAATATAAGCTTCAATTTTCTTTGCCATGTCGACATTTCCTCTATTTGGGTTCTAGCGCATCTCGGCGACATGCCAATTTGCTCCCCTGAAAACAACGGGTGCGAATTATAGTAAAATACGCACCCGCAAACAATCTTTATTTTGTAGTTATTTTAATCAGGTTTTTTCTACTTGATTAAAATCTAACTCTACTGGCGTTGAACGACCGAAAATCATCACAGAAACCTTAACGCGGTTCTTGTCGTAGTCTACTTCTTCAATTGTGCCATTAAAGTCTGCAAATGGACCATCGCACACACGAACCACTTCACCCGGTTCGTACATTACACGATGAGTAGGTGACTCAATAGTGTCTTGTAGGCGCTGAAGAATAGCATTAGCTTCTTTATCAGAAATCGGCGCTGGACGATCAGAGGTTCCACCAATAAAGCCCATCACTCGCGGAATGCTCTTCACTAAATGCCAGCTGTCATCGTTCATTTCCATTTGGACTAATACATAGCCAGGGAAAAATTTACGTTCGCTCTTACGACGCTGACCCGCACGCATTTCTACCACTTCTTCAGTTGGGACTAAAATCTCACCAAAGTAATGTTCCATGTTGTGCATTTTGATATGTTCTAGCAGTGTTTTAAGTACACGACCTTCATAACCTGAAAAGGCTTGAATTACATACCATCTTTTTTTCGCTTCTGTAGCTTCAGTCATTTTTAGATGCCTATACGCCAGTAATTAAATTGACTACTCGTAACAAAACTGCATCCAATCCCCATAGGACCAATGCAACCACACCAGTTGCTGCAAGTACGATAAAGGTAGTATTAAGCGCCTCTTGGCGAGTTGGCCATACTACTTTACGCACCTCAATATGTGCTTCACGGGCAAATGATAATGCTTGTTTACCTTTAATAGTTTGCAATGCAATAACACCAGCAATAGCAAAAGCAATAATGACCCCAGCAACACGAGCCACAACATTTGCATCTGCGTAAAATTGATTGCCTATAACAGCAGCAGCAATTAGCAATGCTGCTACGCCCCACTTAACGATATCCAAAGAATTACTCTGGTTTTCAGTATTTGTTGTCATCGGTTAATTCCGTTACTCACTACGACCTGAGCTTAGCTTGGTAAACAACATATTTACCAAATCCGCATTTCCGAGCTTTCCCAGAAAATGCATAAGCACAGGGTCAAAAATCGGCCATAGATTGTATTCTTATTCAGCTTTGTTCGCAACAATACAGGTAAAGTTAGCGCAACAAATTAGCCAAAAAAATCAATAAAGCGGTGTTTTTTTCGTAAAAACAAAAAAGGAAGCCGAAGCTTCCTTTTTCAGTGTTCACTAAAGTCGCTATTACGCGATGATTTTAGCTACAACACCAGCACCTACTGTACGGCCACCTTCACGGATAGCGAAACGTAAACCGTCGTCCATCGCGATTGGGTAAATTAGTGTAACTACCATCTTGATGTTGTCACCAGGCATTACCATTTCTACGCCTTCTGGTAACTCGATAGTACCTGTTACGTCTGTTGTACGGAAGTAGAACTGTGGACGGTAACCTTTAAAGAATGGAGTGTGACGACCACCCTCTTCTTTTGATAACACGTATACTTCTGATTCGAACGTTGTGTGAGGTGTGATTGAACCAGGCTTAGCTAGTACTTGACCACGCTCTACGTCATCACGCTTAGTACCACGTAATAACACACCACAGTTCTCACCTGCACGACCTTCGTCAAGCAGTTTACGGAACATTTCTACACCAGTACAAGTTGTTTTAGTCGTAGCATGAACACCTACGATTTCTACTTCGTCTGATACGCGGATAATACCACGCTCTACACGGCCTGTTACTACTGTACCACGACCTGAAATCGAGAATACGTCTTCGATTGGTAGTAGGAATGGCTTATCGATGTCACGCTCTGGCTCTGGAATGTAAGAGTCTAACGCTTCTGCAAGCTCAAGGATTTTTGCTTCCCATGCTGCATCGCCTTCTAGCGCTCTTAATGCTGAACCTTGGATTACTGGTAAATCATCACCTGGGAAGTCGTATTCTGATAGAAGTTCACGAACTTCCATTTCTACTAATTCTAGTAACTCTTCGTCATCTACCATGTCACACTTGTTCATGAATACGATGATGAAAGGTACACCTACTTGACGAGAAAGTAGAATGTGCTCACGAGTTTGTGGCATTGGGCCATCTGTCGCTGCTACTACTAGGATTGCGCCGTCCATCTGTGCAGCACCAGTGATCATGTTTTTAACATAATCCGCGTGACCTGGACAGTCTACGTGTGCGTAGTGACGTGATGGAGTGTCATATTCGATGTGAGAAGTATTAATAGTAATACCGCGCTCACGCTCTTCTGGAGCGTTATCGATTTGTGCGAAGTTACGAGCTTCACCACCGTATGTCTTAGACAATACAGAAGAGATAGCTGCTGTTAAAGTTGTTTTACCATGGTCAACGTGACCGATGGTGCCTACGTTTACGTGTGGCTTTGAACGTTCAAATTTAGCTTTTGCCATGGTATTGCCTCAATCCAATAGTTTGGTGATGAAAACACACATATAATAAAAATCCGATGCATTAATATGACATCGAATCAAGTATTGTTAGGAGTTAGTATGGCAGGCTGGTGCTGATAGGCAGATTCGAACTGCCGACCTCACCCTTACCAAGGGTGCGCTCTACCAACTGAGCCATATCAGCAATCAAATTTTGGAGCGGATGGCGGGAATCGAACCCGCGTTATCAGCTTGGAAGGCTGGAGTAATACCATTATACGACATCCGCGCAACCTAACATAGGCTACCTAACTACCTAGAAAAATGGTGGAGGGAGAAGGATTCGAACCTTCGAAGGCTGAGCCGTCAGATTTACAGTCTGATCCCTTTGGCCACTCGGGAACCCCTCCAGTAAAATGGTGCCGGCACCAAGAGTCGAACTCGGGACCTACTGATTACAAGTCAGTTGCTCTACCAACTGAGCTATGCCGGCATGTCATTTCGGGTTCGGATATTAGGTAAATGTGCTCAGGAGTGCAATAGATAAATGCGAAAAAACCTAAAAAAAGTTTCAAATGGCGTTTTTTTGGTCTCGTTTTTCTAAAAAAGTGCAATTTCTGGGCGAATATATCCCACATGACGACAAATCAATATCAAAGTATTGTCGCCAATTATTCGATAGTGTAATGTGCCTGACCAACCTAGAGGAATGGTTATGACTTCAATAAACTCAATACAAGATGCACTCTATTTTGCTTTTCAGCGCGAGCATTGGGCAGAATTACGTAAATCAGTGCCACTGACGTTGAGTCAAACTGAACTCGAAAACCTTCGTGGTATGAATGAAAAACTGTCACTGGACGAAGTGACCGACATTTATTTACCGCTAAGCCGTTTATTGAATCTATTTGTTGGATCAAAACAGCAACGAGGCTTAGTTCTAAGTAAGTTTTTAGAACAAAAAGATGTGCCAGGTCCTTATATTATCAGTATTGCTGGCAGCGTAGCTGTAGGAAAAAGCACTACTGCACGTATTTTGCAAACATTGCTTCAACGTTGGCCAGAGCATCCTAAAGTGGATCTCGTCACCACCGACGGTTTTTTATACCCGCTTGCTGATCTTAAACGCAAAGGATTGTTGCAACGCAAAGGCTTTCCTGAAAGTTACGATATGAAAATGCTAGTCGAGTTTATTTCTGCTGTAAAAGCAGGTAATAAAGAAGTCTTAGCACCATTATATTCCCATGTCACTTATGACCGATGCCACGATAAACATCAGGCTATACGCCAACCTGATATTTTAATTCTTGAAGGTCTTAATGTCCTGCAAACCGGTTTAGATACTCCTATAGACACCAGACGACCATTTGTTTCTGACTTTGTCGATTTCTCAATATATGTCGATGCCGAGGAGTCATTACTAAAGCAATGGTACAAACAACGGTTTTTGCAGTTTAGAAAAGGCGCATTTAGTGACCCAAAATCATTTTTCCATCATTACGCTAGCTTAAGCGATGACGAAGCTAACGCCATAGCCGCCAATATATGGGACACGATAAATGGGCCTAATTTACAACTTAATATTCAGCCAACACGAGAGCGCGCGCATCTTATTCTGCAAAAAGGCCACAATCATTTAATGAATAAAGTGTTGTTACGCAAGTAAACTGGCCCTTTTAAGTTGCCCTTAAACTTATTTCACCTCCAACAAATGCAGCAACACCTTGTTCATTCTCTAATAATATCGCACCATTTTTATCGATACCCCGACAAGTCCCAGTAACTGAATTTGGTGCCATTAACAATGTTATCTCACGGTTAATAAACAAATCATTTTGGTTCCAACGATCCAAAAATAGCTCCAAACCGTGTTGTTCAAACATAACCAGATCACGCTTTATTTGCTGATGCAGCTTAATTAAAAGATCGGTTTTATCAGGCATATTAGCCATGACAGATAAGTCGCTCCAAGGCTGATCAATTAAATCACCTTGTTCTACAGACATGCTCATATTGATGCCAAAACCAATAATCAGTTCTGTTTTTACATCAGAATGTTGACGTAATTCAATGAGGATACCTGCCAGTTTTTTATGGTCCAAATAGATATCATTAGGCCACTTAACACCTAACCCTTCTACACCTAAATCCTGTAAGGTTTTTACAATTGAACAACCAACCACCAAACTCAGACCACTCGCATGTGAAATATCTTTATTTAAACGCCAAAACAATGAAGCGTAAATATGGTGACCATAAGGAGATAACCACTTTCGTCCACGACGCCCACGACCTGCAGACTGAAATTCAGCCACACATACATCACCAGACTTAAGCTCAGATGCATGTTCTAACATAAATGTATTAGTACTGTGGATTTCGTCAAAATAGAAACACCGATTTTCTATGTTATTAACCAACTCGGTTTCATTTAGCAAAGAAATCGCACTAGCAAGCTTATAACCTTTACCTTTCACACTATAAATT
Organism: Shewanella basaltis; assembly: GCF_023283885.1. Taxonomy (GTDB): domain Bacteria; phylum Pseudomonadota; class Gammaproteobacteria; order Enterobacterales; family Shewanellaceae; genus Shewanella; species Shewanella basaltis. Next base: position 44,066 of record NZ_JAKILA010000030.1, read on the forward strand.
TCGACACCATAGTCTTTAAGTGCATCAATATGTTGATTAATAGCTGCACGAGAGAGTGACAATGACTGTGCAATGACTTCACCAGACACAAACACCTTGTGACTCAAGCAAGCTAATATCTGCCTTTTGCGTAACCAATGATCATTCATTTGATTTCAATCTCCCCTTCAGGTCCAATAATCCTCGGCTCAACATGCAAGGTAACGTCAAATAAAGCATATATGACGTCAATAATATATTTCGCTAATTGACACACATCTTCACCAGTTGCTTGACCTGTGTTGACGAGTACTAAAGCTTGATCTTTATGCACCGCAGCTCCACCTATTTGAAATCCTTTTAGACCCGCCTGTTCAATCAACCAGCCCGCGGCTAGTTTGTATTGCTCATCCGCTTGCTTAAAGGCCACTATCGAAGGAAACCGCTGCTTAAGCGTTATAAACTGACTTGATGAAACAATAGGGTTTTTAAAGAAACTCCCAACATTACCTAGCAAGCTGGGATCAGGTAGTTTAGATTGGCGAACCTGGCAGACACAATCAAATATTTGCTGCGCTGTCACAGTTGACTGTTCCAGATGTTGTAATGGACCATACTCAAGTATTGGCTGCCATTGTTTAGGTAATTTTAGTGTCACCTCCGTAATCACCACGAGGTGTTTTAACTCCTGCTTAAATATTGATTCGCGATAGCCAAACCGACACTGCTCGTTGCTGAACACAACAAGCTCGTTAGTGTCTAATCGCAAAAACTCTACATCTTGGCAATAACGATTAAATTCAATACCATAGGCACCAATATTTTGTATTGGAGCCGCACCCACTGTGCCAGGTATAAGTGCCATGTTTTCCAGACCATTAATATTATTAGCTAAACAAAATTCAACTAATGAATGCCAATTCTCCCCTGCTTGGGCATTGACGTAATAATAGTCATCATCTGTTGTGATCTTAATTCCTTTCGTTTCTACACTCACCACAGTACCTTGATAGTCAGTGGTAAAAACTAAATTACTACCACCGCCTAATATAAGCATCGGCACTTGCTCAGAATAAAGAAACCTACAGGCTGTCGTTAGCTCAGATTTAGTCACTACACGAACCAAAGCTGAGCAATTTTGTTTAAGACCAAATGTATTAAGTGGAGCCAAGGAAATAGACATAAAATTATTAATCTTTAAAGTAATAACATATTGTAACAGGGAACATAAATTCGATTCTCGAGTTTCGATCTAAATCTTAATATCATTTTAGCCAAACTTTATCGTTCGAGTGAAAATCGTTTTATCAAATCGTACTATGCTGTATGCATCAGTCTAGCATTACATCAATATGTGATACTGCGGGATACGGATGCGTTTATACTTCAATTTCAAAGTCCTAATGAATTTGAAACTATGACTAAACCGTTTAAAGATGTAGCTTAAAGAACTTAACTAAGGTGACCGAATTTAGTTGATTAACAGCTGGAACTCCAGGCTTGCTAGGGTCTGTTGATCTTTGCTGGTTGAATTTTGTTCGAGTTAAAAACGTTTTAATCGAGGCGAATGGATTGAAGCCTAGCCACCTAAGCAAAATCTATTCAACAAAGAGTAAAACGTTTTTAGTCGAACCCTGTGGGCAGCGTTTGTTGGTCATTTTTACTGCGTTATCGACTTTTTATGTAGAATAACTACACTTCAACGTCTCTACCTTGTATAAAAGACCAACAACTCGCTGCAAAAATAACCTTGAAAAATCAACAGACCCTAGGCAAGTGATAGTATTGTAGGCATATTTGTTCTCGGCAACTGCTCCTGCGTTGCTCTACCTCCAGCATCCATGCAGTCGTCGGCAACTGCTCCTGCGTTGCTCTACCTCCAGCATCCATGCAGTCGTCGGCAACTGCTCCAGCATCGACTAACTCCAAGAGCCATAACATCGTTCGTCAAAATGCTCTTAAGAAGAATAGAAACCCGTTTGCTGGAAACTCTCAGTCTGTCCATTTCTTTGTTACAGAATTTGAAAGAATAATTAATTTATGCTCACGAAATTGAAAAACTAACGAGTTAATTTATGCAGTACCAATCAGAATAAGTAAATGATTAAAGATTGTATCAGGAACATCGCTTAGAATAAGGCTGTAATTGAATCGAGCTAGTTTTTCTAGCCTCAACAATTCTCGCCAGACTATAAGCAATGTTAACCAGTAAGCATGAGCACATTGTTGTACTGATTAGTATTATACTCCGGAATTAAACCCAATTGAGCAAGTTTGGAGTT
>NZ_JAKILA010000031.1 GCF_023283885.1 Shewanella basaltis
CGCCTTGTACTAAACGTTTTATTCTGCGAAAAATACTCTACCTGGTCTAAATCGGTGATTACGGCGTTGCTTTACCACTCGTTTATGAAGAACTAAACGTCGTGGTAAAGCACCTTGTACTAAACGTTTTATTCTGCGAAAAATACTCTACCTGGTCTAAATCGGTGATAATTGCGTTATTTTGCCACTCACGTAGAAAAACACTACGCTTCGTGACAAAAAGCCTTGTTCTAAGCTGATTTTTCCTGCGTTAGATACATTGTATGCTGGTCTAAAGCCTAACAGCTTAAAGCCAAACTTCTTGTAAAAGAATAGTGAAAGCCCCGATGCTTAACAGTGTTGGGGCTTTTTGTTTTTTTGCTGGTTTAAAGCGTTGATTACGGCGTTGCTGCTCGCTCACATACACAAAACGTATGCTACGTTCACAGCGCCTTGTACTAAACGATTTATCCTACGCAAAAAAGTCTAACCCATAGGCCATTGCTCTTAGTTAACTAAGAGCAATACCTAAAAAAGCCCTGATACTTAATAGTATCGGGGCTTTTTGTTAAGGGCGTTTATCTCATGGATAAAGACTGGGTTATATAGAAGAGTAGGCTGAACTAGGTTATAATATAAGCGTTATCGCGGAGGATATAATGGCAAATTCAACAAAAGATAAAACACCTAATAACGCTCGAGTGTTCACGCCGAAAATGAGCAATTTTGAAATGAGCTCTCGCTATGAAGGTTTATCTATGAAGAAAGAAAATGCCGGAAAATCGATTGATGATTTGAAACTCAAGTATGCGCGATAAATACGGGGTAAGCCACGACAGTTACTGTTACCCTGACTCGGAAGTACTTCAAAACAAACTTAATATTCAGGACTATGGCAATCTCGCCGAAGCCGAATTAGCCTTTACTGCAACTCGATATAGTCAATACTCTTCAACAATTACCTCGTTACAAGACTTTAACCTAAAACATCTACAAAGCCTGCATAAGCACCTATTTCAAGATATCTACTATTGGGCTGGTGATATTCGAACCGTGGATATTTCTAAGGGTGATACGCGTTTTTGTACATGTTCAAGAATTGAGGCTGAAGCGAACAAACAATTCTCTCGAATCGTATTATTGGAACGATTCGATTCAAAACATGAACTAATTGCAGAAATCACCGATATCTTTTGTGAACTGAACATTATTCATCCATTTAGAGAGGGAAATGGAAGAACGCAAAGATTCTTTTTTGAAGAGCTCTTTTTCTATTTTGAGCTGAGTGTTAATTGGCCTGATATCTCGAAAGATGAATGGGTCAATGCAAACATTCAAGGGTATTTAGGTGACCTGAGATTATTAAATAAAATATTGAGTGATGCCACTTCATAAATTTAAGCATCCTTTGATGCCTTTAAGCCACTGATCACTGCGTTACTTGCTCGTTCATATCAGTTGATGAATCACTGAACGATCTACCGCCCAAGATGTATGAGCGATTAAATGAGGAAAACTCTCTCAAAATATGATCGATATAAGGGATGGTTACAATTTATTTTCATTTATTTATGATTTTTACTGCGTTGCCTTTTCAGTAGTAACGTAGTGAATTTATCCAGCACAAACTACTCACTGATCTAACGGCTAAAAGTTTCAACTTCTGTAAAGCTTAAAAGCCTCAATGCTTAATTGTGTCGGGGTTTTGTCATTCTGTACTGTCCTCTAGAGGATACGGAACACTACTTGCGAGTAATTTTGTCCAAATCTCCCATCGAGTAGGCCGATAACACAATGGTGATGTGGATAGTAAGTACCACATGATTTTGTCGTGTTCGATATTTTAGGCATTGATGCTCATGAATCTACTGGGGACAATTTCACTGTTTGTAGTGGTTACATTTAACCGTCCAATGACTCAATAATCGCATAGTGTAGCAATGTACACTTTGGACTAACGTTATGATAGTCAATAAAAAGCCCTGATGCTGTTATGTATCAGGGCTTTTTATTTGGGTATGACTGGTTACTTAACCTGAGTTCGGGATAAGGGATGAACTTATGCTATTTAAAATCAACATGTTACCCTTTCTCACTTTCAAGCTTGTCATTTGTTCTGCTAACAAGGCGAATGGACGCGTCAATAGCTAGCCTATTGCAAGTCGATTCAACACAGTTAACAGGGCAAAGGACTGTTTGAAAGGCGTTTATTATCCCGATCTCAGGTTACTTACGGGTAATTTTATCCAGATATCCCATGGCGAAGGCTGATAACACAAAGGTGATATGGATGAGTAAATACCACATGATTTTGTCGTTTTCGATGTTTTCGGCATTCATAAAAACTTTGAGTAAGTGAATGGATGAAATGGCGACGATAGACGCGGCGACTTTGTTTTTTAGCGATCCGGCATCCATCTTGCCTAGCCAGCTGAGTTTGTCACTGTTTTCGCCCACATCAAGCTGTGATACAAAGTTTTCGTAACCTGAAAACATCACCATAATCAGTAAGCCCCCAACTAAGGTGATGTCGATAAGTGACAGGGTGATGAGCACTAAATCAACTTCTGCAATGGTGAAAATAATCGGCATGATGTGAAAGATCTCTTGGAAGAACTTTATGCCTAAGGCAAGTAAGACCAAGCTTAACCCCAGATAAATAGGCGCCATGATCCAGCGTGATGCATACATCAACTTTTCAAAAATTTTTTCCATAAAAATAGTTAACCTTCAGATAAAATACGCTAAAAATCGATAAAGCTATTTACTGCTAAACAATAAGATGATGAACTTTAACTGTGCTGACATATTATGGCAAGCTAGATAATCTGTCATTTTGCCCCTTGCATGCTGCTGAGTGTATTGCACTAGCGCATAATTTAACTACGAAGTGGCAGAGTAAACGTTATTATTACCTAAAGCACCAACTCGTTTGTGTGGGTAATTTTTTAATCTCAATCTCAGGTTCATTGGTTACACTGCGTTGATTGAGTGTGAATATTAATTTTAACACAGAGACGGTTCATTATGGATAAAGCAAAGTCAAACACCAAGCGAAAAGCCCCCTGGGTTGCTATCGGTATCATTGCCGCAATCGTGCTATTGTTTAGCCTACTCGTTACGCAAATGCCTAAGGGGTTTACCTCCGACCTTGAGCTAATAGGTACGGGGAAACCCGCTGTTGTGTTTGTTTACGATCCTAATCTTGTGTCGAGCATCACTCAAACTGAGCAAATGAATGAAGCGCGCGATCATCTTGGTGATAATGTGCATTTTTTACTTGCCAGAATTGCCACACCAGAGGGCGAGGCGTTTATTAGTAAGCATAATGCCCAGTTAACCGAGTTATTGTTATTTGATCCAGCAGGAAACCTAACCAAAAGACAATTAGCAGTAATTGATGCCAATGAGTTAATGCGATGGGTTCGATAAGTTTTGTGTGCAGCACTGTCATATTGGGCAAGTTAAACAATAAGCCTGCTAATGAGCAGGCTTATTGTTTGCAATTACATAGTCGTTTACTGATTTAGCTCAAGTTGATAAAAGCTGGCCTGGGCATAGTCGCCAGCTTGCATACCGCGCCATTGGCAATCTGAGCTGCTTTTGTTGGTATTACATTGGTTGTATACGCCAGCTTTGTAGTACATCCAATCATTTTTGTACCCTAGATCGACCTTGTGACCTTGGTAATTTCCCTGGGCTAGATTGATGTCAAAGGTTTTGACTATCGGCTTGTCGCTGCCAGGGTTTTTAGTGAATGTCAGTGTCATATTGTCGCCTTCAACATTCACTTCATAAGCGAATATTTCGCCTAATTTAATGCCGTCTTTTGGATCGCTAGCCCCTTTACGCAAGTTGTATTTACCGAACACATTGTGACGAATATCTTGACGTAGTTTTTTGCCATTACTGTCGAGAGCATCTTGTAATTTTGGCTCTGGGTTTAACTCGTAACTCCAAGCTAAAGAGCCATATTCATGTTCAGGCAATTTACGGTAAACAATTTTAAGTGGTTCGTTATCTGAGCCATGTATTTGACCAATGACCACAGCATATGCGCCATTCTTTTTGTCATTACCGCTGGTACTGACCTGATCGACTGATAAGGTGGCCTTTAATTGTCCGCCAATTGCGCCGTACTGACTGGCATTAGGGTGCGATGCCACAACAAAATTGTTTTTAGGTTCATCGTATTTATCGGCCAGCATGGCACGTAGTTCGCTACGGGTATTTTTACTGTTTGGTGTGGTTGGGGCTTCATTGGGTGCAACAAACACTAATGCACCGGTGTTTTTATCGGTATAAAACCACTGTGGATGGGAGTAAGGCGTTTGAGTATTGCTCAGTTGTTGCTTGTCTATTTCTAGTGCTTTACCTGCTTTTTCGCTAGAGAGTTCCGGTAAGGTAATTTTCCATTTAGATAGGTCGAAGTTTTGTGACGGCGCATTGGTTGGGACAAGATTGAAGTGTTTGGCGGTATCAAGTTCAATCGATGCGGCGGCAGAGCCGGCAATCATACTGGCGGTTAACAAACTCAGGTGGATCTTTCTCATTGAATTGTTCCTCAGGATCATGGCGTAAAATAGATTATCAGAATACTACAATAATATTGTATTACAAATGTGTGATCGCGGTGGGGATTCTGGCCTTAAGTGGGTAATATCATTGTTAATCTTACCCATTACCGGCGTTGTTGTTGGTTAAGCTGTTTACACCCTTGGTAGATTTTTGCGAGTAGGGAGAGATTAATGATGTCTCCATTGGGGTAATTGATATATGATGCGCCACCCCCAAATTTAGCCTGTTTTTGATTGCATTTTATGTCTACTAACGCCCTTTATACCGACTTATCTGGTTATTACGATTTAATGTGCTGCGATATCAACTATCAGCAGCAAAGCAACAGTGTGGCTCGGTTGCACCAGATTTTAGGCAATAGTGGTAAACAACACTTAGATTTGGCCTGTGGCACAGGGCCGCATGTGAGGCATTTTATCGACTTAGGCTTTCACAGTAGCGGACTAGATATCAATCAACCTATGCTTGATATTGCTATGCGTCGTTGCCCAGAAGCGCAATTTAGTTTGCAAAACATGACTGAATTTTATGTTGAACAAAAACTGGATTTAATCACTTGTTTTTTGTATTCCATCCATTACTCACAAGGTATCGAAGCGCTAAAAGCCTGTATCGCTAGCGTGCATAACGCGTTAAATGCTGGCGGCTTATTTTGTTTTAACTCGGTCGACAAGCACAAGATTAATAATAAGGCGTTAGTACGTCACAGTGCCGATTTTGAAGACAGCCAGTTTGTGTTTGAGTCGGGTTGGCATTACAGCGGTGTGGGTGAGATGCAAGCACTTAATTTGAGCATTGCTAAAACTCAGTTTAACGCCACACAGCTGTGGCAAGACTCTCATTCCATGGTCGCTACAAGCTTTACTGAGCTACAAGCATTGCTGGCACCGTATTTTGACGTGCAAATATTTGAACACGATTACGACAGGATCATCCCGTGGGGTTTAGCATCGGGTAATGCCCTGTTTGTGTGTACAAAACGCGAACGTTAACGATAAGCAGGCCTGTTAGGATTGTTTAACATGAAATATCGATGAAGATATCTTGATTAAACGCCATATTAAGTTTGATATAAACACTGTTTCAACAAACTAACATGTCTCTTGCGTGTCGATACATCTCTCACGACGCATAGTAAAAAGATCATAGTTTACAATCAGTCATTTCATCATAAATAGTACAATGTAGGCTATTATTTTGTTTGTCGATCATTGTCAACGCGCATGAGGGGCGTTCAGATATCATTATGATGCTCAGACCTAAGGTGAGTGACCTACACTTATTTTAATCAATAAGAGTCAATTGACACTCTTTTTACTGGTGAGAGACGTATATAAGCTGAGCTTTGGATAATGGTCCAAGTGATACAGACGACTATTTTTTACCTAAGGGGGTTATCATGCGTTTTATTCTTGTGAGTGTCGCTTTGCTGATGTTGAGTGCGTGTAGCATCAGTTATCCAAACCAGGCCATTACAGGCCAGGTGTTTCCTTCTGTGTCTGGCCAAACGTTAGCGCAACAACCAATGCAACTGCCACAGGACTTGAACGGTGCAGTTTCATTGTTGCTCATTGGCTACAAGCAAGATTCGCAATTTGACATTGACCGTTGGTTAATCGGTCTTGATATGACACAAACCAAGGTGCCCGTTTATGAAGTGCCAACCATTCAGGGGTTATTTCCGCGAATGTTCAGCACCTTAATCGACAATGGTATGCGCTCTGGTATTCCAAAGCCACTTTGGAAAGGCGTTGTGACTGTGTATCAAGACGGTGAGCAAGTACAAGCTTTTACTGGCAACGAAAACCCCAATAATGCTCGGGTTGTGTTATTAGATGCACAAGGTAAAGTGATTTACTTTTATGATCAGGGCTTTTCGGTTGATGCCCTCAATACGTTACGGGCGTTATTGTAAACACTCACTGTATTTGGCGGAGTAATGTGTTGCATGAGCTTGAAAATAGGTTCATCTTGTTGCAATAAGCTGGTTACGACTAACACGCTGCAGTATGTGCAGCTTCATTGAGGGATTTGTCATGCTTTACGATCTAACGGTAGTGCAATTTAGCAAAATGCTAAATAATTTAACCCATATTCTTGATAAAGCTGAAGCTTTTGCCGCACTGAAAAAAGTCGACATGGCAGTGCTATTAAATTCTCGCCTAGCCCCTGATCAATTTAATCTTATTCGTCAGGTGCAAATTGCGTGCGACACAGCAAAAATAGGTGTGGCACGTTTAACGGGTAATATGGACACAGTACCCAAGCACGATGATAGCGAAACGACACTAGACGAATTACGCCAGCGCATTGCCTCTGTACTGACTTACCTTGACGGATTTAGCGAGGCCGATTTTGGTCATGCTGACAGCGTGCATGTGTCTCAGCCACGCTGGGAAGGCAAATATCTAACGGGCTATGAATTTGCTATTGAGCATGCGGTTCCAAACCTTTATTTTCATATCACGACAGCGTATGCCATTTTGCGCCACAATGGTGTTGAGGTAGGCAAAAAAGACTACTTAGGTGCCATGCCTTATAAAGTACCAATGATGTAAGTTGCTAGGCCCCAGGAAATGTTGATTTCTGCTGCAAAAACAACATTAAAAAAACGGCCAGAATCTAAGATTCTGGCCGTTTTTTCTCTATTGGGCACCGAGCATAAAAACTATTGCTGCAATTGCGCTTTTGCCGCTTCAACTTTTGAGAAATCTAACCCCAGCTCTACAACGGCTTCTTTGATTAATGCAGGGTTTTGCATTACTAGGGCCATTAACTGTTGCAGCTTTTCTGCTGGAATACCTAATTGGCCAATGGTTGCCATTGCAGCAAATGGATTTTCAGTTAATGCCTGGAAAAGCTCGTTAATTTGAGCGTCAGTGACCTGGTGTTCTTTTAAGATGGCAATAATCGGATTCATTGCGTTACCTTGTGTGGTTGAAGTGAGTAGGGGGAGATTTTATCACGTTTTAGCCTGTTGAGGGCAAGCTCTCTGAGGTGGGTTACACCGCAGTGATATAGGGTGTATTGAGTTGGCGATAAAATAAATTTATCCATAATAATAATCAGCACAAAAAGGTGGTCGTGCTTACTGGTTAACATCGCTTATAACGTTGTTAGAAATGTAGAGGGTAGAACAACGACGTCGCTGCAATTTCTGCTTTGTTCTGAGCGATTTTTCGCAATGTCTGATCACTTATTGGGTATAACAAGGCCGAGCATATTGAAATATGCTCTGGCCTTTTGGTTTATTTGCTTATAGCAAAACACTCAATGCGCTGCTATTGAGCATCTTCAAGCTGACAACGTACTTGCGATAAGTTTGCTGTGTTACCGCTTTGCACATGGCGTAACAGGCAAGTATCACCTTGTTTTAATAATTGAATCGCATCAGGTATGTCTGTGCTGCGGCCCATTATTAATAACCCGTTGGTATCTTTGTGCGGTGCGCGCTCAATCACTTCTTGGCTATATTGCGTAAAGGCGTTGTCGCTAATCACAACACGACTAACCCCTAACAAGCTGGCTATTGCTTGCTGTAACTCGGCGTGAGTTTGCGCATTTGGCCCCATGATTGTCGCAGCTTGAGGCGAGGACTTAACCTCGCTTGCTGTCGCCACACAACCGCTGATAAGCCCAATACCAATAAGCCCTATGAGTGGTTTTAGCATTATTGCCCCAAAGCCTGTGGCATTAAAATGCGGTTGTTTAACAACACATTTTGATTGCGGGTGTCTTGCAACATAAAACCTGGGTCAATAAAGGTATTTTTAACCGGTGCACGTGCGATAGCCGTTGCCGTGACAGGGCAGCGGTTGTTATCACGATAATACAACGCTGCGCTAAGCAGTCTTTCGTTGCTATCACCTAACGCATGGGTAAGGTCATCATCTAGCATACAGCCGGGTACTTCGCTATCGACTGTCGGGTTTGTTGATGGCACAAACCCATCTGAATACTCGCCAAAGCCTTTGTCATTTACGCCTTTAAATTGGATGGTAAAGTAAGTGGTGTCGCAGTTGTCCGTTGGGTAAAAGCCATAAGGCTTACCGCATGTTGTGTCACCTAACTGAATAACTTCAATATCAATACCACGCAATGCATTCATTAACGCTTCGCTGGCAGAACAGGTCCCAGGGGTTGTGAGCACAAAAACACGATTAAGGTTGAGTGTGGGTAATGACACGCCGCTTCTCAATAATGACGTATTAAACCCAATTGACTCAGGGATAAAGGGCATTGGCGTGAGCGCCTGGCCAGTCACTGGATCGGTGTTGGGGTATTTGTCGTTAAAGCTTGTGCGCTCAAAGACATGATTTGCTGTCGCAGCTTCACCGGCAACCATGTAAGCTAATTGACTTGCAATGGCTAATAATCCGCCGCCGTTATAGCGTATATCTATTACTAAATCATCAACTTGCGCATTGCTTAGTGTGGTCATCGCATCATATAAACCTTTTTCAGCTGTGGCGATGTGCGAATTAAATTGTAAATAGCCCACTTTGCCGTTGGCGGTCGTAATGGTTTTAGTGTTTTGTACTGGGGTCGATACCACCGTTTTTGCCGTTAAGGTAACACTGCGATCGGTTTGTGCGTTTAAGTCTCGCACCACAAATACCGTCTGCTTGCCACTGACACTGGGAAATAAACCAGCATTAAGCGTATCAATACTGGCGCTATCGTTAGCATTAGCCACATTAACACCATCGACAGACACAATAATCGCGCCGCGACTCACACCAGCAATACTTGCTGGGCTATTAGGTTCGTTATAGGCTACGGTAACTTGTCGACTCACCCCAGCAGAGGCTTGGCGTAAGCTCAACTCCATACCGTATCCAACCGAGGCACCAGAGCCGTTTAATAATTCCCATTCTTCGGTCGACATCGAAAAGTGAAAGTTATCTTTTTCGTTACCTGTGTCAGACAATTCATTGGTTTTTAACAGGTCAAAATACTCAGCCACACTGTATGGTGCGGGGTCGCGGTCAATGATTTCGTCATACCATAAGTAGGTGTCATTGCTCCAAGAGCGTAACCATAGTTTTTGTGTCAGCGGTGCACTACATTGATTGGCTAGCGTTGAGTAGTTGGCAAATGTGCCCTCTACCCATTGGGGAGTGGTTGAGCCAGAGGTATTGTCATTATCACTGTTAGATGAGCCCCCACCGCCACATGCTGCGAGTAGAAGACTAGTACCAATCATTATTGGCATTAACGTGGTGCGAATGGGTAACTGCATTTAAAATAATCCTTTATTTTACTCAATAAGCCAGTTGGCATACTTTAGATGGATATACTGTAATACACCCCGCTTTGTTTGTAACTCAAATTTTATACAATTGTTAACTGGCTTAACGACTTATACTGGTATAGGGCCAACATATAGGTTTGCTACATGGCAGTAAATGAGTGTTTTATTTGCCGTTTAGTTTCATGGGGAAGTACTATGGAACCCAAAATAACAAAAGGAGGGGTTAATGCGAGCATTATCCAATCACTCGTTAGCTTCACGCTATAAACACACTGGTGCATCGGGTATAACCCTTTTGCTGATTATATTCGTGACCGTGTTGATCACTATTGGCCTGACATTTTTTGTTATTCGTACTTATATTTTCCCCTCGCCAATGACACCGGTGACCTTAAATGCCAAAGAGGAGCAACAGCTGGATAATAAGTTAACCCAGCTTGGTTGGCAGCTTGACTCGAGCGCTCGCGCACCAAGCAATTCGACTCATGCTAGCAATGCACTTAAGCATCGCACTTCTATCAATGACAACCCCATTAATGACAATGGCGAGCTAACGCCTCAAGCTTATCGTGAATACGACGCCGATCGACAAGTGACCTTTAGTGAAAAAGAAGTCAACGCCATGATTGGCCGCAACCCCGATTTTGCCAAGCGCGTGGCCATTGATTTCTCTAATAACTTAGCAAGTGCGACTATGCTTATCCCTATACCACATGACTTTCCGGTTATGGCAGGTGAGATTTTACGGGTCAATACTGGGTTAGATATTCGCCTAGATGCCAACAGACGCCCGGTTGTGGCACTCGTGGGCGTGAGCTTAATGGGGGTGCCGCTCCCTAATGCGTGGCTTGGCAATATGAAAAACGTCAATTTGGTGAGTGAGTTTGGCGATAGAGGCTTTTGGAATGCCTTTGCCGATGGTGTTGACGATATTCAAATTCGTGATGGCGAGTTGTACATCAAGCTGCGTCAATAATACCGATCTTAAATGTCCATGACAGTGGGCCTTTATTGGCGCTCACTGTCGTCTGCGGGCTTAAAAATTAATGATGCGCTAAGTGCGATAAAGCACTTTTACGACGTGCCAGCCAAATTTGGTTTTAACCAAATGCGGGGTAATGAGTTCACCGTTAAAACAGACTTTATCGAACTGCGGTACCATTTGGCCTTTTTTAAACTCCCCCAAATTGCCACCATTTTTAGCGGAAGGACAGCTCGAGTGTTTTTTGGCTAATACATCAAACTTAGCCCCTTTGTTGAGCTGCTTAATAATGTCTTCAGCTTGAGTTTGATGTTTTACTAAAATATGTAGTGCCGCTGCCGTTTTAGCCATGATGATGCTCGTATTGGTGCTTGTATTGATGGTAAAGATACACAGAAGAATAATTGCCACAGCATTATACCTCTATAGACGTGATATTTGGCATTATTTTCCCTGACAAAGGCCTGTAACAGTTTGTAGCAGCTTATCGATTGAACATCTGAATAAATTCTATAAAGTGGTAATACGTTTTATAAAACGCAAGCAAACAACTAAAAGGATAATTAGATGCTTAAGCGAATCATACCTGTATGCGTAGCGAGTGCGATGACAATGGCAACACCTATTCAAGCAGAAGAAGATAAATTTATTTGGTTAGAAGATGTTGAAGGCACTAAGCCTATGGCATGGGTTAAGCAGCAAAATGAGGTGTCTGCCACTCACATCAAAAGTTATAAAGGCTTTGATACCTTAGTGGCCAATAGCCTTGATATTCTTAACAACAAAGCACGAATTCCTTATGCTAGCCGCACAGGCGACTATGTTTACAATTTTTGGAAAGACGAAACCCATACTCGCGGTATTTATCGCCGCACCACACTTGAAGAATACGCAAAAGCAGAGCCTAAATGGGAAACCGTGTTAGATATCGATGCTCTAGGTAAAGCCGAGGGGGTTAATTGGGTATATAAAGGCATGAACTGCCAATACCCACAAAATGAGCGCTGTTTAGTGTCGTTATCACGCGGTGGCGCTGACGCAGCAGAAGTACGCGAATTTGATTTAACCACAAAAACCTTTGTTGATAAGACCCAGCAGCCATTTTTTGTCAGTGAAGCCAAATCGAGAGTGAGCTGGATAGATAAAGACACTGTATTTGTCGGCACTGACTTTGGTGATGGCCAAAGCATGACGGATTCGGGTTACCCAAGCATTGTCAAATTATGGAAACGCGGCACCCCGTTATCTGAGGCTAAAACAGTATTTAAAGGCGATAAAACATCTGTTGCGTCATCGGGTTACGTTATTTTTGATGATAAAACACCGTTAAACTTGATTACAGAAAGCTTAACCTTTTACACCGCAAAGCATTATGTTTATCAAAACGACAAGCTTGTGTCGTTAGCTATTCCTGAAGATGCAGACATTAAAGGCTACTTTAAAGGTCAGTTATACATTGAACTAAAAAGCGAGTTAGTGACAGCTAAGGGCACTTTTAAACAAGGTGCTGTCGTATCGACTCCGGTCGATAAACTCATTGCTCAAAAGCCTGAGTTTAGTGAGTTTGTATCGCCCACCGCGACGTCATTTATTTCACAAATTAACTTTAGCCAAAGTGCGATATGGGTGACCTGGCTAGACGATGTAAAAAGTAAACTGGTACGTTATACCCAAAATGATAAAGGCGAGTGGGTTAGCAAGACCGCGCCATTTGAGGCAAATGGCACGTTAAGTGTGTTTGATGTACAGCGTGACAGCGATGACTTTTTTGTTGATTACACTAGCTTTTTAGAACCTTCAACCTTGTATCGTGTTGACGGTGCAACATTAAACGCTGAAAAAGTCAAAGGCATGCCGCAGCAGTTTGCCGCTGATAAGTTTGAAACCAAGCAATACTTTGTTAAGTCAAAAGACGGCACTAAAGTGCCTTATTTTGTGGTGATGGCAAAAGACATCAAGTTAGACGGTAGCAACCCTACCTTGCTATACGCTTATGGTGGTTTTGAGGTGTCAAGATTACCCGCGTATTCGGCTACTGTGGGTAAAAACTGGTTAGAGCAAGGTGGTGTGTACGTGCTTGCCAATATTCGTGGTGGCGGTGAATACGGCCCCGCTTGGCATCAGGCAGCATTAAAACAGAATCGTCATAAAGCGTTTGAAGATTTTGAGGCCATTGCAGAGGACTTAATTGCCCGCAAAATTACCACAAGCCAGCATTTAGGTATTCAAGGCGGCAGCAACGGTGGTTTGTTAATGGGCGCAGCATTTACTCGCCGTCCAGATTTATACAACGCTGTAGTGTGCCAGGTGCCGTTACTCGACATGAAGCGTTACAACAAGCTGTTGGCGGGTGCCAGCTGGATGGGCGAATACGGTAATCCCGACATTGAAAATGAGTGGCAATACATTAACACTTACTCGCCTTATCACAACTTAAAGCAGGGTGTTAAATATCCTAAAGTGTTCTTTACCACTTCAACCCGTGATGATCGCGTGCATCCCGCGCATGCTCGTAAAATGGTGGCTAAAATGGAAGACATGGGCATAGATGTGCTTTACTACGAAAACATAGAAGGTGGTCATGCGGGGGCAGCTGACAATACCCAAGCCGCTGAGTTAATTTCGATGGTATATGCCTATTTAATGCAGCAGTTACGTTAATTGATTGGGTGTATACGTAAATAGAAAAGGGCTTCATTGAATGAGGCCCTTTTTGTTAGTTTTTTATTTAAAAAAGACGCCGCAGCATCGACCCTGCGGCTTGAGGCCATTACCGAGTAAAGGGGGAACTAGTTAACCTCAGCTCTGGATAACAAACGCCTTTCAAGCAGTCCTTTACCTTCCTCACTGCGTTGAATTAACTTGCAATAGGCTAGCTATTGACGCGTTAATTCGCCTTGTTAGCAAAGCAAATCACAAGCTTGACAGTGGATTTTAGTCAATCTATTGATTTATATCGTTATCAATACATCTCTTATCCAGAGTTGAGGTTAGTTATAACCCTCACTCGGATGGGGGAAGTCATCATTCGTCTGCTGCAATCAGGGTGATGTCATTGCTGGCATTAGAACCATGAATTTGTACAGCCACTTTAAACACTTCAACCGCGCCAGCAGCGGCTTTGCTTTCTAGGTCTAAGCCGGTAGCATCAAAGGTGTATTGTCCTAGTGTTTGTGTTTCTTGCAGCAAACCAACACAATTGTCGCTGTCAGTTTGGTCGCATTGAAAACGTTGGGTAACATGCCAGTGTTTCCACGCTTTAGGTTTAATTGACGGTGATGCTGGGTCGGGGTACCCAAAATACACTATGTCATAATCATTGGCATTTGTGATGGCATTGCCCTGCGCATCGGTTAGGGTAAAGGTTAATGCACCTGAAGTGGCATTAAATGAATTAAGTTGCATTGTGATGGCGGTCGCGTCATCAACATCAACGGCTTCATCAACTACTACGGGCGGTACAACGACTACTGGTGGCTCAACTACAACGATGTCTTCATCATCGTTATCACTACCACAGCCAAAAATGAGCAAGCTACTGGCCAAAATGGCGCTAAGATATTTGATCTTCATGGTGCGCTCCTTAATTAAAATGCCCTGTATGGCACGTGGTGCATTCCATGTCGGTTTTAACGCTTGCCGCTGGGCCCATAGTAGAACTGACACCGTGGCAAGATTGACACGCTTGCGCCTCAGTAGATGGTTTTGTAATGGCTAAGGCTGAGATGTCTTCACCGCCATAAGCGCGGTTGAGCAGGTCAACAATGTAGTAAGCCATGCTGGCAGACAGACGTTTGCAGCGCTCACCTTTTAATGCAAATGGTTTGCCTGATGCCGCAGACCAGTTACTAATTGATGAGTGGCACAAAGGGCTATTGGCAATTGATGTGGCACCCACCTCGAGTGATTTTTCTGCAGTAGAACCTATCCCTGCAATAAATTCATCTGACGATAATGGTAAGTCTTCCGTTTCGTAGTAGCGAAACGAGGCGCCAATAATGGCACTGTTTTGCTCATTAATATCATCAAGAATATTAATTAGCATACCCGCTGCATTAAGGTTACCGCATAAGGTGCCTTGGCCGACAACACCAGCCCAGCCATAACCCGCCAATGCGGTAGGGATTGTGGCAAATTTAGAGGCATCAACACTGGTTGATGTGGCCAACATGGTGACAATGGCGTGAAATACCTGGTGCATACAACCCCCGCCGGTTTCATAAGCAAGTTTTGCTGTTTGCATGGCATCAAGTGGTGCATATTTTAATTTTTCACCTAGGGCCAAACGGTAGTTACCGTCGGCGTCTGTGGCTGCAAAAGCAGAAGTGCCTAATAAGGTCGCCCCAGCAGCGGCAGTGCTAATACCAATAATTTGTGTTAAAGCCTGGCGTCTATTTATGCTCATAATAATCACCCTTTACTCATTGTTATTTTATTATTCCCATTAGGGAGTGGTGCGTTGCTTAAAAACGTCTTAGCAACGGTATGGCTTAACAATAAGTCATGGTGTTATTAAAAATGTGATTCAAAGCCGATAAAAATGGTGGGGTAAACATCGGCTATTTTTTGGCAGTCGTCTTTGGTTTGTCATGGCAATATTGCTTAACAATATGAGTCATTGTGATGTGAGTCTCATTATTTATTGTATTTATGCATATTTAGCGCGTTAACTTGGCATTTTAATATCATGAAACCCTGTGATCTTGTTCACGGATTAACAAGAATGTAAATTTAATCACCTACTTTTAATAAGGAATAAAACGCTTAGATAACAGGATCACAGTATTCATCAGATTTTATGCATACACTTTAATCGTCGTAATTCGAGTCGTATAGTGAGGCGGTCAACAATGCAATTGGGCCATTGTAGGTTTGATATCAGCAAAGGGGAGTTGATTAATCAAGAAACCGGTGTCGTGTGGCATCTGCCTCGAGCAGAGCTCCGTGTACTGACATTATTGGTCGAATACCAAGGTAAAGTGGTTGCCAAACCTTTATTAGAGTCAGGGCATGACGACGATTCACATTTTAGTTCAGCTTCTGTTGCTCGGGCTATTTTTACCTTGCGCTCGTTTCTTGGGCCGCAATACGAAACCTTAATTGAAACCGTTAAGGGGCAAGGTTATTTACTCAGGCATCACCGAGCCCGTAAAGCACCCGATAACCCTGGGGTGAACATATCAAAACCTTTAGTATTTGCTTTACTGGTGGTCACAGGTTTAGCTGGCATTCTGATGGCAAGCCTATGGTGGTTTAACCAGAGCAGTGAAGCGATTATCCCTGCACAGCCATTGAGTTTAGAAACCGTCCCATTAGCTTCTGGGCAGCAAGTGGAGTTGGTTTTATATTCTCCTTCAAAAACCAATAACGAACTCCTAGTAGAGCAAAGTCAGCAGTTTATTCAAGGGTTGCAGTTATGTTCTGTCACTATATGGAGCCGCGTTTTTTTATCGTTATCTCACGACAAACAAGTGCTTAATATCACCCTTAGAGGCGATCATTATGGTCAATCTCTTATCCGTAATTTAAAAATTAGTGATTTACGTCAACCTAAGCAATTTGTAACTCCGCAATGGTTAGCACAGTTAAACATTTGCAGCACTTCAAATGGCCGAACACCCCTAGCGGCTCAGGCGCAGGAGACAAATCAATGACAAGAAAAGGGTTGTGGGTCATTAATATTGTGGTGCTCGTGAGCTTATTGGGTTGTATGGCGATGATATATTCGCTCAGCGCTAAACCTGCGAACTTTATGCTCAGTTGCAGCTCCGAATTATTTAATCATGAAGTGGGTGTCGCTGATAGCGAGCACTATTTACTGGTTGATTTAGTCTCTAAAGATGGTTTAGCGCAAATTAACTATCGTTACTATGATTTACAGGGAAATTCGGCAGGAACCATATCAATGGCAGGTAAGGTGAATAAAGTCGATACACAGCGGCAAATGTTTGATATTGCCGTAACCACTAAGCAAGAAAATGTCGGCCTTAAAGGCCAAGAAAAACCAGAACATTATGAGTATTTATCGTACATTAGTGGCATACATTTAAACAAAAATGGCCAGCATTCGCTGAGTGTCCAGGTGCTTGAGCGTGATGACACTAAAGATTATGCCATTGTGCTATTCCAGCCCAGTAATACGGTATGTGGGTGCCGTTTAGTACATTAATGCACAGGAAATGCGAATTGATAGGGATAATGGGTTGGGGATAAAAGCCGGAGCGACAACACCGGCTTTGCTCAGTTGCTATTGGTTCGCGTTATGCGTTAACCGAATGTAAGGTGATAGGTTCACTGGCAACTGCTGGTGGCTGAGTTTGAGCGGTTAAGCTAGTTGTGGGTAATTCGCCTATGGGCAATATTGTTCGTCCATACTCAGCATTAAGCACTTGTGCCATGGCAAAGTAAATAGCGCTTGCACCACAAATTATTCCTTCAAAGCCTGCGATAGTGCCAATGAGCTCATTACCGGTAAAGTCACGTGCAGCCAGTAAGAAAAATAACACCGTCAAGGAGGCAAATACAAATTGCTTAGCGCGCGGGTAACGTAACGATCCTACAAACATAAAGGCAGTAAAGGTGCCCCAAAGGGTTAAATACCATCCCATAAAGTGTGCTGGGCTGGCGGCAATTCCCATATTAGGCATTAAAATCAGCCCGACTAAGGTTAGCCAAAATAAGCCATATGAAGTAAATGCAGTTGTCCCAAAGGTGTCACCACGCATAAAACACATCATACCAACAATAACCTGGCCAATCCCGCCGTAGAAAATCCCCATAGCGAGGATCATCGAATCAATTGGAAAGTAGCCGGCATTATGAATATTTAGCAGTATGGTGGTCATGCCAAAGCCCATTAAGCCTAATGGCGCCGGATTTGCAAATTTTGTAGACATGGTGTTCCCTTATGGACAGTTCAACAGCTTATTTTGGCCGCTTAAAAGTGAATCAATACCCAGATTGGGCAAGGCGCGCATTTTAGAGAAACCTTACTCGGGTAGCAATATCCACAAGCGTGTAGGCAAATTAATCTGCTAAAAATAAAAATACTTTAAAATCAATGTTTTATGGTTTATTTAGCTGTACCAACTGTTAACCCTAACGCTCTGTGATAAAAAGACTTTTAAATTCATATAGATAAAAACTGATTTTGCCGCAGGTGATGTAACTTCAATCGCGGTCATTATTGTGATGTATGTCAAAAATAGACCTGTAAAGTCGCAGATGACATCAAGCTTACTGGGCGTTATTACTGCTGTTGTGTGAACTTGGTTACATTGGCCTGTATAATTTGCTGATGCTAGCAAACTTGGCATTTAATCATGTTTTGTACGAATTGTGTGCCAGTGCACAGACGGCGTGTGGCGTGATAGATAATCTGTAATGAGGATGAGTTCTCAATGGAGATATTATGCAGCATAAGTTTATTACTACCGTGTTGGGCACATTAAAACCTAATTTACTGCAATCATTGGCTCAAGTGAGCCGTGCAATGGGCGCCAGCTGGGAAACCAGTAAAGTGATTAAGCTTGATGGGCAATTTGTCGCCATGATGCGCGTGATGATTGATGTAGACAAAGAAGTCGCACTCAAACAGGCGTTAGAGCAGCAATTTGCCGAACTCACTTTTGTGTACGCTGATTATGCACAAGAAAGTATTCCATTATCGACAGAATGCAAACTGACCTTAGATTGCAATGATCGTTCTGGGTTAACTCATGATATGAACGAAATATTAAATGACCTGGAGATCAGTGTCGATCATCAAGAATGTTACCGGGTGCAAGTGACTAGTTTAGGTAAAACCGTTTACAGTGCAAAGCTCTCACTCAGGTTGCCGCAAAATGTCACTGTGGCGTTGCTTATTTCGCAACTCGAAACCTTAAGTGACAATATACGCATTGAGGTAAACGACGCATAAATGTGCTTGGGCTGCTAACCTTGAAAGATCAACAGACGCTAGAGAATGAGTGGCATAGGGTTAACTAAATACGACTTTGTTTCTGCCGCTACTTTTAGCTTGGTATAAGGCATTATCGGCAAGATCAATTGCTTGCTCTACGGTAATGTTTTTTTCGGCCAATTCAACCACGCCAAAACTGGCGGTAACCTTAATGTGCCATTCGCCAAATGGAATTGGTGTGTCATTTATCATTGTTCTTAACCGCTCTGCGACGCTTTTTGCATCGTCATAACTGCCGCGTCCAATTAATATGACAAACTCTTCGCCTCCCATGCGCCCTAGCAGATCATCTTTTTTTATATTCTGTTTAATCATGTTGCTAATATAAATCAGTACCTTATCGCCGCCAGCATGACCATATTGATCATTAATGGCTTTAAATTTATCAATATCCCAATAAATTAAACAAATGTGTTGCCCTTGCTTTTGCAGTTCAAGCATTTGTTGTTTGGCATGAATATAAAACCCGCGGCGATTTAAGCAGTTGGTGAGTAAATCTGTCATGGCCAGTTGTTTCATTTCTTCTGCTAAGTCTGAGGCCAGCATATAAATTACAAATACCGACATGCCCACATAGGCAGTAGGTAATGCGGTAAAATTAACAACGGAATACAGTTTAATGAGTTCTATATCCATGGCTCTGCCTTGAGCTAAGGCAATGCTGGCCGCGGTAAATAAACAAAGCGCAAATACAAAGTGCATGATGGAAGCACCTATCTCGGCAGGGCGAGATTTTTTTCGGTGTTTGATTATCACAAAGCTGGTGACGAGTAAAAATATTGAATCAATGTATAAATACACCGACATTTGCAAGCCTATAAAGGGATTTATATAGGTAAAATAGTAAGTTAGGGCAATGCCTAGCACACCCAAGCTCAGCAATATCCAAGGTGGGATGGGGTGTTGAGTGCGCAAGCAATGTCCCCAAGTTCCAAGAACAACAGACAGCATCGATATGCTACAGCCAATCATCCAATAGAGGTTATGGGAAAATAATACACTTTTAAAAATAGTGTTAGCCCACAACATGGTTGACGCCAAAAATGATAACGAAAACATCAAGGCGTATTTTTGTCTCCCCATGGTTTGCCATGTCATGAAAAAGATAATCGACAGCAAAATACTCGAAAAAAATAAGGTGATTAAAATGTATGTAAATGGACTTTCCATAGGCCGTCTTCTTATTGAGTTGGTGTCGGCGATACACAGCCTAACAAGCGCGAGCGTGCTAACGAGATGGATGCTAAAAATAACGTATTATTCAACTGTAGACGGCAATATTGGCCTTTGCCAATGACAAGCTGGCATTGTGGCCTGAGTGGTCAATAAATCAGCAAATAACGTGCAGATTTTACCGTGCCAAATATAAGCTTAAGTGGTACAAGCGAGCTGGTGCAGGGCTAATGCAGTAAGCGATTCGGTGTAAGTATTGATTTTAACGTGTTCAACACTCCAGCCTTTAATAAACCGCTGAAAGTCAGCCCATGCAACACAATACAATGGCTGCCACGCTTGCTGTACATCTAGGGGGTTAATGTTTGGATGACATGCAATTAACCCTTGAGTTAAAGCGGTAAAATAATGTTCAACGTAAGCATTAATCACAGCTTCTGGTTCTTGGTAATTTAAGACGCTGCTCAGTAGCATGATGACATCTTTCATGCCACAACCTTGGCCTATATATTGAAAATCAACCGCAGCCGCCCGATTATCTTTGCTAAAACAAAAATTGGCCAGCTTGGCATCGCCATGGACCAGTGTTTGAAATGGACACTGTTTTAACGTCAGATCAATGTGGTGAGCTGCAGATTTTAGTGGGCTATCGGTTAATGCGGCATATTCATCAGGGCGAGTATCTAGATGCCAATAAGTGCCAACGGGCCAAAGTCCTGTTGGCTCAACTGACATATATTTAGCATGAAAATGCCCCAGCCAAGTTAAACAGGCCCTAATGATGCAGGGCGTTGCTGTTGTGCTTGTCTGGGTAAAGCCAATGGTGTGTAAGTCTTGCAGTACCAGTAAGGTCTGATCAGTGTACTGTTCGACATGCAGGCAATGAGGCAAAGGGCTTAATGCTTGCTGTAAATGTGCATTGGCGTAGTTTTTATACCAATTCACCTCAACTTGGTATGAGCGCAATTTACGTTGATGTGATATGGGGGTATTCCAACCGCGCGGATGGGCGGTGGGTTGTGGTAAGCGGATGTATTTTACAATCACAGAAGAGTATGGCCCGTTATTAACATAGGCTCTAAAAAGTTGGCCATATCCTCCCCAAAGAGGTTGAATCTGTTCAATACGGTTTATGTTACTTGCACCAATCGCCTGAGTTAGGCGCTGTAAAATAGGCTCTGGCACAGTGGCATTTGGCTTGTTCAATACGGGCTCTTGGTTATCAACTTAGCCAAAGTATAGCAAATGACAAGCCTAATGTGGGGCAGAGAAGGGGGGCGATGCTAAATAATATTAGCGTGTTCCTCACTTTCAATACAGTCAATAATATTAATGAAAAAAGATAATATTATGAGTTGCTTACATCTGTTGTTTCCATGCTATTATGCCGCGCTTTTTATTTATTAATATCATTAAGGAACAATGATGTACAAAACCTCTCTTTTAGCCGCAACCTTGTGCGCTGTGTTAGCTACTCCAGCTTTTGCCAACCTTGATACAAACTTATCAACATCAGATGACAGCGGCTTTTATCTTGGTGGTGCAATTAACAAAACTGAGCTGAGTTCTGATGACGTTAATGATTCTACCGATGCGACCGGTTTTGGGATATACGGTGGCTATCAGTTCAATGATTGGTTTGGTTTAGAAAGTAACCTGTTTGCTGCAGATATTGGTGAAGATTCTATTGATGCCGCTGTTGGAGCACTGACCTTTACCCCAACATTTACTGCACGAATTAATGAGACGTTTTCGGTATTTGCTAAGGTGGGTATCGCATCAATGGCAGTTGTTGTTGAGAGTTATTATGATGACTTTACTGCTTCTGGCATTGGTTTTACGTACGGCATAGGCTTAAACGCAGCATTAACTGAAAACCTTAATCTTCGTGTCAGTTTTGATATAAGCAAAGGCGATCTTGATATAGACGAGTATGGCTATATTGATAATCTTGATGCAGAAATTGAACAATTAGCATTGGGTTTACATTACCAATTCTAATCCTGTATTTAAGCTGATTAACCAGAGCTCAGGTTGATTATCAAGAAAATTAAGGCTACTCATTGGTAGCCTTAATTGTTTCGCACTTATAGCGTAGGGCGGTGCAAGTCAAAACGCAGCTCATCTGATATCCCATAATAAGCAGAGGGGCCACCGGCACGTAACACAGGCTCTGCTAACGCCGTTTGGTAAACCCCTTCAGCACTGAGTAAGTGCTTTTCAATGTGAACCGCGACCACTTCACCGAGCACTAACCAGGTATCAATTTTGTCACCATTAGCATCTGTAAGTTGAATACACTGTGTTAACTTGCATTCAAAGTTAACTGGGCTTTCGGCGACTCTATCTGCCGCAACGATATTACCTGCAACAGGGGTTAACCCTGCAAATTCAAACTCGTCTGTGCCGCGAGGTAGTGGCGCAGAGGTTAAGTTCATTTGTTCGGCTAAACGGCGAGTGGTTAAGTTCCACACAAACTCGCCTGTTTCAACAATGTTGGCCACGCTGTCTTTCCAGGCGGTGCTGGCAAAACCAATGATGGGTGGGTCGTAGTTAAAACAGTTAAAAAAACTATAAGGCGCTAAGTTTCGTTGGCCTTGCCGATTACGTGACGAAATCCAACCAATAGGACGTGGGCCAATAATCGCATTTAATGGATTATGAGGTAGGCCATGGCCTTTACTGGGTTCATAAAAAAATCGATTGTCAGTGCTCATTATTTATCCTTTGTATTACGATGGCATAAACGCGGTCCACAATAGACGCAGCCCTACGATGATCATCAAACTGAGAATAACCTGTTTAAATTGCTTCTCATTAAATTTATCCTGGATCCGCAAACCCAGTTTGACTCCAATCCAAGCAATGGGAGCCAGTATTGCCGACACTGTTAAATTGCCCAGATTGATTTGTCCCAGCATCGAGTATGGAATGAGTTTAACGACATTCACAACGGCAAAAAACATTACCGCAGTACCCAAGTATTGCGTTTTGGCTAGTCGCAGCGGAATTAAATAGGCATTGAGTGGAGGCCCTCCAGCATGGGCTACAAAGCTGGTAAACCCAGCAAGCGTGCCGCATATTCGGCCAATGAAGGCAGACGGTTTACGCTGTGACCACTCGCCAAATGTTAAGCCATAAATCCCAAAACCTAACGAAATAATGCCTAAAATACCGCGTAAATATTGCTCATTGAGCTGATCAAATAATAAATAAGCCACCACAATACCAATCATTGCCGCGGGCAATAAAATAAGTAATTGCTGACTACTTTGTTTATTCCACCAGGAACGGACACTTAAAAAGTCCATGTAAACCAATAACGGCAGCATTACAGCGGCAGCAGCAGCAGGGCTTATGGCCAAGGCGAGTAACGGTACTGTTAACCCTCCTGCGCCACCAGCAAAGCCAGATTTAGAGATGCCGGTAATCAGTACCGCTGGTATGGCGACAAGCCAAAATATTGGATCGGTTAACATTCATCCCTCTGTTAAATCAACGGTTTTGCTGTGCTAGTTATTCATCTTATTAGGCATTCATAATGCACTGTTATCATTGATTTAGGCAATAACCATTTGCTGCAAAAACTAGGCTAAGTGTCGCGATTATGAGTTTGCAGAGTACAGTAAAGTGGGTGCTTGTTGTTGATTACTTTGCTGCATTAGTCGGTCTAGCAGTACGTCAAATTCCAGTGGCTTGTCGAACAAATAACCTTGTAAGTAATGAATACCTAATGTTGTTAATGTACTTGCCTGCTGACGTGTTTCAACGCCCTCAGCCACGATACGGTAATTTAGCCCGTGAGACATCACCATTACCGCTTTAACAATATCAATTCCCTTAAGGTGGAGATTAATAACAAATGAACGATCAATTTTAACGATGTTTACATGCAAATCTTGGATAGCGGATAGCGATGAATACCCGGTACCAAAATCATCAATCGAGATTAAAAAACCTAGCGTTTGAAATGCCTTAACCATACTGATCAATGCGAGTTTGTTTTTGGAAAATACCGATTCTGTGATTTCAATATGCAGATCACTCGGTGACACATTATGTTGCACAACAATGTCATATACCTTGTCTACAAAATAGATGTCTTCAAATTGTATCACCGACACATTAACGGACATCTTGATAGCACCATGGTGTGTTTGCAGTTGTGCTAATTTTTGCACCGCTTCATTCATGACCCAATAACCAATGTCTTTAATTGCCCCATTTTTTTCTGCTAACGGTATAAATGTATCAGGTGACACCATAGCACCTTCAAAATCCCATCTTAGCAAGGCTTCAACCGATGCAATTTCGCCCGAATTGGATTGAATAATCGGCTGAAACACAAGCCGCAATTGGTTTTTTTCTACCGCTTGCATAATGGCTTTGCTTAAATAGATTTCGCGTTTTATTTTTTGCTCTAGCTCGTCACTAAACATCACAAAATCGTCATTGCTAGTACCTTTACGGCTATACATAGATAGGTCAGCTAAACTGATTAAGTCAGACAGTGATTGGCCATGTTCTGGGTATTTGGCTACACCAATTGAGCAATCCATGTTAATAACATGTTGAGCGGTAACAATCGGGAGGTTGATTTGCTTTTTAAGCATGATGGCTAATTCTTCAAAGCGGTAATCTTTGGTTTGGTGAGCCAAAATAATGAACTCGTCACCGCCCCAGCGACAAATGATTTCGCCATGCTGACAAGCTGTCTCAATTCGCTGCGCAACCTGGCTTAATACCTCATCACCCACGCCATGACCAAAGCTATCATTTGCTTGCTTAAAACCATCTAAATCAAGAAAGAAAATCGCGTATTGATTGTCGGGGTCTGTTTGTGCCAAGTGTTGGTCGGCTCGTTCGATAAAGGCACGTCGATTTAACAACTGGGTAAGGGGATCTCGCTGGCTTAGCTCGATTATTTTTTCGGTACGTTGCTCAACTATTTCCTCCATGGTTTTGAGCAAAACAGTATGCTCGTTACGCAGCATAATAGAATGTTCAGTAAACTGGGCTGCTGTTTGTGCAACCGAAAACATCACAAACGCGTAGGCTATTCCTAACATGCCTAAAAGCAGGTAAGCATCATTACCGCTATAAATGATTTGCAAAGAGATAGGCAGTACCAATAATAAGGTATAGATTTGCGATAAGCGCTTGTGCCCAGAGAGTATTGTTGCAGCCCCGCCAGCCA
The DNA here is from genome assembly GCF_023283885.1 of Shewanella basaltis. Taxonomy (GTDB): domain Bacteria; phylum Pseudomonadota; class Gammaproteobacteria; order Enterobacterales; family Shewanellaceae; genus Shewanella; species Shewanella basaltis. The sequence goes on from NZ_JAKILA010000031.1 coordinate 25,127, forward strand.
TCGCCGACACAGTGACCAAGGCGGTAAATAGTTCGGTAATCTGAGCTTTATCGTAAATGAATAAACAGTAAAAAGCCCAAAACACGGCTGTTAATAATACGCCTGAGCTAAATCGATATAAATCACTAATGCGACTAATCGCCCCATTATTGGTGCGCTTAAACCACAAATAGGTATCCACTGAGCGGCAAACAAGCAGTGCAGATAAGCTTAACCACCACAGTAATTTATAATGCTTGCCAGAATGATCTTCAAATCCAAATGCTAGCCCAGCTGATGCGACCAAGGTAATTGCAATACCGGGTAAAGCACTACGGTAAAGTAACTTAAGATGATCATGCAGTATTTGCGGGTCAGATAGTTGCATAGGCTAATTTACCATCATTAGGCAGGGATTCTGTTTAGTATACGTCCAAATCTAAAAAATAGTCTATGCCAATTAATTTTGGATATCATTAGACAAATTGTTATATAAGTTGTTGTATAAATTGAATTTGTTTTATCTCTAGATTGACCTGAAGATCATAAGTGTGCCAATCTAATAAACAATGTTTATGTTAAATGAGCCCCTAAATTATGGTGAACCTGAGCGAGTGGCAACAACACGGGCAGTTTGAACAGCTTAATGGTCAACACATTTTTACGCGCATTGGCGGAAATCCCGCAGCGCCGGCACTGTTGCTTATTCATGGGTTTCCCAGTGCCAGTTGGGATTGGGAAGGCATGTGGCAACAACTCATTGAGCATTATTATGTGATCACTCTTGATATGCTGGGTTTTGGCTTATCTGACAAACCTAAAAACAACGAATATTTAATTAGCCAGCAAGCCGATATTTTTCAGACGCTTTTAGCCAAGTTAGGCGTGAATGAATACCATATTTTAGCTCACGATTACGGCGATACTGTCGCGCAAGAGTTGCTCGCAAGGCAAGTCAGTAGAGATAGCAAAATACACATTAATAGCGTGTGCTTATTAAATGGCGGGCTATTTCCAGAAACCCACAAACCGGTATTAATTCAAACGTTATTGTTATCACCCATAGGGGCATTTGTGGCAAAAAGGATCACTAAGCCCAAATTTGCCGCCAATTTACAGCACATCTTTGGCCCATCAACCCAGCCAACGCCAGTTGTCATCGATACGCTGTGGCAATTGTTAACCCATAATGATGGTATTGCAGTGATACATAAACTCATTACCTATATGACACAACGCAAGCAGCACCGCGAACGTTGGGTTGGAGCATTGGTGAACAGCCCTGTGGCAGTTAAATTGATAGCCGGTGCATTAGATCCGATCTCGGGCCAGCATATGATCGATCGCTATTGTCAATTGATCCCCAATGCAAATGTCACCACCATGCCCACCCTAGGGCATTACCCTCAGGTAGAAGATGCACACGCCATCACAACAGCGTATATAGAGTTTAGGGACAGTATCAACAAGCCCCTGGGTATGTAACGTGTCAATGTTTGCACTCAATTAATGTGGGTGATAAAGATTATACAACTAGAACGTTTGCTCACAAATCAATGCTAGACGATACAAGGTATGACAGGATAACGTTATATTTAGGTGATGGGCCTGTAGTGCTTAATGTGATGTAAGCCTTTTTAGACTATCATTTTAAACGAATCGGAATAGGGGTTTATTTTCATTCATTTAGGCTTTGAATCAATTCAGGTAACTGAATCACTTGTCTCATTTTTATGTGATCAGCTTGATAATCGTGTCTGTTTTGGCAATCAGTGATTAATTACTCTATTACGAATGATATGCTCGGGTGTTTGCTCTCGACTAATTTGTGGTTTTTGTAGTAAATATCCTTGCATATAGATAGGATTAAACTGCCTTAAGAAAAGTTGCTGTTCAATTGACTCAACACCTTCAGCAACAATTTCAATATCCAGTTTATGGGCTATATTAACAATCGCCTCATAAATCCCCGCGCTCTTTTCATCATGACAAGCATCGCTTAAGAATTCTCTATCAATCTTTATTTTGTCTACATTTAACTGTTTAAGCCTGCTCAATGAAGAATAGCCAGTGCCAAAATCATCAATCATCACTTTAATGTTTAACTCATTGAGTGCACTGATCCTATTAATCATCTCTTTAAAATCAACAATTAATGAGCTTTCTGTTATTTCAAATTCTATATTAGCGTCAGGATATTTAGCGATAATATGTGTAGTATTCATTATAAGATGTGTATCTAAGAACTGTCTAGCAGAGACATTAACTGCGATAAATTGATCGGGTTTTACAAATTCTGAGCATTCTTTTAATGTGGCGTTTAAAAGCCATTTAAAAAAATCTTCAGAACTCCCTATATCTTCAGCAAGTGATACAATCACCTCCGGATTAATGTGGGTTCCCTCTAAATTCCAACGAGTTAAAGCTTCATAACCTTTTATATTTCCTGAGGTTAAGCAAACAATCGGTTGATAAACGACATACAAGTGATCATTGTTAATTGCATGCTTAAGTTGTGAGGATAATCGATAGCGCTCAGAAATTTTTTGCCCTATCTCATCAGTATAGTAGCAAGCTGAGTTTAATTGATTCTTTTTGGCTTCGTACATCGCGCTATCAGCCGCAACCATTAGTGCTTGTACTGAATTTCCATTTTGTGGTGAAAGCGCAACACCGATACTAAAAGCTACTGAAATATGAATACCATTAATATTAAATGGCTTTTCTCGACAGTTTTCTATTCGGCTAATTAAAGTCTGTATATTAGTTGAATCTTTAGGGAATTCAGCAATAATTAAAAATTCATCTCCACCAAGTCGTGCGACAGTCTCATTATTTCTGATAACAGAGGCTAAGCGTTTACCCAGTTTTTTGATTAATAAGTCACCTGAATCATGGCCATAGGTGTCATTTACATCTTTAAAATTATCCAAGTCCAAAAAAATTACACAAACAGTTAGTTTTGATCGTTTTACTGAATGTAATGATTTTTCTAATTGGTATTGAGCCAGACTTCGGTTGGGTAGGCCGGTAATTGAGTCGTAAAAAGCGTGGTATGCTATTTCTTTGTTGATGGTTCGGATATCAATTACGCGTCTAATACCGTATATAGTGGCAATCACCGCTACCCATAAAAAACTGAAAATTAGCTCATCTAACTCCCAGTTTTCATGATCTCTTGTCAATTGATAGAGCGATTCGACAAATTCTACATCGAAGGCAAAAGACAAAACGGTCATGATAATAATGATCAACGTACCAAGCAGTAAATCAACTTTAGCCCGTTTCTGAATTCTAATACTTGATTTGGTTTCGGTTGGTAGTGTTTTGATGTTCATTCATTATCCATAATTAGAATAACGTTTTAAAAATAGACGTATGAGTATATTACAAGATGAGATTACTAAGTAGTTTACTTCAGTGGCTACGGTGTTTATTAAGATAGTTTGTTTTCAAGCGCTTGGCCAATATTATTCTTAAATGCTTAACTTATTCAGATTTTAAACGTCAGTATCCTTAATATTGTTGGCGCAATTTAATTTGATAAATACGCCAACATGAATAAATTACTTACTAAGTGCAGTTAGTTCTGCTCTAATCTGTTCAATTCGCTCACGGTTAACCCCAAAATCAGAGTGGCCAACACGTGAAGCTGATCTTACTTGAATCATGATGTTACCTGACTCAGTTGACGGAAAGTAAAACTCGACATCGTCAACAAAGCGCATAATCTGCGAAGTAAATTCAACCCGAATATAATCATCTTCTACCACCACAATGTTAGCTCGCTCAGCTGTTTTTAATACATGCAGTAGATTCACTTGAGCCTGTTGAGCGGTGCCGCTAAATGCAATTGGGTCAATGTAATGCTCTTCATCTGTGGTTGCTTGCTGGCTGTTGACGCAGTTGGGCGAATCTGGGCATGGCGTTAATTTCCCGTCGGTTACTCCCAAAGTAGGGACAGTGCCAGAGCAGCCCATTAATAGCACCATAGTAAGTGCCAGTATTGAAGTGTGTTTATGCATTTTATTTCCCTTTATGTGAAAAACGTCATGTGTTTGCGGTTATTGGTATCAACAGCGTAATGGATCTTATGTTGTCTACAGTAAAACAATAAGTTGCGCTTAACAATGCGCTATCAATCTAGCGGCATAAATAGGTTTTTGCGACAACAAGGATTGCCAGTAAATGAACTATCGTGGTGCAGTTTTGTTAAAAAAATGCACAAAGAAGATGCGCAACTAGCAGACTATTTTTAAAGGCAAATCATCAAGCTAGTTATGCAGGTTTTACACTTAAAACAGCCACTGATAAGCAAAGCCAGCTAATATTGCCATTGAGATAATGACACCGACAAAGGCAATCACTAGCTGATTTTTAAAAATGGCTTTAAGTAAAATGACCTCAGTTAAACTGGCGCCCGCGCTGCCAATAATCAATGCCATTACCGCACCCAGTCCCATGCCTTTGGCTGCTAATGCGGCGCTTAATGGAATAACCGCTTCAGCGCGTATGTATAACGGAATACCAATCACTGCCGCGACAGGTATTGCCAGTGGGTTATCACTGTTAGCATATTTAGCCACTAATTCAGTTGGCATAAAACCATAAATGAGTGAACCAATCGCAATACCGCCAATTAAATACGGTAAGACTTTTTTAAAGTCGCTCCAAGTGCTTAGCCAAATGGTTTTCCATTTATTTTCGGGGCTCGATTTACCACCACATGCTGATTGACATCTTGTTGCTGCAGGGGCTAAGTAGGCTTCTGGCTTGATGTGCTTTTCAAAGCCGAGCTTTTCTAAGCCAAAGCCTGCAATAACAGATACCCCCATGGCGATGACAAAATAAAATAAGGTCACCTTAAGTCCAAAGGTTACGGTAAATAGACCAATAATGATGGGGTTAAGCAAAGGGCTGGCAAATAAAAATACCATCATTGTGCCAAACCCGGCTTTGGCTCTTAATAAACCTTTTAAAAAAGGGATTGTTGAGCAAGAACAAAAAGGGGTTATAGCTCCTAAAAAACCAGCAATAATATAGCCTTTTCCGTGTTTGTCGCTCAGCATGGCTTGGATTTTATGCGGTGGCACATAAGTTTGTAGTACCCCAACTAAATAACTAATCAGTAAGAATAACGTGGTTAATTCTACGGTTAAAAACACAAACATTTTGAAGGTATCTTGCAGCATGGTAGTGACTTATATGGTTAAACTGTATTTCTAGAATAGTCGAAATATATAGTTCAATGATAGCGAGAGTAAATTATTTCTAGTATTATCGAAATATAAATATTATTTAAGGTGTCGTTATGGATATCGATTTTATTGCTAAAGCATTGAAAGAATTAGGTCATCCTACAAGATTGATGATTTATCGTGCGGTTGTGCGCGCAGGTTATCAAGGTATTGCTGTCGGTGGATTGCAGCAAAAACTAGATATTCCTGGCTCAACACTGTCACATCATGTATCGAGCTTGATGTCGGCGGGGTTAATTAACCAGCGCCGTGAAGGGAGAACGTTATTTTGTATTGCACAATATGATACGTTGCAGTCAGTCATTGGTTTTTTACAAGACGAATGTTGTGCAGACGAGCAAGAAAATTAATTAAGGCATGCATAATTTTCGGCTGACAAAAGGCCTTAGATTTGTTGATTTGGTATTTGGCCTTAAATCTTGCGAAGGGATAGCTTGCTTGTAATAAATGGGAGCTGAGACTAGGGCCTGTTGACCTTTCAAGGTTGTTTTTGCAGCGAATTGTTGGCCATTACTCATATACAAGTGCGCGGCAGAGACTTTGAGGTGTAGTTATTCTACATAAAAAGTCGATAACGCAGTAAAAATGACCAACAAACGCTGCCCACAGGGTTCGGCTAAAAACGTTTTACTCTTTGTTGAATAGATTTTGCTTAGGTGGCTAGGCTTCAATCCATTCGCCTCGATTAAAACGTTTTTAACTCGAACAAAATTCAACCAGCAAAGATCAACAGGCCCTAGGAATTAAATAATTAAAATAGTCATTTAAATTCATTTGGTTGCAGTGGTTTACATCTTAAAAAATTGCAATTGCTAACTGAGATAGACTTTATTCCTGAAGTTGAAAAAGCTCAATAATTATGAACTGATTTCATTTGGTGCAGATTTCACTGTTAAGCCCGCGACTTTATAAATATCAGGGTAGTAAAACCACTTCTAGCGGTATATGCGCGCATCAAAAACACCGATAAAAGTGAGGGTGTTGTACAGAAAACTAAGGCCAAAAAGCCTTCGGTGAGCAGAGTATTATCTTCACTCCCCGGAGCGTCCATATGGCCATGTTTTGTTTGCATCAATAAATATTAGGACAACTCTGCAAATGGGTTGTCCTTTTTTGATCCTATCAGCCAATTGCATCATCAAATTGGCTATTAGTGCATTTAACTTACCGCAATGACAATGACAATGACATTTACATTGTAATCGGTATGTTACTCACCAATTTTCAGGTTTTTTCAATTCTCTTAATAAAATATGGTTAATTAGTATTAAATTCAGCAACTTACATTTTTTAAATTAGAGGTGCTTAATGTAGTTTGTACTTAAAGTATTGCGAATAAGATGAATTATCATTACCATTACCCTATTGTTTTTGTAATAATTCATTAACATTTTGGCTTTTGGTCAGTGTCTTTTAGCCTATGGCTTTTATATCAGGGGAATATTATGCAACTTAATAAAACAGTTTTAGCGACGACTATCGCACTTTCATTAGGCTTACTTACCGCATGTGGCGGTTCAGATTCAAACTCATCAGATACTGGCACAACACAGCCAACGAATTCTGCGCCAACGGATATCTCTCTTTCTAATTCTAGCGTTGATGAAAATATGGCGGGTGCCACTGTAGGTACGTTATCTGCTGCTGATAGTGACTCTGGTGATTCACATACTTTCACCTTAACCAGTGATAAGTTTGTTATTGACGGCACAACGCTAAAATTGATGGATGACGTAACGTTAGATGCTGATTCTGCAGAAACCACAGAATTTACCTTAACTATTACAGCAACCGATACTGATGGTGCAACATTCAGTAAAGATCTTACTGTGACAGTTAACGACATCATGGATCGCTATACTTTCGACAGTAAACTGAATGATGGCGAATCTAGTGTTTCATACACTGGCCAAACTGCACGTCACATTTTAATTGCCGAGTTAAACCAATACATTTCTTCTACATTAGAAGCTGAAATTGATAGCAACGAATTAACCACTAAAGATGAGGTATTGGCAAAGCTTAACTACTTCTTCAACCCTGATGAAGAAACACAATACCCTGATTTACCAATTACTTTCTTCGATAATTCCAAAGACGGATTACTGTCAGATATTACCGGTTATAAAAACCTAACGGATAAAGTTGCTGGTAATGATACAGGCGGACAGCACGAAGATTGGAACAATGGCGCATTTGCTGGTTGGGGCGCTAAAGGCTCAACAACACCTTCAGCATTAATCGACACATTATTTAATCGTTTAGCAGATAACGCTGTTGCTAAAATTAACGGTGAAGTTCGCAAGGATGTATTGGGTAATGACATTTCAAAAGTGTACCTTGATGAAGACGGTGTAGATTTAGCGCAGTTGATTCAAAAGTTCCTGCTTATGTCTATCACCTACTCTCAAGCTACAGATGATTACTTTGGTGTAGACACAGAAGGGAAAGGTTTAACAACAGACAATATTAACCCTGCTAGTGATGGCGCAGCATATACCAACCTTGAGCATCAATTTGATGAAGGTTTTGGTTATTTTGGTGCGGCACGTAACTACCTTGAATACAGCGATGTAGAGATTGCAGGTAACGTGACTGAAGATGAAGGCCGTGCTGACTGGAATGGTTCTCAAGACACTGATGGCGACGGCAAAATTGATTTACATTCAGAATATAACTTTGGCCAATCTGTAAATGCTGCAAAACGTGACTTAGGATCAGCTGATAACGCTATGCCTACGGATTACACTATGCAAGCAATGGAAGCCTTTATTGCTGGACGTAAAATCATTAATGATAATGTTGGTAGCGCATTAACTGATGCCCAAATGACAGAGCTTGAAACCCATGCAATGGCAGGTGTTAAAGCTTGGGAAAATGCTATCGTTGCTACTGTTATTCATTATATCAATGATGTTTCAGCAGATTTAGAGCCACTAGCAACAGGTGGTGACAGCGCTGATTTCAATTACGATAACTTAGCCAAGCACTATTCTGAAATGAAGGGCTTTGCACTGGGTTTACAGTTCAGTGAGTACGGCGTAATCAGTGATGAAGATTTTGAGACCATGCATGATTTATTTGGTATGGCGCCAGAATTAACCGGTGATGTTGACGGCTATATTGCTGATTTAAAAGCGGCCCGTGACATTTTACAAGCAAGTTACTCTCTTGATGCTGATAACGTTGCTAACTGGTAAGTCCTATTTTGATTTGACCTCATAGAGGTAAAAAGCTTGGCGTTGAAAAACGCCGAGCTTTTGTCGTTTTTAGAGTAAGGGAATTTTATGAAACCACAGCATACATTTTCAGCATTATTTTTAGCCATTAGTGCGACTTTTTTAGTGGGTTGTAATGAAAGCACAAGCAGTGATGCAGGTGCTGATTACGGCAATAATGGTGATACTTCTTCAGACTTTGATCAACGCGCATTAATTACTAATATCGTTGATGGCGTTATAACGCCGACTTTCCAGCAATTTGCTGCGAAAAGCTTAACCCAAGCAAACGAAATCGAAGCGCTTTGTGTTGCTGAGTTAGGCAATCAGCAAGGTACGGTTGATGCATCAGAGTTGCAAGCCGCCACAGAAACTGCGCAACAAAGTTGGCGCTCTGCAATGGACCAATGGCAACGCGTTGAAATGATGCAAATAGGGCCGCTATTAAATGATGATGGCGCATTAAGAAACAAAATATATTCTTGGCCAGTGATGAGTCGTTGTGGTGTTGATTTAGATGTCGTTTCTTATGAAAATAATGATATTAATGGTGTGCCTTACGATATTTCAGCACGTACACCTGCTCGAAAAGGCATGATAGCGCTAGAGTATTTATTATATAACCCAAGTCTAGAGCATAGCTGTACAGGAAGTGTCACCCCTGAAGGTTGGGATAACCGCACCGATGAGTCTCGTCGACTTGCCCGTTGTGAATTTGCCGCAGAAGTTGCTCGCGATATCAATGTGAATGCAAACGTATTAGTCACTGAGTGGAGTGGTGATGATGGCTACGCAGCCACGTTAAAATCCGCTGGTGAAACGGGTAGTAGCTTTGCAACGGTTCATGCCGCCGTGAATAAGCTCAGCGATGCATTATTTTATATCGACAGTGTCACCAAGGACGGCAAGATAGCAACGCCACTGGGTTACTTTGCCAATTCCTGTGGTACCAGCGTTTGTCCGCAAGATGTTGAATCGCCTTTATCAGCTTACTCCATAGAAAATATTGCCAATAACCTCATTGCTCTCAAAGCTTTGTATGAAGGTGAAGATGGTTTGGGTTTTGATGATTATTTAGTCGATGAAAACGATGCAGCTACTGCAACCTTGATTACCCAAAGCATTGATGCCGCTATCGCCAATGCGCAAGCCTATCAGCTGAGCCTAGCTGAAACATTAACAGCCGATGAACAGCAAGTTATTGATACTCATTCGGATGTTAAGGCTGTCACCGATACGCTTAAATCAGACTTTATCAATACCTTAGCTTTAGAGTTACCACAAACATCAGCTGGAGATAACGATTAATGAACCGTTTATTACTGACTAAAAAGCTGGCGTTAGTGTTGGCGATACAATCTTCTTTGGTTAGTTACAGTGCTATTGCTGCTGAAGATGAAGCAAAGGCCACTAGCAACGATAGCTATATTGAACAAATGCAAATTATCGGCCGCGATCAAAACTTAAATAAAGCCACAGGTTCAGCGACGTTAATTGATGAGTTAGCACTAGAGCAATTCAAATTTGATGATATTAACCGGGTGTTATATAGCGTGCCTGGGGTCAATATTCGTGAAGAAGATGGTTATGGTCTTCGACCAAATATTGGTTTTCGTGGCGCGACACCTGAACGTAGTCAAAAAATTAATATCATGGAAGATGGGGTGCTTATCGGCCCTGCACCCTATTCTGCGGCTTCAGCTTATTACTTCCCAATGACGGCAAAAATGACCGCTATTGAAGTGTTTAAAGGCCCTGCTGCGATTAAATATGGCCCTAATACCGTTGCGGGTTCGCTCAACATGGTGACACGCGCTGTACCGCAAGATGCTGAAGGATTAATTGATGTTTCAACAGGAACCGACGGCTTGATGAAAGTTCACGGTTACTATGGCGATACTGTTGATAATTTTGGTTTTTTAATTGAAGGTATTCACATGGAGGCCGACGGTTTTAAAGAACTTGATGGCGGCGGTGATACTGGATTTGAAAAAAATGATGTCATGGCTAAATTACGCTACAACCTTGATGGCGATACAGTCGATCAAGTGTTCGAGCTAAAACTGGCTTATGCTAACGAAGCCTCAGATGAAACCTACCTAGGTTTAAGCGATGACGACTTTGCTGCTAACCCCAATAGACGATATGTGGCGAGTCAATTGGATAACATGGATTGGACTCATACCCAGTTCCAGTTAAACCACTTTGTCACCAATGAACATTTTGAACTGACTACGCGTGTCTATCGCAATGATTTTGAGCGTGCATGGTATAAGGTCAATGGCTTTAAAGGTGGTTTAGTTAATCGTAGTTTACAAGAGATCTTAGCCGATCCAGATAAAGACGAGACCAACCAACGTTTTTATCAAATATTAACAGGACAAGAAGATAGCGTTGCTGAATATGAAAAAATGACCTTAGGTAATAACGATCGAACTTATTTTACCCAAGGTATTCAGGCTGATTTGAACTGGAATATGGATTTACTGGGCTATAACAACCACTTTGAGGTTGGGGCACGCTTCCATCAAGATCAAATCGAACGCGATCACACCACTGATGATTACCTAATGCGCAGTGCAAATCTAGTGACTGACGGCGAGCCAACAAAAGCGTCGACCACTGACAGAGAAAGCACAGATGCCATTTCAATCTATTTCCAAGATACCATTAGCATTAATTCATTAGACATTACTGCGGGTGTTCGTGGTGAGTTTATAGATGCGGAATATCAAAATCGTGCGCCAGGTGCAGAGGAAGACTACTTAAATAAAGAGACCAGTATTTGGTTACCTAGCTTAAGTTTATTCTATGCCTTGTCAGATGAGGCGGGATTATTATTTGGTGTGCATGAGGGCTTTTTGCCTACTAGTCCAAAACAAGACCCGTCTACTAAGACCGAAAGCAGTGTTAATTATGAGTTAGGTGGCCGTTATAATGATGGTAAATTTAACTTAGAAGTTATCGGCTTTTTTAATGACATTAGCAACCTCAAAGAAGGTTGTCAGTTCTCAAGTTGTGGTAGCGATGATGATACTGAATTTAATGGCGGCGAAGTTGATGTCATTGGTTTGGAGCTAACTTCAGGGTACGCGTTTAATATTAATGATAGCTTAGAGTTTCCTATTTCAGTTTCTTATACCTATACCGAGTCTGAGTTCAAAACGAGCTTTAGTTCAGGCTTTGATATGTGGGGCGAAATCAAAGCAGGTGATCAACTACCTTACTTACCCGAGAATCAAGTGTCATTGAATTTAGGCTTAGTAAGCAACCAGTGGGACGTTAATATGATTGTTCGCTACATTGGTGAAATGCTAGAAGCATCAGGGGAAGGTGTGGTGCTTTCTGGCAATAAAACAGAAGCGTTAACCGTGGTCGACATGTCTGCAAGCTATAACTTCAATGAATATGGCCTAGTGTATGTCAAAGCGGATAACGTATTTGATACTCAAGAGATTGTTAGCCGTAGACCTTATGGCGCAAGACCGAGCAAGCCACAGCAATTTCAAATCGGTTATCAGTATCGTTTTTAAGCTTTATTCAATAATGTATTGCTCACGATGGATTTAAATCGATCGTGAGCAATAAGTGGTTTCGAACTTGAGGTCAGTATGTCAGTGGTAGAGTTTTTATCGAGTAATTTTGTGGAGTTAATAGGGTATCTATTAGATGCAAATAAGCGCATTTTTGGACTATACCTTGTTGGTGCAATTTTGCTGGCTATCCCTGTTTACTGGCGAATAACAACAGCTAAATCAGTGCTTGGCTTTGGTCGGTTCTTGTTTCCCAAAGCCATTTACTTATCTCGTTCAGCTCAACATGATTACTTACTTTTAGTGTGTAATAAGCTGATAAAGGCTATCTTATTTGCACCGCTGTTATTCACTATGGTGCCTATTGCGTTAGGGTTAAGTGATTTTCTAGAGCTGTTGTTTACACCTATTGAACCATTAACGCAAAACCTGACAATTATCATCACGGTGTTTACGATTTTATTGTTTATTCTTGATGATTTAACCCGCTTTTTGCTTCACCTTGCACTGCATAAAATCCCATTTTTATGGGAGTTTCATAAAGTACATCACTCGGCGTCAGTAATGACACCATTTACCATTTACCGCACTCACCCCGTTGAAAGTTATCTGTATGCTTGCCGAATGACGTTAACCCAAGGGATTGCTGTAGGCATTGGTTATTACTTGTTTGGCCCAAACTTGAAAATGTTTGACGTGCTTGGCGCTAACGTATTTGTGTTTTTATTTAATGTGTTTGGTTCAAACTTACGTCATAGTCACATTTGGCTGTCTTGGGGGGATAAGATTGAAAACTGGTTTATCAGCCCAGCCCAGCATCAAATTCATCATTCCATTGCAAAAGAGCACCGCGATACGAATCTTGGTTCTGCATTATCGCTATGGGACAAACTTTATGGCAGTTTAATTAAAGCATCGAGTGTTAAAAACTTAACCATAGGTGTTTCAGGTCAACCAGGACACGACACGTTAATGGGGATTTACATTAACCCTTTCAAACACGCTTTTGGTCACTTAAGGCAGATTGTTAAGCCTAAAAAAGTATCCAAGATTAACCAAGAACCCCATAACTAATTAGCAATCCCTAATGATACTTTTTGGGTGCTAGTCTTGAATTTTTATGAGAGATAGCTTTATTGTAATAAAGAGAAGCCTTGGGGTTCAAAGTCCGATCTTTCGCCCAAATAAAAAGGCCCGCTAAATATAGCGGGCCTTTTTATTTGAATGTGGCGGAGGGATAGGGATTTGAACCCAGACTCTCGAATTAAATAGGTAAAATAGTCGTTTAAATTCATTTGGTTGCAGAGATTTGCATCTTCAAAGTCTGCAATTGCTAACTAAGATTGACTATATGATTGAAATGAAAAATTGTCAATTGAAGTTGGCTTTATCCATAATGCAACGACTAGGCTTTCAGTTTTGCTGATGCGTTCAATCTCTGATGATGTTAGATACTCACGCTCACGAACATCTTTATATTTGCGGGTATTGGTAACTTTCGAGTTTTCGGTGTTTGGGGTGGGTGTTCTGTAATCTTCTAAGTTGCTGATATTACTCATTCGGCTCTCCATAACTTTCGAGATTATAGTCTAAAATTGGAATATTTTGGAGATGGTGTGGGGTTGTTGCTGATGCTGAAGTGGGGTGAAGCAGTGATTATGGTTGGTAAAGTAAGGGCCGGATCCCGCAGGGATACGGCCAGCAAAAGTCAGTACGAATCTAAAAGCCACACTCTTTTTTTAAATAACTTTTAAGTTTGTGATACTCAGTTGAAATATCAGTTTCAATGCTCATACCGTTTGTTTCAGCTTCAAGTCCAGCCCAGAAAACATAAAACTTATGAAGGTCTCTTTCAAAGATTCCCATACATTGAAATTCCACTCCTAGTTTTGAATTTGTGTCAAGGCCCCAAATGTTTATCAGGTATTGGTCAAGGTCGTACTGGCGCTCTTCTATGTCACTGTCGGGCGTGTAGCCATTGAGTGCCTCTAGGCTATTTCCTAGACCATAGTATTTCGAAAATCGTTTTATAAACTTTGGAGGCAACATTCTGTTTAACTCCATAGCAGCTTCTCGCAACCCTTTTGGTTTCCAGTATTCACCATTCCTTACTTTTGGCCTAACCATCAATGTAGCAAACAACCCAGAATAATTACTGATAGCGCTTTTCGTTGTTGGTGAACTCTCAACAACGATTATTCTAGGTGACGCCTTCGGTAATGGCTCTGAGGTCCTTTGGTAATCTTCGGCCATTGCGCACCCCGTAGAAACAAACATAATAAACAAGCATGTTACTTTTATAGTGTTTAGCATTATTCAATCCTTAATTTGACGAACCATACGGTGTCATACATGGCGCCCCTCCAGAGCATATTGATTCACCTTTAGCTCCCCACCTCTCTCTGGTTCTTTTGGCGATTGATTCGTTTATAAACCTAACGTCGCCTTTAGGGGTGCGAACGTAATACCCGGCAGTTGAACCACTAAGAACTGCTTGAGCATCTGTTTTACTGAAACCCTCCTGATTGTAATGGTCTAATGAAACTGTAGAGATTTATAGCTTAAAATAAGCAAAATCTTAAAGGTATTTATCATGATTAGAAAAACGAAAATCACTGTCAGCCCTCTTCAAAAATTAGAATATGCCAAGCTGATGGTCGAACAGGGTTACACGAACAAGCAAATCGAAGATATGTCAGGTGCGGGTAAATCTGCTGTGTCTCGATGGAAAGTGCAGTACCAAGCTGAATTAGCCGGTAAAACACCAGAAAATGCCAAAGCATTAACTGAAGACCAACGAAGAATTCAACTCCTAGAAGCCCAACTAAAACAAGCCATGAGGGATAATGATATCTTAAAAAAGGCTGCGGCTTTCTTCATTCGAGACAATCAAAACTTAAAATGATGCGCGAAGTAAAGAAAGCAAACCCAGGCTTTAAAATGAGTGAATTGTGCCGCGTATTCGCACAATAACGATGCCACCCATTTCTTGAACAAATAACATAACTCGTTTTCATGGCTTTGGCGAGGGTTATGATTGATGTGCTCAACTCATCAATTTTTATCGATATAACTAAAATATTATCGTTAAATGAGTGGTTTATTCATCATTTGCAGAATTCGACGCAGCAGGAAATCTTGATATCAATCAAGTATAAGAAGAATTGTAATTTGATTGGGGATGATGACTTAAGCGCACAGCCAGCGCTGACAATTTGCCGCGCCTTGTCGTCGTTTTCGGTCCAAATGCTCACAGTATTCGGTTAAGGCAGGTAATGCGCCGACAGCGCCTTTAAATAATGCACCAAACTCTGTAGTGATTTTAAGCCAATTCTCTGCGGGGATGTTGAGCCTATTCAGTATGTCCTGACTGCTTGAGCTAATGGCGCCACGCTTATCTTCTCGAATAATTCGACCGGTATCTTCAACCAGTACAATGTAATCTTTTACGCTGAACATGAGCCCGTTAGGCATATTGAGTCTTTCATTTCCCACAAACGGTAATAGCTCTGGTGGTTGCTCGCCTTTTATCGCTGAATTGATTCGGCGCTGAATACTGGTGTAATCTGAGGTTTCAGGGGTTGCGGCCATCTTGGCTCTGACAGGGTTTAAATCGACATAAGCCATACAGGCTAATACTGCAGCTTCATCAAGTAGTGCTTGAGATTTGAAACGCCCTTCCCACAAATTTATTGGGAATCGATTTGAACAGCTTTAGCTGGCCCGAAGGGTGAGCGCCATGGATGGCAGCGAATAGAAACGACCAGTACACTTATCTTCTTTATTGGCCATTCTGGCGATGGGCTCACTGAGTGAGCGCATAAACCAACTGATATCAATTAAGCGTTTACGGTATTCAGTAATGCATTCATTAACCGTTTGAAGTTCAAACTGGTTAAGGTCTTCCTCTTTAAGGTATTTGTGCGTGAGTAACGTACCTTTAAAGCCCTTGTGCCATTGAATGAGCACTTCTTTATCTGACCACTGTTTTGCTTTATCAGCATCAACTTTTAACACCACATGCAGATGGTTACTCCCTGTTCATTACAAAGAATGCATAAGCACAAATGTCGATGGCAAAAATGGTCGCTAATTCAAGAATGCGTGAATCAACCCACTCGCGTCGATGCTCAAAGTTCTCACCTGTTGAATTATCAATTCCGCACAAGAATGCCTTACGCACCACACGAGAACAGCAGTGATAGTAAGGTGTATCTTCCAGGCTAACAATTGTCTGTCTTGGTCTGGCCATCTTCAAGTACCGTTTGTGAAAGGGTAAATAAAGCGTAGTTCAGCGCTCAATATTTAGTCAACAATCTTGGGTGTCTTAATTTTTTTTTATTATGAATGAGAATCAACTCCCCCCATCTGTGACTACAAGAAAAAGTTTTTTAGGTACATATTTCATATGGATGTTAGCTATATTCATTGTTGCATTATGCTATTTTTTTATGGGTTCATATGAACCTAAATACCAAACGAAATACGATTGGACAACAGAAGAAAAGGCATCTTTGTGCAAAGCATATATAGCAGACCAGTTTGGTAAACCATTACATATTATTCAATTTCAACGAGTTGACATTAAAGGATGGGTCTATGTTTCTTATAATCGACCTGCAGATAACACAACATGGGATTATGTGTGCAAAATAGAAGGTGCAATCATGGTTTGGGCTGGTCGATACGATGGAGAGTGGGGGCGCTGGCGTGTCGAAGATCAAGTAAGAGTTCGTTATAATCCAGAAACTAAGATAGCTTCATTCACTTCAATTCAATAGTGTTTTTTAAAACTTAAAGACTTTTCCATGTGTCTTTGCCTGACTGTTGCACAGCAACACTGTTTAAAATAAGGTCTTAATTCCAAAAAGAGTTTAACGGCCGTAGGCAAAGCAATCCCTTCAGATTCATTCTTTTATTCTAATCAAAAACGATGCCACCCATTTCTTGAACAAATAACATAACTCGTTTTCATGGCTTTGGCGAGGGTTATGATTGATGTGCTCAACTCATCAATTTTTATCGATATAACTAAAATATTATCGTTAAATGAGTGATTTATGTGTCATCTAAGAAATTTAGCACAGCAGGAAAATTCATCGTGACGCCCGCAGCTAATCTGCAGGGCCTATCTTCTAGGCTCACGATGGTTTGTTTTGGTCTAGTCATCTTAGATTACCTGTCAGAGTTAAAAGTAACTAACACCTAGTTGAGTGTTTACCATTTAACCAACTGGGGGGGGCCATGTTTTGGCCAAAGTCCGATCTTTCGCTCAAATAAAAAGGCCTTAGGTTTGTCGATTTGGCATTTTGCATATGGTCTTGGATTTTGAGGAGGGATAGCTTGCTTGTAATAAAGAGGAACCCGTGGGTTCAAAGTCCCTATCTTTCGCCAAAACAAAAAAGCCCCATCATTTCTGACGAGGCTTTCTCGATAAATATGGCGGAGGGATAGGGATTTGAACCCAAACAATCAGCCACAAAATAAAACTAAAATTCATTATAATCAATAACTAATCGAAAAATCACATCTCAGAAAGTGAACATTCGTAGTCGATATATGACATTTAAGTCTTTATCGGTTAGGTTGTCAATGATTAACGCCCACATCAGCGGGCAGCCGTAGTGGAGCTATTTTGTGCAAAAATGACCGAAGGGAATGCACAAAAATTGCGGAACGTAGGTTGCTCCACTGCATATGATTGTTATACGCCCCCACAGGTAACCTCTATACAGCTTTCTATTGCTTTTGTTGAAAGATCTACGTCGCATCGCTTACGTATTGAATTTTCAATTTCTATCATCGCTGGCCTAATCCTATCGATCTCAGACTGAGCGGGACGGCGATTGATATCAATGTAGGTATGGTGAAATTCAACTACGCCCTTGTAGTTAGTGCGAAAATAGAAATTTCCGTGTAATCCATCATAGCTATACAGAAACCTATCAATAGTCTCCGGTTGCTGCACACCGCTCAAAGTCAATTCACGACCGCCTTGTTCGATTCGGTGCTCTACACCGGAAACGCCAGAAACTGCTTTAGTTGCCTCAATCATACACTCTATAGGAAGCCTTACTTCACCAACTGGGGTGTATCTGGAAACTCCGTATAATGAGTCACATCCCCCTAAAATGGTTACGCTAGAAATTGTAAGTAGTGTAACTATTACTCTCATGCACTGATCTCTAATTGCGTATAACGCCGCCAACACAGGCCGAGCGACAGCGAGGTCCAGCCCGCGTCTTTTTGCGGGCGATTGTGCTTGGCCTTGTTAAGAGCTTTATTTAAGCAAAAATTCAACGTAAACCTCTGACGATATATTAACCTTACCTGGCTGAAAGTCGTATGTTGTAGTTTTTGAGTTAGCCGACTCTCTTCTTCTAGCAGTAACTACGATTTCTTCGAGACTGAACTGACGCCTGATATTTTGCTTGCCTATTTGGTGAACCTTATCAATTCTTGCACCAAATTCGTTGGCCAGAAACTCTGCATTTTCTTTTGCATTACTTGCTGCTTTAGCTAGTGCTTCACGCTTAAGCTGATCGTAGTTTGAAACATCAGGCTTCACACTGCCAATCTCTGATACGTTACTATCTACCAAAGACTGAATCACTGCGCCGTAGAGGCTTATATCTCTGATGATTACATCAATATTCCGTTTGACTACATGACCAATAATGTATGGATTATCGTTACCATCATAGTCTTCTGCTGTTTCGACACTTAGTGAAGAGGAGGTAATATCTTCTTCTTTTACCCCTAATTTTATGAGTGAACGGATGGACTCAGAGGATATTTTATCTACTACCTCTTTTGCTTTTGATGCATCAGTTTTATTAAGGTTATAAACATCATAGTTTATTCGGATAATGTCAGGCGTTGCCTCAATTTCCCCAGAACCCTCAATCGCAATAATTCTCTCCCCTGAAACAGCAAGAGGGCTTAAAAAAGCGAAAACTAGCAACAGTAAAATTTTCTTCATTATAATTCCTTGCTCGGATTTAGCTCTTAACGCCCAACTTAGGGGCAATAACACGTAGGCTAAAATGGGAGCGAAGCGACTGAGCCTACGTGTTATTGTCCCAGTGAGCGCTAGCGAACGACTACAGTTGTTTGTTAGCTATACTTGCCTGATTCAAACTCTGAATTTGACCAAACTAAGCCAAGTTCTGGACTTTCCAGTGAAAACTCAGAAAATACGCAACTATAAGACTGAGCAACGTCGCACATAAAAGATATCCAGTTTATGAAATCTTCTTCGCTCAATTCATTACCATATGGTCGAGTTGTGCCAGTTAAAAATTGATACCCTTTTTCGTCAACTTCACTGAGCTCGATTTCATAGTTTTCGCTGAGTTGTTTAGCTAGTTCATTTAATTTCGACGGGACGTCACAAAAATGAGAAAAATCCATCGCGAAAACTGTTTCCTCATTTGCTCCAGAGCCTAAAACAGCATTCCATAATTGAGTTGCTTCATCTATTTTTCTGTTTTTGATCCGGGAGTAATATTCTTCCCAGGTTTTTTGCGGATCGCTCATGGAACTCCTTGTATAGCTAACGCTCGCCTAAACGGCGAATTAATAATGGGCTAAAATATTGAGCGCAGCGACAATAGCCCATTGTTAATTGTCCGAGCGAGCTTGTGAGCGAATTAAGGCTCTTGTTATGTTTTTTTGTACAGATAATACCTAAATAAAAGGGCTTGGAATAATGCCGCCAAACCTAATATTTTAGGGGAGTTATTAAACAAGCCACCAACCACAATTATTAGTGGTATTGCGATGTAAAAAGCATAAGATCCGTTAGTGTACTTTTTTACAAACCAGTGAACAGGAAAACCAACCACTAACCAACCAACGATAGAAATTATCAGGTAAACGCCAATATAAAGTAAAAAAGTAACTGCTAGTCCAAATATATCATTGAGTGATGAAGGAGCCAGGCCATTAAATAAAGACCAAATGGCGATTCCTATACCAACATAGCCAATACTCTTTATTACAGCACTGTCCCAGTTACTTGAACTCAACTGTGGGCTCCTCGAAAACATAACAGCTTATTGAAGGGCTTGCGCAGTAAAGTCAGTCCCTTAACTTATTGATTAATAATATCCTACATTTGCTATCTTATTGAAGTAAAGCAATTAATTGTGCCTAACAGACAAAAACAAACCGAGGTTGCGCGTAAAGTAAGATATGCCTAGACGGTAATAAAAATTAAAGGCAATAAAATCAGATGATTATGATTTATCTACTTTTAAATACGATACAACTAAAGAACGATTTTCAATCAATTTTTATCATAAATTGTTGAAACACCATTATAACTGTACATAAAAACAGTGCGTACCACATAAAAGTGTACATATTGATTTTATCTTTCACGCTTTTGATTTGTTCACATGCGCAGCATGTGGCTGTTGGGTTCAAAGGGGTATCCCCTTGCCCGTAGCTCCTATCCGACCTTTTGGAACAAAAGTGGGATAGGAGCGTACCGGGTTTCGCTGTAGTCCCACTTTTTAAGTGGGCTGCTTTGGCTTCGCACTCACTGAGTGCGAAACGGTTTAAATTGCATTCTTTAAGTG
>NZ_JAKILA010000032.1 GCF_023283885.1 Shewanella basaltis
TCTACGGTTGAGCTTTTCAGCAAAAATCCTCTCATATAATCCCACTTCTTATACTGGTAGAAATAGATTCAATGTGTAACTGACTTTATCCACCACAGGTTTGAGTGTTTTTACATCATATTGCTTGCCGTATCGTCCATAGGTGATGTTGTGATAAACGTGTCCAACAAGCTGTGCCACCATCGACTCTTCGATTTGCAGTTGCTTAAGCTCATCAATAAAGGTGTGACGGAATGAATAGGCTGTAGGTCGTTTACCTGCAACAAAGTGAAGTTGGTCGAGTAATTTGCCAAATTCACGGCAGAACTTATGTGACCAAACGCCATCACTACTAGGTTGGTAATGAAATAACGGGTTGCTTGTTAATTGACTGTTTTTTGATGTTCGGTCATTAATGGTTTGAACGAAATCAATAAAACCAAGCTCAATTAGCTTTTGATGCAGCGGAACGGTTCGCTTTGACTGTGCAGTCTTGAGCTGTTGGCTCATGCCCTCATTGGTGACGTGAATGACGCTGATACCATCGATTACGGTTATATCATTGCTGTGTAGCTGACAGGCTTCAGAAGGTCGCAAACCGTGATACAGCATCAATAGTGTTATCCATTTAAAGTCAGGGTGTTTATCAATAAAGTCTTGTGATTGCAGTACGTGTTTTAGTTGCTCTGGTTGCCAGCGCTGACGCGCTAAATCATGTCCAGCCTGGTTACTTGGCTTGGACAGTTTCACCTCATCAAACGGGTTAGCGCTGGTGTAGCGCATCAATTTGCACCATTTAAAGAACTGCGACACCGCTGCTAGGTAGTCTTTGTTACTTTTGTGGCTTCTGCCCTCTTCAAGTAAACAATCCTTGTATTCCATCGCCTCAGCGCTGGTAATGTCGAATACATCATCTAGGTGAGCTCTTTCAATAAAGTGGCCTATACGTTGATTAAGCTGCTTTACCGTTAACACTGAGACAGACTGCTTTTGTTTGGAGTTAATAAACTTAATTAGTGCATCCGATAATGTGACGTTAGCGACTGAATTTGTTTGTTTTTTACTACCCGAACTTTTTGATAACGCCAAGTTTGTTGGTGAGGGATAATTGTCATATGTCGCACTATTATGTGCTAATTGCGTTGGTCGAGTGGGAATAAACTGAATGATTTCCCGCACAGGTTTGGCCTTATCATCAAGCGTATCGGTTATCCCAACAAAGCCTACACGGGCATCATTAATCAATTGATTAACGTGTGCTTTAAACGCATCTGGCTGTGATTGTGGGGTTAAGTTGCTGATTAATGGCCGTAAGATACCCGCAACGACAAGATTACGGCCTATCGCGATTGAGCGCTGTTTAGTGAGCAGGGATACTTTGATGTCGGCAGAGAAGCCTTTATCACGCAGATAAGCAGGCAACACCATGCGGGTGTAATAGGTACAATTTGTGGCTCTACTCTCTACAAAATCGGGTACATATGTCTCAGTCATCCGTTTTCCTGAGAATGTGCCCTATCTTAAACATAAGCCAGATGCTATAAAGCAAAAAAGCCATTGATTATCAATGGCTTTTTCACTTTAGAATGTGGCGGAGGGATAGGGATTTGAACCCTAGAACGGGGTAAACCGTTGCCGGTTTTCAAGACCGGTGCATTCGACCACTCTGCCATCCCTCCGAACGGTGTGAATAATAAGGGTATTCTAAAAAATGTAAAGTCTTGATGTGCTCAATGGCGCAACAATTGTGCAAAATGACACAAAAAGTATTGTGTTTGCATAATATTTACACTTTTAATTCGATTAATTGATTAGGTTATCTGCCTTTGCAATTAATCATCCTCTCTCAAGTTTGAGAGAGGATGTCACCTGGTAACGATTAGTGCACTAAACCACGACGCTTTAATAGGGCGTCTGTTGATGGTTTTTTGCCGGCAAAGTCGATGTAGCTTTGCATGAGGTCTTGGCTATTGCCTTTTGACAACACGGCATCACGGTATTTTTGACCGTTTTGTTCAGTGAGTCCGCCATGAGCCATCATGTAAGCAAACGAGTCTGCTGCTAGCACTTCGGTCCACAGGTAGGCGTAGTAACCCGCTGAGTAACCGCCGCCGAAGCTGTGGCTAAAGTAGGTGGTTTTATAGCGTGGTGCAATTGGGCCGTAGTCGAGCCCGTGTTTGGCTAGCGCTTGTTTTTCAAAGGCGGCGACATCGGTGATTTCAGTGCCAGCAGCAATTGAGTGCCATTCCATATCAAGCAGTGCAGCGGCTAGGTATTCAACGGTGCCAAAGCCTTGGTTAAAGGTGTGTGCTTTTAATACTTTAGCCAGTAGCTCAGCAGGAATAGGCTCGCCAGTTTGGTAATGTTTAGCGTAGTTTGCTAACACGGCAGGGTCGATGCTCCAGTCTTCGTTAGCTTGTGATGGAAATTCAACAAAGTCACGCGCGGTTAATGTGCCCGCAAGGCTTGGGTAGTTAACCTGTGAATATAAGCCGTGGATTGCGTGGCCAAACTCGTGGAATAGGGTGCTCACTTCGTCAAAGGTTAACAGCGTTGGCTGACCTTCGGCGGGTTTTGGCACGTTAAGCGCGTTATACACTACTGGTTTAGTGTTTTTTAAGAATGACTGGCTAACAAACTCATCCATCCATGCGCCACCACGTTTACCAGGACGGGCGTACATATCTAAATAGAATAAACCAATTGAGCTGCCATCTTTATTAAACAGCTCATAACCGGTGACATCGTTATGCCAAACGGGTAGGTCGGTGCGTGGTTTAACGGTAATGCCGTACAGTTTATTCATGGCGAAAAACAGGCCATCGTTAAGGACGGTGTTCATTTCAAAGTAGGGCTTAACTTGGCTGTCGTCGATGTCGTATTTGGCTGCACGCACTTTTTCTGCGTAGTAGGCCCAGTCCCACGGCTCTAGCGTGAAGTCTTTACCGTCTTTTACTATTTCGGCTTGAATGTCTGCCGCTTCAACTTTGGCTTTTACTAGCGCTTTTGGTGCTAGGTCGTCAAGAATGCCATAAACCGCTTCTGGGGTTTTAGCCATTTGATCGCCAGTGGAATAGGCTGCCCATGTTGGGTAGCCTAATAGTTTTGCTTTTTCGGCACGCAGCTGGGCTATCTTAATATTAAGTGGGCTATTTGTGTCCATAGCGCGATACGCTGATGTTTCCCATAGCTTTTTACGTAGCTCGCGGTTTTTAAGGCTAGATAATAACGGTTGGGTTGTGGTGTTGACTAAGGTGATCATGTAACCGGTTTTGCCAGCGGCTTTTGCTGCTGCGGCTAATGATGCAATGTCATTGTCTGATAAGCCATCAAGCATGGCTTTGTCTTCAATAATAATCACGTCATCTTGAAATGACTTTAATACGTTTTGTGAAAAGCTGGTTTCAAGTTTTGCCAGTTCACCGTTAAGTTGACGCATTTGTGCTTTATCGTCGGCAGATAGCTCTGCCCCTGCACGCACAAAACGGTCGTAGTACACTTCAACTAAGCGTAAGTCTTCGCCTGTTAAGGCCGCTTTGTTTTTGTAAATGGCTTGAATACGAGCAAATAGTTTTTCATCTAGGTAGATATTGTCCATGTGCGCCGTTAATTTAGGCACAATTTGCGCTTCAACACTGATGAAGTTGTCATCTGAAATTAAGCCATTAAGGTTGAAAAACACCCGCTGAGTACGATCTAAAATAGCACCGGTTTTTTCAAGTGCGACAACGGTGTTTTCGAACGTTGGTGCGTCAGTATTATTGGTAATTGCCGCGATTTCAGTTTTGTGCTCTTCCATGCCTTGTTCAAAGGCAGGTAAAAAGTCACCGGCTTTAAATTTGTCAAATTGCGGAGCCATGTATTGCAATGGACTTGGAACTAGTAGTGCATTGTCGGCCGCCGCAGGTGCTTGAGTGGCAGGTGCTTCTGTGGTGGTTTTACTTGCCATCGCGGTGTCTGACGATGGCTCTGAACATGCACTAAGCATCAATGCCGCACTAACGGCAGTGGTAATAAGCGTTTTACGCATTGAAATATCCTTGGGCTCCGCCCGTTTGAAGTGTTTTTATGCTTTTCTACAGTTGATGTTGTATTAAGCCGTGAAATAAAAACAGAATGAAATAGTACCAAACTCATATTGTGTCATGCTTATCGGTTTGGTTTAGCCATATACAATAACAAGCCAGCGCCTTTGCGCCTAGATTTATGGGGTTAATTGAGCGCTAAATTTTGTAACTAAACTTGCTAATCGTGACATTTGTTAATGTTTGGGTCATTGAGTTCACTATTGTTGTGGCTATTTGCAGATATTCACGTAGTTTAAAGGGATAAAAGGCACTATGAGGGCAACAGATGAAAGCTGGTAAGCATGATACCCAATTGCTCAAGCTTGCAATGGAAATTGGGGTGGGCTACGCGCAAAAACGTGGTTTTGCTGATTTTGGTAAAGGGATATCCCCTAAAGATAAAGTGGAATGTATTTACCGTTTGTTAGTGCAAGATAAGCTAATACAACCACTAGCTGAAGACAAAGACGACGGCCCTAATCGTAAACATAAATTGATATTATGGATAAGTAAGCAGTTACCTAAAGATCATGAATTATTGAACTAAATCCGTTTTTTGTTTCACAAGCCCAAATGAATTGGTATTTCATTTGGGCTTGTTGTCTTTAGGGCTTGTGTAGCAGTTCATTATTAACGTGATTCGATTTCAACTATTTTTAAGCTGATTAACTGCTTTTGCCACTGCTGCTGATTAACACCTTCTACCCACAATACTGGCGATTGACGGTGCTGGCCTTTACGCAGGTAAGTTTCTGGCATTCGGAAAATGGCTTCCCATGCTTCAAGCTTTTCTGTTTTGAGCAAGGCACCATTGTCATCGTAAAAACTCACTTCAACTTCAACAATTGTGACATGTTCATTACTGGTGCTGTCAAAATCGAACACTAAACCCAGCTTATCGCCTTTCCATTTTGTGTCTGCAAGGGTGATTTTAATGCCCTCTTTTGTTGTGCTGGCAAGTAATTCTGGTTGTGCCATTGCGCTAGCGGTGAGTCGAGTGGTGCTGTCTGTTGCTGAGGCCGCTTCAGTGGGTGTGACGGTATTGGTTTGTTGGGCTGCAGTAGCACTAATGTTTGCAACAGAAGTATCGGCAACTTTGGTTGCGATCGCTGGAGCATTGATCGTTGTTGGCGCAGAGACAGTTTCGGTGATGATGTATTCCCAAGTGAAGTCATCTTTTAAGCGAACATTGGCGCCATTTTCTAGGGTGATTACCGCCACATCGGCAGCCATTGCCGCAGGAGTCAGTACTAAAAAAAGGGCTGATGCAATGGTATTAAGTTTGGTTTTCATCGAGTCATCCTGTTCGAAGGCGATTATTATTTTGAGTCAAGTTAGGTTAAGTTTACGTGCTTTTATGGCTTAAATGGAAAAAATTTTAAAGGCGATTTTCATCACTAGCGAGTAGCCAAAGCTCAGTTGTTTTGGATGTTTTAACCATGCAGTAGTGGCTAACAATGACATTTATATTAGCAATCGCTTAAAGTGATTTGGCTCATAAAATGCAACATTACTCGTAAAAATGGGTTTAGATTTACACAGTAAAGAGTAAACTCGTTTATAACATGTAAAATTTATACATGATTTAAATTTGAGGAGTAGGGTTATGTTTTGTGTGCAATGTGAGCAAACCATTAGAACACCAGCAGGCAACGGCTGTAGTTACTCGCAAGGTATGTGTGGCAAGTTGGCGTCAACGTCTGATATTCAAGACTTATTAATTTATATGCTACAGGGTGTGTCGGCTTACGCTGTTAAAGCGCGTGAGTTTGGCATTATTGATAGCACCATCGACACCTTTGTGCCTAAGGCCTTTTTTGCCACGTTAACTAACGTAAACTTCGATGATGAACGCTTAATTGATTATGCCTACCAGGCACAAACGTATCGTGACCAATTAAAAGCGGCTTACATTGCGGCCTGTAAAGGCAAAGGCGTTGAACCTGAAATGGTGAGCGCTCAAGGCGAGTTATTGCTTGCCACTTCTAAGCCTGAAATTTTAGCCCAAGCGCCAGTGGCATTACTTAATCGCGGTGACGTGCACGAAGATATTTTAGGGTTACGCCTATTATGCTTATATGGCTTAAAAGGTGCCGCAGCTTATATGGAGCATGCTCGCGTACTTGATCAAACTGACGTAGATGTCGCTGCTGAATTCCATCAAATTATGGCGTTTTTAGGTGAAGACTCAGTTGATGCAGACAAGTTGTTTGCCACTGCAATGCAAATTGGCCAATTAAACTATCGCATTATGGCGATGTTAGATTTAGGCGAAACCACTGCCTTTGGCCACCCTGAACCAACACAAGTTAATACCAAGTCTGTTAAAGGTAAGGCAATTTTAGTGTCTGGCCACGACATGAAAGACTTAGAGCTCATCCTTGAGCAAACCGCAGGTAAAGGCATTAATGTGTTTACCCATGGTGAAATGTTACCTGCATTGGCGTATCCAGCCTTTAAAAAGTACCCGCATTTAGTGGGTAACTACGGTAGCGCTTGGCAAAACCAGCAAAAAGAATTTGGTACCTTCCCTGGTGCCGTGGTGATGACCTCAAACTGTATTATTGACCCTAATGTGGGTGAATACTCAGACCGTATCTTCACTCGTAGCATTGTGGGCTGGCCGGGTGTAACGCACGTTGAGGGTGAAGACTTTAGCGTGGTGATTAACAAAGCACTTGAACTTGAAGGTTTTGCTTACGATGAAATTCCTCACATGATCACCATTGGTTTTGCGCGCAATGCATTAATGGCTGCGGCACCAACGGTTGTTGAAAACGTTAAAAACGGTTCAATTAAGCATTTCTTCTTAATTGGTGGGTGTGATGGCGACAAAGCAGAGCGTAGCTACTTTACCGATTTAGCCAAGTCTGTGCCTGACGATTCAATTATTTTGACCTTAGGCTGCGGTAAGTACAAATTCAATAAATTGGAATTTGGCGACATCAATGGTGTGCCACGTTTACTCGATGTGGGCCAATGTAACGATGCTTACTCAGCGATTCAGTTAGCGTTAGCGTTAAAAGATATTTTTGAGTGCGACCTTAACGATTTACCATTGAGTTTAGTGCTGTCTTGGTTTGAGCAAAAAGCGATTGTGGTGTTGTTAACCTTGCTTTCTCTTGGGGTTAAAAACATTCGTACTGGCCCAAGTGCACCTGGGTTCTTAACTGAAAATCTTGCTAACATTCTTGAGCAACAATTTGGTTTACGTACCACAACTGATGTTGAGTCAGATTTAAAAGCGATGATGAAAGTGGCGTAATCAGCCCTTAAAATCGTGCACGTAAATTAGTTTGCGTGCACGATAACGATTAAAGGCGATAAGGCATTGTCCTTATCGCTACCTCTCTTGTTTACTGCGTTAAAGGTATCAAAATGAGTACAACTCCCTCTGTCGGTTTTTCTTTTTCACAAGCGCTTTCTGCTCAGGCGGCAAAACCTGCTCCTACTGTGAGCGAGCCTGCAGCAAAAGTAGAGCCTGCTAGCGTGTCGCCGCAAGCATTATTAGCTGCCGACAGTTGGCAACGAGGAGAGGTGCAACTGCGCTGTGTTGAAAAATGGAACGAAACCCACGATGTAGTCAGCTTTCGATTTCAGGGGTTAACACCAGTTAAATTTAATTTCAAACCCGGGCAGTTTATTACCTTTAAACTCGATATTAACGGCGTTAAAACCTATCGTAGCTACACTATTTCATCGTCACCTTCGCGGCCTTTTTCATTAATGGTAACCATTAAAAAGATTGCGGGCGGTGTGGTGTCTAATTATTTAACTGAGTCGCTTAATGTGGGCGATGAAGTCACCGTAACAGGGCCTGATGGGGTATTTAATTTAGTCGACATCACTGCTGATAAGTATTTGTTTTTAAGTGCTGGTTGTGGCGTAACACCCATGCATTCTATGTCGCGCTGGTTATGCGATACCACTACAGACAGTGATATTGCCTTTGTGCACAGCGCTAAAAGTGTCAATGATGTGATATTTGCTGATTCAATGGCGTCAATGGCATCACGCAGTCAGCAGTTTACTCTTAATTATGTGCTTGAGTCTGCTGACAACCAGCACCTGCTCATTGACAAACATGCGCAAACCGGTTGTGCAACGGGGCGGTTAACCCTAGAGGCGTTAACTAAATGGGTTCCCGATTATCAGCAACGTACGGTATTTGTGTGTGGCCCAGAACCTTACATGGCCGCCGTAAAATTACTGCTGCAAGCCGCTGAATTTGATATGACACAGTTTCACCAAGAAAGCTTTGGTGACAGTAGCGCAATGGGCATAAAAGCGGCAACCGAGAGTGCAGCATCAACCGAGCAGTTTATGTTGCGCATTGGCGATAAAGACATTGCATTAACGGGCGTTCAAACCTTATTAGAAGGTATAGAGTCTGCCAAGTTACCGATTATTGCTGCGTGTCGCTCTGGCGTATGTGGCGCATGTAAATGCCAAGTGGTGTCTGGCACGGTAACATCAACCAGCAAAATGACACTAACCGCAGACGAAATTGCCGCCGGTTTTGTGTTGGCCTGTTCAACTAAGCTCACTTCAGATGTGCAGTTGAAAATGTAAGAGTCGTTAGACAGGGTTAACTCATAAAAATCCCTTAGATAGTGGCGCTATTGAGGGATTTCTATATAAGTAAACTTAAGGTGATGATGACTTGCAGTGGCTGCTCTGGATTAGCCTTTTTTCGCTGATTTATTAGCCTTGAGTGAAATAACATACCGATTAACGTTACATTCGCCTTCTTGATACTGCGAGTGATAGGTCATCCCAAGCTTAATGACAACGTTAATTGAGCCCTGATTAGCGTCAACCACATCGGCATAAACTGTGTCTAAATCCATGTGCTTTTTGGCATAATCAATACAAGCTTGGTTGGCTTCGGTGGCTAGGCCAATTCCCCAATAATCGGGGTGCAAGCGATAGCCAATATCAACTGCATTAATGCGCGTCTCATTTTTAAAACCGCAAAAACCAATCACGGTATTGGTGTCTTTAACGACGACCGCCCAGCGGCCAAAACCATACTGTTGATATTCCACCAACCAAATATTGCGGATGATGTTTTCGGCATCGGTCAACGTGGTGCATACGCCAGCATCGCCGGTATATCGATTCACCTCTTTTGGGGTGTTAAAGTTTAATACCTCGGGGGCATCGGCAAGGGTAAATTCTCGGATAATGAGCCTTGGTGTTTCGGTAATCACTTTCATTGGCTTCCCTTATTTTTATGATGCATTGGCCAGTGTCGACTCTGGCAATGCGCTACCATCTTTGCATTAAAGTCAATTTGCACCAGATTACAAATTAACGATCCTTACGGGGGCGTGCGATGACACACATTACAATGGATTTATTTAACCTGAACTCGGAATAAGGGTTGAACTTATGCCATTTAAAATCAACACGTTAATCATCTCGCTTTCAAGCTTGTTATTTGTCTTACTAACAAGGCGAATTGACCCGTCAATAGTTAGCCTATTGTCAGTCGATTCAACGCAGTTAGCAGGGCAAAGGACTGTTTGAACGGTGTTTATTATCCCGAGCTCAGATTATTTAATCAAACAGTGTAATAAACTCAAACGGGGCAGTCACAATAGCGGCTATAATGGCCGTTATTATTGTGTTTAACCTTGTGGGCATTTTATG
Organism: Shewanella basaltis; assembly: GCF_023283885.1. GTDB lineage: Bacteria > Pseudomonadota > Gammaproteobacteria > Enterobacterales > Shewanellaceae > Shewanella > Shewanella basaltis. The sequence goes on from NZ_JAKILA010000032.1 coordinate 9,702, forward strand.
ATTATTTTTAGCACCAACCTTGGCGACTTTACTGTAGAACTGGACATGGAACGCGCGCCAGTGACCTCAAAAAACTTTTTAAAGTATTGCCAGGATGGCTTTTATGAAGGCACGATTTTTCATCGGGTGATTAAAGGTTTTATGGTGCAGGGCGGTGGCTTAACCGCCAAAATGAAAGAAAAACCCACCCGTGCCCCCATTGCTAATGAAGCCAATAAAGGCCTTAAAAATGTGATTGGCACGTTAGCCATGGCACGAACCGATGCACCGCATTCGGCAACGGGGCAGTTTTTTATTAACGTGGCCAATAATGACTTTTTGGATCATACCGCCACTACCAATGCGGGTTGGGGTTATGCAGTGTTTGCAAAAGTGATTGCCGGTATGGAGGTGATCCAACAAATTGAGCAGGTTAAAACAACCACGGTTGCCGGCCATGAAGATGTACCGCGAGAGTCAATCGTGGTTGAAAAAGTCACTATTGTCGACGAAAAAACAGTGGCTTAAATGTGCCGTGTTGTTGGCTGATTGAATGGCAATAAAAAAGGTTCGACATCGCTGTCGAACCTTTTTTAATTTGCAGTTAAACGATAAAACCTAAGTCATATCAACTCGGTTTGCGGCATATTAAAGAGTGTAACGAATACCAATGGCGACACCGTCGTCTTCAGACAGTTCCATTCTTGCTTGTTGATCTTTATCGTTGCTTGTAAAGTCGCTGTAATCACGACGCACTTCTAAATACACTACAGTTTCTGGGTTAAATACGTAATGTAGCCCCATTACCACAAACTGACGCTTAAATTCGTCTTCTGGATCGGCATTGTAGTTAGGTTGGATAACATAGTCGTTACCCGCATCTAAAATGTTGTATGACACAAAAGTACGGATGTTGTTGTCAAACATGTACGAGAATAACGACTCTACACCGACCGATTTATCAATTAAACGGCCAATGTTATCTGTGTCGTGGTTTTCGTTTTTGTTGATGTTAGCTGAGGCATAAAAACCGTTTTGATCAAAGTTACCCCAGGTGGCACTCACACCGTAAATGATATCTTCAGCGGTAGAGGTGTTACCGTTACCAAAGGTCACATCAAATTCACCACGGTTAACACCCGCAGCTAAAACGAGTTTGTCTGTTGCTTGGTAAGTTATTGAGCCGCCATAAGTGTAGTTGTACTCAACTTTTTGAGCTTCAGTTGCGCCTGTTGTCCATAAATCTTCACATGCGTCTTGTGTGATATCTTCAAAGTCACATGTATAAAACTCGCTGTTTTTTAGCTGTACTTGCACGGCAAAACTGATGTCGTTAAAGCTGTTACGGTACTGCACCGTTTTGTCGCCACGACCCACACCGTTTACGGCGCCATCATCTTTGTTGTACGTGTAAACACCAGCTGTGTTACCGTCCCAAACAAAACCGTAGTTTGTGCCATATACCACGTCATACCAAGCACCCCATTGCTTGCCAATTGTGATACTGCCGTAGGTGTCATGTGCAAGACCGGCATAACCTAAACGGTTATAAAAAAACTCATCTTGAATTGACTCAAAGCGGTTGTTGTAAACAATGTCTGTGCTGCCTACAGGGTTAACACCCCATTCTAATTTTGCAAATGCATTCCAGCCATTTTGTAATTGACGAGCAAAACCAAAATTAATGCGTGACGCGCCGTTAACGACTTCAGTTTCACCCTGAGTGTTAATCACACGTGCGTCGACAAAACCACCAATGCTCACGGCATTGACATCGTCTTTAAAAATTTCGGTGGCTGAAACCGAAGGTGCAATTAACACTGTTGAAATCAATGCTGCAACTAACGTCTTGTTCATTTTCATCTCTTGTCTTGTTGTTTGAGTAAGCACAGTCTAGTCCATTAATACTTCTTCTCCATTGAGGAGGCGCAGAGTAGCAAATCCTGTTTAGACTCCAAAGTGAAATATGCTCAAAAATAGCGATATAGCACATAAATTTCACGGTTTAGTAAATTAGTAAAATTAAGTGTTAACAGTAGGTTAACTTGTTTGCTTGGTTGTTAACGTGTGGTTATATATGCATTGATGGTGCATTTTTATTTAGTTGTGATTTTTGTGCGTTTATTTGATGTGGATCGCTACATTATTTTGTCAATGACATACGCTTAATTAAGTGAAGGTGATTAAGGAGGTTGTTATGCACATGACATTGCAGTTTTTGGGGGCGACTGAAGAAGTCACTGGCTCATGCCACTTACTGACGGTAGGTGGGCAGCCAGTATTACTTGATTGTGGGTTAATTCAAGGAGGTAAAGCTGACGAACTGCGTAATTATGACCCTTTTCCATTTGACCCTGCTCAAGTCCATGCTGTGGTATTAAGCCATGCGCATATTGACCATTCAGGACGCTTGCCCTATTTGGTTAAACAAGGGTTTACTGGGCCAATTTATACCCAGCGCGCCACGGCACAGTTGTGCAATATTATGCTGCGTGATGCGGCAATGCTGCAAGAGCGCGACACTGAAAGAAAAAATAAAAAGCGTGTTAAAAACGATTTAGAAGCACTCGAGCCACTTTTTACTGAAGACGATGTCGAGCAGGTATTGGCTCAGTTTGTGGTGGTCGATTATGGCCAGCGAGTCCAAGTGGCTGACGCTATTGAAGTGCGTTTGTCGGATGCGGGGCATATTCTCGGGTCGGCAATAGTTGAGTTGTGGCTTGGGCAGAAGCCTGAACAGAAAAAACTGGTTTTTAGCGGTGACTTAGGCCGTGCAGGCATGCCGATTTTAGATGACCCTACCTTTATCGAAAAGGCTGATCTTGTCCTGATGGAAAGCACCTACGGTAATCGTTTACACCGCAGCTGGCATGAAACCTTAGTTGAGCTTAAATCGATATTTAAAGCCACTATTAATCAAAGCCGCGGCAATATTTTAATTCCCGCTTTTTCGGTGGGTCGTGCACAAGAATTACTGTATTTGTTCCATTTATATGCCAAAGAATGGGATTTATCGCGTTGGCGTATTTGTTTAGACAGTCCAATGGCCATTAAAGCCACACAAGTCTACGTGAACAATTACCCCATATTGGACGATGACTTTAAGCGCTTTACTCGGATGTCGCCCGGCAATCATCCGTTATTGTCTTGCGCTGAGTTTGTAAGCAGTACAGAGGAGTCGATAGCACTAAATGACATTCACGAAGGATTAATTGTGATTGCGGGCAGCGGCATGTGTAATGGCGGCCGTATTCGTAACCATTTTGTGCATAATTTATGGCGTAAAGAGGCCAATATTATCATTTGTGGTTTTCAGGCGTTAGGCACACCGGGGCGCTTATTGGTGGATGGCGCTGAAGAGCTGACCATTCATGGCCAAAGTGTCAAAGTGGCTGCGCGTATTCACACCGTTGGGGGCTTGTCAGCCCATGCTGATCAGGCTGAGCTGTTGCGTTGGTATCATCACTTTGAAGACTCACCTGCCATTATATTGGTACATGGTGAGCCCGAGGCGCAAAAAGTGTTAATGGAAGCGCTTAATCAAGATGAGGCAACGCAACCCAAAAGTAGTGCCATTGCTCAGTGGGGCGACTGCTTAGATTTAACTGCATTGCCGGAGTTTGTGTGGCTTAATGCCGCCAGTGACACACCAGATGCCTAACGGGGCGACTGCCATTGCGGGTTAAGCATCAATTTCATTTTGCAGTTTTTCAATGTCGTCTAAAATGCGCATAAATTTTTGGCCAAACTCTGTTACCTCATACTCTACCCGTGGCGGTATTTCGGGATAATTGATCTTATTTAAAACCCCAAACTCGAGGTTTTTCTTTAAACATTGATTGAGCACCTTGGTGCTGAGCCCGTCAACCGATTTAACCATCTCACCGGGGCGATTAATGTTATTAGCGAGCAGCTGATACACGGTTAACGACCATTTGCAGCCGTAAATGGTTTCGACCATACGGGCTGACTTTTCGGGTGCGGTTTTGCGCGGAAATATTTTTTCGTTTGTATTCATTAATATGTACCTAAAAGTACCTATGGGACTAAATTGTACTTACTATTCAACTGGATAGTTTATCAATAAGCTTATCACACTTATTCGTAACTTAGGTGTGAACAAATGACAACATTAACCCAAAAAACGGCATTCATTATTGGTGGCAGCAGTGGTATTGGTTTTGAAACGGCTAAGCAATTAGTCACTCAAGGTGTTGTGACCATTATTGTGGGTAACAATGCGCAAAAGCTCGACGCTGCGGTTGCGCAGTTATCAACACTGGGCGAGGCTAGTGGCGTTCAAGCCAATTTATATGACGCAAATGATCTTAACCGCCTGCTCAGTATGATCGATGCAATGGATTGTAGTATTGATTATTTAGTTAATGCAGCAGGCTATTTCAACCCTAAGCCATTTTTAGCGCATCAGCTTAGTGATTACGACATCTACATGGAGCTGAACAAAGCGATGTTTGTGATTTCGCAAGCGGTTGCCAGAAACATGATTAAGCATGGCGGTGGCAGCATTGTTAATATTGGTTCTATGTGGGCTAAGCAAGCCATTAAAGCGACGCCATCGAGTGCTTATTCTATGGCAAAAGCGGGGTTACATGCACTGACTCAGCATATGGCGATGGAATTAGCAGAGCATAATATCCGTGTTAATGCCGTGTCGCCAGCGGTAGTGCACACGCCTATTTATGAAGCCTTTATTGAGCCTAATGACGTTGAAAGCGCATTAGCAGGTTTTAATGGATTTCACCCTATCGGCCGCATTGGTACAACTGTTGATGTTGCCAATAGCGTAACGTTTTTATTGTCTTCACAGGCGGCCTGGGTGACAGGCGCAATTTGGGATGTTGATGGCGGCGTAATGGCTGGCCGTAATTAACCTAAACCCTTAATCGGCTTAAAATTGTCGATTGATAAGATCATTCTTGTTATTACTGTAAGCCCTTAAATGATTGATGATTTAAGGGCTTGTGTCTTTTTATTCTGATTTAAATCTATTTACTCTTTTGTTCTGGCTTGGCTGCACGTTAAGCTATGCATAATTCTGTAGCGTGAAATGTGCGAGTAGCAAATGAAGTTAGTTAAAATAGATAAAAGCCAATACCGTTCGGTGAACAATCAAGTGCAAATCGGTTTAGTGGTCATACTGGCCATATTGTCGTTGGTGTTTGGTCAGTTAATGATTTATTTTTTTGGAGTTAAGCCGTTACCTGGTGCAGAGTCTACCGGGAATTTTCATCTTAATTTTACTGGGGTTATTTTGGCGTTAATGGTGTGCAGCCTGCTGGTGCGTAACTTGCGTGAAAAACCCAAGTTTTATGAAGTCTATTACGTGTGGCAACTTAAACAGCTGCAAAACAAAATTTTTCGTAAACTCAAAGCATTGCAACAAGCGGCCAAAGACAACAACCGTGATGCCTTAGTGATATTGAGCTTTTATTATCAAAGTTTGGCATTGGTTTACGAGTTAGACAACAATACCTTAACCATGTCTAACGTCAATAATGAGCTGGATAAACTGCAACAAGCTATTGATGCTGCGGGTTTTACGATTAACACCGACGAGTTCACTCAAGAGATGCTACAAGCTTTTTAAGCTGGTTTTTATTCCTCAAATAAGGAGCCATGATGTCAATATTGGCAGATATTCCTTTTTCGTTACTTGAGCTAGCGCCCATGCGCGAAGACGCGACAGTGTCATCAACTTTGCAAGGTAGTCTAGCTTATGCTCAGCATGCAGAAAGTTTGGGGTTTAATCGGTTTTGGTTAGCTGAACATCACAATATGCCGGGTATTATTTGCTCGGCCACATCCATTTTAATTGGGTTTATACCCAATCAACCTGAAGATCCGTGTTTCAGAGCTTCACCGTGTTTTCAATACTAGGCGCGTTAATGCGGTAATGTATGTACCTTATAAATTAACGCAACAACGTAGTGGAAACACGGTGAAACTCCCAAAGGGCAAGTTTTACACGCGTTTATGCTGCGTTATTGATTTAGGAAAGGGAATAACCATTACCCACAATCAATGCCTTGCCTAAACGCGTGTAAATTCTTGCTGAAATCGAGAATCTTCAGGTTGTTTGGGTATATTGCAGGTGGCACTAAGCGCATTAGAGTGGGAGCGGGTGGCATTATGCTGCCTAATCATGCGCCGCTTGTAGTGGCAGAGCAATTTGGCACCTTAGCCAGTTTGTATCCAGACCGAATTGATTTAGGCTTGGGCCGTGCGCCAGGCAGCGATCCGGTAACCAGCTTAGCGCTTAATCGCGATACCCAGCGGGCAGAGCATTTTCCCGATGAGGTCAGTGAGCTGCAATCATTACTCGGACCACGCGAGGCGCGCCAAATTGGGCAAGCTAAAGCGGTACGAGCGATCCCGGGCGAGCATACCAATGTACCAATTTGGTTACTCGGCTCAAGCTTGTTTAGTGCGCAACTCGCGGCCAAACGTGGTTTGCCGTATGTGTTTGCGGGCCATTTTGCGCCACGATTTTTATCAGAGGCCATTGCGTTATATCGCCGTGAATTTACCCCGTCGGCAGTTCTTGCCACACCTTATGTGATGGTTGGGCTACCGTTAGTGGCAGCGCCTACCGATGCTGAAGCGCAATACCTTAGCACCACATCAAAACAACGCATTTTAGCGCTTATTCGTGGCCAAGAAATGTGGCTAAAACCGCCTATCGATAGCATGGATGGGTTGTGGAGCGAGCAAGAGAAAAACTATGTTGATAGCTTTTTAAGCTTATCTATTTGCGGTGGCCCATCGACCATTAAGCATCGTTTAGCGGTGTTTGTTGAACAGCTTGGCGTGGATGAGGTGATGTTCACTAACGATTTATACAGCCATGAACATCGTTTACGCGCGTTAGATATTGTAATGAACATAAAATCGTAGGTATTCAACAACAAAAAACCAAGACTCGCGTCTTGGTTTTTTGTTGGTTAAACACGCCTAACGGCGCGATCTTTTGCGTTAAATCGCTTGGCCATTAACGGTTAATTTTACATCAATGTTGCCACGTACTGCGTTTGAATATGGGCAAACTTGGTGTGCGGTTTTAACCAGCTTTTCTGCTGCTTCCTGGTCTAAATCAAGTTCAACCGCAAGGGCGACTGTTAGGGCAAATCCGCCATTATCATTAGGGCCAATGCCTACCGTTGCTGTGGTTGGGGCCGCTTTGATGGCCACTTTGGTTTCGCGTGCTACGTGTAAAATTGCGTTTGAGAAACACGCTGCATAACCTGCGGCAAATAATTGTTCAGGGTTAGTAAACTCGCCGCTACCCCCCATTTCTTTTGGGTAACTTAATTGTAAGTCGACTTTTTTGTCGTCGGTAGAAACTTGACCGTTACGGCCGGCTAATGCGGTTGCTGAAGTGGTGTATAACGTTGACATAATAAACCTCGTAAATAAGTTAGTTAATTTAAGTTGTGTGCAATTTAATTGCGCTCACTATAACTAAGCGAAAATGAAAATGCAACTAGATTGTGTGCAATTTAATTTTGGGCTGCACAAATAGTTTGGCCCAATTGTTTGTCATGGTTTTGTCACTGTTATGTCATCGTTTACTTTCACAATAGCCACTCATTAGACCTCTTAGGCTGTGACTGACACGGCCGCATGTAACCAATAAGGATATGTTTATGAAACGGTTTGTTACTCGTCGTGATTTTTTGGCTATGTCAGCAAAAGGCGTGGGTGCTGTTGTGGTGTCTTACGGGCTAATGGGCTGTCATAGTGATGACGATGAGACTATTTCTGGCCAGTTTTTACAAGGCGTTGCCAGTGGCGACCCTGCAGCAGATGCCGTGATTTTATGGACACGAGTTACGCCAGATAAACCGGGCGATATTACCGTTTCATGGGAAGTGGCCACAGACAGTGGCTTTACTGATTTAGTCACTAATGGCCAAACCATAACCAATGACAGCCGCGACTATACCGTTAAAATTGATGCCGTAGGCCTAGTGGCAGGTCAGCAGTATTTTTATCGTTTTAAAGCGGGCGATAACGTATCTGTCGTGGGGAAAACCCGCACGTTACCACAGGGGAGCGTGGACTCGGTCAAGCTTGCGGTGATGTCGTGTGCTAATTTTCCTGCTGGTTATTTTAATGTTTACGAAATGGCAGCTCAGCGAGATGATTTAGATGCTGTGGTGCATTTAGGTGACTATTTATATGAGTATGCCCGCGGGGAATACGCCAGCGACAATGCAGCAGCCCTAGGCCGTGAAGTGTTGCCCGAAGGAGAGCTGTTTTTATTAGCCGACTATCGTACTCGTTATAGCCAATACCGTAGCGATGCCAGCTTACAAAAACTGCATGCTAGCGTGCCCTTTATTACGGTGTGGGACGACCATGAAGTGGCTAATGATACATGGAAAGAGGGCGCTGAAAATCATAACGACGATGAAGGTGATTTTGACCAACGTAAGGCTGCTGCACTGCAAGCCTATTTTGAGTGGCTACCCATTAGGCCCTGGAGCGAAGGTAATCATGAAGAAATTTACAGAAGTTTTAATTACGGTGACCTGGTTGATTTGCATATGCTCGACACTCGTGTGCTGGCTCGCGACAAGCAATTAGAATACAGCGATTATATTGACTCAACGACAGGGGCGTTTGACAGTAATCTTTTTTTAGCCGCTGTCACTGATATTAATCGTACTTTATTGGGGCAAGCTCAATTGCAGTGGTTACAACAAACCTTACTGCAATCTACTGCCAAGTGGCAGGTATTAGGACAGCAGGTGTTAATGGGGAAAATGTTATTGCCTGCTGCTATTGCCACTCAGCAAATGAGCATACCGCAATTTGCACAGCTTGCTGGCATTGCCCAATTGGCAGGGCGTGCTCAAGCAGGCGATACCACATTAACCGCTGAAGAACTGGCGTATTTGCAAGCTAATCAAGATAAGCTCACTCCTGAGGTGGTGGCATTATTACAATTGCCCTCCATTCCATATAATTTAGATGCCTGGGACGGTTACGCCTATGAGCGCGAAGTGATTTATGCCACGGCTAAGTCGTTAAAGCATAACCTAGTGGTCATTGCCGGTGACACTCATAATGCATGGGCTAATGAGCTCACAGACAGCAATGGCGATACCGTAGGTGTTGAATTTGCCACCAGTTCCGTGTCATCACCAGGGCTTGAATATTACTTAGGTTTGTCTGATGCTGAGATGCCAGCAACAGAAGCGGCAATTGTGGGGTTAATAAACGATCTTAAATATGCCAACTTAAAAGATCGTGGTTATTTATTATTGACCTTCACTGCCGACGAAGTACGCGGCGATTGGCAATATGTTGATACTATTCTAGACAAAAGCTTTACGAGTTTAGTTGCACGTAACCACAGTGCGACGAGTGCTGCGGGTAACCCACAAATCGTGGCAATGTCGTAAGCCCGTTTTGGGATTAACCAAACGATTCAGCCACCTTCGGTGGCTGAATTGTTTGTCGCAAATGATTGATCTCGACTCGATTAATCTATGCCTAATACGACAATTTTTAGCGGGTGGTTGTCGTCAAATGCCGGGAAATCAGCATGACAGTCTAACCATTGGCTGGAGGTGACTTTACGGCCTTGTTTTTCAACGCAGCGGACTAGGCTGTCGTACCAGGTTTGGCGATCCACTTTGGCGACATTATTACAACACACGATATGACCACCGGCTTTAGTGGCTAATACTGCAGGCTTAAATAACCCCTGGTAATCATTCACTAAATCGACAATGCCAAAGGCGCTTTTGGCAAAACGGGGTGGGTCTAAAAACACTAAGTCAAACTGTGTTGCCCGCAGTTTGGGGTATTTAGGCAGTTTTTGATTACGGCGTCCGCCAACCGGTAATCCCGCTAATTGGCGCAGCGCCGGAAACGCATCGCTTTGCACAAACTCGCATACCTCAGTAACCTTGTTTAGTTCGGCATTTTTTTGCCCAGCGGCTAACGCAAAAGATGAAAAATCGACATTCATTACTTTACGCGCGCCGCCCATAGCTGCTGCAATGCCCACACCACAAGTGTACGAAAACAGGTTTAATACGCTTTTATCTTTACTGTTAGCTTGCACATATTCGCGGCCGATACGCATGTCTAAAAACAGCAGTGGGTCCTGGCCTTCGTGACGAAGTTTAGAGGTAAATGCGATGCCGTTCTCATGGATCACTTGTTCTGTTTGAGCGTAATCCTGTGCTTCATTCGTGGCGGTATTGAGCACTCGAGAATGGTTACCTGAGCGATCGTTGTACACGATATGAAAATCTGCATGGGCAGTTAGTTCACTTGAAATGTCTGTCAGCTGCTCATCTGATAAAGTCTGGTGAAAAGTTTGGATTAACCAAGCATCGCCATAACGATCGATATTAAGACCATTTTCGCCTTCAACCGTGCCATGAAATACCCTATAGCAGTCGGTATTGTCTTGGCTGGCTTGCTCAAAAAAGGCAGTACGTTTGGCTAACGCTGCGGTTAAAACAGATTGAATGGACATGGATGCTCGATAAATGGCGGGGCAATTTGCGTGCAGTATAGCAAACAATCGCTTTAAGTGTGGCAGCGTGATTATCGATAACGCTTCACTTTATTCGGGGAGACATACCCAATCAACTTGAAGCTACGTGTTTCAGAGTTTCACTGTGTTTTCAGTACTAGGCGCGTTAATGCGGTAATGTCGGTACTTTATAACTTAGCGCAAACAGCGCTCTTGATTTAAAAATCAGGGGAACACGTTGAAACTCCCAAAGGGCAAGTTTTACACGCGTTTATGCTGCGTTATTGATTTTGGAAAGGGAATAACCATTACCCGCAATCAATGCCTTGCCTAAACGTGTGTAAACTCTTGCTGAAATCGAGTATCTTCAGGTTGTTTGGGTATATACCTTAAAGGTTTTGTCGGCAACAATTTTGCCATTGAGCTCAAGGGTCATGCGCCAATTACCGACTTTGTTATCTGCTGGTGCCCAAATGCAATCGCCAAGATAAAAGCGCCAATCGTTTTCCTTAATGAATACAGTACCATCAAACGGTGGGCGCACATTACCTTGGTCGTCTGGAATATCAGGATGATAAATACAGTAGGTTAATACCTGGTTTTTGGCTTTTTTGATCCGAACAATAAAGCCAAATTCAGTATCAATAATTGCGGGGACGTGAATGGTTGCCTCTAAAAAACGTGGCAAGTCATCGCTCTGGTTGTCCCACTGGCTGAATATGCCGCTATAAATAATGCTGACGTCGGCTTTTAGCTTACTCAAACCTTATCCTTTGTGATGCTCTTTTAGGTACTTAATTGCCGCTTGCAGGGCAAAATCGTAACCTTGTGCACCTAGGCCGCAAATAACCCCCTGGGCTTTGTCTGAAAAATACGAATGATGCCTAAAAGGCTCGCGGGCATGCACATTTGATAAATGCACTTCAATAAACGGTATGGCCACGCCGAGTATAGCGTCACGCAGGGCAACGCTGGTGTGGGTAAAAGCTGCAGGATTGATAATAATAAACTGGGCATCGGTAGCATGTATGGCGTCAATTAATTGATATTCGGCATTAGACTGAACGTGTTCTAATTCAACGCCGACTTGGTTCGCGCTATCGGTTAGTTCATTTACAATGGTGGCTAAGGTTTGATGGCCATAGTGCCCCGGCTCGCGGCGGCCAAGCAAATTAAGATTAGGGCCATTTATCACTAAAATTTTGGCTGTGCTGCTCATGGGACTTCCTGTGGTGTGGGCAATAAAACGTGTGAGTCCATTCTTACTGAAGATATGCGCGTGGTAAACCTAAAAATGTTCATCTAACGGCTAAAATTCATTAATAGCCGGTTTTATTTTGGCGCATGGCTTTGGTGGCACCACGTTGTTTTTTCGCTTCAATTCGGCGAGTTTGACTGCCTTTGGTGGCTTTGGTCGCAATACGGGCCTTTTGTACAATGCCGACACTTTTTACCAGCTCAATAAATTGTTCTAACGCGGTCTGGCGATTAAAGTCTTGGCTTCTTGATTGCTGGCATTTGATGATGATTTTTCCGCTTTTGGTAATGCGGTGATCAGCCTTGGCTAATAACTTTTGTTGATAAAATTCAGGCAAAGATGATGATGCAATATCAAAGCTAAGCTGAGCCGCTGTCGATACTTTATTGACATTTTGACCGCCCGCGCCGCTTGAGCGAACAAACTGCCATTCAATTTCGTTGTCTTGCAATATGACTCGTTGAGTAATTTGTATCATTCGGTTGAGGTTGTCCTCTTTAATATGTTTTATCGGTTAATTATACCGTAATTAGGCGTGTATTTCAGCGGTGGCTATTAATGAGCCTCAGCGTTAACTTGTCTCGACATCAGCAAAATACTGACTGTGCTCTGAGTTATTGCATATTTAATGAAATCAAATGCAGAGTTTTGGTATTATGAGCGCCACTGTCGCTTTAGCGATGATAGGTCGTTTTAAAGTGTGTTCTATAGCCTGATGATAAGGCTGGAGTTACTGTTATGTTGTGTCAAATACCCGATATTACCAAGGGTGTCATTAGTTTATTTGTCAGTGGGCGCCTATCTGCGTCCGATTACCGTACCCGTCTGCAACCGACTATTCGCGCTTATCGTAAAGATTGGGGCCAGGTATGCTTGTATATTGAAGCGGATGTGTTACTCGAAGGTTGGGAATTTGGCTCTTTAACCGGCAGTGGTGAAGTACAATTACCTGCATTTGATGCATTAGTGTTTGTTGGCGGCCCAGATTGGGTAGGCAATGCTGTGCGGTTAATGGGACCGTTTATGCAAGGCGAAGTCGCATGGTTTCCATTATCAGAAAAACAAAATGCAATAACGTGGATTGCTAAACGTTCTCAGTGTTAGTATCTGTTTACTTATTTAGAAAAGGATTGCTTACTTATGTCGTTATCAAAATTGTTTGCCGTATCAAGCGCATTATTATTAACCCTAAGCTTAACCGCGTGTGCACCTGAAGTGGGCAGCGATGCTTGGTGTAAACAAATGAAAGAAAAGGACAGTGGCGATTGGACCGCAAACGAAGCCACTGATTATGCGAAGCATTGCGTATTTAAATAAGCGTTAGTGCGCCGGAGTGCGGATTTGAATTCACGCGTTTTGCCCTACATGGCATATTGTGCCAAGTTGATCATTGCTATTGTGTTACTGCAATTTGTGGGCGCAAACTTAGGCGCACATCAGTTGCACCTGGGCAATAGCAATGAAGAGCAAAACAATCATCCGCACTTGCAATTAACCACAGAAGTTATTGTTATCGCAGATTGTCTCGACTGTACTTGTGCACTTGACGGCTCTACAACACATTCGGTCAGTGACGACCACCAGCATGTTGCCAATATAACCGATATTCAACAAATTGATGTCTGTTTAGATTGCCAATGTCATGGTGGTCATATTGCCTTAGTGTCTCCTGTTAATGACGTATTAAGGCAAGGTGTTAACAACACGTATACTGATTTTAGTTTATTGTATTTACCGCCAGATAACCTACCCCGTTACCGCCCACCAATAGCGTAATTCCTAACGCCATATTGTTATTAAGTTGTTTTATGCAGCTGACTCATTGACCGTTTACGGCAGCTAATCCTGTTGCATTACGTTAATGCGGTTGGGTGTATTGCATAAGACAAAATTCATTACCGTTAACATCGTCATGTTGCCGCCTTTTTGTATATGAAGGATAGGCGATGTGTTGACGGCTTATGTTTAGGAATACCCATGAAGCCTATTTTTATATTGTTTTCCCCAACCAAGGCATGTTGTGCCTTGGTATCTTTATTTGCCACATTAATGATTGTTAGCACTGCACAAGCCAGTGAAACGGCAGACACTCACCTAGAGCAAGTTCTTACCCTTAATAGCGAACAACGACAGCTCGCAGGCATTAATGTGTCTGAGTTAGTCAATCAAGGCTTTAGTTTACAAGCCGTTGCGACTGCGCAATTACTGGTTGATAAAGATAAAACCATGACCATTGCGCCACAGCTCGATATGCAGGTGCTCAAGCGCCATGTTGTACCCGGACAGCAAGTCACTCAAGGCCAGGCATTATTAACATTGGGCGGGGCAGAAATAGCAGCTGCGCAAGCCGATTATATTAATGCGGCTACTGAATGGGATCGCATTAAACGTATGACAGCCGGCAGTATTAGTGCCAGTCAGCGGATGCAGACAGAGGTTAACGCCGAGCTAAAACGCGCTATTTTACAGTCGATTATGATGACTAACCAGCAAATATCAGCATTGGTGTCATCACCAAGCAGTATTGGTCAATTTCAGTTATTAGCACCTATTCAAGGCCGTGTGCAGCAAGATATTGCCATGTTAGGCCAAGTGCTTGAAGCCGGTACGCCCTTGATGCAAATCACCGATGAATCATATTTGTGGGTGCAAGCTGAGTTGACGCCGTCACAAGCAGAGCAAATCGATATTGGTAGCGAAGCCATGGTGCGTGTGAGTGAACAAACTCGCCGTGGTGTCATTATTGGTCGCGCCCATGAAATCAATCCGGTCACTCGAACAGAGCAAGTATTGGTGCGTTTGCCTAACCCTAAACATGATTTACATGCAGGGGAATTTGCTGAGTTGTACCTGCCCAGTAAACAGCATAGTGCTAATGGGTTTGTTGTTCCCGATGCTGCGCTAACCCGCAGTGGTGACGGTGATTGGCAGATTTTTATTGAACATGATGAAGGCTTTGAGGCCGTCGAAGTAAAAGTGGTTGAACGTCAACGAGGTCTAAGCATGATAACTGGCGTTGAGCCCAAAAGTCGCGTGGTGATATCTGGGGCGTTTTTCTTAGCGTCTGAACAAGCTAAAGCCGGTTTTGATATTCACAATCACTAGGACCTCATCATGCTATATAAATTAATTGAAATCGCCATCGAAAAGCGATTACTGGTGCTGCTTGGGCTTGTTGCTACAGTGATAGCCAGCTTGGTTATGTTGCCTAAGTTGAATTTAGATGCGTTTCCTGACGTGACTAACGTTCAAGTGACCATCAATACCGAGGCAGAAGGGCTAGCTGCGGAAGAAGTTGAAAAGTTGATTAGCTATCCTGTTGAGGCAGCGATGTATGCCTTGCCAGCCGTAACAGAAGTTAGATCTTTATCGCGTACCGGTTTATCGTTAGTCACCGTGGTCTTTGCGCAAGGCACCGATATTTACTTTGCTCGTCAGCAGGTGTTTGAACAACTGCAAGCAGCAAAAGAAATGATCCCATCGGGTGTTGGTTCACCCGAAATTGGACCAAATACGTCTGGTTTAGGGCAAATTTATCAATACATTTTGCGCGCTGAAGCTGGTTCAAATATAAGTGCATTTGAACTACGCAGTTTGAACGACTACTTAGTGAAACTGCTATTAATGCCAGTCAGTGGTGTGACCGAAGTATTATCATTTGGCGGTGAAGTACTGCAATACCAGGTGCAAGTTGATCCCAATAAGCTGCGCAGTTATGGCTTGTCGATGACCCAAGTAAGCCAAGCGTTAGAAAGTAATAACCGTAATGCTGGTGGTTGGTTTATGGACCAAGGACAAGAACAACTTGTCGTGCGGGGATATGGTTTGCTACCCGCCGGTGACGAGGGGTTACACGCTATTGCAGATATACCACTGACAGAAGTGAATGGTACACCGATTAGAGTGTCCGACATTGCCACCGTGGCGTTTGGCAGCGAAATTAGAGTCGGCGCAGTGACCATGTCACGTCGGCAAACACCCACTGACAGTAATAACCAAGCCGATATCCAAGTATTGGGTGAGGTGGTTGCTGGTGTCGTACTTAAACGCATGGGCGCCAATACCAAAGCCACTATAGATGACATCAATTCACGAGTGAGTTTAATTGAGCAATCCTTACCAAAAGGAGTGTCATTTGAAGTGTTTTACGACCAAGCCGATTTAGTCGATAAAGCGGTGACGACGGTGATTGAAGCGTTATTGATGGCCTTTGGTTTTATCGTGATTATTTTGGCGCTATTTCTGGTTAATATTCGTGCAACATTGTTGGTGTTGCTGTCGATCCCTTTGTCGATCGGGATCGCGCTATTGATCATGTCTTACTATGGTATGTCAGCTAACTTAATGTCTTTAGGTGGCCTTGCTGTTGCGATTGGTATGTTGGTTGATGGATCTGTGGTGATGGTTGAAAACATCTTTAAGCATGTCAGTGGTCAACACCTTGACGAGTATGCCGAACCACAAAGTATGGCGATTAAGATTATGTTGGCTGCTAAAGAAGTGTGTAGCCCCATTTTCTTTGCCACAGCCATTATTATCGTTGTATTTATGCCGTTATTTGCCCTGGAGGGCGTTGAAGGTAAGCTGTTTCAGCCCATGGCAATTAGCATTATTTTAGCCATGCTAGCGGCATTAATCGTGGCATTGTTGGCCGTACCAGCATTGGCCGTCTTCCTGTTTAACAAGGGAGTCGTGATACGCCAAAGCAAAGTGTTGTTCCCCATTGATGCCCTGTATCGACACATATTGTCGTTCGCATTGTCTCGTCCAAAATGGGTGATGCTTGCAGCCGTCATGTTGTTTGCTTTCAGTATGTTGTTACTGCCAAAACTCGGTACTGAATTTGTGCCTGAATTGGAAGAGGGCACGATTAATTTACGCGTCACTTTGGCACCCACCGCCAGTTTGGCTACCTCAATTGATGTCGCACCCAAAATTGAGGCCATGTTACTGGAGTTCCCTGAGGTGGAATACGCGTTAAGCCGTATTGGCGCGCCAGAACTGGGTGGTGATCCAGAGCCCGTCAGTAACATTGAAATTTATATTGGCCTTAAACCCGTTGAGCAATGGACATCCGCCAGTGATCGCTTTGAGCTACAACGGTTAATGGAACAACGCTTGGCGATATTCCCAGGTTTACTACTGACGTTTTCACAACCTATTGCTACCCGTGTCGATGAGTTGTTATCGGGCGTTAAAGCACAGTTAGCGATTAAAATTTTTGGCCCAGATTTAACAATACTGTCTGAAAAAGGCCAAATACTGACGGATTTAGTTGCCAAAATCCCCGGCGCGGTTGATGTGTCGTTAGAGCAAGTCAGTGGCGAAGCACAACTGGTTGTTAGGCCAAAACGAGAGGTGTTGGCCCGCTATGGCATTAGTGTCGATGAAATCATGAGCTTAGTGACTCAAGGAATTGGTGGTGCCAGTGCTGGCCAAGTGATTGACGGTAATGCTCGTTATGACATTAACCTGCGGTTGGCGCAGCAATATCGTAGTGCGCCAGATGTAATTGAAGACTTGCTAATCAATGGCGACAATGGCGCGATTGTACGCTTAGGAGATCTCGCTGATGTGGTGATTGAAATGGCGCCGCCGAATATTCGCCGTGACGATGTGCAACGACGGGTTGTGGTGCAAGCTAATGTGTCTGGCCGAGATATGGGCTCTGTGGTCAAGGATATTTACGCCATTGTGCCACAAGCTGGACTCCCCGCTGGTTACACTGTGGTGGTGGGCGGCCAATATGAAAACCAGCAACGTGCGCAGCAAAAGCTTATGTTAGTGGTGCCTATCTCGATAGGACTGATTGCTTTGTTGTTGTATTTCGCGTTTGGGTCACTAAAACAAGTCGTGCTCATTATGGCTAATGTGCCACTTGCACTTATTGGTGGGGTCATTGCGCTGTATATCACAGAGACATACATGTCGGTACCTAGCTCTATTGGTTTCATTACTTTGTTTGGGGTGGCGGTATTGAATGGTGTCGTGCTGGTGGACTCGATTAACCAGCGAAGGCAAGCATCAGATGAAAACCTGTCCGACAGTGTTTATCAAGGTACGTTAGGACGATTACGTCCGGTATTAATGACGGCACTAACCTCTGCATTAGGGTTAATGCCAATCTTGTTATCATCTGGTATTGGCAGTGAAATCCAACAACCCTTAGCGGTGGTGATTATTGGCGGTTTATTTAGCTCTACAGCCTTAACGTTGTTGGTATTGCCAACGGTTTATCAGTGGTTGTATAGCGATAAACGCTCATCAACGTAACGATTAATATAAAGCCTGTTAGTTATATAAAAGTTCAACCTTAAGCCTACTCATCTGATTAGGCTTTTTTATTTTTATTAATCAGGCTTTTTAGGCTTTAAGTTTAACCTCAATTTATTGGCCAATGGCTCGATGGCTGAACCTTGAACAATGACCGAAATCAGCACAATAAAAAACACCATGTGGATCATTTCTCGCGAGCCTTCAACCCCAGCAGCGGCAGGGATCAGTGCAAATACAATTGGTGTCGCCCCTTTTAATCCAATCATTGATACAAATAAGCGTTTTCGCCAGGTGGCTTGTGTAAACGGCAAATAACATAATTGCACAGCGAGTGGGCGAGCGACGACGATCAGTAAAATGGCTGGTAATAGCGACAGCGTGAATACAGGGAGCAATTGCTGCGGAAAGATCTGCAAGCCTAAAATAATAAACATTAACGACTGCGCCAACCACGATATACCATTAAAAAAGTGTTTACTTACCTCTGCACCTTTCTTTAAATAATTACCAATGATGACACCTGCGATGTACACCGCAATTAACTCGTTACCGCCTAAAATTTCAGTGCTCGAAACGGTAATGGCAAATGCGGCTAAGATAAACACCGGGATAAGTCCAAATTCTGGCAGTTTGATATTGTTTAGTGCCCAAACAGACAATTTTCCCATGATTATGCCGATTACCGCCCCTACACCAATTTGCTGGCCTAGGCTTGAGATGATCGATAAGGCTGTCGGCGTACCGTTGGCACTGTTGATAATATAGTCGGTTAACATAATCACCATGAGTAGGGCGATGGGGTCGTTTGTGGCCGATTCGAATTCTAAAATAGTGCCTGTGCCTTGTTTTAATTTAAGCTTTTTAGATTCTAAAATTGAAAACACCGCCGCGGCGTCGGTAGATGACACTACCGCAGCAAATAGCATGCAGGTTATTAGGTTGAAGTCGAGTAACACATTCAATATAAAGCCAAAAATAATAGTGGTAAGAATCACCCCCATGGTGGAGAGCATGCCGCCTTCTTTCCAGGCAAAGCGAATATTTTTCATGGGAGTATTGAGGCCACCAACAAATACTATGGTATTTAAGGCTAGGGTGCCTATCAGTGATGTTAGCTGTAAATCATCATAAACAAAGCCAAACTCACCATTTCCAAAAGCCAAACCAACGCCCATGAATATCAATAATGATGGCAAGCCTAATGTTTTAGAGGGATGGTGCAATAAAATGCCCACAGCAATAAGGATTGATATACCTAACACTATAATATCTTGTGGCATTTTTGCTCTCCAAATTAAGAAGATTGTGTTTTACAGGCAGTTTAGCATTAAATTCACCTTAAACTTGTTTTATGAACATTTATACATCTAGGGCTTGTTGAGCTTAGCGGGTTGAATATTGTTCGAGTTAAACACGTTTTTAGCCGAACCGTTTGGGCGGAGTTTGTTGGCCATTTTTACTGGTTTATCGACTTTTTATGCAGGAAAACGATACCTCAATGTTTCTGCCGCGCAGTTGTATATGTGAGTTATGGCCAACTGTTTGCTGTAAAGCAAGCCTGCTGATCAATAAGCCTAATTACCAAGTTGCAACTAATCAACCTGAGCTCGGGATAATAAATGCCTTTCAAACAGTCCTTTGCCCTGCTCACTGCGTTGAATCGACTTACAATAGGCTAGCTATTGACGCGTCATTTCGCCTTGTTAGCAGAACAAATGACAAGCTTGAAAGTGAGAATGGGTAACGTGTTGATTTTAAATAGTATAAGTTCATCCCTTATCCCGAGCTCAGGTTAATAATAATTGTTATTTTATACCATGCACGTCGATGGCATGTTTTTAATTACTCGGTTTAGCTTACATCTCAATATGTGTGCCGCTGGTTCAAAAGCTCATTATTCACTGGCTGATATTTACTCATTAGCGCATTAATGTGGATGCAACATGGCATTTAGACAATAGCAATAATGCAATTTTATTTATCATGTTAACATTTTTATTACATTTGTTCGGTGGTAATATAGCTTATGTGGATTATTTTACAGACTCAATATGGCCATATTAATTAGTCTTTGGGGTATTAGCATTTGTTGTTTTGGGGTGTTTATGCTGCTCAAGCCTGCGGTGTTCTCACATGCTATTATCCAGTTTAGTCGGAAACGTTATTTCCATTATGTTGAGATCATTTCACGCCTGGCCATTGGTGCGGCATTATTGTTAGATGCCCATAACACCGCTCACCCACTTGTGTTTGAATTTATGGGTAATTTATTGTTTATAGTTGCAATTTTTTTGGTTTTTATCACAGAGAAATACCATAAAAAATTTGCAATTAGTGCTGCAAAACACGGTGTAAACTGGTTTAAGCCTGCCGGAGCGATTGCTATCGTTTTTGGCTTATGGACAGTATATGTCAGTGTTGTCTAACCCTGCTTAATGTTGCTTGTATTCAGTTAACGTTATTATTTTTTCTTTTTTGTTAAAATTTTATTTTATCAAAGTACCCCTCTAAGCCGCACAGCGATTGGATTTGCATATTTTTGCAATGTTAGTGAAATGTTATTGTCATTTTTACGCAGTCTTTTTGTCATTTTTAACCGTTAGCTTGTCATCCAGCCGATTTACTCACACGCTTACATCCGTCTTCGGAGATGACAATGGAACTGAAAAACCTTTTTAAACTAACTGCTCTTTCAACAGCGCTTGCTGCTACGTTAGGTCTTGCTGGTTGTGGTGGTGATATCAACATCAACACAGGTAATGAAACCACAACACCGACAACCCCAACAACTCCAACCACCCCGACTCAAAGCGCACAGGAGCTATCTTACAGTGGTTTTGCCACTAAGAGCTCAACTGTAGTGGGTGGTAAAGAAGTTTGGGTGTTAAAGGGAACGCTAGCGCCTTCAACTGCGGCATCAACCATTACAACTGGTGGCCAAAATGGCGATTTGATTGTATTAGGCGATGACGTTGTATGGAAATTAGATGGCGCAGTTATTGCGGGTGGCGATAACGAAAATTCAATTGAATTATCCATTCTTCCTGGCACCACTATTTTAGGTGGTAGCGACTCATACCTGGTCATTAACCGTGGTTCAAAAATCATGGCAGAAGGCACAGCCGCTGAGCCTATTGTGTTTACCTCAGTAGAAGCAGGTTTAGGTGAAGAAGGTGAAGCTGGTCAATGGGGTGGGTTAGTGTTATTGGGTAATGCGCCTGTTAACAGCTGTCCAGATCTGACCAATTGTGATGCGTCATTTGAGGTGGGCAATTACAGCTACGGCGGTGATGACACTGAAGATAGCTCAGGTTCAATTAAGTATGTTCGTGTTGAATTTGGTGGTTTTAAAATCAACGACACCCAAGAAATGAACGGTATTAGTTTTGCTGGTGTGGGTGCAGGCACAGAAGTTGACCATATCCAGATCCACTTAAACAATGATGACGGCGTTGAATTTTGGGGCGGTAACGTGTCAATTTCAAACGTGGTACTGACAGAAAACTTTGACGACTCATTAGATTGGACTAACGGTTGGCAAGGTAGCGCACAACACGTTTATATTCGTCAGGCTGACAACGGTTCAAACCGTGGTATTGAAGCCGACAGTAACAGCGATGCAGCTGCATCACCTATGTCACAACCTGCGCTGGCTAACTTTACAATCCAGGTTGCCAATGGTACCAACAGCGGCGGTGACGATGCTGAAGGTATTTTGTTCCGTAAAGGCACGGGCGCTCACGCTTATAACATGTTGGTTAAAGGTGATGTGGACTCTGGTGAGTGTTTAGAGGTGAACGATGATGCAACGGTTAACAATGCAAACACTGCTGAGTTAACTATGCAAAACAGCTTAATTGATTGTGTCGAGCCATTTAAAGATGCCAAGGTTGATGCCGCAGCAGGTACAACGTTGGCACTGGACGTAGAAGCATGGTTTAACGGCCAAGATGGTAACCTAGTTGGTGCATCTGATTTAACAGATTACATGCCTAATTCATCATCAGTTGCATTAACTGGCGGTAAAGCCGATTTAAGCAACATTGATGCACGTTTAAAAAATGCTAATTATATCGGTGCTTTTGATGGCACCAATGACTGGACCGTTGGTTGGACTACGGCCATTCATGACGATGTTGACACTACGCCTGCAGAATTACCTGTGATGACTTCTTGTCCGGTAGGTACGACGGCATCTGACGCAGTTGCGGGCTTATACAAAGACTCATCAGTGACCTTAATCTGTACGCTTGAAGGCAACGTGCTAAGCAATACCACTTTACTTGCTGGCCAAAACGTCATGTACAAAATTGACGGCGGCGCGGTACTTGTAGGTGAAGATAAAGGCACATCAGCGACTTTAGCTATCCAGGCAGGTGTTAAGTTATTTGCTACTGCTAACAGCTACATTGCCGTAAGCCGTGGTTCTAAAATTATGGCTCAAGGCAGTGCTGACTACCCAATTATTATGACATCTGAAGAAGATGTGATTGCCGGTGCACAAGGTGAACGTGGTCAATGGGGTGGTTTAGTTATTCTGGGTAAAGGCTTAACTAACACATGCCCAGATAAAAACGCATGTGACGCATCGTTTGAGGTAGGCGACTTCCCATATGGTGGTAACGACAACACTGATAACAGCGGTCAAATTAGTTACGTTGTTGTTAAGTACGCAGGCTTTAAAGTTAACGATACCCAAGAAATGAACGGTATTTCGTTTGCTGCAGTGGGCAGTGGTACGCAAGTTGACCATATTCAAGTGCATGCTAACGGCGATGATGGCGTAGAGTTTTGGGGTGGCGCGGTTAACTTAAAATATGTTTACCTAACTGAAAACTTTGACGATTCATTAGACTGGACTAACGGTTGGACCGGTAAAGCACAGTTTGTGTACATCACTCATGAAGATGGCAACGCAAACCGTGGTATCGAAGCTGACAGCAACAGCTCAGGTGCAGCGGCAACGCCAGTGTCTGCGCCAAAGCTTGCTAACTTCACGATTTTACCGGGTGTTGATACGCCAAATGCGAGCGGCGACAGCGGCGAAGGTATCTTGTTACGTGTTGGTACCGCAGGCGAGCTTTACAACGTGCTAGTACAAGGCCGTAAAGGAAGCACTGCTGAAACGGAATCTGGTGAGTGTTTAGAGCTCGACGGTTCGGTATCAAGCCTAGTTGACAATGTGAATGCGGGTACTCTAGTGATGACTCACTCAATCATCGATTGTAACGAGCCATTCAAAACATCGGGTACGACCGTGATAAACACTGAAACTTGGTTTATGGGTCAAGAAGGTAACTCAACGTCAGTGGTAAGCATTACCGACGGTATGCCAGCTGCAAATGACACAACACTTCTTGGTAAAGGTAAAGACTTAAGTACTGATGACAGCTTCTTCGAATCAACCAACTACATTGGTGCATTCGATGGCCAGACAGACTGGCGTCAAGGTTGGGCTTTTGAGCCACAGTAATCACCTTGATAAGTAATCAGTGACCTATTAATAGCCGCTCGCAAGGGCGGCTATCTCTGAACCGCATACAGGATAGTAAAAAGTATGAAAACCAAGCCGAGTTTTACCGTTAATAAGTTAAGCCTTGCCATTATCTCTGTGATTTCTGCGGCGACATTATTAACAGCTACCCCCGTATACTCGCAAGAACCAGAGCCGACTCGTGACCCTGGTGAAGTGATTCCGATTGAGCCGATTGAGGTTATTTCAGTGACAGGGCGCTTACGCAGCTCAGCCTCAGAAGCCACTGAAGAACGTCGTGAACAAATTGCTGTAGCCGACATTATGGGCTCAGAACAAATTTCAAGAACCGGTGACGGTGACGCAGCCGCCGCACTTCGTCGTGTGACAGGTTTAACCTTAAAAGATGGTAAATTTATTTATGTACGTGGTTTAGGCGAACGTTATTCTAGTACCTCACTAAACGGCGCCACAGTACCATCGCCCGACCCAACACGTAACGTCGTCCCTTTAGACATGTTTCCAGCATCGATCATCGAGTCTCTGTCGGTGCAAAAGTCAGCGTCAGCAAACTCGCCTGCCGCATTTGGTGGCGGACATGTGGATATTCGTACTAAATCCATCCCATCAGATTTCTTTTTTAAAGCCTCTGTAGGCGGACGTTATAACACTAACGACTCAGACGACAGTTACACCTACAAGGGTGGCGGTAAAGATTGGACCGGCCAAGATGACGGCACCCGCAGTATGCCAGGCACCATTAATGACACCATTAATCAGTACGGTGGCATTAGCCCAATTGATATCGTTAGTGGCTCAAATGGCACTGTGAATTATCAAACGGCGCAAACAATAAATCGTGAATTGGCACTGGGATTGTATCGCGACATGACAATCCAACATCAAAGTACCGATCCTGCGGTGCGCGGTGACATTGCCATTGGTGACCGTTGGGACATTACTGACGATATTATTTTTGGTGCCTTATCTGCCGTATCGTATAAAAAGCAAGCAGAAAACTACACCAAACGTGAAGTTGAATTAGACGGTGACAGCAGCCAAGTTCAGATTGAAAACCAAAAAGACATCGTAGGTACAGACTCTGTTGTGCAGGTGTCTGGCATGCTTAACATGGGGTTAGAAATTGGCTACAACCATAAAATCGAAACCTTTACCACCTACTTACAAGACACTTCAGACGATGTGTCGTTAGGCATTGAAGAAACCATCGACACCCTAGGTGAGCCAAATGCACTGCAAGTGTACGGTGTTGATTATGAAGAGCGTTCGCTAATTAGTAATCAAATTAAAGGCCATCACTTTATTGAGTTTTTAAATGACGCAGAATTGAACTGGAAGTTTTCAGATGCACGCTCAGAGCGCTATGCGCCTAACGAATTGTCGTACACCTATAACGTATTACTGGACGATAACTACGAGTTGTTATCGCGCAATCTAAACACACAAGATGCGCCTAAATATGTGTATAGCCGTTTACAAGACGACAGCCAAAATTACGGCTGGGACTTAATGTACCCTGTTAATTTTGACAGCGCCGTGCTCAAGCTTACCACTGGCTATGAATACTTTGAGCGCACCCGTGAAAGCTATGCCACACGTTTAGGCCTAGACGTTAATTTAAGCCCATCAAATGTTAATGGCAGCATTTTAGCCGGTGATTTTGATGAGATTTTCTCAGACAGTAATATCATCAACGATACATTAGATTTAGAGCTTAAAGACGCGTCTACCGACACTGAAGATTATATCGCCGCCGAAAAAAATGATGCCGTTTTTGTTAGTATGGACATTGATTTTGATGATGTGTGGCGTGTGTATGCTGGTGTGCGTTATGAAGATTTTCGCCGTGTAACATTACCGATTGACCCAGACGGTGAAATATCAGACGAAGGCGGTCGCTACGACTTAGCCGATTATGTCATCGCAGAAGACGGTTGGTTCCCATCGTTGTCATTAACCTGGAAGCAAACCGACACCACTCAATGGCGTTTAGGTGCAAGTAAAACCATCGTGCGTCCAGACCTGCGCGAAGTATCGCCAGTGCGTTTCCAAGACCCGGTCACAGGCTTTGATTTCTTTGGTAACCCAGAGTTAGAAAGCTCCGACATTCTTAACCTCGATTTACG
The DNA here is from genome assembly GCF_023283885.1 of Shewanella basaltis. Taxonomy (GTDB): domain Bacteria; phylum Pseudomonadota; class Gammaproteobacteria; order Enterobacterales; family Shewanellaceae; genus Shewanella; species Shewanella basaltis. Next base: position 35,351 of record NZ_JAKILA010000032.1, read on the forward strand.
TTGGGAATACTACTCAGATGATGGCAATAACTTCAGTGTAGGTGCATTTTATAAAGACGTTGACGCACCCATTGAGCCAATTCAGCGTATTTCAGAAGCCGGGCGCCAGCTTAAATTTTATAACGCACAGTCGGGTTATATTTACGGTGTTGAAACCGAGTTTTTACAAGAGCTTGAATTCTTAGGCAGTGATGGCAGCATTTGGGAAGACTTCTTTGTGGCCGGTAACTTAACCCTAGGCGACTCTGAAATTGATATCGCTCCTAATGGCGAAATCGACCCAACTAACCAAACACGTCGTATGACTGGGCACTCACAATGGGTGGCTAACGTGCAACTCAGTTACGATTCGTCCGACAGTTATCACAGCGCAACCTTGGTGTATAACGTGTTTGGTGAGCGTATTGCTTACGGCGGACGTGGCGGTTTAGACGATGTGTATGAAAAGCCATTTCATAGCCTAGACTTTACCTATACTTTCTTCCCTACAACTAGTACAACGATTAAGTTGAAAGCGAAGAATATTCTAGGTGAAACCACCGAGTACGAGCAGCAAAGCTACCAAGTGTATGCCAAAGATCCTGGCACAGAGTACACCCTACAGTTTAGCTATGAGTACTAAATACGTGAATAAATAAGGTTATAACGAGTACTGGTTTTTAGTGGTTTTTACTCATCATTTCAATCACTGAAAACGTGCACGGCCACTTTCTTCGGAACAAAGAAAGTGGCCTTTTTTGTGTATTCCAATACCATACGATTAACGATTGCTCGATACGTTTTAGCAATCTTTTGCAATACATATTTGTTAGAATACCGCTACTTTCTGTCAGTCGCAGCCTGAGTCAATCTTTATTATGTTTAACCGCCTTACTGTATTTTTGTATTTAATCTTAGCGTTATCAACCAGTGCCTGCGCGATGCCCACAGGCATGAGCCAAGCGGGTAGCATTACCGCACCGTCAATTGACGAAGCCAGTGGCCTTGCGGTATCACGGATCAATGATCAAATATTGTGGACACATAACGACAGTGGTGACACGGCAAGGATCTTTGCTATCGATACTCAGGGGCAGCAGTTAGCTACAGTCAATATTACCGGTGTCAACAATACCGATTGGGAAGATATTGCCTCATTTGTATATCAAGGTGAGTCGTACTTATTGATTGCCGATGTGGGTGATAACCAAGCAAAGCGATCGCAGTATCAGTTACATTTGATCAAAGAACCCAATTTAAGCCTACTTAATGGCCAAAAAAATCTGTCTGCCAAACCGGTTTGGAGCATGACATTTACATACCCAGATGGCGCTCACGACTGTGAGTCAGTCGCGGTGGACAGTGTAAAGGGTAAAATACTGCTATTGACCAAACGCGATACGCTACCAATATTGTACGAGCTGCCATTAATCGCCCCAACGCTACAAAGTGGATCAAATAAATCATCTGCTCAAATGATTAAGCAGCAAGCCAAAAGATTAGGCGAAATCGCGCCTTTACCTACCGCTGTACTCGATTATGTCAGTATTTATACTTGGGCAGGCTTTGCTGGCAAACCCACCGCGATGGATATCTCGGCAGATGGGTTATCTGCGGTAATATTAACCTACACCCACGCATTTTATTTTACTCAAACCACACAAGGTGAGTGGTTAAGTTTGTTTTCAACCACGCCACAACAAATTGCACTGCCGGCAATAAAACAAGCCGAAGCGGTAGCGTTTAGCCAGGACGGCCAGAGTATTTATATTACCTCAGAGATGATCCCTGCACCTGTGTATAAAATGGATTTGAACAGTGCTGTTACGCAGCAGTAGATAACCTTGTTTGCACTGCTACTTGCTCAATATTGACCTGATACAATGCAACAAGCAAACACCTGGATTCCGGCTTAACTGCATTGCCGGAACGACGTTAGGATTAACCTCAGATAAAGCCCTGTAAGTTATTGCTAAGAGTCGCAGAGTTTATGTCAGTGTTAACCTGTAATGAAGTTAGACGCTTTATTGCTTAGCTGTGGCGAAGCGTTAACAATTGACCTGATACAATGCAACAAGTAAACACCTGGATTCCGGCTTAACTGCATTGCCGGAACGACGTGTAAAAGTAGGGTTATTCTACTTGCATCCAATCGACTTTAACGCCGGCTTGCTCAAACATATCTTCACTGACTTTAATCTTATCGCCCCAGCGTGACAAAAAATCGTCGTTAGGTTTTGGGCTATGTACGGCGCGCAATCCAGTTTGAATAATTTTGGCCGCGCAGTTAGGGCAGGGGAAGTGAGTCACCCAAATTTCACAACTACTAAGATCGCGTTTGGCATGCAATATGGCATTTTCTTCTGCATGAAGTGTTTTGAGCAGTTTCATTTCGCGGTTATCGGTTTCAGCGCTGTCTGATATTCCGTGAGGATAACCATTAAAGCCTAAGGATACGATGCGATTGTTTTCGGTGATGACCGCACCGACTCGGGTGGAGGGATCTTTACTCCAAGATGCTACGAGTTCGGCCATTTGTAAAAAACGTATCGCCCATTTTGTCATCATCTTAATGCCGTTCCTATGCGTTATTTATCAATTAACTATTGTTTTAACAATTGCTTTAACTAGGCGCTATTCTCTATGCAGAACAGTGATAAATCAACCTTCAATCTGATGCATATTACTTTTATTCATCTGTTGGCCATTCATGTTCAGCTAGGGTTTTATTGTTAATGAGCTGTACTCTCAACGCACTGATTTTTTGTTTGAGCTCATCGCGGATTAAACGGATAGCGGGTGTGATCATTTGCCGGCTTGGTAATACTAACCATAACTCAGTAAGTGGGATTTGGTAGTCTGGCATGACTCGTTGCAGTCGACCGGCCAGCATGTCTTGGGCGACATCAATAGCCGATTTTTTTGCAATTCCCACGCCGTCAACACACCAGCGGCGTACTAGATCGCCATCGTTACACGCCCTATTGCTAGTCATTTTTATTTTATGCTCTTGCTTGCCATGGAGCAGCAACCAGGTGTCATGGGTGACATTATACAGTTTGTAAAGCAGTGCGTTGTGCTCAATAAGTTCGCCAGGGCGAGTTGGTGCGCCGTGCTTGGCAAGGTACTGAGGCGATGCACACAAAAAATGTGGGATGTTACATATTTTAAAGCCATAAAAGTTGGACTCGTTTACCGCACCTGCAATCATTGCGCGCAGCGCCACATCAACACCATCGCGGTAAAAATCAACGCGGGTATCACTCACATGGAGACGCAGGGTAACGTCTGGATGGTGTGCTAATAAATCATTGAGTAAATTGCGCATGAGGTTGCGGCCCATTTCAGACGACATCGCCATACGAACCTCACCATTGATGGATTGGCGTTCGTCGTTAATTGCCTGTTGGCCTTGCTGTAATAAATCCAGCGCCTGCTGGCATAACGGAAGATAGCGCTCCCCCTCAGAAGACAAACGTAATTGCCTCGTGGTGCGAACAAATAACGCGGCGCCAACTTCGTTTTCAATGCGTTTTAACGCAATACTGGCTGCAGATGAGCTGATATCGAGTTGATTCGCAGCGGCCGTGATAGATTGAAGCTCTGCGATTTTTATCACTACCCGTAAATCTGCCATCTTCATATTGCTTCCTCTTAGCTCAAGTGATTTTTTACCGCTTAAGCTATCACTTGATTTTATTATCCACGTTTTTGCGAAAGTATATTAAAGATTACCCCGTTTATCGAATAAATGTAAAAGACTAAGATGACACTATTACACCGATGTTAATGCCGTTGTTTGGCCTAGTGCTGCCATTAAGGTGCCATAAATGCAGGGGTTTTCTCTGTCGACAAAATCAGGCCACGGTATTGTGCTCATTTTAACTAAGATGGAAAGTCAATCATGAATAGATTAACGATGACTGCGATTGCAGCTCTTATAGGTGCGATGGCTTTACCCGTGATGGCCAATGATCATAAGGTTATTTCGACCGATAATATTAAGTGGGGCATGCTTAACCCAGCACGCGGAGACGCCAGCCCCAAAGCGGCAGATCTTTGGGGCGACCGCACTAAAGATGTGGCGACCGGAATGCTGGTGAAGTTTCAAAAAGGTTTTTCATCACCACCTCATATTCATAACATCACTTACCGCGGTATCGTTATTGATGGCTTAATGCATAACGATGATCCAAGCGCTGAAAAAATGTGGTTACCAAGTGGCTCGTTTTGGACTCAACCGGCTGGCGAGAGCCATATCACTGCGGCCAATGGCGACGATAACCTGATATACCTCGAAATCGACAGCGGCCCTTATTTAGTTAAACCAGTAGAGCAAGCATTTGATAATGGTGAGCGTCCGATTAACATGACTGAAAACAACTTGTTTTGGTTAAATGTTAAAGATGTAACCTGGCTGGAAGCGGGCAATGCGCAAATCAGTTATTTATGGGGCAAACCAGACGCTGCCAATGGCAGTTTTGTTAAACTCCCCGCAGGTTTTAAAGGAGCGATTGAAAGCGGCAATGCACTTAAAGCCTTGGTGGTAAAAGGCAGTGCAACCTATCAATGGGGCGATCAACAAGCACTAACAGCATTAACCCCAAGCAGCTTCTTTAGCTCAGACGCGCAGGGCAAGCATGTGATTAATGCTAAAACCGAAGTGGTACTGTATGTCAATTCGTCAGGGCCGTTTAGCGTAAAATAGCTTTTTGTTAGTAATGGCCTAATCAGCACGAATATTGTGGTGATTAGGCTTTTTATTATCTCGCGGTAGTGGTTTTGGTTGGGGTAGCTCTACTTGTGTGTTGTACTTATGGCTAGCTGCTACTTATACAGTGGCGCTTCGCCCATACCAGACTAAAGCAGTAAAATGCTTGTACCGCTTTTGGCAATCAGCCCCCAAATGTGTTTACTGAAAACGCATTTTTTCAATGGTGCTTGCCTAACTTCATCTCCGCCATTCTAACTGACTTACACTTGCCGGATAAATATCCTGTATCTGGTCATATCTGTCATTTTTATGTTATGTGAAGCGTTTAAAAACAGCTGTAGTGGTTTTGGGCTTGTTGTTAAGTTGAATCGGTTAATAATTAAACTAAAGTTGTACGAATAATAAATCGCGAATACTGTAATGTATTGAAATTAATTTTTTATCTTTGTCGAATATAGAGTCCACTTTTAACGCGTAAGCTCGATTTGATTGGTCAACGGTGTAACATAAAACAGATTTACATCAATAAGATAGTGGTTTTAGGATGATATTAATCAGTAAGCTGTTAGCTAATAAGGAAAATGAATGTTTGATAAAATTGAAAGTATTTTGAAGCAAAAAGCTCCCTTAATTGTAGAAGCATTTCAGGGTGCTGCTGATGAGTCTAAAATTGAACAATTGGAATCATTAATTGGTACTGTACTACCAAATAACTTAAAGAAAATGTATCGTTCTAGGAATGGTTTCGACTATACAAAATTTGCCAATCTATTTTATGGTTTCCCATTCTTAGAATTAGACGTAATTATTCAAGCTCAAGAAAATTTAAAATCGACAAATACTTTAGAGCCTCTTAGGTACGCAGATCCTGAGATAAAAAGTGACTATACATTTGGCTTAAAACGCATACCAATTGGAGACGACTCAGGAACTTCATTGTTATGTGTTGATCTTGATCCTTCTGATGTAGGTAGTTATGGTCAAATTATTTTAGTTGATTATGATATGAGAGTTGCATTGAAGCTCAATTCTTCAGTTGAAGAATTGTTACTACAGTTTGAAGACGATCTAATCAATGATAAATACAGTCTTCAAGAAGATGCATTGGCAGATGGTGTGCACTGGTTAAAGCCAAGCAGAGAAATTGATCCAGGAAATTGGTTTAATTCATCACGCTGGCAGTACGTTAACACTGCCCTAAAAAAATAGCTAACAAAGCAATCAAACGGATGGCCGTTGAAGAAAGTGACATGAGCTAGCCATGGCTTTTCTCGTACTCCGTGTATCAGGCATCCTACTGGTCAGAGCAAGCTAGTTTTGGAGGGTAACGGGCGTACAGGGTATTCATGCCATCACGACATTTGTTAATCCATTTACATCAGATCCCCATTTGAAGCGTTAGCATTTTCATTTTTACCATAATGAGGTGGCTGAAGCCGGCAACAAACTCGGTAAAAGCTGGATTAATTTCCGCCGCAATATTTTCGCTGCTTTTGTTTGGTTAAAAAGTGAAAATGTAGCCGAAACGCTGAGTAATTTAACCGTGCCACCCATTGTTAATTTTTGACCGAGTGTTGTAGTTTCTTCAGATTAAGATAATGCCGAGAAGGTGAATCATGATGATTTGCAAGGCGACCGTCCGCCCTATGGACGGGGCGGCCGAGCTACAAGGACTTTTTATTTCAAAAGAAGTGCTGCGTGTCGTTGAGTGAATGTCATGGTTCGCCAATCTAATGAATGTGACTGTTTCAGCTTTTTGACTAAGCGAAGCGCCACGACGTCAGTGGCCGCAGGCCATAAATTACAAAAAGTACATAAGCACAAAGCTAACACGTAGATCCCCGATAAAAGCATTCGAGGATGACGGCGTGGAGCTGGATGCCTTTCGGTAACGTCCTTGAGCCGGGAGCTTAGCATTACTGGAAAGACGGAGTCAGAGTAATGCTACATCAGGGAGCGACGGTAAACTTAAGCGTACCATTGAGGCATTTGTGAATACCTCTAAAGCAGATAGGCTGCCTATTTACTCTTCTTGGCTCAAAATAAAATGGCTAATGGCTTTTGAGATCATGTCTTTTTTCATAGTGGTGCGTGTTACTGGTTGGTCAAACCAAAAGCTCATGGGTTGGTCGAAGCCGATGCCGTGCATGTAGTTGTAAAGTGCTTTGCGCAGGCCTTCGCCTAGCATGTCGTGATCGGTGCCGGTTGGGTCGGTAAAGTCGACATCATTTTCAGCAAAAAATACCTCTGGGCGTGGATCCAGGGTAATGCCAAACTCTTCTGGATTCATGCCGATTGGGCTGTGGGCTGTGGCAACAAAGCGGTGCCAGTAGGCCGACTGGAAACAACCTTGTTGCATCAATTGGCGCACCATTTCTAATGCATCAACGGTTTCTTGCTCGGTTTGTGTCGGGAAGCCATACATCAAATAAGCGTGCACCAAAATGCCCGCGTCGCTAAATGCTTTGGTGACCTGGGCGACGCGTTCAACACTGACGCCTTTTTTCATCAATTTTAATAGCCTGTCTGACGCAACTTCTAGGCCGCCACTGACTGCGATGCAGCCTGAATCAGCCAATAACTGACATCGTGCTGGGCTAAAAGTGCGCTCAAAACGAATATTGCCCCACCAACTGATCACCACGTTACGTTCAATCAATCGCTTGGCAAAAGCAAATAAGGCTTTGGGGGGTAAGGCTTCATCAACAAAGTGGAAACCGGTTTGCCCGGTTTCGGCAATCAGTGCTTCGATGCGGTCAACCAGAATGTCTGCGCCAGCGGTATCGAAACGGTCGATATAATCTAGGCTAACATCGCAAAAGCTACATTTGCGCCAGTAACAGCCGTGGGCGATGGTTAATTTGTTCCAGCGGCCGTCACTCCAAATGCGGTGCATTGGATTAAGCATTTCGCATAACGATAGGTACTCGGTTAATGGCAGACCATCGTAAATTGGTGCGCCAACCTCAGATTGGGGAATGTCGTGTAACTCAGTATTTTGATTAAGATGAACATAAGGCTGTCCGTTTTCATCTTCTGCCAAAAAGTAAGTGCGTACTAGCTCATCAATTTCGCGCTTGCCTTCAAAATACTCTAGCAAAGTAATTAATGGGCGTTCACCGTCATCGAGACAAATAAAGTCGACAAATTCGAATACTCTAGGGTCTTTTAATGCTCTAAGCTCGGTATTAACAAAGCCGCCACCCATCACGATAGGTAAATCAGGGTTAATGGCTTTACAGGTTTGCGCAATCCGTAAGGCGCCAAGCATATTACCGGGAAACGGCACCGTTAATGCGACCACGCTTGGCTGGGTTTCTTGTAAATAGTGTTCAACCAACTGCTCTAAAATGTCTGAACTGAAGCTCGGCTCATCCATTAGGGTATGATAAAGGTCGTCAAACGTTGGATTGGCGGCGGCTAAGCGCTCGCCATAACGGCTGACTTCAAAGTACGGGTCAACCCCTTGAGTGATGACGTTCGACAGATCGTTAATAAATAACGTCGCTAGGTATTTGGCTTTATCTTGCACGCCAAGGTTACCAAAGGCGGCTTGCAGAACGTCGCCCGACACGGCTTCCATTTGCGCGATGGCGTCAAATGCAGGGCCTTCGGGTAAAAACCGCCGGCTGTTAATGCGCATGGCCAGACTTGGGTCTTTGCCTTGTAAAAAGCGTATAACAGGTTCAACGGTGAGGTGATAACGGTCAAATTCGGCTAAAAAATTAAAAATAACATCAGGTAATTCGTCGTCTTCAAATTGCTCAAAGTTTTCTTCTACATGTTGACGGATAACCTCCAGTGCAGGCGCGGTCATCATTTCAAGAAATAGTTCAATGGCAGGATCTCGTTGTACCGCTTCATAGCCTCGTGAGCGTAAAAACCCCGTTAAATACGCTGTTGCCGGATATGGCGTATTTAATTGGGTCATTGGAGGGGTCATTAGAAGAACGGTCATAGCCTGCCTTTATCGTAAAGCCAATAGAAATAAGGCTGCATTCTACCAGTAAAAATGGCTCAAATCCCTTTAATTAAGGCTTTCATCTTGAACGGTCAGCAGTGCTACAGACTCGGCGGATTAGTGCCTTTTGCGCAAGATATTGCGCAGTGAATGGCGAAAAATCGAATAATGAGCAATATGTTGCTCATTTTATATTTTTTAAGAGGCGTTCTTTAAGCTCAGGCTATTTAACCTGAGCTCGGGATAAGGGATGATCTTATACTATTTAAAATCAACATGTTACCCATTCTCACTTTCAAGCTTGTCATTTGTTCTGCTAACAAGGCGAATTGACGCGTCAATAGCTAG
>NZ_JAKILA010000033.1 GCF_023283885.1 Shewanella basaltis
AATACTGACTTAACTCAATTTCGCTCAATGCTGCTGTTTCTAAAACAACTGAAAACTTTTGCTCTGGTGACCAATCATCAGAACGATTACTATCTGCCAAACCCGCACCTGTTTTTAAATACTTATTTTGCCAAGAATACAAAGTCGATAAGTTGATACTTTCTCGCTTTGCGAATTGACTTAATGATAAGCCACTTTCAAGGAGCTTTCTAATGACAGCTTGCTTGTGCTCTTCTGGATAATGCTTCACTCATAACTAACTTACCGCTCCCTGTTTTATTTTTATGAAAAACTGAGGCGACAACTATCCTGACACAGGGGGGGTTCATTGATACTGAAAAATATGAAGTATGTGAAAAACTACTGGCTAAAGGCGCTAGCGTCAATGTTTCATCAGAAAGTGGTGACACTCCTATTCTTATGGCATTAGAAGCATTAAATGTGACTGAACTACCTTATCGATCATTGGATGAACGGTATTTCTGGTTAATAAGCAGTTATCCACATCTTCCAAGTACAATTAATGGGCGTACTCAAAAAAAGCGACTATTACCCATTATTTCAGCTGTTGAATCAGGAAGATTGGATGTTGTAGAAAAAGTTTTAGATCTAGGGGCTGACCCTAACGGGCGGGGTGAAACCGATGAACAAACGCCGCTTAATGTATGTATGAAGCTCATAGCTATTCTAAAAGACACTGCTAGAGCAAGGCAAGCCCAAGAATCTATGCCTATAACTGATGAAGTATTGGATTCAATTAGAAGGCTATCCGCTGGTATGACAGGGGTAAACCTCGAAGATCAAGCTTTACATTTAGAGAAATCAAAAAAAGATGCAAGGTTTAGACGGATTGAAAAGATGTGCATGGATATACTTTATCAGCGAATAACCGAAAAAATGGATATTAAAACTATGCGTGAAATAGCAAAATTACTCATAAATTCAGGGGCTGATGTTAATGCTGAACACACAAGTCCAATCAAAGGATATACACCATTGATGCTTGCAGCTGAGAATGATGAGGGCGATCTTTTCAACCTAATGCTCATTCATGGAGGAAATCCGACGAAAGAATATATTGATATTATTTCAAACCGAAAGGTTTCATGCCTTGAAATTGCTGATAGTTTTGATTCAAAAAATGTAGGAAGGATACTTTCAGATATTTCCTCGTACTTATCTACTCATTAACATTCTAATTTAGCTATTTGCATGACTTAAAAATATATTCTTCGGGGGTCGATAAAGACCCTCAAACAATAATGACGACTAGAATTAGGCAATCTCATTCTGTAAATCCCGCTCTTCTACCCTTTCCATTATCCAATCTTGTACTTCACTATCTACCCAGGCTACCGCTCTTAAACCAAGGCTTACCGGTTTTGGGAATGTTTTATCTGCAATGTAGTTATAAATAGTCGAACGCCCTAGCCCAGTGCAATCCATCACTTCTTTCAGTTTAATTAGTCTCATTGTGAATTCCTCATATTTGATTCACAACATGGGGAACTCTGGTAAATTTTAACTTTGCAGATCATCGTTCTCGAGCGGATTTCAGGTATATATCACCTATGTGCATAAGCAAACCAACTAACCAAAAGGAACTCGTTATGCACAAACAACCAAATACTGATTCGAGTACAACTTGGCAATTAACCGCATCTGAAATACTCGCTCGTGCCGCCAACATCATTGCTGAGAAGCTAATCCATCAAGACGTATACACTAACCCCCAGGTCACTAAAGACTTCCTTACCTACAAGTTAGGTGGCTATGAACGCGAAGTCTTTGGCGTAATGATGCTAAACAACCAACATCAATTGATTGAGTTTCGTGAACTGTTCTTTGGCACCATTGATTCAGCAAGTGTGTATCCAAGGGAAGTGGTAAAGGCGGTACTTGAAGTGAATGCCGCTGCAGTGATCTTTTCACATAACCATCCGTCGGGTGAGTCTGAGCCATCAGAAGCTGATAAACGGATTACGCAAAAGTTAAAAGATGCATTGGGATTAATTGATGTAAGGGTGTTAGACCACATCATAGTGGGTAAATCCCCGGTGTCATTCGCTGAACGAGGATTGCTTTAACCAGTATAAGTAATCAGCGCCAGACATTCGTACAACGTCAAGACAGCACTTAGTTATTCCGTTCATAGATTCATCTTTAATCACACAATTCAACAAGCCACCAGCAAAAAAGGGATTAAGAGCAGTTGCTCTTAATCCCTTTCTGTTGTGTGTTTATTAAATAAGGACGCCTTAGCATGACCATTTCAATTGATACTAACCAAGAACCAGCAATGCCTCAGCCTTTCTACCATTTATTGATTCAAGAGCTGGAGGACGTTAGCCCTAAAGAAGCGAACGCAATCACATTGTATTTTCGAGACCCAGATTACTCGCCTGAACAAGGTGGCTTCCATCCGGTAGAGGTAAGACTAGAGAAACAGCTGAATCAATGGCGATTAGTTTATGTCACTGATTTTGCATTTCATGGTTTCCCATATCCAGAATTAATCAAAGACATTGATATCTGTTTTAACAGTAAACAAGTCTACAGCTCGATTGGCGGTTGGATAAACCATGATGAAGCTAAAGAGCTGATTGAATTATTCAGTGATAATTTTACGAGTTACCACCACATGGATGTTTACCAGGTACAGGTTAATCTGGGTTAAAACGCGATTTTAATCCAAGTTCCCATATTGGTAAAACGGGAACTTGGAAACCCAGCAATATCAAGGGGTGTAAGCAATATTACCTTTTGAAGTACTCAAATCGTCTTTATAGCTCAAATAAGGAACTTGAACATGGCGGAAGTACAAGCAATCAAAAAGCATGAAACCATTCAACTCATTGGCCATTTATTGGAAATGCGTTGCAGCAAGCAGATGGCAGATATTTGGAATATCGGTTTAAACCTTGCGTTACGAATTTCTGATTTATTGACTATCCAATTTGATGATATCCAAGATGATAGATTGGTTATTAAAGAAATGAAGACCGGTAAATTAGCTAGCATTAAGCTTAATCAAAAAGCGCTATCACACATTCAACACATCAAAGATGAGTATCCTCATCACATTTATTTGTTTCAATCATTCCGCAATCAGCAAGCTAAGAACATCAAACCTAGACCGTTAACCAGACGAGCTGTGACAAAAGCTTTTGCATTAATTGGTGAAGAACTAAAGCTAGCACTTGGCACACACTCCATGAGAAAGACCAGGGGCTATCATCTTTATCAAAACACTAAAGACATTGGCCGTGTGATGAAGATGCTCAGACATAGCTCTGAAGGTGTAACGCTTCGTTATATCGGCATTACCCAGGATGATGTTGATAAAGACTTTGTTGAACTGGAAATTTAACTATTTGTTATCGCATCCACACTAACCTCGAACAAATCCATACCACTGCCAAAAGACCTTAATGCGAATAGCTCTGGCTCACGCTACTGAAGCTAGATATCAACGCAGTCGTTGATTCATGACTTCAGTGGTAATGCATACAGTTTCGCTGTTAGCCCGTTAAACTTTGGCCAAGGAAAACATATGAACTCTTTTAAATCTGGCGATCATCTCGTAACCAATCTAGATGATCTTGGTATCACTAAACATCATGGACTCTATATTGGAAATAGTACCATTATTCATCTATCCAAGAGCGGCACCATAGAAGAGATAGACCTTTGGTCCTTCTCTAATGGGAATACTATCTGGGTGAAGAAATCGACTTATTTTCCTGACTTAGCAATTGAATATGCGCGCAGTAGACTAGGAAGCACTTCATATAATCTAGTTATTAATAATTGTGAGCAATTCGTCAATGAATGCTTAGATGAACAAAGAACATCTAATCAAGTAAGCAACATTTCACATATCGCCATTCAAACGGCTGCAAGGTCTGGATTACTAGGCCAAGCTGTATCAAAGGTGGCTACGGGTTCACTGGCAAACGTCACTTTAGCCTCAACAGCCGCTAAAGTGACTGGTGAATACTTAGGTCTACCCGATAACGTCAATACGGTATTGGGTACGCCTGGTGATTTTGTGGGTAAGCCACTGGAATGTATGTTCACAGGTACAGCTAAAACACTTGAGGATAGTTATGATTATTTAACGAAAGGCGAGATATCGAATGCTGGTATTAAGCTCGTTACAGGGGCTATTGAAACTGGTACTACTGCACTGATATTTACTCCTGTTGTTGTGACTGTAACGGGCGTCAAAGCAGGTGCTGAATTGATATCTGACGCTTGGGACTGGCTATGGGATTAATGTCTATATAACATTAAGAGAGAAAGTGGATATAAGGCCACTTTCTCTCTATTTGGTTTCTTTTACTTCTGACTCAATAACTTGAAATATTGAGCTCTGTACTCAGTTACCAATGCCTTATATACGACTATAACCAAATGAACGAGTCCTATCACCATAATGCTTAGTCTCTAACTTGGCAAAATAACTCAATCGATAAAAGGCGGCATTAAATATCAGCGGGTAATCCGGTGCATTCTTATTAATATAGTAAACGGGTTTATCCCTGGGGAAGTGTACTAAACCTCTGGCACTGTATGCATCTAGACCTAACGCACTGGCCCAGGCTTCAACTATCTTGGTACTCAAGTTTTGCCCACTATGATTGAAATCACCTAAATGATTATAAGCATCGTTATTAAGCAAGATAGCCACATGGTAATGGTCCGTATCAGCATCAGCTCGCTCCCTTGCCCAAATATGACGCAGAGTACAACGATGCACCCGCTTACCCTCACGTTGCTTGATAAGCCTATCATGTTGGATTTTAGCGTTCAGAGATTTAAAGAACTTGCTGATCACTGTTGAATCATAAACCGTTGGTGAGTCGTGAAAAATAAGCTGTGGTAGATGCAAATCAAACCGCACCATAAAAGTACGAGAGTTATCATTCTGAGCAGTCTGTAAGGTCTGTAGAATAACGCTTAAGTATTCAGCGCTTAGTGGCTTTGGATAAACATTGAGGCTTTGATATTGACCATTATTGATGACACTAAGGTTAGTGTTAGAAATGTGACGTGTTTGCATGTTGAAATTCCATATAGGTTATTGATTCATAACTTATATGGTTCGAGTATTTTTCAACTTGCTCGGCCTCTTTACATATTCTTCAGAACGTACGGTCTAGAACACTATCTAACTAGATAAGACAATAGTATTAACAAACCGACAAACCTAGTCCCTGAAACACAAGGCATGCTTTGTGTTTCAGCATTCAAGACAAGGGAGCTATGGGGTTACGTTACTCGACAATTAAACTAAGAAAGAATTATACGATATCTAGTCGACACGGGTACTTTTACTCGAATTAGAAAATGAAATATCAGATCTCAAGTTACTTTATTGAAAACGAATTCGCATCTAGCATAATTCAAAAAATAATTGATGTGGAACTAACAACACAATATTATAAATTAAAAAAACTTAGCACCCACCACCTTCCCCATTACCATCAAGAAGACTTAAACTCCCATAAACACTAGCTTAAACCATAATAATACAACCTAAAAATCCAATGAAAACCCAACAAAAATCCAACAAAAACTCAATAAAAATCAAATTAAAAACCATTAAAAACTCATCTAAAATATAGTTAAAATTTACTTTAAAACTTATAAAATAAATCTATAATTAAGGTACCTTTCGCTTATGGTTACAATTTAAATGTCTATAGACAATTTTGAGTTTAAAAAGAAATTAGAAGATTTGAATGATCTCGATTTGCATTTTTTATACACGAGACTACTCCAATACCATTGGCTTGTTTTGCGGGGAAATCAAACCAGTATTACGTCAAACGAAGAAAAGATTAGTAGAATTTTAAATCACCAAAATTATGCTTATCGTAAACGGTTAAATTTTGAAGTCTCAGTTGATGAAATACTAAGCCAGCGAGTTAGCTCAAAAATACCCAAAGAAAATTTAGATTGGATTGATCCAAGTAACTATAGGCAGTGTATTTTTGTCTGGATAGCCATTCGTAATATTTTTACCCCATCCATAGGTGGTCTGTTCAAGTATATAAGTGATTATGAAGATCACCTTATGACATTAGAGCCTTCAACCGCTTCTAAATGTTATAATCTTGCCCTTAACTTTATGTATATTTGGAGTTTAAATTTAGATTATAAACTTCAAAAAATAGTCGAATTAGAGAGACATTGGCAGCAAAACGTGGCGTTTAAGCACAAAATGCTTAAATTTATCGAGAAAGGTAATGATGAAACGAGTACTTGGCTCATTTCTTACCTTTCTTGTAGGTACCAAAGTTTCCCTAAAGTTCATTTATTCTTTAATACCTTTAAGGAAAAAAAGTCATTAACGTTAGCTTTAATTGATAGTTGGTTTATTCCAGATGCAGAAAAAACTATTGCCTTAGATAAAGCATATACCGCGGCACATGGTAAAAAATTTAATGGAAAGCCCAAAAATCTTAAAGGGGCTAATTTTTGGCTTGGTGCTGAACAAGTACGGATGCTTTCTGAAATAGCAAAGAAGAAAAAACTATCAGAAAAAGATCTATTAAACTCGTTAATTAACGACACATATTTACATTTACTTAAATAGCGTCTGCTACCAGGAAATGGTGGGTATATCGGTGGGTACAAATGAGCATTACCTTAAAGAACGGCTATAACTAACTGTTATAATTGTACTTATATTTTTTAAATACATTCAGATCCAAAACGTTGAATAGTTTTTTACCCGTCCAAGAATGTCTGAAAAGCCCTATTATTTGCTTGTAAATACAGGGCTTTTTATATATTCCCTTCAAATTACTCTGCTAACACCATCTGACCATTACACGGCAATGTTTATAACAAATCACTCAGTCGATTTAACAGTGCTTTACGGCTATTATTCGCCACAACAAAGCGCTTAAAGCGTTGTGCAAACTCCGCTTCATCCGCTTTGAACTGATAGGCCTCAAACAGCTGATGCAGATAGCGTGATGCCGTATCGTAACCACTGGCACAGGTTCGCTCTGCTTGTTTTTGTGCTTGTAGCCAAAAGCGCTCACGTTGATTGTAGATATCCGTCAACATCCTCTCTTTTTCTGCTTTTTCTAACGCCAGCTTTTTAGCGAGCGCATCAGCTTGCTCTTGCTGTAAAAGACTCTGAGCTTGATCAATGTAAGGAGAAATCATGTCAGAAGTTAACCAATATTGATAAGTTTCGCTCTTATTAAGCGATTCTTTTCTCGTCATTGCTAAGGCTTGTTGGCGAGTTAGCTGGCCTTGCTCAAAAAGCGTGCTTAACAGTGCATTTTTCTCTGATTCTGTAAGACTATGCAACCAAGTATCAAACTGAAACAGAGTCTGTTTAGCTTGATGACTTGGATGCTCCTTCAATACCATGGCAAGAGCTTTAACCCAAGCCAATGGAATATCATAAAGGGTAGTAAAAGCCTTTGCTTCTTCATTGAGGTGTTCAAAATCGAATTGAATTAAAGGGATCTCCTCAAGTTCCTCATCGACATCAAACTCTTTGAGCCACATGAAGTATACAAGGCGCCAATCCCCTTCCATTAACCCGTTGCGTAAAGCAGCTAAATGCTGAAAAAAGTCTTCAGCATGCTCATCGTCAAAATATTCGTAATACTCCTCAAGGGAAAAAATCAGCAACTGATACTCATCGTTTTCGTGTACATGAAGCCCACCACTTGAAAAACCAAGCAACGCATCAGGAAGCGTTCCCAATGGAAGCTTGATGTACGCATCGATTGAGCCCCAATCGGCAAAGTAAAAACCGATATCGAAATATTTTAACATCAGCTCAAAAGGCTCTGCCTTTAGATCACTATAGGTGTAATACACCTGAAAGGTCGTAGCGCTGATCTCGGCACGGCTTGAAATGGCTCGGAGTGCTTGTCGCGCTTTAGCGTCTAAATACCCATCCAGACGCTCAAATTTATAGTATTGATATTCGCTCACGATGACCTTGTTATATCTTTATTGTGAATTGAAAAGTTTGTTTTAATAAAGGCAGTACCTGTACAGTCCTACCAATAGATTCCGTGTTTAAAAAACGTCTTGGGTCAATGGTCACAAATCCCCAAAACTGTAGAAATCGCCTAATAAACCGTGATTCGATGAGCCTGTTTAAGTTTCTTTCTGGCGAGAAGTAATCATCTGCGGGGAATGCTTGTAGTAAGTCGGGGAAAGCCGTCATCACTTCTTCTACCAGCTGATCCACTTTGTTGTGGCTTTGAATGCGCCACAGCATAAACAGCCAAAAAGCTCGCAAGTCGACATCAAACTCAAAACTGTCCAAATAGCCCCAGTTATATTTACTGATGGCAGCTTCTAGCATAGGTTTGAAAAATGCCTGTATACCTAAAGCCTGGTACTGTTTTTGTGCTGATTTTTTCACATGGTAGCGACCGCTGCGCCGATAAATAATGCCACTTAGTTCGGCAAGTACTCGGGTGTAATGCAAGGCATTGAATTTGTCTTCGTTACTGCCCGCAAACTCGCTGATGCTTATATCACGTTCGAATTGAGCAACGGCAAACTCAGGCAATAACTCACTGGCCTGTTTGACCAACTTAGCCGGTAGGTTGCCTTTGCTCGTCGCGTTGAAGGAGCCTTCTTGCGCCATAGCCTCATCAACAATGAGGGCTAGATAACGCATCACAGGGCTGGAAGAAAGAAAATCGGGTGTGCTGATGCTCACCCACTGTAATTCATCAAAAGGCGCATAAAGCCAATTAGCCATTTGCGTTGGCGTCACACCACAAAAATCGGGATGAGGCTGATTATTGCGTTCCTGAACGTTGTGTTGTAAAGCAGCGTTGAGTTCATCAAGGCTCAATTTGGGGTTCATTGCCAACATGGCTTCAACATCATCAAAGACTTGGGCATGTTGCTTGGCGACGCTGTTCATACAGCAACGTTTAAATTTTTTACCACTGCCACAATGGCAAGGATCGTTACGACCGAGCTTCATTGTTGTCCCTTCTTATTGTTATTGAAAAAGCGCTGCATTTTCCTGCTTGCGCTGATCTAATGTTTTAGCAATGGCAGATATTGTGGTTTTGCTAACCCCTCGCTGCTTTGCAAGATAAGTAAACTGGCTGATGGCTTCTGCAACTTCTTCAATGACTTGCTTTGCCTCATGCCAATTCCCATAGCCTGCACTGGTCGCTAGTTTTTGCATCACCTTAAGCGGTGGCGCTTTGCCATAACCGCCGAACGCAGTGGCGTGTTCGTTGAATGGATGTGGGCTGTAAGTTACATCGTAAAAAGGTGCAGGATCCCATTGACCGTCATCCGCTTGCAAAAACGCCCAGTTTTTACTGTGGTCGTCTTGGTTAGACGACAGCAGGTTAAAAATGGCGCGGCGAAATTGCAATTGTCCAGCCGCCGGAGATTTACACAACTGACGGCTGGCTTTGATCAAGTCAATATAATCTAAACTTGGCGTTCGAAAGTCTGCATCCAGCAGCCCGCAGGCGCTGTGCATATGCAAGCGACCTAAACTGCGTTTACTGACTAAATCGGTATGCTCACTGATATAATCAAATCGCTTGAGCGCCAGCCATGCACGCGCACCGCTTGCATGAGGCGCTTCAATGAGTTGCCATAGCGGTGGTCGACACTTAGCAAGTTCTGCCATTTGTAAATAGACCGCCTCGCACAAACCTTCTTCATGCCCAAGCGCGAGATTTTTAGAAGTAAATTTAATCAGCCATGCTTCATCACAAGGCTTTGCAAAGGTTCGACAATGCCGAGCTTCTCCAGCGGGCATATAAATCTGTGCCTTTGGTCTTGCCCCACCCGAACTACCACCAGCGACTAATGCGGCCAACACATGTTGAGTATGCCCATCTAAATCCTCGTGGTTGTTATCCATATTATCTGACATAGAAGAATCAAACAGAATTTGCGCTTCTAAGCCCAATGTTGCTAAATCAATGTCAGCGTGCGGCGTGGCTGAAAACTCAGACACCGGAGAAAAAGACAATGCTCCCATGCCTTTATCACCGACAAAAGCCAGCCGGTCCATCGCTGTTAATTGATTAGGCAGGACGCCCTTTTGCCTAAAAATACGATCTTGTAACAGCAAGCCCCAGCCATCAGGCAAACAATCTCCAAATACGCCATGTACACCTTGGTGCGGCGCTTTAGGAGCGACTTGAACTTGCGCGTTCGCATGCAAGGTAAAAGGTGATAAGTTGCCAAACTGCTGCAAGTAACTATCTGCATACTGGAAAAACACGCCTTGCCGATTCTGCGCCAAAACCCCTACAGCAACCTGCTCACCTGAACTTAACGTACGAGTTACGCTGAGCTTCTGAATGGGTTTAAAACTCATCTTTTAGCACCTCATCAATACTAGCGGGCATAGTGGCGCGCTTTTTGTTAGGTTGTGTGAGTTGATAGAGCCTATCTAGCGAGTCAAGTGTCTGCCAAAGTAACAGCAATTGGCGAAATGATATTTGCCCGGTCAGCTCAAATTTTTTAATGGTGGCCGCAGGTACACAGCTTCGCTCAGCAAGCGCTGCTCGTGACAACTTTGCTTGGTGGCGTAACTCGCGCAAATAAGCCGCATAGGCTTGGCTTACATCGGTATCATCAAGTAAGGTAAAATTCATCCGCAAAGGCCAAGTGGATACAGTTATATCCATTATAGCGAAATAAAACAAAAAATGGACATTATTGTATCCATAAGTGAGTGGGTTTTGAAAAATATACTCGATATAGCCTTTCAAAACGGCTATTTTTAAACCTTAACAGCAGCATAAAAACGGCACTTTTTTCCCGTAATCATAGACAAGAAGCACCACTAAGATTTAGTAAAAGCCACAGGGAAGTGGTGGGCACCTTAGTGGGGAATAAGCATTTTTTGAACGATTTTTTTCGATAACTTATTGAGCTTTTTAGGGTCCAGGCCGCTACTCAATGAGCAACCCCCAAACGTGGAGTAGGCTTAACGCTCACGCATAAACACATTAAGCCCAGCGGTTGTTGGGCTTAATTATTGAGGGTTCATTCTGGCTTTTTTATCTAATTCTGAATATCTTAGGCGAGACGCACACTCGCATCAAAACTCGGTGAGCATGGCCTATCATTGCATAACTCGCTTACCACACTCCACAAGGGCTCTTAATGACCAACCCGTACTCAACCGCGCAATGGTTACAGCTCAGTATGCAGCAGCAAGGTTTGTTGCAGCCTTTAGGGTCATTGCCAGCGCTATTGCAGCAATTAAGTTATGTGCAAATAGACTCTATTAATGTGGTTGAACGCGCGCATCATCATGTACTGCATAGCCGGTTGCCACACTACGCCACCAGCATGTTAGATGAGGCGATGAGTGATAACACCATTTTTGAATATTGGTCCCATGCGGCGGCATACCTGCCCATTGAAGACTATCGATTTAGCTTATATCGCAAGCAACAACTGCAACAAGGCGACAAACATTGGTTTGAGCCTGAACACAAAGTGATGCGCGAAGTAAAAGCTCGCATCACAGCAGAAGGCCCATTAAAAGCTAGCCAATTTAAGCACGACGCCGACAATAAAAATGGCACCTGGTGGGATTGGAAACCCGCCAAAAAAGCGCTTGAGCAACTCTTTATGCAAGGCGAGTTGATGGTGGCTAAGCGTGACAAGTTTCAAAAGGTGTATGACTTAACCGAGCGCGTTTTACCAAACCATATAGATACCACAGTGCCCTGCGACAGCGAGTTTGCTCAGCATTTAATTACTCGTTATTTGGTGGCGCATGGCTTTGGCAATTTGCAGCAGATTCAGTACCTGCGTAAAGGCCTTAAACCTATTTTGACGCAAACATTGGCACAACTGTGCGAGCAAGGCGACATTGCCCGTTTTACCGAGCCACACTCCAAACAAGTTTATTTTTATCTACCCAAACTCACCCTCCCCAGCACCATACCCAATAAAGTCTGGTTACTAAATCCGTTTGATAATTTAGTGATTCAGCGGCAAAAGCTTAAACAATGGTTTGGGTTTGATTATCAAATCGAGGTGTATGTGCCTGAGGCTAAACGCCAATACGGTTATTATGCTTTGCCTATTTTATGGCGCGATCGCTTTGTTGGCCGGGTGGATGTAAAAGCCGACCGTCAAAACCAATGTTTGTTACTGCAACAACTCCATGTTGAGGCCGATGCATTTAGTGCAGAAGCATTAAGCACAGACGCTTTTGTACCCGCGCTTATCGATGCCATTGATCGTTACAGCAAGTTCAATAACTGCCAGCATTGGCGACTTATTGCGTGTAACGACAAAACCATAGGTAAGATGTTGCTCAGCGCCTGCCAATAATTAACCCTGAATGTTTAAACACACCCTTCCCCTGACTGACAAGATCTGCGCAGCATTGAGTATGTAACCTTGTTCACGTTTTACACATTTTTCAACTTGCTAATTCAATAGCTTGAAATAAGTCACTAATCGCAAACTCGTTGTGAGATACCTTCAGAAGGTCAAAAAAAATTACAACCTACATGGGGAATACACGATGTTTTATATACACATGCTGCTGTTATTAGCGGTCATATTTGTTGGTATCCGCCATGGCGGTATCGCGTTTGGTTTACTCGGTGGTTTAGGCGTATCGGTGTTGGCGTTTGTGTTTGGTATCGCGCCTGGTTCACCGCCTATCAGCGTCATGTTAATTATTCTTGCGGTTGTGGCGGCTTCTGCAACGCTTGAGGCCACGGGCGGGTTAAATCTGTTAGTTAAATTTGCTGAAAAAATACTACGTAAACATCCAGAACATATCGTGTTTTTAGGCCCTTTATGTACTTATTCTTTAACCGTATTGGTTGGTACAGGCCATTCGGTTTACCCATTGCTGCCGGTTATTTACGATGTATCGTACAAAAAAGGCATTCGCCCAGAGCGCCCTTTGGCCATGGCAACGGTGGCGTCGCAAATGGGTATTACCGCCAGCCCAATTGCTGCAGCTGCTGCGGTAGTATTGGCAACGGCGGTTGATAACAATCTTGATATCAGCTTAATCGACGTGCTTATGGTGACCATTCCGGCCACCTTAGTTGGTTTACTTGTGGCGTGTACCTGGAGCTTAAAACGCGGCAAAGATTTAGATAAAGATGAAGAGTTTCAAGCTCGCTTAGCAGATAAAGACTTTCGTGAGTCGTTAATTGACCCACAAGATGACAACGCCGAAACCCCAGCGGCACAAGCAACGGCAAAAAAAGGCTTAATGGTATTTTTACTGGGTATTCTTGCGGTAATTATTGTGGCGATGTTTAGTAAGCAAATACTACCTGCTGGCGTGAACATGTCGGTCGCCATTCAATTTATGATGTTATCTGTTGGCGGCATCATATTACTGGCGACCAATATCTCACCTAAAAAAATTGCCACCAGCAATGTGTTTACTGCCGGTATGACTGCGGTCATCATTATTTTTGGTATTGCATGGATGAGTGACACCATTATTGAGCACCACAAAAGCTATTTAGTCAGCGCGGTCAGCGACCTTGTCAGCGTGTACCCATGGACATTTGCCATCGCGATGTTTGTGGCGTCAATCTTCTTAAAAAGTCAGGCAGCGGTATTAACCATTATGTTGCCACTCGGGTTTTCGTTAGGCATTCCAGCACCAGTATTAATTGGTGTTTTACCCGCATGTTATGCCTACTTCTTTTTCCCATTCTACCCAAGTGATTTAGCCGCTATTAGTTTTGACAGAACCGGTACCACTCGTATTGGTCAGTATGTGCTCAATCACAGCTTTATCATTCCAGGCTTTATCGGCGTTATCACCGCAACATTTGTGGGTTACTTTTTATCGATGGCGATTAACTAATATCGGTCGTGTAGAGCAGTAACAATCAACAATGGCAGTCAACGTGGATGCCATTGTTGTTTTTAAGCGTTATGAAAGGCCTAAAGCGTCAAGATGGGTGACGTGGTTATCAGCAGGTTTATGTGTTGGTTCGCCAACCACACCGTCCTACGCAACACGCCGTAAACCCATCCATGGGGGCTTGACGAAAACATCCTGTTTTCAACAGTTGCCTATGCCAATATGCTTGCCTACCCAATAGCCAGTTTGGCTGTTTCATGCCACATAAAGTCGGGCATTGGTTTCTCAAGCCTCCATGTAATATTCATAGGTTGTGACCCAGAATGTTTTACATATTTCACAAGACCAAAATTGACAAAACCCATGGTGCGGCCATTTTCATCTTTTGCTTGCTCACGCACAAACAAAATCAATTTACGGCCCTCTTTTTCATGCTCAATGTAACCCAGACCTCTGCCATATTCGGGCCTTGCACTATTTTGAGATTGCCAATGGAATAGCGATTCATTGATCGCATAATCATGGTACATGGTAGTTGGTGAAAATTGTTTAACTGACTTTTTCAAAGTAACAAACAGCAACTCAACATTAAGTGCTTTAAGGACTAAAACACCTTCACGGGCAGTCGATTTTTTGTCGAAGGAACTTGCACCACTGGCAGCGAGTATTTGCTCTCTAGTATACCTTGAATGCACTTTTAAAGATGGAATGTCAGGGATTTGCATTTCCAGTTCATGATGATGTATGCGCTCAATAAGTAACGATATGACATCAAGCAGTTCGGCCTGTAATTGTTTATCCCTCAACGCAGCGAAGCTTTGCTTAAGGCTGGTAAAGCCGAGCTCTGAGCCAGATTTATCCCAGAAATTATAATGGCACATTAATGCAAATTGACACTGGGTTATATTGGTATCATCGAAGATAAAATTGTCGATAATGAGCTGCGTTAAAAACTGTAAATATGAAATAGAATTGCAGCCGATCAAGTGATAATTTATTGCACGATAGTATGCCTTAGCTAGGCTCGTATTTAGATGTGGCTCATTAATTTGATTTTTATTTGCGCTCTCAACGAGTTCTAACCAACTCATTTTAAGCTTATAAATATCCTCTAACTGTACGTTGGGATGAAAGCGTAAAAAATTAGCCAAATTTAACGTTAGTGTAGTCTGATGCTCAAAATTTTTAATCAACTGACGCAGCCTGCTTGCATTCATGGTTGCGCGGCTAATGTTTCGCAAAATCATTGCCTGAGTCTGTTCTTCTAACTCAATTCGGCAACCTAAAGGCAAATGAGGAAAATCACTCGTTATCTCATCTTTAATCGATTGATTTGTTTTACCAACCAACGCGCGAAACTTTTGTGAAAAGTCATATTCATCACGAGAGTTACCGACAAAATCCAATACAGTACAACACTGTTTGTTATCAGTTAACCGTAGCCCTCGTCCTAACTGCTGCAAAAAAATAGTTAAGCTTTCAGTTGGTCGTAAAAACAACAATGTATCAACCTCAGGAATATCGACACCTTCATTGAAAATATCCACCACGCATAAAATGTTCACGTAACCGCTAATTAAACTCTGGCGTTTTTGTTGCCTCTCATGGCTGTTATCACTGGTGAGCACATCAGCACTAATACCGGCTAAAGCAAACTTCTTTGCCATGTATTCTGCATGTTCTTTGCTGACACAAAACGCCAGGGCTCTGATCTGACGAATATTAGTGACTGTATCATTAAGGCTATTAATAATGCGCTTCACTCTTTGCTCATTATGAGTATAAAGATGACTTAGCTCTGCGATATCATATCGCCCTTGATGCCATTTAATTTTGCGAAGATCGGTATCATCATCGATAGCAAAGTATTGAAAGGGACATAGATAGCGCTGATTAATTGCTTCGGGTAAACGAATTTCCGCAGCTATTACTCCACAAAAATCATCTAGGATATTTTGTCCATCATGGCGCTCAGGTGTTGCAGTTAGCCCTAATAAAATCTTGGGAGAGAAATACGCTAGCAATCCTCGATAGCTAGTGGCTGCAATATGATGCACTTCATCTATCACAATATAATCATAAAAATCAGCGCTAAGTGGTAAATTGTCTAATTGCAGATTCAAGCTTTGTACCGAAGCAAACAAATGACGGTAGCTATTAGGCTTGTGCTCGGCAACCCACAACTCACCAAACTGGTTATTCTTCAATACACCACGATACGCAGTCAAAGCTTGCTTAAGTATCTCCTGCCGATGAGCCACGAATAAAAAATTAGCTTCAGGATATTGTTTATAAAAACGAGCAAAATCAAACGCCGATATTAGCGTTTTACCTGTCCCCGTTGCCGCTACAACTAAATTTCTAAAGCGCTGATGCACTTGACGTTCAACATTTAACTGTTCAAGAATTTCTCGCTGATGTGCGAAGGGTTTTATATCAAAATGAAACGCACTGTTATCGCCATACCCGCCTTTCGCTTCCCTTAGCGCCTCGTGAAGTTTGTTTTTAGACTCAATATTGCCATCAAATAATTCAAATTCACTCGATTGCCAATATGATTCAAAGGTATTGAGGGATTTATCTATAATGTGAGGAATTTCTTGGGTGGTAATTTTTAAATTCCATTCAAGACCACTCGTTAGCGCTGAATGCGACAAATTAGATGAACCAATATAACCAGTGTGAAAGCCTGTATCACGTAGAAATAAGTAGGATTTTGCATGCAGACGCTCTCGCTTAGTGTTGTAGCTTAATTTAACTTCTGTATTTGGAAGGCTTGCTAAAAACTCCACCGCTTTAGCATCTGTCGCGCCCATATAAGATGTTGTGATTACCCGCAGGGTTTTGCCACTTCGAGCGAACTCTTCCAGCTCATTTTTAAAAATCCGAATACCGGCCCATTTAATAAAAGACACTAACCAATAAATTTTATCCGCTGAACGAATCTCACGCTTAAGCTCAGTGTCTAAAGAAATACCCGCGTTACTGCCACAAAACAACTCACTTTGACTTAACCCAGTGAGTGGATAAATAGCTTTTGTAAATTCAGGAAAGTCAGTTGATATGGGATTTTTTCTATCAAATAGTGCGGTGAGTATACGGCCTTGACTATCGAGTAAGTTTTCAGTAATCAATTGATCATCTTGAACATGATCGTTTAACCATAAAACCAACTTATTTGCTAAGCCGATTTGCTCAGTAAGTTGGTTGGCACCACTGGGGATTGCGGCAATAGCGTTCTCCATTATTTTGGTCAAAAACCTTGATAACCAAACACTGGCCTCTGCGCCTTCTAATGCCCGTTCGCCTAAATAAAACACATCACGATCGATGCTTTTATCTATCAGTTGAGTAATGAGCTTTTCATATATACCAACTTGTTCCATGTCGGATAGCCTTCAAAGTAAGGGACAGAGAAAATATACCATAACAATATTATTGTATGGTCCATCTAAACTTTAATATTTATCAATAGCGTACGGTAACAGATATTTAACTAACAACGCCAACACATACCTTGTGCTTCTACCACCCGCGCCAGTCTTGACCAAACACTGTTGATCCACAAGTTGAGCCAAATGTCGGGTGGCAGTGACGCGACTGACGTTAGCGACTTTTTGATATTGGCTACTGCTTATTCCATCACTAAAATCACCATCGAGTAACCTATTCAGCACTTTCACTTGTTCTGTGGTTAACGCTGTAGTGAATAAGTGTTGATCAACTCGACGCCAAAACTGGGTTTTAGCAGTAGTTTGCTCAATGATATTGAGCGTGTGTTGAATAGCGTCATTTAAGGTGTCTAAAAACCACAGCAACCACGGTGTGATATCTAAGCCACTTTGCTGGGTAGACTCTAATATCGCGTAATAAACTTTACGTCGCTCAAGTATGCTAACTGACATTGCATAAAAATGAATCGAACGCTGTTCAGCTTGTCCTAGTGCTAAATCGATGAGCAAACGGGTGATACGTCCATTACCATCATCAAGCGGATGCAAGGTGACAAACCACAAATGAGTGATGGCTGCTCGTACTAGCGGATCAAGATCAGCCTGTTTTCGTGATTGATTAAACCACTCAATAAACTGCGTTAAACTTTGGTCTAGCGTAAAATGGACTATCGGTTTGTCTAAACGCCCCGATACCACCAGCATAGGTTCATCGCCGCGTAACTTACCGCCAATAACAGGATTAAACACGGCTTGGTTACTCGGAAACAACAGAGCATGCCAATCTAAAATACGCGTTAGGCTAAGTGGCTGTTGCCAAATCCACATATTAACCTCTGTTTAGCTGACTTAAATACTGTTGGTTAATTACCTCATGGCTCCGACTAGCAAGCTCGATAACACCTTGGCTGGCATTTCGGTATAATCATTTACTGATTCAATAACCTTCAATTTTTATCACTCAATGCGACTGTAATTAATGATATCCAAGCAGACCGAACTATCGACATCAGCACAAGCCGATATGCCCAAATCCACTATGACGAGTAAGCAGGATAATAAAGTATTTATTATTGGCCTGCCGCGAACCGGCACAACCAGTGTAAGCGTGGCCTTGCTTGAACAAGGGTTAACGGTTGCCCACCAAGCCTTTACTAAGCAGGCGTTTATGCTAGCCGATGCGGTGTCTGACGCGCCGTGTTTTAGCGATTATCGGCAATTAGATGTGTTATTTCCCAATGCTAAATTTGTCTATTTAGATAGGCCTTTAGATAAGTGGCTGCCGTCGATGCAAATGTTACTGGGCAGAATGCTAATACATTTAGATAAGGATAAGGGCCGCTTTCATCCAGTGATGAAACGCAGTTTTAATCATTGTTTTGATATATGGCAGGTGGATGACGTGTTTGATAGCGCGCATTTAACGGCTTGTTATCAGCGCCACCAGCAGCAAGTATTGAGCTACTTTGCAGGCCGTGACAATTTTATCTCTATTGATATCAGTGTCGATGGTAGCCTTGCTAGGTTGTTGCAGTTTATCGATTTACCGCATTTATTAGACATGCCCTTGCAGCAGCCTAGTGAGGAGTGCCAATCGTCAAGCTTTGGGCAATTAAACTGTCCGCAGCTAAACTTTCCGCAGTTAAACTTTCCGCAGTTAAACTTTCCGCAGTTAAATATGGGCCGTAATGTGGCCAGTTGGGATGAGTATAAACACCCCAATAAAATCAGTGCCAATGCCTCTGGGCCAGATAAACGTAAATTTTTTGATTACCGCCTTGATTAAAAGCGTTACTTATCGCTGTGTTTTTCTTTATCGTTAGCGCGCTTTTTCTTAGCAACGGTTAACCAGTCTAGGCTAACACCCGAAATAGCATTAAAACCACGGATACGGAAGATAAGGGTGAGCAGCTCAGGCCGTGGGCGTGCTTTGGGTTCTACCGAGCGAGGTATAAACCACAATGCCACCAGCATTCGCATGATGGTCGATATTGTAAACACCAAAAATATTGGGTTGCTTAACCAGGCATTTAACCCTGTCCAAACTAAAAACTCTGCGGCATAAGAGGCAATCACGCCTCCCACCATGGCGCCTACAAACACAAAACCGGCACTTAATGCCGCCTGCAACGCCGCATAGGTAGCAAAGTCACTGCGAAATGGGCGGATGTCGTAAAGGTAGTTGGCCGTGCTTAAGGTAAAGCCGCTCCAAGCTAAACCAGAAAAAGCCTGAATCGCTAAAATATAGATAAAACTGTCTGAAAAAAGCCACAATAACGGCAAGCTCGGAATGAGGCAACTGGTAATGATCATCACTAATCGATTACCGTACAGGTCGCTAAAGCGGCCCCAAGAGCGCAAGGTGATAAATTGAGTCAAGATGGAGGCGACGCTCGACATTACAAATTCAAAGTAAGTAAAGTGCAAGTCTTCTAGCATGTATACCGCAAAAAACGGTGCCGATATGGCCACCATACACTGCATACCCGCAACAAATAGACTGTAATGACGAAAGGTGTTGTCTTTCCACGCTTGCTGAAAGTTATACAATGTTTGGCTAAATACCCCTGAGGTTTTAGCGGCTGGCGGTTCGGGGTCGTGCATTTGCAGCAGTAACCAGGCAGAGGTAAAGCGGCCCATGGCGGCAATCGAAAACAATAAGCTAAAGCCTAACCAGGCCATGTGCATTGAGTCGGTTAAGGTTAATATGCCGCCGCCAACAAAAAACACACTTAGCGATGCCATCATGGTTAAGCGAGTACGAGACGCAAAAAAAGCGCCACGACGACGCTGAGGAACAATCATACCCATCCAGGCGCGCCAATGCGGCTGAATTAAGTTAATAAAGCCTTGGTATAGCACCGCTAAGCCAATAAATACCCATACGGCATTGTCAGGTTGAAACGCCGCCAGCGCGCCCATTGCCAATACCACACCAGCTTGCAGCGTGGCACAGGCTACAATAAATTGCCGCCGACTAAAGTGGCTCGCTAGCCACACCGACAATAACTGAGCAAGGGCGCCAAACAATTGCGGTAACCCAGTGACCCACCCCATTTGGCCTAAACTGGCGCCCAAAAAAATCGCATAAGCATTAAAAAAGTTATCACTGGTGGCTGTCATGGTAGACGATGCCACCGCCTCTTGCTGGCTGCGGCGCAACGTACACCTCAGCCACGACAGTCTATCGCGACTGCGCGAACAAGGGTTATTGCTGCTAGACGAATGCTCTAAAGCCATAAAATATAGAAGTGAACGCCCTGAATAAGTAATTGATTAACCTGAGCTCGAGATCAGGTTAATCAAAAACGGCTGGAAACATGTTGAGTAATACACAATGGCATAAATAAAAAGCGCTATTACCATTTGTCGGTTAATATTACGCTTTTTTAGCGGCGATGGCAGCGTGCACTTGGTTAACGGCTGTGCCACCTAATACGTCACGTTTTTCTAAGCAAGCTTCAATGGTGAGGTTTGGATACACATCATCGCTGATCACTTTGGCAAACTTTTGTAACTGTGCAATGGTTAAGTCTTCAATCGGCTTTTGCTGACTAATAGCAAATACCACAACCTCACCCACAACATGGTGCGCTTCACGGAACGGCATGCCTTTAGCGACAAGGTAGTCGGCAAGTTCTGTCGCGTTTGCATAGCCTTGCTGAGCGGCAACTAATGCATGCGGGCGATTCACTTTTAAACCAGTTAATACCAACGCAGCCATGTCTAAACAAATGGCCCAGCTGTCGACCACGTCAAACAAGCCTTCTTTGTCTTCTTGCATGTCTTTGTTGTACGCCAATGGCAAGGCTTTCATGGTAGTTAAAATGCCCATTAAGCTGCCATAAACACGGCCGGTTTTACCACGGATAAGCTCTAAGGCATCTGGGTTTTTCTTTTGCGGCATTAACGATGAACCAGAGGTGACTTCGTCTGCTAGTGAGATAAAGTTAGCTTCACCAGAGTTAAAGAAAATTAAGTCTTCTGCCATACGGCTTAAATGCATCATGCTGATTGACGCTGCGCTGCATAACTCAACCACGTGGTCACGGTCTGACACGCTGTCGAGGCTGTTTAACGTTGGGCGAGCAAAATTTAATGCCGCTGCTAATGCGTGACGATCAATGGGGTAAGCTGTACCGGCTAATGCACCAGAACCTAGCGGACATGAGTCGGCACGGTTAAGTGCATCTTGTAAACGGCTTATGTCACGCTCGTACATTTCAACATAGGCTAATGCCCAGTGGCCAAATGTTACGGGTTGTGCACGTTGTAAATGGGTGTAGCCCGGCATCACTGCGTCAACTTCACGCTCTGCTAATGCGATTAATTCGGCATGTAACGTCCCTAAACGCTCAAGTAATGCCGCACCTTCTTTTTTACACCACAGTTTTAAATCGGTCGCGACCTGGTCGTTACGTGAACGGCCAGTGTGAAGTTTTTTACCTAAATCGCCCACTTTTGCAATCAGCTTTTGTTCAACAAAACTGTGAATGTCTTCTGCGCCATTACTGATAATGGCTTGTGGATCATTACCCACCTCGAGGAGCAATTCGTTTAAGGCAGCTTTTAAATCGGTGCATTCTTGGGCAGTAATAATACCAACGCTAGCAATGGCGTCTGCCCATGCAATTGAGCCGACAACGTCTTGTTCAAATAAGCGATAATCCACTGGCAGTGAGTCATTAAATAACTTGAAAAGTGCACTGGTTTCGCCCTGAAATCTTCCGCCCCATAACGCCATGTCGGTATCCTCTGTGTTGAAAACTGTTTTAAGAACTGGGTGTTCAATAATATTGGTGTTAAGTCACCTAAATTCTCTTATCCAGAGCTCAGGTTAACTATTTCTTTCTTGTAATGGCTCTTTAAATTACGCAAAAGTCATTATAAGAAAGGCGCTTTGCAGCGCCTTAATTGTATTGGCGTAAAGCTTATTTGGTGTTTAACGCACGAATACGGCTTGCTAAAGAGTACAAACGGATAAAGCCTTCAGCATGTTTTTGATCGTACACGTCATCTTCGCCAAAGGTTGCGAAAGACTCTGAGTATAAGCTGTTTGGTGAACGCTTTTTAACGGCCGTTGCTTGGCCTTTGTAAAGCTTAATAACCACATCACCGTTAACAGATTCAGCTAATGATTCTGACGCGGCGATAAGTGATTTACATAAAGGCGTAAACCAACGGCCGTCGTATACTAAGTGCGACATTTGGCCAGCAATTTGCTCGCGCCAGGTACGGCTGGTTTTGTCTAGTACCAATTCTTCAATGGCACGTAAGCCTGCAAACATTACGGTGCCGCCTGGTGTTTCGTAACAACCGCGAGATTTCATGCCCACTAAACGGTTTTCGGTAATGTCGATACGGCCTACACCGTGCTTACCAGCGATGTCGTTTAGCTTCATCAGTGCAGCATAAGGTGATAAGGCTTCGTCATTTACATGAGTCACACGACCATTTTTAATGGCAAGTGATACATATTCTGGCTCGTTTGGCGCATCTTCTGGTGCTACGGTTAATGTCCATACACCTTTTGATGGCTCGTTCCATGGATCTTCTAACTCGCCGCCTTCGTGCGATATGTGCCATGCGTTAGCATCACGGCTGTAAATTTTAGTCGCTGATGCGCTGGTTTTAATATTACGCTCAGCAAGGTATGCAAGCAGATCTTCACGGCTACGCATTTCCCACTCACGCCACGGTGCAATCACTTTTAAATCTGGAGCTAGGGCTGCAAAACAACCTTCAAAACGCACCTGGTCGTTACCCTTACCTGTACAACCATGACATACCGCGTCGGCACCAACTTTACGGGCCACTTCAACTTGCGCTTTAGCAATAATTGGACGCGCCATAGAGGTACCTAGTAGGTAAGTCCCTTCATAAATTGCGCCTGTCGCGATAGTTGGGTAGATGTAATCGGCTACAAATTCTTCT
Organism: Shewanella basaltis; assembly: GCF_023283885.1. Lineage (GTDB taxonomy): Bacteria > Pseudomonadota > Gammaproteobacteria > Enterobacterales > Shewanellaceae > Shewanella > Shewanella basaltis. Next base: position 23,233 of record NZ_JAKILA010000033.1, read on the forward strand.
TTAAGGTCAACGATATGACACTCAGAAGCACCTGAGGCTAATGCTTTTTCAGTTAAGCCAACAAGTTCTTCTTCACCCTGACCGACATCGGCACAGAATGCGACAATTTCACAGTTATCGTAGGTTTCTTTTAACCACGGGATAATTGCCGAAGTATCTAAACCACCTGAGTACGCGAGTACCACTTTTTTAACGCCGGTTTTTTTCACTGCATTAGACATGTTCAATTCCTACAATCAATCATTTATGTTTTTGTAAACGATATAACGCCATTGGCATTATCAATCAATATTGTGACTAACTTAATAAGGTTACCAACACTGCATTTTGCGCATGCATGCGGTTTTCTGCCTGGTGTAAAATCAATGAACCTTCACCGTCCATCACTTCATCGGTGACTTCTACGCCACGATGTGCAGGCAAACAGTGCATAAAGTATTTAGCACCCGCTTTGGCCATTAACTCTGCATTGACTTGGTATGGGCTAAAACGTTCTTTAATTTCTGTTAATGAGGTGTCATCGCCCATCGAAATCCAAGTATCAGTATAAATAGCATCGTGACCTTCTATCTGATCTATGTCGGCAGATAAAATCAATTTACCGCCATTTTTTGCTGCGATAGCTTGTGCTTCTGTTACCACGAGAGCATCAGGGAAATAACCTTCAGGACAAATCACAGTCATAGTTAAGCCTAAAATCGCCGCACCGTAAATCAATGAATGTGTCACATTATTACCGTCGCCCACATAGGCCAACTTTGCGTTGCGTACATCATCGAACTGCTCTGATAATGATAAAAAATCCGCTAACGCTTGGCATGGATGATACAAGTCAGATAATGCATTAATAACAGGTACACTGCCATGTTTTGCTAACTTTTCAATTGTGGTGTGCGAATATGTTCTGGCCACAATAGCGTCAGCCCAGCATGAAATATTAGTGGCAAAATCTTCTACCGACTCACGCTTACCTAAAGCACCATTTTGTTGATCAAGGTATAAACAATGACCGCCTAATTTATTGATGCCGATATCAAAGCTAACTCGAGTGCGCAGTGACGGTTTTTCAAAAAGCATCACAACGCTTTTTCCATCTAAGGCGCGACGGTACTCAGCTGGGTTCGCTTTTATTTTTTTAGCTAATGCTAAAATATCCAGTAACTGAGTTTGAGATAACTCTTTTATCGACAACAGGTGCTTCATAAACTACTCCATTAAGGCTGTATTTGAGTCCCGATGGACCCGCCTTGTGCTAATGTTTTTAACTGTTCGGTTTCTTGCCATGAGGCAACTAAAACGGGTTTCCCCATCCATTGAGCCACCTCTAAAGCAGCTTCAACTTTTACTTTCATGCCTTTTTCAATTACGCCATCTGCAACTAAGGTTTCAATTTGGCTTTTATTCAAACTTTTTATCACTTGCTTATTGGCATCCCATACGCCAGAAACGTCAGACAATAGGACCAAGGTGCCATTAACCAGTTTGGCTAATGCTGTTGCCGCTTGGTCGGCATTTACGTTGAGCATTTCGCCGGTATCCGATATCGCAATAGAACTGCAAATGGGTAGCCATCCTTGTTGCAAAATAAAATTTAGGTAGCTCGCATCATTAGGGGTGACTTCACCTACCAGTCCTAAACGTTCATCTTTAATGTTAGCTTTAACGACGTTGCCATCGCCTAGGCTCATGCCAACACTTACCACACCGGCTTTTGCTGCTGCGGCTTGTAAAATCTTGTTTGAGGTACCAGCTAATGCACCCACAACAATGCCAATTTGATCGGCTGGGGTAACACGCAAGCCATCAAGTTTAATGATGTCTTTACCGTTGGCGGTTAGTTGCTCGTCAACCAAGCAACCACCACCATGCACTAGGACAATTTTTTGGCCAGCTGCTGTCATGTCTTTAATTGCTGACATTAAATTGGCCATTCCGGTTTCGGTTTGTAGTAACGCGCCGCCAACTTTAAGCACTAAAACAGAATGAGTAGTCATTGTTATATCCTTGTTTTATTGGTGGTTAAACGCCGAAGTGGATTTTGATACATTGCAAACCTTGGCTCGCTGCACCTTTCATTAAGTTATCAATCGCACTCGCCACAACAAGGTAACCAGTACTGGCATCGTATTTCCAACCTAAATGACAGTTTGGTGTTAATACCACGTCGTCTACTTTAGGAAATTGATTGTGCTTAACGGTCACAATCGGTGAGCTGTCATACACGCTGTAAGCTTTTGCGACATCGGCTTCTGTTGTACCAGCTTTAAGCTGCACGGTAATCGTCGCCAAAATGCCACGCTTAAAATTGCCAAGGTGAGGGGTAAAAATCACTTCTTGGCCTAATTGCGTTGCAATTTCTGGCTGATGTCTGTGACCTAATACACCGTATGGCGTTAAGCTGACTTCACAAAAACTGGTATGCAGCTGCGCTTTACGGCCAGCTCCCGTTACACCACTAACAGCATTAATCACCGGAAACATATCTGTTAATAGGGGTTTTAGTGGCTTTAATGCAGTTAATGACGCAGTGGGATAACACCCTGGCACAGCGATCATTCGAGTCTTTTTAACTTGTTCAGCATTCCACTCAGCCAAGCCATATACTGCATCGGCTAACACATCGGGATGAGTATGCTCAAAACCGTACCACTTAGGGTATTTTGCGACGTCGGCAAAACGATAAGCACCACTGAGATCAAATACAGCTAAACCTTTTTTATAAAACCAAGCAGCGAGCTCTAAACTCACTGAATGCTCAGTCGCCAACACAACGCCATCAGCTTGATCTACAATTTGTTGTTTTGCGTCATCGGTCAGTGGCGATAACGTGTAAGCCATGTGACTGTATGTAGGGTACAGTTCAGATAATTTACGGCCTTTGTCTAAACTGTTTTCAGACACATAAATGCCTTGCACTGTTAAATTAGTGTCTGCATTAATCAACGAAGTAATCTGCGCGCCGGTATATCCACTAGCGCCAATAATTGCGATGCTTTTCATAAGTTTGATTTCTTTTGAGTAGTTAAAGACAGAGTCAGCATAGCCTATTTAGACAAGAGTCGTCTAATTTGAAGCTATCGTCGCAGGAAGTTCACGCTGATAATTGATATAGTGGTTTTAACAGTCATAAGGCAGATATTTATTTTCATTGTGCAGCGTTCAATTAATGGTATCGGTTAATGCTGTTTGCTAGACTAACACACAACATTAATTATGCAATATATGTGAATAAGTATTTTACATGTAATTTTTTCAGGACAAGTCATGAGCACATTACCCGATCTTAAAAGTTGTTTTACACAGCTGATTGCAGCGCCATCAATCAGCGCACTTGAAGCTGAAAACGATATGAGTAACCATGCAGTTATCAATTTGTTGCAAAATTGGTTTAGCGAGCTTGGTTTTGAGTGTGAAACCCCAACGGTTGAAGATTCGCGCAACAAACAAAATTTAATTGCACGAATTGGCCAAGGTAGTGGTGGACTATTACTCGCGGGCCATACCGATACCGTGCCATTTGACGAAGGGCGCTGGAGTCAAAGCCCTTTTGAAATGATTGAAAAAGATAATCGTTGGTATGGTCTAGGCACGTGCGACATGAAAGGTTTTTTTGCATTAGTGCTTGAAGCGTTAAAAGAGATGCCACTGGATCAATTTAAACGTCCACTGACCATTTTTGCCAGTGCAGACGAAGAAACCACCATGAGTGGAGCAAAAGCCTTTGCCGACTCAAAAACAGTAGCACCAGATTATGCCATAATAGGTGAGCCCACCAGTTTAAAACCTGTTTATATGCACAAGGGCCATTTAGCTCAAGGGATCCGTGTTATCGGTCGCAGTGGCCACTCGTCTGACCCTGCCCGCGGCTTAAATGCCATTGAGGTGATGCATAAAGTCATTAGCCAATTAATGAAACTTAAACAGCATTTAAGCGAAAACTATCGTGAAGATGCGTTTACAGTACCCTATCCAACCATGAACTTTGGTCATATACATGGTGGCGATGCGGCCAACCGTATTTGTGGTTGCTGTGATTTACACTTAGATATTCGCCCATTACCAGGCATGGAACTGGCTGAGCTCGAACTCATGGTACTGAACTACTTATCTGACATCAGTAAAGAATACCCTGGCAGTATTAGTGTCAGTACTTTATACCCAGGCGCTGAATCATTTGCTGGCAAAGCAGACAATCCTTGGACCAAACTGGTCGCAGAACTGTCTGGTAATGAGGCTGAAGTGGTTAACTACTCTACTGAAGCACCGTACATTAACAAACTAGGCTGTCAAACGTTAGTGCTAGGGCCAGGGAGCATTAACCAAGCCCACCAGCCAGATGAGTTTATTGGCCTAGAATACCTAACGCCAACTGTAGAATTAATCAAAAAAATGATTTACCACGCTTGCATTAAATAATCGTCAAATTTTAGTTAAATATGCAAGCGGAATGTAATATTTTTACGAAATAAAATTACAAAATACCTCGTCCGTGTATTGACCATTTTTACTGCGCTGGGTATTGTGATGAGATAAGTATTGGCAAGATCGTTCTTTTTTTCGGGAGTAAGTATGACAGAGCAAACGGCAGATATGTATGCGTCACTTCGATCAAATGTGGGGCATTTAGGCCAGATATTAGGCGAGACAATGCAAAACCATTTAGGCGACGCATTTTTAGAAAAAGTAGAACAAATTCGTATTCTAGCGAAAAAATCTCGCCAAGGTGACGAAGCATCACGCGATCAAATGTTAGCACTGTTAACCGCATTACCTGACGAAGAACTCGTGCCTTTTGCAAAAGCCTTTAACCAATTTTTAAACTTAGCCAATATTGCAGAACAATTTCACACGATTAGTCGCAATTGTGACGAGTTGGTGTGTGTCCCTGATCCCGTAGAGCAATTACTTGGACGCATGCTCGACACCGACCTTGACAAAAAAGATGTCATTGCGTGTCTCAAAAACCTCGACATTGATTTAGTGTTAACGGCGCACCCAACCGAAATTTCTCGTCGCACATTAATCCAAAAATATGCCGCTGTAGTTGATTGTTTAACCGAACAGGAAAACAGCCAACTGACAGAGCGCGAACGCAGTCAAAGTACCCTTCGTTTGCGTCAACTAATTGCGCAAATTTGGCATACCAACGAAATCCGTAATGAGCGCCCAACCCCAGTAGATGAGGCGCGTTGGGGCTTAAGCACTATCGAAACGTCATTATGGCAAGCCATTCCTGACTTTTTGCGCCAGCTAAACGATCAAGTCGAGCAAAAAACTGGCCAACAATTGCCGATTGATGTCTCTCCAGTGCGCTTTTCAAGCTGGATGGGCGGCGATCGCGACGGTAACCCGTTTGTGACCTCGGTCGTCACTCAAGAAGTGTTAGACCGCAATCGTCATGCCGCAGCAAGACTGTACCTAAAAGACATTGTTGCCTTACTCGGTGAGTTATCAATGGAGCAAGCTAACGACGAGTTAACGGCTTTAACAGATAACAGCAAAGAACCATACCGTGACGTGCTGCGTAAACTACGTTGCCAATTACGTAACACCATTGATTACCTCAATGCACGTCTTGAAGGCAAGCATCCAGATACCGACACCAGCGAATTAATTTGGCACAAAGACGACTTACAAAAACCATTAGAGCTGCTTTATAACAGCTTAACCGATTGTGGCATGAAGCTAATCGCTAACGGTCTGTTATTAGATATTTTACGTCGCCTAGCCTGCTTTGGTATTCACATGCTGCGCCTCGATATCCGTCAAGATGCATCGCGTCACAGCGACGTGATTGCCGAATTGACTCGTTATTTAGGCATGGGTGATTACAACCACTGGGATGAGAGCGAAAAACAAGCGTTTTTGTTGCGCGAGCTAACCGGTAAACGCCCGTTAATTCCAGCTAATTGGAAACCAACCGACGATGTAGCTGAAGTTGTTAGAACCTGTAATTTAGTCGCCAAGCAACCTGCTAATGCATTAGGCTCGTACGTGATTTCAATGGCCAGTAAGCCATCTGATGTGCTTACCGTATTATTGTTACTCAAAGAAGCGGGCTGCACTAACCCTATGCGCGTAGTGCCTTTATTTGAAACCTTAGCAGACCTTGAAGGTGCAGCAGCATGTATGACCGCCTTACTAAATATTGATTGGTACCGCGGCTACACCAAAGGCATGCAAGAAGTGATGATTGGCTACTCGGACTCAGCAAAAGATGCCGGCGTAATGGCTGCGGCTTGGGCACAGTACCGCGCTCAAGAGCAATTAGTTGCAGTATGTAAAAAAGCCGAAGTGAAATTGATGTTGTTCCATGGTCGTGGCGGTTCAATTGGCCGTGGCGGCGGACCAGCTCATAAGGCTATTTTATCGCAACCACCAGGTTCAGTAGATGGCCGTATTCGTGTTACCGAACAAGGCGAGATGATCCGCTTTAAATTTGGCTTGCCAAAGTTAGCAGTACAAAGTTTAGCCTTGTATACCTCTGCCGTTATGGAAGCAACATTATTACCACCGCCAGAGCCTAAAAAAGCATGGCGTGATTGTATGCAGCGCATTGCTGAAGAGTCAGTTCAGCATTACCGTGGCATTGTGCGCGAAGAGCCTGATTTTGTACCTTACTTCCGTGCGGCAACGCCCGAAGTAGAGCTAGGCAAACTGCCATTAGGTAGCCGCCCGGCCAAACGTAAAGTCGACGGGGGTATTGAAAGCTTACGTGCTATTCCGTGGATTTTTGCCTGGTCGCAAAACCGTTTAATGTTACCAGCCTGGTTAGGCGCTGGTGAAGCATTGCAAGATGCAGCCGATCGCGGTGAGCTTGATTTACTACGCGAAATGGAAGCGCAGTGGCCGTTTTTTGAAACACGTATTTCAATGCTCGAAATGGTGTACACCAAAGCCGAACCTAATCTTGCCAAATATTATGAGTCGTGCTTGGTAAAACCTGAATTACATCATTTAGGTGAAAAACTTCGTCAACGCCTACAACTTGGCATTGATGCTGTTTTATCGCTCACTCAAGCAACAGAGTTAATGTCGCACACGCCGTGGAACCGCGAATCTGTTAAACTGCGTAACCCGTACATTGACCCACTCAACTTTTTACAAACCGAGCTTTTAGCGCGTACTCGTAAAGAAGTTGAACCGTCTGCCTCTGTTCAGCTAGCCCTTATGCTGACCATTGCTGGCGTTGCTGCAGGAATGAGAAACACTGGATGATAACCTTGGCAAAAAGCCTTGGACTTGGTTTGCTTTTACTACTGACTGGCTGTGCCAGTCAGTACAGTATTACCGAGTCTGAAATAGAGCAATACCTTAACAACGACATGCATTTTGAAGTCAAACAGGGTAATAAGTTAATTGGTGTGTCACTTAAGCTCAATGACATGCAGGTGGTGCTAGGCGCTAAGCCTAATACCATGGCTGTAACCGCAGCGACCATGATAACCGTTAACAACCCATTAATGCCGATCCATGCAAAACTAAAAACCACGTTTGAGGCTGTACCTTGGTACGACAGTGAAACGAAAAGCATTTATTTGCGCCAGTTAGACTTGGTTAACGTTGAGTCTGAGCCGGTCGATATTGAACGTTACATTAGCCAAGCGACACCGCAACTGATGGGATTTTTGCGTAATTACCTTGAAAACCAGCCTGTGTACACCCTAGACACTCGCGACAGTAATCAAGCATTAATGGCCAAAATGACCAAAGAGATCACGGTACAACAAGGAAAGCTAGTGGTTAAGTTTTAAGGTTTATCGCTCAAACTTACTTTAAAAAAGCACCTGTTTAGGTGCTTTTTTGCTTAAAATAGCAACGGCCTATATCGCAAATAATACCCATTTGGATAAGTAAGTGATCAGAGATTGCATAGGAAAAATCGCTTAGCATGAGGCACGAATTGCAGCGAGGTAGTTGTTCTACCTTCAACATGTCTAACGAAGTGATAAGCGATGTTAACCCGTCAGCATGATCACGTTTTGTGCTGATTGATATAACGATATATCCCAAGTGCCAGATAACTGAGCATTTCCTAATCAATCAGAACCACGTACAATCACTTAGCACTATGGGACAGGCTTAATAATCATAGGATAAATGATGCCGTTAATGGATGACGTTGCTCAATTAAAAGCACAACTGGCGGAGCTTGTTGCACAGCAAAATGCACAGCAAACGGATGTCAATCAGCAGTTAGCTAAATTTAGCCAACAACTCGATGCGTTGGCCCAGCAAGTACTGGCACAAAATAACAATGAGCAACAACACCCGCATGCTCGGATACAAGAAAGGCACGTTGATGACCCGAGCGACAGCATTGTTGCTCGTAAGCCTCAATACTCCTCTTTGGCTTGGGAGCAGCACTCGTTAGATGCCAATCATTCATCATCTGCAACGTCCATCACAGCGCAACACGCCTCGATAGATCCGACATTACCAGCCAGAAAAAGTGCATTAAGTGCCATGTTCTCGCAATTAGCCGAAGCCATGAGTGAATTTAGCGCAACTGCAATTGCACCTTTATCAGGATTAACTGAACAGGCCAAAAGCGTTTATCAGCATTATCAAGCTAAGGGATCTGGCCCAGTATTTTTAATGACACTTGCCGGCATCATTACGCTAACGCTTGGCTTTGGTTACTTGCTGCAGTTTTCAATTAACCATTGGTTTTCAGAATTAGCAAAAGCCCTGCTTGGACTAGGCGTTGCTAACGGGATTATTGCTGGGGGCATATTTATTCGCCAAAAACGGGCAGGAATGGAAGATTTCGGCTCAGGATTGGTTGGACTAGGACTTATTCTTAACTATTTGTGCCTGTATTTTCTTGGGCCTTATTTTACCATTATTCCCGACACGGCTTGCTTTGGCTTATTACTGCTTAATACCTTACTCGGTTACGGCTTGTCATTTAAACTCAACACCAAAGTAGTGGCTATTGTTGCTTTATTGGGTGGTTCGCTAGCACCATTAATGTTACTTGATGGCGGCCAAACCCCCTTATTATATTTACCGTATTTGGCGCTTATTGGTGTATGTTCAATGGTACAAAGCCACAAATTAGCCTGGCCAATACTCATTGAAACAACCGCATTACTCCATATTGCGTGTGTACAAATACTCAGCTTATTTATTCCTTTGCCGCTGCCTGGCGTTGGCTGGCAAACAAGTTTCACATTATTGATGGTAAATGGACTATTTTACCTCTACGGCATTGCCAGCTTATTATTTGTTATCAAGTCGACAATAACGCCAAGATTATTAGCGGTTCCAATCGCGCTGATGATTTTTACTCTCTATACCCTCACACAATGGAGCGTGTTTGCCGGTGAACTATTTGCTATCAATGCCCTACTGTGTGGACTGTTATATTGGGTCATTAAACGCAATAAGGACATTGGAGCCCTTGCTTTAGCATTTGCCGGAAGCTTTGCTGGTTTTGCCGCACTATTTTTACTCAGCGTCGAACTAATGGCTATAGTGCTGTTATTAGAGGGGTTATTATTACTGTGGATTGGTTGTAAGCAGCAATTTAGCCCAATTAGAGCAGAAGCTTATGTTTTACTCATACTTGGGATCATCAGCAGTTTTACCAATATGTTTGATGTACTCACTCAACCACACTATGACAATAATGGCGTATTAGGGTATCAAGCTTTATTAAGCATAGCGATGACACTAACCTGTGCAATAACTTTTGCTGCACAAAAACTACTTAGCCGCTATCAAACTGATTTAATGGTATTTGAGCACATTGCTGTACGACTTATCCGTGAGGTATTGGCTGTACTTTATGCGGTAACCTTGTTGCTTGTTAGTTTCTTTATCACCGAGCAATATTGGCTTAATACCCTGCCATTAATTAGTTTGTTGCTGCTATATATGAGCGCTAAACACAACCTTAGGTTGAGTGAAGTATTAGCGTGGTTAGCCCAACTACCCCTTCTAGGCTTAGTGATTTTTGGTATGTTAGACGCCAATAGCCTGAGCTTTGCAGACCAAGCGATAAATGCGAAATTAGCTCGTATCGAGCTCTTTACCGGGCTTTTATTGGCCTATTACTGGTACAAAAAATACTATGCAGATGCCAAATTAATCCGCCTTGCTTATTATGTTCAACTGGGCTGTTATTTAGCATTACCGTTACTGTTATTACCTAAAATAGTACGCAGCTATCCAGACTACATTGCTATTGCATTATGGCTGAGCAGTCTAGCAAGCTTAGGATTAGCCTACCTAGTAAATCACAAGAGCCTTCGTTACGAATCACAAATACTCACAATACTGTCAATTATGATCACGGCAACTTTGTGTCTAGTCGAGATGTGGCAGGGGCTGGTTGCATTGGTTATCGGCTTAGTATTTATGGGATTGATAAGCCTTCGCTTTGCTCATTTGCCTAGCAAATGGCAACAAGTCTCGACCCTACAGTGGCATATTGCACCCTATTATTTTGCTTTGGTAATAGCGGTATTTAGCCAAACGGTCACTGATCTATTGCTGCATCCGTCGTGGGCATTAACAGCGCTAATAATATGCGGCTATTTCAGTGTTATTACCGAAAGAAACACACGCATAGGACAACATTTTAAGCATGCTTTAGCACCAAGCTATAGCTTGGCTTACTCTGCAATTTTTATCTGCGCCCTTTTGCCGATAGTGTTGCATCATGAAATACAGCTAACATTAAGTCTGCAAACTTTACTGACCAATTTAGCAGAACTTGGAGTGCTGGTTTTATTAGCGCATTACTTATTAAGCGCCCGGTTAGGTGTTAAAGTGCATAGAAAAATAGTCACCTATAGCGCATTAAAGTGGGCGTGGCATAGTTTACTTGTTACTAGCTATATACTCTGGAGTTACCAATTTAGCAGCATAGCAGCAGCTATGAGTGCTGTATTACTCGTAATACATGCCAGTATACTCATGTTTATTAGTTTGCGGCCTCAACAAGCCAACCTCGTCAGACTAGCTGCATTGTTATTTGCTTTGGCATGTATCAAAGTGATTTTTGTTGATATGGCGTCATTTGAATTAATTCAAAAAATTGTCGCGTTTATTTTGATAGGGATCATTTTACTAACAGTGGCTTACTTCTATCAAAAAGCCAAAAACAATCAAACGATTGAGAACCTTACAATCTAGCTATTAACCCTCGCTTGCTTACAAGGCGCTAAGCAAGCGAGCGTCAACTCACTTGGCGAAACGTGGAATTGACGGATAATCAACAATAACAGCTTCTTCAATTAACGCACGGCGCAACATATCATAAGCAACAGCCGTACTCATACTTCTTATTAACTGACGGGAACGGCCAGGCAGCTTAACCATTTGGCTATAAACACCCTGCTTAGTTGCTAATGCTATCGCAACTGTTCCTACCGGTTTGTCGTCTGTACCGCCATCTGGACCGGCAATACCACTGGTAGCCAAGGCAAAGTCGCTGTCTAAAATGTTTCTCGCCCCCTGAGCCATCGCTTCTACCGTCGCTATAGACACTGCACCATGGTCATCTAAAATCTGTGGGTTAACCCCCAATACCTTCACTTTAGACTCATTACTGTAGGTCACCAAACCATGATGTAAATATGACGAACTACCTGCAAAATCAATTAACTGGCTGGTAATCATGCCGCCAGTACATGACTCAGCCACACTTAAGCTTAAACCAGACTGATATAATCTATGATGGATCTCTGCTGCCAATGTTGGACGATTTTCAGCAACTACCGCATTTCCAAGCAGGGCTTTAACTTGCTTTGTCACATCTGGTAACTGCCTTATTGCTTTATCACCGCGAGCAAATATTTTAATTTCAATGTGCGGCATGGATGAACGGTAGCCCAGCTCAATCCCCTCAGGCAGTGTGAGTTGAGACAAAGTGTCTGCCAGTGATGACTCACCATGTCCTATAGTGAGCAGTTTTTCTAATGCCGATTTAGCTTGAATACCGAATTCTTCTGTAATAAACGGAATGAATTGCTCAGTTATCATTCGTTTCAATTCAAAAGGGACACCGGGTGTAAAAAAAAGCCACGCATTGTTTAATTTAACCCGAAAACCACAAGCCGTTCCTACAGGATTATCAACCATCACAGCAGACGCTGGTAACCATGCTTGCTTTAAATTACTTTTAGCCATCACACGATTATTACGCGTAAACCACTCTTCTAGGTGCTCACGCCATTGAACATTTTCTACAAGGTCTTCACCTTTTGCTTTTGCCATCGCCAACGCAGACATATCATCACTTGTGGGCCCTAAGCCACCATTAACAATAATGACATCAGCATATTTACTCCGCTCTTGGAAGACAGCCACCAGATCATCCATTCGATCACCAACTGTGACACGGTGCTGCATCTCAATACCTAACTCCATCATGGTATTAGCAACCCAAGCGGCATTAGTATCAACTATCTGGCCTGATAGCACTTCTTCACCTGTGCAAATCATTTCTAACTTCATCGTATACCCTTATCTCATGCAATTGGCACTTAAGTTAGGGGAGCAACATGTTATTGGCAAGGAAAAACAGATCGAAATAACTGAAATTTGCTGATGATGAGTCAATAGTCGACGTCTGTAGTGAATCATGGAGTGCATTCATTGAAGATAAAGAGCGTGTGAAAATATGCCATCGACAATGGGCAACGATGATCACTTAATTATGCGGAATGGTATAATCGCGGGAGGTGAGGCATGACAAGCCCTCTGCGGTACATATAGTGCAGCAAACGGCATTACCACGCTGATTAGATTTTCAAATTTCAAATACGAAAAAGGCCTTTGCAATACTGCAAAGGCCTTCATCTTAAGTTGGCGGAGCGGACGGGACTCGAACCCGCGACCCCCGGCGTGACAGGCCGGTATTCTAACCAACTGAACTACCGCTCCTTTAGCAAG
>NZ_JAKILA010000034.1 GCF_023283885.1 Shewanella basaltis
TAAAAAGTCGATAACGCAGTAAAAATGACCAACAAACGCTGCCCACAGGGTTCGGCTAAAAACGTTTTACTCTTTGTTGAACGATGCTTTACAAATAAAGAGTTGCTTAGGAGACTAGGCTACAATCCATTCGCCTCGATTAACACGTTTTTAACTCGAACAAAATTTAACCAGCAAAGATCAACAGGCCCTAGGGTTAGTGGCTTTTTTATTGGCTAATGGCACTGGTTAAGCGTCATCGCTTATATTTTTGAGTGATTGTTCAAAAATTAATTTGAACGATCGTTCATTTTTGTTTATAGTGTTCTCAATGACAAAATACACCCTACTTTTTATTCATTTTTAAGAGAGATATTATGACAGACTTTACAATTCACACTGTTGATACCGCGCCAGAAGGCAGCAAAGCCATGTTAGAAGGTGCTAAAAAACAAATGGGTATGGTGCCTAATTTATTTGGAGTATTGGCTCAATCACCTAGTACGTTGCAAGCCTATCAACAGTTGCATCAGGCATTTGTTGATACTTCATTTAACCCAGAAGAACTCACCGTAGTATGGCAAACCATCAATGTGGAGCACGAATGTGGTTACTGTGTGCCAGCTCATACTGGGATTGCTCATTCAATGAAAGTGGATCCTTTAATCACCGAAGCTTTACGCAATAGAACTGCGATGCCTACACCAAAGTTACAGGCTTTACATGATACGACACTGAGCATAGTGCGTAATCGCGGTAATATTTCGACCGCTGAGCTTGAAGCCTTTTATGCGGCAGGTTACGGCCAACAACCAGTGTTAGAAATTATTTTAGGTTTGGCGCAAAAAGTCATCAGCAACTACACCAATCATGTTGCAAAAACACCTGTTGATGATGTGTTTAAGCCATTTGCTTGGTAAAAATCTTAATCAAAGATACGCTATTGTTAACCCCGTCGTTTGTTTGTTCATGCTGATTTATTGACTTGTTAGCAAAACAAATGACGGGTTTAATATCAATTTACTCGCCTTTACTTTACTCCCCTTCCTTTATTTCATAGAGGATGATTGATGTGCTATTCAATATTGTCGCGGTTACTTTTTCCACCTAATTAACGGATTGGTATCACTCAACATTTGGCTCGTTTTAAATTATGTTTGGACAGAGTAAAAACAACAGCGTTGGTGAATGAATTTATTTCGATTGGTATCTCAAGGGTTGTGTGCCATATTTTGTCGTAATCTTGTTGCGGCAATGCCTTTGTTTACACTCTGTGGCGGCCTGTTTATCTGATATTAGGACATTATATGTTTAGAAGCCTACGTGCATACCGCTCGTCGATCATTTTGTTAAGTGCACTATTTATTGGCGGCTTATTTGGTGGTTTGTTTCCTGAGTGGGCAATTAAACTCAAACCGATTGGACAAATCTTTCTCAACTTGTTGTTTATGATCATCGTGCCATTAGTGGCGGTGAGTGTGATGTCGTCGATTGCTCACATGACCGACTTAAAAAAGTTAGGTGCTATATTGGTGTCGATTATGGCGATATCAATTGTCATGGCAATTGTGCCATCTGTTGGGGTGGTGTTATTAGCGCTGGTATATGACCCGGCGCAAGGTGTCACCCTCGATTTGGCAAATACGGTTGATGCGGCATCAGGCAGTATGGATTTTGTGAGCTTATTAACCACCAATGATTTTGTTGGGTTATTGTCTAAGTCTAATATTTTGGCGTTAATCATCATGTCGGTGATTGGCGGTGTTGCCATTGGCCAATCTGGTGAAGATGGCCTGGTGGTTAGCCGTATTTTGGATAGTGTGAATACGGTTATTATGAAAGTCATTTCAATATTAATGTACGTTGCCCCTATTGGCCTAGGAGCATATTTTGCAGCCACCATGGCTAGTCAAGACACTGAACTTATGGGCACTTTTGCTCGGGCTGTGGGATTATTTTTTGTTGCCATGGCACTGTATTTAACTGTGGGGTCAACCCTGTATGCGTGGATTGGTGGCGGGGTAAAAGGGGTTAAGCAATTTTGGCAACACATGCTTGAGCCTGCCGTGACCGCTTTGGGCACCAGTTCATCTTTAGCTACCTTACCTGTGACTATTCGAAGTGCAACTAAAATGGGATTGAATGAACAAATTGCAGAAATCAGTTTGCCGTTACTGGTTAATTTAAATAAAGGTGGCGCAGCAGCGATTACCGCACTAAAGATTGTATTTATTTATTCGTTATTGGGGCTTGAGTTTACCACCGACGTATTTATGCTGACCATTTTGATTTCGGTGTTGTCTGCCTTTGTGATTGGTGGCGTACCGGGTGGGGCATTTTTAGGTGAGATATTTATTGTCACCACCTTAGGTTTACCCATGGAAGTGATCCCAATTTTAGTGGTAATTGGTGCGATTACCGATGCCGCATCTACCGTGATTAACGTGGTGCATGACTTAACCGCAACACAGATTATTGAGCGGATTAATGGTAAGCATTATCAGGTGAGCGAAGGTACATAATCGTTGAAAAATAGCCGCCACAGTATGTGTATCACTATGGCGACTATGCTTGGGGAGGAAGTCTTATTTTGCTTCGATTAACGCCAGCACATCAAAGCATGCACCCATAGTGTGGTAGTCGGTTTTACCAATAGGGCTTTTTTGATCGCCCCGGATTCGCTTGCTTTCAATTGGTTTTGTCATCGGGCTTGTGACGACTAAGACTTAAGATAAGTAATCACGGGCTCAACAAGCCTGATTGTTGAATCGCAGAGCCTAGCAACGTATGATGCGTTTTTTGATTTAACCCCCCAAGTCTCAATTCAAATACTATGCGCCATTTAACCACTAGTTATCATCCTGATACGCCTCAAGAGTTTATCGAAAATAATCAAGCGACCATGCTAACGCGTTTAGCGGCGCGAGCGATTGTGCTGCGTGGTAATGAGATATTGATGTTGTATACAAGGCGTTATCATGACTATTCATTGCCTGGTGGCGGTGTTGATGATGGTGAGCATATAGAGCAGGGCTTAATTCGCGAGTTACAAGAAGAAACCGGTGCTAAGGTGGTAGGTGATGTTATTCCGTTTGGATTGTATCAAGAGTATCGTCCGTGGCACAGAGATGGGTTTGAGTCCGTTAACATGCTGTCTTACTGCTATGTGTGCAGCATTGCTAAAGATCTGGGTGAAACCCAGTTTGAAGCGCATGAAATCAATAATGGCATGGTGCCAGTGTGGATGGATATTGACGCTGCGATTCAACATAACCTCGATACCATGGCAAACTGCAACAAAAAAGGCCTCTCGATAGAACGAGAGACCTTTTTATTAAAGCTAATTAAACAAGAATTGTTATAGGGCTATCACCCTTTTATCAGCTTGAATTTATCAGTTTGTATTAACAGATTGATGTTAAATAAGATTATGCGCGTATTTGTCCTACACCACTCACCAGGTACTTTTCTGTAGTGAGTGACTCAAGCCCCATTGGCCCATAAGCATGCAGCTTGCTGGTGGCAATACCAATTTCAGCGCCAAGGCCAAGCTCGCTGCCATCTGAGAATCGCGATGATGCGTTAACCATGACCACTGATGCATCTACGGTGCGTTGAAAG
Organism: Shewanella basaltis; assembly: GCF_023283885.1. Taxonomy (GTDB): domain Bacteria; phylum Pseudomonadota; class Gammaproteobacteria; order Enterobacterales; family Shewanellaceae; genus Shewanella; species Shewanella basaltis. The sequence continues at coordinate 3,601 of NZ_JAKILA010000034.1, forward strand.
CGAGTGGCTGTGACTTCATTTTGAGTACAAATCACTTCAGTGTGATGGCTACCAAAACGACGGATATGATTAATTGCGCCGTCAAAATCATCCACTTGCTTAACGGCGATTTCCAGGTCTAGGTATTCTTGACCAAAGTCATCATCATTTAACACATTACAGGCGTCAAAATATGTCTTTGCCTGTTGGCAAGCATTAATGGTTACCTTATGTTCTGCCAATGCTTGAGCCACTTTAGGCAAAAATGTAGCGGCAATATCTTTATGCACAATCAAGCCTTCAAGTGCATTACAGACTCCTGTACGTTGGGTTTTACCATTTAACAGTAATGACAACCCAATATCCAAGTCGGCATCTTTGTCTATGTATAGATGACACACACCTTTAAAGTGCTGAATAACCGGAACCTTACTGTTGTCTGTCACAAAGTTAATTAATCCTTCACCACCACGAGGAATAATCACGTCGATATATTCTCGTTGTTGCATAAGTTCTAGCATCAATGCTCGATCAGGATCTGGTACCACAGTGATTAATGCAGGCGGCAGCTGATATACTTCGAGTACTTTTTGTAGAATAGATGCAATCATTTTGCTTGAGTGCAATGCTTCTTTGCCGCCTCGTAAAATAACCGCGTTACCAGATTTAAAACACAGTGCTCCAGCATCGGCGGTGACATTGGGCCGTGCTTCATAAATCATACACACCACACCTAATGGCACGCGCATTTTGCGAATGCTTAACCCGTTTGGTCTGTTACCTAAATCGCGTTGAATGCCAACAGGATCTGGTAGCGATGCGACGGTTTCAATGCCTGATGCCATTGATTCAATGCGATCATTGTTTAACGTTAAACGGTCTAACATCGCTGAGCCCATGTTGGCGCTTTGCGCATTGGCTAAATCCTGCAGATTAGCTTTAAGGATTTCATCACTGTGCGCGCGTAGAGCACGCGCCATGTCGAGTAAAATGGTATTTTTTACCTGCTCATCTAATACTGCAAGTGCTTGCGCCGCTGTGGCTGCATTTTGAGATAAAGTTTTGATCAAGCTCATATTTGCTCCAAAATGGCGATGTTTTTGTCTGAAATCAAGGGGCCGGTTTTTTGTTGCGCATTATTGGCAAACTCGCGGTCTTCTTGGTCAGAAATAAAGTGAAGTAAGCAACTACTGTAGTTTGATTTGGCTTTTGCCAATTTAGTGCCATCGCCTTTGCGCACCAGTACAGTATCACCGACGGAAAAGTTGCCTTTAACGGCCACTACATCGTCGCTGGTTAGTTGCGTATCTTGTTCTTCAAGGTCGGCATCAAAATCGTTTTCAACAATTAATTCACCCTGTACCTGTGAGGTATGTGTCATCCAATGTAGGTGTTCTTGCATTGGTTCATCGTACGGTGTGAATAACGTACCTGGGTTTTGACCTTTCAAAAGCTGGTTAAATGTATCGGCATCAAAGCCATCGACAATCATGGTTTCGATTCCATGGGAGATGGCTTTTTCAGCGGCTTGTATTTTGGTGCGCATTCCACCGGTGCCAACACTGCTTGTTGCGCCGCCAGCCATTGCGTAAATGTCTTCGCTAATATCGCTAACCTGTTTTATCAGCTTGGCGTCATCGTGCAGATTAGGGTTTTTGGTATATAACCCTTTTACATCAGAGCAGATAATAAGCGCATCAGCATCAGAGGCCGCAGCTACCATGGCCGATAGGTTGTCGTTGTCGCCAACACGTAATTTATCGGTTGTAACAGCATCATTTTCGTTAATAATTGGCAGTAAGCCATGGTCTAGTAAAGTAAAAATGGTTTCTTTAATACTGACATAACGTTCACGATCTCGCAGATCGCCATGGGTAACGAGTAGCTGTGCTGATGGGAAATCAAATAGTTTATCCCAAGTGGCCATCATGTCTGCTTGACCTGCAGCAGCCATGGCTTTTTTAAGCGATACGCTTGGCTCTGCTACATCAGAAAAACGATGTTTTCCTGCAGCAACAGACCCCGATGAAACGAGTACGACTTGGCAACCTTGGGCGCGGCAATTGGCAATAAATTGTGCAATACCCAATAGGTAGTGACTGCTACAGCCTTGTTGATAAGGCGCAATAAGTGCACTGCCGACTTTAACGACAATGCGTTTCCAATGTGAAGTTGACATTATATTCTCTCGGTTATTTCTGCTCAGCTAATACGCGGCCGGCTTCATGGAAGGTATCAACTGTTTTTTTGCAAGGATCGGTATCGATAGCACTGGTCACCCAAATCACCACGCTGCTGACTATAAAGCCAGGGATCATTTCGTACATTACGCTTGATAGCGCTTGGCCATCGGCAAGCACGGGGGCGTATATCCAAAATAAGACAGTAGCCGCACCAGAAACAATGCCTGCCATGGCTGCTTTATGGGTTAGGTTGTGCTTGTATAGACTAAATAAGATTAATGGACCAAAAGCGGCTCCAAATCCTGCCCAAGCATTGCTGACTAAAGATAGAATGCTGTTTGAGCGATCAAGTGCCAGTAAGCTGGCAACAATCGCAACACCAGCAACACCTAAGCGACCCATTTTGACCATTTCTTGCTCTGTTGCTTCTTTCTTTGACATCACTCGATAAATATCTTCGGTCAGTGAGCTTGAAGACACCAGTAACTGTGATGAAATGGTGCTCATAATTGCTGCTAAAATCGCTGCTAATAAAAAGCCACTGATCATCGGGTGGAATAACAATTCAGAAAACACAATAAAAATGGTTTCTGGATCGCTTAACTTCATGTCAAATTTGTTTGCATAAGCAATACCAACCAGGCCTGTTGCCAGTGCACCAACAATGGTGACTGTCATCCAGCTCATGCCTATTCGACGTGCTATTTTAATGTCGGAGACTGAGCGAATAGCCATAAAGCGAACAATAATATGTGGTTGGCCAAAGTAACCTAATCCCCAAGATAAGCTAGAAATTAAGCCTAATAGGGTGACATTTTGCATACCTTCAGAAAAGTGTGGAATCGACTCATAGGCAAAGTTCATCATTTTGTCGGCATTGCTAAACTCTTGATAGGCCACAACAGGCACCAATACTAAGGCAACAAACATAATGCAGCCCTGAACAAAGTCTGTCAGGCTTACCGCCAGAAAACCACCCAATAGGGTATATGACACCACCACACCTAAGGTTACTGCTAATCCTAGTTCGTAATTTAAATCAAATGCAGATACAAATAATTTACCGCCAGCCACTAAACCCGCTGAGGTATATAGGGTGAAAAAAATCACAATAATGACAGCGGCAATAATGCGTACATTGCTGTTGGGTGCGTGAAAACGCTTAGCAAAAAACTCAGGGATGGTGAGCGCGTTGTTAGCGACCTCGGTATATACCCTCAGTTTGGGTGCCACGACAAGGTAATTTATCAAGGCACCAATTAATAAGCCCAATGCAATATAAATGGTTTCAAACCCCACCAAAAACATTGCTCCGGGAAGACCCATTAGCATCCAACCACTCATGTCAGATGCGCCCGCTGATAACGCTGTGACCTGCGGACTAACCTTGCGGCCGCCAAGAATATATCCAGATACATCACTGGTAGACTGCTTATAGGCAAATAAACCAATGCCAAGCATCACCAGAAAATAGATAGCTAACGAAACGTAGGTTAAGTAATGCATGAACTACTGGCCCCCTAACGCTTTGTTATTTTGAATCCCATTAGGTTTCAACATGACAAAGAGATAGGTACTTAAAATAGCAAATAAGCACAATAATTGTGTGGTGTCTTGCAGCTTTGAAATAGACTTATGCCAAACTTGTGTGATGAGATTTTCTTCCGTCTGAATGTCTGCTGACATTGTGCCCTCCTGAGCGTGTCAATTGTTCAAATCTTACTGATAGTTGAACAGGTGATAAAAAATAAATAAAAAAACCACTAAATTGCTTAGTGGTCTAACTATGTTATCACACTATGGGTATGTGTTTCCAATCTAATCCCTGGTGAGTAATTTGTTAAAAGCACTAAAGCCACTTAATTGCGTAGGGATGTTTTGGCGCTAGCATCGTAGTTTTATGAAAAAGTGTTGCGCATTAACTCAGGTTTATCTCATTTTTGCTCTGTATGTATAGCGGGCGAATTTTATTTATGGGTGGTTAATTGTTTTTTTGTAATGAATGAGGTTGGTTGATTATTTTTTTCTTGTTTATCTGTATGTTATGGTTTGTTGTAATACCTTAGCCTTATGGTTTTGTCTGTGTTATGGCTAACCTTGTTTCGGTAAAAAACCTTGAAAACGTCACAGGTCTGAGTATTTAAAGCGGTTTACGCCTATTCAAGTTTGTGTGTTTGTTTAATGATTCCTAGGGCAACTGGCTTATTATTACGGGGGTGGACTTGGTGAGCATTGACAATATTTTTATATCATTTTTGTTACAGTTCGAATTACTTTTGTTGGGGTGAATGAGCGTTTCAATTTAAGAATGGCAATGGAGTTGTGGCAATGCGTAATGGTACAAACATATCGAGCCAAACACATTTTAGGTAAAATAGATTGCATTTAATTAGACGGTCGGTCTAATATGTTTGGATGAATTTACACACGACAAAACCTCGTAGAGGTCGGCCTCCTAAAGTATCTCGAGATAATCCAGATACCCGTGCAGCTTTGATCCGCAGTGGCCTTGAGCAATTAACTGAACATGGGTTTGCATCTTCAGGTATTGAGCCTATTTTAAAAAAAGTGGGGGTACCTAAGGGGTCCTTTTACCACTACTTTGCCAGTAAAGAGGCCTTTGGTCAGGTGGTTTTACAGCATTATGCTGACTACTTTTTGAATAAATTAACCCATCATCTGTGCGATGAGTCAAATGAGCCACTCAGTCGAATTTATCATTTTGTAGCCGACGCTAAAATGGGTATGACGCGCTATCAATTTAAGCGTGGGTGTTTGGTTGGCAATTTAGGTCAAGAAATAGGCATGCTGCCAGAAAGCTTTAGGCCTCAACTTATTGCTATTTTTGCCAGTTGGCAAAGCTGTTTGGCAAACTGCCTTGAACAGGCTAAATCACAGGGACAAATTGCAGCTGATGCTAATTGTGCTTTGTTGGCTGAGCATTTTTGGGTGGGGTGGGAAGGCGCAGTGAGTCGAGCAAGATTAGTTGAAAATGGCGCACCACTTGATCATTTTTGTGATCACTTTATGGCAGCATTACCCAAATAACCTGTTGTATTGGAGTTTTTTGACGTAAATAAAAAATTTTAACCATTAATAGACGATCAGTCTAAATTAGGAGTGAATTATGTTTAACGCCATGCTAATTGAAAAAGATGACCAAGGTTACCGCACAACAGTAAAAAAGGTGAATGAAGCGGTTTTACCAGAAGGGGATGTTACCGTAAAAGTACTTTACAGTACGTTAAACTATAAAGATGCACTTGCGATTACGGGGAAAGCACCTGTGGTTCGTAGTTTTCCAATGGTGCCAGGTATCGACCTAGTGGGTATTGTTGAGAACAGCGACAGCGATAAATTTAGTGTTGGCGATACTGTATTATTAAATGGATTTGGTGTGGGCGAGGTGCATTGTGGTGGGCTCGCCACTAAAGCACGTTTAAAAAGTGATTGGTTAATTGCCCTGCCAAGCGCGTTTACTCCGCGCCAGGCAATGGCGATTGGTACGGCAGGTTATACCGCAATGCTATGTGTTATCGCCCTTGAAAAAAATGGCGTCACGCCAGATAAGGGCGACATTTTAGTGACCGGGGCTAATGGTGGGGTTGGCAGTTTTGCCATCGCTATTTTAGCTAAACTAGGTTACAGCGTTGTGGCATCAACGGGGCGCGTCGATGAGAGTGACTATTTGAAAAAACTCGGTGCCAGCGAGATTATCGATAGAGCAACGCTATCAGAACCGGGTCGTCCACTGGCGAAAGAGCGTTGGGCTGGCGCGGTAGATTCTGTCGGTAGCCACACCTTAGCTAATGTGTGTGCCAGTTTACGTTATGGCGGTACCGTGGCCGCGTGTGGTTTGGCTCAAGGAATGGAGTTACCTGCCAGTGTCGCTCCCTTTATTCTGCGTGGTGTGACCTTAGCGGGTATTGACAGTGTAATGCGCCCACTGGCCGATCGTGTTGAAGCTTGGCAACGTTTGGCAGATATAATAGACCCAAGCCTTTTTGCTGACATTGTTAACGAAGTCAGTTTAACTGAGGCGGTTGATGTGGCCAATCAGTTAATGGAAGGCAAGGTCAGAGGCCGCGTGGTTGTTGATGTTAATCGATAATAAAGGTTGGTTAGTCATATGGTATAGCGATCAGTCGCAATTATTTATGATTGCACAATACAATGTCTAACGTTGCTTTTGGGGTTGTGTAAATAGGTACAGTTAGCAGGATACGAGAGGCAAAGTGATCATTCATTATGTTGATTTGTCTTACGTATTCAGTGTATCTACTTATTAGGCAAAAGATTTTAAATACATAAAGTTTTTTAGTTGATTTTAGCGCAAATGCTTCAAGTTTAGGTTATGCTAAATTGACAAGATTGCAGTAATTGATTTTTAAATATGGACTTTGTATAAATTCAGTTAACCACTGAGCAAGAGGTGAGTATATTTATATGCTCATCTTCGTGTTTTAAGTGTCATCAAAGAATTAACTGTGCTTTATTAATCATTTAGGGATGATGATTTTATGTGTGCTAATCAGTTGCGTAATAAACCTGTAACAGTATTTATTGTCGATGACGATGACGTAGATGTTATCGGAATTGAACGAGCGTTGAAAAAGTTAAAAATCGCTAACCCTACCATTCGTGCTAAAGACGGTATGGAGGCATTAGAAATGCTTCGTAATAAACTCATACCTCATCCTTTTATTGTATTACTTGATATCAACATGCCTCGTATGGGGGGGATAGATTTTTTAACCACTATTCGTGCGGATCCAGAATTATCAAAATTGATTGTTTTTATGCTGACAACTTCTAGCGCCGATCAGGATAAAGTTTCAGCTTATGAAAAAAACGTGGCTGGCTATATGGTGAAAAAGCAAGTTGGTGAATCATTTTTGAATATAGTCGATATGCTAGACCATTATTGGCGAGTTGTGGAGCTGCCTTCATATGATTAATGTTGCTGCCAATTTGGATGCGCCCATAACGTTATTGATTGTTGATGATGACTTAATCGATAGAAAATCGATTAAGCGTGCTTTGATGTCATGCCACCGTCCGATTACTATTCTTGAGGCTGTTACAGGTGAAGAGGGGATTAAAAAGTTTGATGAAAATGCCGTTGACGTATTACTGATTGATTATCGTTTACCTGATATAGATGGATTGGCGCTGATAAAATTAATCGTTAGTCGAAAAAAAACTGACACCGCAATTATTATGGTTAGCCAGCAAGAAGATGAGCTGCTATCGCTTAATGCATTAAATGTGGGGGCGCATGATTTTCTGTTAAAAACGGAAGTGAGTTCAGACAGGCTTATTCGAACGATTCGTCAGGCTGAGCATCGTCATTTTCTTGAATGTTTAGTTAATGAAAAGAATGCCGCTATTGAGTGGCTGGCAAAGCGAGATTGTTTAACACAATTAATTAATCGGTACACATTTGAAAAAACGCTAAAAGCAGCTTGCGATGAAGTGCTATTTAGTCGTAAGAGTTTTGCCTTGTTTTTTATCGATTTAGATGATTTTAAAAAAGTAAATGATACTTTAGGTCATACAACCGGTGACAAACTTTTACAACAAGTTGCTGCAAGATTAGCTAGTGCTATTGGGGAGTCGGATTGCTTAGCTCGCTTGGGCGGAGATGAGTTCGTGATTTTGGTTCATGATATTACTGCCAGAAGCGAAATTTCTGTTATTGCGAATAAGATTATTCAGGTATTAAGTAAACCTATTGATATTGGAAGTACCATTTTTTCTATTACTGCGAGTGTCGGTATTACTCTGTATGGTGAGTTTGCTACATCACCTGAAGCACTGATGAAATGTGCTGATATTGCTATGTATAAAGCTAAACGTAATGGCCGAAATAACTTTTTTATTTACTGCGATGAGTTGCATCATGAAACTCAACAAAAAAACTTATTAGAGAAAGAGATTAAATTTGCTCTGCAAAACGATCAGTTTCTTGTTTATTACCAACCCCAGATCTGTCCTAGTAATAACAAGGTTAAAGGGATGGAAGCATTAGTGAGATGGGACCACCCTAGTCGAGGTATTTTGGGACCCAGTGAATTTTTATCGATTGCAGAAGAGCTAAATCTGATTGGCAGTATCGGTGAATGGGTACTAAAAACGGCCTGTATTCAACTTAAAAGTTGGCAGGTTAAATACGGTCTAGCTGATAACGATATGTCAATATCAGTGAATTTATCGTCTTTGCAATTACAAGATATGAATTTGATAGAGTCTGTTTCTCGCATAGTGAGTGAGAGTGGTTTGTCATCACACTGCTTGGAATTAGAAATCACTGAAAGCTCAATAATACATAGTCCGGAAACGATAGCGACACGTTTACACCAATTAGATGAAATGAAAATTAAGTTGGCTTTGGATGATTTTGGCACAGGTTACTCTTCCATTGAGCACTTGCATTTATTTCCTATACATTCGCTTAAAATTGATAAAAGTTTTATTTTTGCTTATAAGCAAAAACGTGCTCAAGACCGGGTATTAGAAGCAATGATTAAATTTGCAAAGTACTTAGGGTTATCTGTTATTGCTGAAGGTGTAGAAACTGATGAGCAACTGGATTTTTGTTTGTCTCAAGGGTGTGATTTAGTTCAGGGATATTACTATTCTAAACCAATTTGTGCACTTGAATTTGAGACTAAATATTTTGAGACATAGGCGCTATTTTTTCTGTGAGAGTGTCATGATGAAAAAAATACTATTACGATTTAAACCTTCGCTTTACCCGTATCCTTTATTTTTACTACTTGCTTTTTTTTTAATGTTATTTATTTGTCACCTCGTTTATATGAAACAGGTTAAAATAATTAAAGACGATATCACTTCCGTTTCTGAAATAAAGTTAGGTAAACTACAACAACATCTCGATGAACTTAAAAGAGAAGTGCATTTTTTGGCAAATTTACCGAGTGTTAAACAGTTAGCTTCTTTGTCATTATTATCAACATATACTAATGAGAAAAAGCAACTTGAACTTGAATACTCGGCCACTATATCTGAGATTTTTAAACAATATGCTACCAGTATTCCAGGTATTGTTCAGATTAGATATATCGATAATAAGACAGGCTTAGAAGTGATTCGTATCAATAAGTTGGGCGATGATGTTATCGTTGTGCCTTCTACATCACTTCAATATAAAGGCGACAGAGACTATGTTATTGAAACGAGGAAGCTGAAAAAAACACAAACTTTTATTTCTGATATTTCATTAAATCAAGAAAACGGTAATATTAGCTTACCTTATCTTCCTGTAATAAGGGCGAGTACTTTAGTTTATGATATTAATAACCAAGAAGCGCTAGGCCAAATTGTTATTAATATGTCTGCTGAATCAATTTTTGATGATTTACAGTCAGAGTTGCTTCATCGTATGCCAAAAGTCGAATTGTATGTCATTAATGAACAGGGGGACTATTTGCTTCACCCTGATAAAGAGAAAACCTTTGGCTTTGAGCATGGCATACCTTACCGTCTTCAAGATGAATTTACCATTGATAATAATGATGCTTTACTTCCTGTTGAGTATCACGCTATTGACAGTTTATATCCTCCTTTCTTTTTTTCACGGCAAGATATCGAGTTAGATATTAATCAACAACGTCAAGTTGGTATTGTTGTTGTAGCGAGTAATCTATCTGCTATTCATAAGGTATCGGTTTTCATACTATGGTATTGGACTGCTGGTTTAATCTTTTTTTTATTGTTAAGAATGATTAAAAATAACTTAGTGTTAAAATCAAAGCAGTTACTTTTAAATACAGCTACTGAGATGGAGGTTAAATTACTTTCTATTTTGGATAATGTGCCAAATGGAATTATTTTAGTCAATCGAAATGGTATAATCACCATGGCAAATGGCCAGGTTGAAAATATATTCGGATATCATTCATCAGAGCTGATTGGTCAGTCTGTTCAGATATTATTACCTATTCATTTTCAACATAGTCATGCGCAAAATATAGACGCTTACTTTGCACGCCCTGAAACCAAATTGATGGGAGTTGGTCGCGATCTTTATGGGGTTCATAAGTTAGGACATAATGTTCCCCTTGAGATTGGTTTGAGCGTAATGGATTATCAAGGCGAATTACACGCTATTTGTGGGATTGTTGATATTTCTAAGCGAAAACGTTTAGAAGTATTATTTGAGCAAGTTGTTGATGTGTTACCAAATGCCGTGTTATTGACCGACTTAGACGGTAATATTGAACTTGTTAATCATGAAACTGAGAAATTATTTGGTTATGAACGTCATCTACTATTAAGCAAAAATATTAATGTATTAGTCAGTTCATCTTATCAAGAGCAACATTTTACCTGGCTAAAAGATATATTTGAGTCAGAAGACAAGACCAAAACAGCACGGCAGGATATGATTGGCCTACGCAGTGATGAAAGTGAATTTCCTTTTTCTATTAGCTTATCTAAGCTCGCGACACATAAAGGTGATAAGTTACTTTATTCGGTCATTGATTTAACAGAGCGTGAAGCAAAAGCTCATGCAATGACAAAGCTAAGTGAAACACTGGACCGAACAAGCAAAATGGCTGGTGTTGGTGGTTGGGAGCTAGACTTAGAAACAAATGAATTATTCTATTCAGATGAAACGTATCATATTTATGGATTACCTGTAGGTACCAAGTTAAGTGTTGAAGAGTCAATACACTTTTATACAGTAGAATTTCAACCTATTATTCAGAAAACATTGTCCGATGCCATCGAGACGGGTAAACCATGGGATATTGAGGTGCAATTTACTAATGCCGAAGATAAGTTGATTTGGGTTAGAGTAATGGGGACTATAGAGTACAAAAATGGTAAACCAATTAAAGTCGCTGGAACAATTCAGGACATTTCAGAGCGTAAATATTTTATTGAAGAGTTATCAAGAAGTAATTCAGAATTACATAATTTTGCTTATGTTGCTTCACACGACCTCAAGTCACCTTTACGTGGTATTGATCAATTAGCAAGCTGGCTTGAAGAAGATTTAAAGGGGAAGTTAACTTCGCAAGACGCTGAACATTTAAGCTTAATGCGTGGAAGAATTAATCGTATGGAGCAGTTGTTAGATGATCTGTTAGCTTATTCTAGAGCGGGTAAAAAAGATGATATAAGCGACATAGATTTAGTGAGTGTGATAGAAAATGTTTTTGACCTATGCAATACCCACAACACATTTACCATTGAAACTCATTTAGCTGTTTCTCGGATTACTACGGCCAGTGTTCCTCTAGAGCAAGTACTCAGAAATTTGATTAATAATGCGATTAAACATCACCATACTGGTAAGGGTAAAATTGAAATTACTGTAACAGTGCAAGGTGAGTTTTATGAGTTTATTGTTCATGATGATGGGCCTGGTATTCCCGCTGAATTTGCAGACAAAATCTTTGATATGTTTACAACATTAAAGCCAAGGGATGAGGTTGAAGGAAGTGGAATGGGGCTCGCTATCGTGAAAAAAATTATTCGAACAGTTGAGGGGGATATCAAATTAGACACAGGGGTTACAAAGGGGGCGAGCTTTAGATTTACTTGGCCTGTAAAACAGCGGAGAAGGCATTAGACCGATATCAAGTATAAACAGCGCTATATATAGATTGAATAAATCGCTTATCTGTTAAGTAAATAAATATGGGTGAATTGTTCAGCTGTCATAGGTTTAGCGAATAAATACCCTTGTAGATAATCACACGATAACTGCTGTAGCAGCATATGTTGACCTTTTGTTTCAACGCCTTCTGCAACCACTTTGACTTGTAAATGATGTGCCATGGTAATAATGGCTCTCACGAGTGCAACGCTGTTTTCATTGGTTTCAATATGATTGATAAATGAGCGGTCAATTTTGAGAATATCGATATCCAGCCTTTGTAGATAGGCCAATGACGAATAGCCAACACCAAAGTCATCAATGGCGATATCGATACCATGATGGTTAAGGCGTTGCATTTGTTGTTGAATAGGGGAATTAGGATCCATTAACGTGTTTTCTGTCACTTCAATAATCATGGTATCCCTTGGTAAGCCCACTTGGTTGCAGGCTAAAATCCACTCATCTACCCATTTTCCTGTTTGATCGATTTGCAAGGGCGACGTGTTTACACTCACTTGCATAATTTTTCCGGTTAATTGATACCAGTGAGCTGCATCATCAATAGCTTGTTTTCTTACCCAGTTGCCAATGTCTTCAATGAGGCCATTTTGCTCTGCAAGTGGAATAAACTCATTAGGCCCAAGCAGCCCTTTTTGAGGATGTTGCCAGCGGATTAACGCTTCTGTTTTTGTGACGTTAATGCCATCAAGATCAAAAATAGGTTGGTAGTAGAGAACAAATTGCTTCTCTTTGATGGCGATGCGAATTTCTTCTAATATACGGCGTTTTTCTATTGCTTGTTCTTCTATGGCATAAGAGAAAAATTCATAGCGGTTACGGCCTTTATTTTTAGACAAATACATTGCTTGATCGGCATGTTTAACTAAGTCTTCAACACTTTGGCCGTCAGCGGGGAAAAATGTTAAGCCGATACTGCCGGTCACATGCACTTGCGCGCCTTTAATGCTAATGCATTGCATGAGATTGTTTTTAACTTTTTGAGCGATTTCACTAGCACGTTCAACATCGTTTACGCCTTCAATGATTAAGGTAAACTCGTCACCGCCAAGCCTTGCCACTGTATCATTTGAGCGAACACAGCCTCGCAGTCGTTTGGCCACTTGGTGCAGTAACAAATCGCCGTAATCATGGCCTAATGTATCATTGACCTCTTTAAATCCGTCTAGGTCGATAAAAATTAACGCAAACTTCATGTTTTTGATGTCAATTAACGACTGTAGCTTTTTGTAAAAATATCGTCTGTTAGGTAAGTCGGTCAATCCGTCTTGATATGCAAACTCATGTAATTGAATATTGGCATTTTCTAGCTCTTTGGTGCGCAACTTCACTTGGCTTTCTAGCAGATTTTCACGCTGCTCGATGGTGTCTAACATACTGTTAAAACAGGTTGCTAGTTGGCCTATTTCATCTTTTGACTGTTCTTTTGCGCGTAATGAATAGTCATTTGATGTGGTAATTTTTTGTGCAATTTCAGCCAGGTAAAGTATTGGGCCTAAAAATATACGCCGTAAAACTAACGATAAAAATAAGCTGACAGCAAACGTAGACAGCAAAAGTAGTAGCAAAAACTTACTATAAAACTGAATTCTGTCATGGATATAACTGTCGTCGGCAATGATAGATAATTCACCATAGCGTTGATTATCTAATATTAATGGCGTGATAACGTTAGTGATGTTGCTGGTTTGAGTTAACGTTGTTTTATCAATATTGGGGGCGGTCGATTCTGCTAATACCGAGCCGTCAAGGTTGGCCACACTGACTAAGACAATGTCCGATCGCGACAGCACGGGCTCAATGAGTTCTTGAATGGCATCTTGGTCGTCAAATAACAGTGCTGCAGTGATGTTGGGTGACAGCATGTTAGATACGCTTTCTAGGCTTTCAATTTGCTCGCGTTTGGCTGAGGTGAGTTCATAGGCGCTAAAAATCAAGGTGACCGACACCGTCGATACAATCGCAACGCTCATTAATATCAATAAGAATTTTTTACTGATGGTGTTGATATTGAGGAATGATTTCATCAAATTACAGGTCCACTACCCGGCCAAGGCGTAATACTTTTGAGCTCATGGTGATGTGAGCCGCATTGAGTTTGTCTGGTGAAACGGCAAAACGTACTTTACCACTGGATAGGAAAAAACGGATATGTCCTCCATTGGCAATAAAGTCTTCGCTTTCTCCTACTATCATAATGTTATTTAATTGGCCTAAAGAGGAGGCTAGCCAGAGGTCTACGGTGGCTGAGGTAATAAATAATACTTGGCACTGTTTTAGATCGTCTTGGGTTATCGATACTGTTTTGGTCAGTAACGGCAGGTTGCCTACTTTACGGTTGGTTAACACTGTGCTTGCGACAGCAACAAATGTACTGTCTGGGCTGCAAAGTACAAAATCAGTCAGGGCAGTATTAGTGTCTGTCCATGTACTGTATCTGGCAAAATTGTATAAAAATCCTGCCTTAAGAGCATATTCGGTGTCAATTGCATTGACGCTTTGGCTTAATGTAAGCAAAAGCGCTAGTGGCAAACTGAATAAGACTCGTTTTATTGTGTTCATTAAATGAATTAAAACTTCGCTGTTAATTTAAATGTCACACTTTCATCAATATAGTTGGGTAAGGTGTATGTTTCTCGGGTGTTGTTGTACTCGATATGTGAACCAGCAAATAAGTTTTTACCCATTACGGCAACAGACCAATTTTGATGGAATGCCCACTGCCATGTTAAGTCTAACGCTGTGTAATTATCGACATTATAGGCATTGCTGTTTTCAACTCGTATAGACGCAAAAAGGCGATGGTCATCAAAGAGAGCTAAATTACTTTTGGCAAACAACTGACGGCTGGTTGAATCATAGCCAATGGCCGGAAAGGTGTTGTCAGCCAGTTTGTAGTCAAATGTGTTATAGCTGTAGCCTAACTCAGCGTTAAATATCTCTGAGGGCTGCCAAGTTAAGATAATGTCACCCCCGTTTGTGGTGACTTTAGCATTAGAGACAATATCAAAATTAACTGAAGTGTTGGTAAGACTTTGCATGGCTAAGTCATATTGGCCTGCTTGTAATAGACCAAATATGGGTAAAAATTGCTCTATATTATTGTCGACCGAAATCGCAATGACATTTTTGGCAATTGTGTGGTGTGCCGAGAGGTCCAGTGCCCAATCGTGTTGTGTTTGGCGATAACCGAATTCGTATGACACCGACTCTTCAGATTTTACCTTGTCATTACCATTGAGATACGTTCTGACATAATAGTTGTCTATGGCGTCTATGCCTGTGACGATGGGGGAGACTTCTTCAACGCGTTGCCCATCTATGATGTAGTTATCATTGAATTCGATTAATGAAGGCACTCGGACACTTTTAGACACCGATGTCCATAGCACTTGATTATTTTGTGGTTTCCACACAAGCCTTGCTAATGGTTGGTTTTCCCAGCCGGTTAAGTCGTTGTACTCAATTTTTGAACCAAGAATAATATCTAACTTGTCAGCAATGAGGCTGTATTGGCCTTGAACGAGCGCGCCGTATTGATGCAGGGTGTTGTACCCTCCATCACTGTGAACAAAACTGCTTTGTGCAAACGAAATATCGTTGTAGCGATAGTTCAGACCCCAGTCTAATTTTAGGTCGTTGTACAAAAAGTTCATTTGGTAATCAATATCGAACGATTCAAAATGTTCTTGTAAAAAGGTTTGGCTACCAGATTGCTTTAACCAAGAGGTTTGCAGCATTTGGTTGGCTTGAGATGATATTCGGTTCTCTACCCGTGCCATGATCCGCGAGTCGGTTCTGTCTAAACTGTCGGTAAAAGACATGTTACGGTTGGTTTCATCGATGACGCCGCGAAAGTTTTGGCCTAGGGTTGATTGTGTAATGTTGCCTTGTATTAATGCCGACCATTCATCATTTGGGGTGAAATCGAATCGAACACCAGCCGATTGTTGTTCTGTAAAGTCTGCGGGTTCAAGTGATATGCCTTTGTCCGATTCATCACCATCTCTAGTATGGCCATAAACTCGAAAGCTACCTTTATTAGCAATATCACCGCCATATCGTAAATTGGCATCATGGTTTATTAGGCTACCACTGCTGATATCTGCGTACACACCACGTGTATCGATACTGTTTTTAGTAATAATGTTGATGACACCATTATTAGCATTGCTGCCCCACAATAAGCCACCTTGTCCTCGTATGACTTCAATGCGTTCAATGTCGTATAGCGGCACATTTAAGGTTTCCCAGTAAACGGCAGCAAACTTAGGGGTATAAAAGCTTTGCCCATCGATCATGACTAATAATTTGGCCGAAAAACGAGAAGCGACCCCGCGGGAGGTTATCGCCCATTGGTTATTGTCCAGTTGCCTTACGGCAAGGCCTGGAACCAATTTTAATGCTTCTGGGATTGAAGTGGCCCCAGAATGGATAATTTGTTCTTTGGTTAATACATAAATAGAAGAGGCGGTATCGAATGCCGATTGGGCTCGTTTCATTGCCGAAGTGACTTGCACATCCATGGCCATTAGCGAGTCTAGCTCTAAATCCAGATCGCTGAGCGGCTCTTGTGCAATGACGTAAGGTGAAACGATTAGCGTTCCAAGCAGTAATCTTTTTACAATCTTCAATATCTTGCCCTTAATGCATTGAATATTCGGCTCTTGCAGAGCTATATTTACGTACCCATTACCACACGTTAACGAGGTCAGGTTATTTTACTCCGAGTATCTAGGGCCTGTTGACCTTTCAAGGTTGTTTTTGCAGCGAATTGTTGGCCATTTGTACAAGGCAGAGACTTTGAGGTGTAGTTATTCTACATAAAAAGTCGATAACGCAGTAAAAATGACCAACAAACGCTGCCCACAGGGTTCGGCTAAAAACGTTTTATTCTTTGTTGAACAGATTTTGCTTAGGTGACTAGGCTACAATCCATTCGCCTCGATTAAAACGTTTTTAACTCGAACAAAATTCAACCAGCAAAGATCAACAGGCCCTAGGAGTATAGTGATTATTTTAGTCACTTTTTCTGTTTTTTTACTTGCTCGTTATCACTGCTAACTCGTTGAAGTAATAGCGGTGGCTTTCTCAATGTCATAATTAACGTTATACCTTATATCGACGTTAATAATTTACCCTGAGTTAACACAAATGTAATGTATTTTTGAGGCATTATAAGCCAAAGCATACTGCTGTTAGGTAAATTGTATGTAATTATTTCGGCATATAGACAGATGTTTGATTGATTGCTTAAATATCACTCATGTCTTTGTTGTATTCATGTTGATATGGTTAGTGGTAACAGCTGGGGTTGTTAGCGCGAATATTGAAATGGATTGAGGCGTAAAGGATTCAATACCTCACCCAAAAACTGGGTAACAACAAGGATAATAATAATGGATTTCAATAAATTCCTGCTCGCCATTGGCGTGGCATCGACCGTTTTTATGGTCGGCTGCGGTGATGACACCGACTTTAGTAAAACCACTCAACCCACACCTGAACCTGAGGTCACTCCTCTACTGCAAGCATTTGCTCCAAATGGCGCGCTTAAAGCACAGATCCGCCGCACCCAATATGGCGTTCCACATATTACCGCGGACAACTTAGAAAGCCTGGCTTTTGGTAGCGGTTACGCTCAAGCGCAAGATAATCTATGTGTTATGGCCGATGGGTTTATTAAAGCTAATTCTGAGCGGTCAATGTATTTTGGCCCCCATGCCTCAATCGACTTTTCGACGGGCTTACCAACCCGTGAAGATAACGGCAATCTAATTTCTGATTTTGCCTACAAAGCGTTAAAAATCAGAGCGCTTGCTGAAACGCAATACACCCAGTTTAGTTATCATTCGCGCGCATTAATGGAAGGGTTTAGCGCGGGCTACAACCAATTTTTAGCAGACGTTGAAGCTGGCGAGCAAACCGCTGAACCATTTTGCGCAGGCCAACCCTGGGTTAAACCTATCACTGGGGTGGATGTCGCCAGTTATCTGTTTTCTATTGCTTTATTGCCAGGTGCGGCAAACTTTTTAGACTTAATTTTTTATGCCAACCCTGGCGATGGCGAAGAGTATCTTCCGCGGATTGTGGGGCCCGCAGCATCATCGGTGCAAACTGCATTTGTTAGCGACATGAACCAAAAGCTCATTGCCCGAGCGGCAAATATCACCACTCCTGACACCAACCCACGCGACTTAGGTTCCAATGGTTGGGGCTTAGGCAAAGATAAAACCGAGAATGGCAAAGGCATGGTACTGGGCAACCCGCATTTTCCACATACAGGTAATTTACGTTTTTGGCAGTCTCACTTAACCATTCCTGGGCAAATTGATGTGATGGGGGGATCGTTAGTCGGCATGCCAGGCTTAGTTAATATTGGGTTTAATAAAGATGTGGCCTGGACACACACCTTTTCAACGGCTGAGCACTTTGTAATGTACAACCTTGAGCTGATGGCTGGCGACAGATTGCAATATATGTTCGACGGTGAAGCCATGCCAATCACTAAAGAAACTGTTTCGGTGTTAGTCAATGCGGGTGCGGCGGGAATGCTGGTCGCTGAAAAAGACATTTATACCACAGCAAAAGGCCCAAT
Organism: Shewanella basaltis; assembly: GCF_023283885.1. GTDB lineage: Bacteria > Pseudomonadota > Gammaproteobacteria > Enterobacterales > Shewanellaceae > Shewanella > Shewanella basaltis. Next base: position 22,013 of record NZ_JAKILA010000034.1, read on the forward strand.
TGTTGAAGCGCCGCCGACGTTGGCCCCTTTTGGGTGGGATGATGGCCAGGCTTTTATGATCCAAGATGCCAATATGGCTAACTTGGACCCACTTGATCATTGGTTAGCCATGAACCGCGCCAGTAATATCGATGAGTTTCAGCAAGCCTTTAAGGATTATGATGGGGTAATTTTTAACAACACCATGTACGCTGATAAAGAAGGCAATGCGTTTTATATTGACGATTCAACCGTACCAGGGTTTACAGACTTTGTCGTCAATATTATTAAGACCACGCCTGCGATTATTGCCGCTAAGGCTCAAGCGGGCTTCACCATATTGCCGGGTAATACTTCAACATTTAGTTTTAGTGAGCCAATGCCCTATGAGCGAGCACCTAAGCTTGAACGAAGTGATTTTGTGCAAAATTCTAATAACTCATTTTGGTCAACCAATTTAGCACAGCCATTGGAGGGGTATTCACCCATGTATGGACCAGAGCGGGGCGAGTTATCATTACGAACCCGAATGGGATTAACCTTAATGAACGATGCCGCAGGTGATGACGGTAAGTTTTCATTAGCAGAGTTAGAAGCGGCGCTATTGTCTAATCGCGCTTATCTACCAGAGCTTGTATTGGCTGATTTACTGACACAATGTGCAGCGCAAGGCGACACGCCTGTGATTGTTAGCCCAACCTTGTCTAAAGATCTCAGTGCAGCTTGCTCTGCGCTTACAGCATGGAATGGCAAGCAAGATAACGACAGTATTGGCGGGGCATTAATTCGTGAATTTGCACATCAATTTAATCAAAGCACCATGCTCACCCAGGCATTTGACTACACCAATGCCGCGACTACGCCAAACACACTTGCCAGCGATGGCAGTGCTTTAGTGGCATTGGCCCATGCGGCACTAAATTTAGAAGCCGCTGGTTTTAGTGTGGAAGCCCGCTTAGGAGATGTGCAATTTGTTGAAAAATCATTACCCGATGGTACGGCATCAGGGGTTAAATTACCTTGGCCTGGCAGTCACAATGCGGAAGGTGGCTTTAATGTGTTTTCTACCAACTTGTCCGGTGACGATACACTAATACCGCAACACAGTTATCCTGCTGTGATGGATGTGTTATCTGGCAAAGCTGCTGCATCGGGGTTAACGTCCCAAGGTTATCATATCCGCTATGGTTCAAGCTGGATGATGACAGTGAGCTTTACCGATGATGGTCCGGTTGCAAAAGGACTATTATCCTATTCACAATCCAGTAATGTGTTAAGCCCAAATAATAACGATCAAAGTGAGTGGTATTCGACTCAAAAACAACTTAGGCCATTGTTATTTACCGAGGCAGACATACAGGCATCGCTTGAATCGACCACAGAGCTGAGTGTTCAACGCAATAACGAGTGGTAAGACCGACTAAAAACGACCCAGAAATCATGGGTCGTTTTTTATGAAAAATTGACTAAGCCTCTGATTAAGAATCATTAATGTATCAAAATTTCCAAAATTCATAAGCAGTTTAGCTTAGCAACCCCTACTTTGGTATAAGACGCTGCTGCTTGACCTGTTCAGGTAACTACAACAAACTCGACACTGAATATATTCTTATAATTAATGGGATGATAAAACCATGTTGATTTTCCTCATTTGTATTGCGTTATTGGTGCTCGCATACAAGCTTTATAGTCCGTTTGTTGAGAAACAGGCCGGTATTGATCCTAACCTACCCACACCACAAAAGCGTTTTAATGATGGTGTCGATTATGTCCCTGTTCACCCAGCTAAAGCGTTTTTAATCCAATTTCTGAACGTAGCCGGTGTAGGGCCCATTTTTGGACCCATATTAGGTGCATTATATGGCCCGGTGGCATTAGTGTGGATTGTGTTAGGGAATATTTTAGGCGGTGCGGTACACGATTACTTTTCTGGGGTAATGAGTATCAAGGAAGACGGAAAAAGTTTACCTGAGATTGCGGGGCACTATTTTAACATCTACTTTAAAGCGGCCATGCTGATATTTACTGCAATGTTGCTGTTCTTTGTGGGTGTTGTGTTCATTATGAGTCCAGCAGGTTTGCTGAGTAACCTAGACTATTTCAAAGACACTATTTTTGCAGACAATACCTTTTGGGTGTTGGTGATTTTAGCCTACTACTTTTTTGCAACACTATTACCCATAGACAAAATTATCACTAAATTATACCCATTTTTTGGCGCATTAATGATTGTGATGACCACCTCTATTGCTGTGGCATTGTTAATTAGTGCCCCACAATTACCCGAGATTGGCGATATATTTGCCTACTTTGATCACAGCCACTATAACAACGATTTACTAGAACCTAACCCAGATGGCTTACCAGTATGGCCATTACTATTTGTGACCATTACCTGTGGTGCAATTAGTGGTTTCCATTCGACACAAGCACCTATCATGGCGCGTTGTTTAACCAACGAAAAATACGTGCGTCCTGTTTATTATGGCGCCATGGTTGCTGAAGGTATTGTGGCCTGTGTATGGGCAACAGCCGGTATTGCTGCGTTTCCTGGTGGGTATGTTGAGCTTAAAGAGATCCTTGCTCAAGGTGGCCCTGGTATGGTTGTTAACCAGGTTGCGACTACATACCTAGGGGTTGTCGGCGGTATTATGGCCATTATTGCTGTGGCTGTATTCCCAATTACTTCTGGCGACACAGCATTTAGATCGCTGCGTTTAACCATCATCGATGCATTTAAAATCCCACAAAGCATGACTAACCGTTTGTTAGTTGCTGTACCGGTTTTGATTATTGCTTACTTTATGACAAAAATTGACTTCACTTTGATCTGGCGTTATTTCGCGTTTTCAAACATGTTGTTGTCTACCAGTGTCTTATGGCTAGCAACTAAATACCTGTTTGACCGTGGCACCATTCATTGGATTGTGAGTATTCCTGCCATTATTGGCACCTGTGTCACTGTGTCGTACATCATGACTGCAGGCATTGGTTTTGGTATGCCGCAAGCATTAAGTCAACCCATTGGTATTGCAGTGGGTGTGGTGTCATTTATTGCGTTGTTGATTGCTCATAACAAGCGTAAAACGGCTCCTGCGGCATAATGTCGTTTGGTGGTGTAATGACTAGGGCTGCCATTGGCAGTCCTTTTTATTGAGCATAATTTAAAGCGTTTTTGAGGCTAATGGCCGATTCGATTCAGTTTTTGAATCAACTCCATTTTAATACCATCTGGTGTTTGGCTGTGCCAGTAACCACTGACATAAGTCAGTAATGGCAACATAAACATCAAGGTGAGTAATACAATGAGTAATCCTCTTGCCGAAAGGTTGATGCCATTACGAGTGCTAAGTTGTAACGCTTGTTTTTTGGGGCAAGCAGACACGCAGCGCAAACAAGCCTGGCACTCATCTGAACGGACGGTTTTTTGGGTATGCACCGAAATATTAGCTGGGCAGGCTCGGGTGCATTTATCGCAACTCATGCCTTTAGCATCAATTAAACAATGCTGGGTATTACGCCGGATTTTAAATGGGCTTAAAAAGCTGACTATCCCAAGTAGGGCACCGTATGGGCAAATGTATCGACAAAACCCCTGACGGCGCCAGGCGGCTAACGCAAAGATAATGCCAAAGCAGATTAATGCCGCCATTGACGGCATAAGGAAAAAGGCGGCCATTTTGAGGTCGGCCACTTTGTGATAATTACCTGCCAAATAGTGAGGAATGGTTGCCGATGGCATTGAAATGACTAAGTAACATAACGCGGCTAACAGTAAATACTTTAACATTCTTAACGGCCAATCTATCCATGCTGGAGGTAATAGCTCGGAATGGACTACTTTTTTTCTGAGTTTATAAAGGTATTCACCGGCTAACCCTAGCGGGCATGCCCAGCCACAAAATGCGCGTTTACATACAATGCCCGTCAGCAATACCACACACAGCATCACAACGGCAGCGGGATGGTTTTGATCCCATAATCCTAGAGTGATAATCGCTTTAAGCTCAATCCCGCCAGCAATGGGTAAAAACGCATCCCCCACATCAGGACGCATTAACCAGGGTGTTTCTCCAGCGTATAACATTCCAGCATTAATGGCATACTGGACGGCAACTAACAAAATGGATAACGCAAAAAAGTGTTGGCAGATTTCACGTATTGCATTTGGTCTGCCGTCGGCATTGGCAAAGGCTGGTAGGTATTGCCCCACAAGGGTTACGACCAAAACTGAAACTAATAAGATTAAAAGTAAAGGCCAAAAAAAACTGGCGAGAGTGGCACCAATTAATAATGTTCCGCTGACCAGTGCGCCCCATTTTTTACCGCTCCAATAAAGCAGGCTGGTACTATAGACCAGTGCCAGCATTAAGGTTACCGATTCAATTGTGCTCATGTTTACATTCCTGTAGGTGATTGGAACAGAGGACATGATAAATAGTGAGAGTTGCATGTGTTGTGAGCCAGATCGATAAAGGCCTGCTGTTTTGTAATTATTTGATCTATATTGTTTTGTGTTATTTCTGTAAACAATGTAACTCAGTTGTTTAGCCTAGGGGAAACAAGCTTATGTTAATGTCATTAAGCTGTCTTATAGGCGAGTTAACTTATGACGATTATGCCGCCAACGAATGAGAGTGAATGGGTCAGTTTTCATTTGAACATTGTTTCGAAATAGATACTTTAAAGCGTTTAATCGCCCAACATCAGCATCTATTTCGGCATCAGTCGTTGGCAGATTTATATTATCGAGGTGAAAAACTCTCGGTAACGGCAATTGAGCTTGGTCAGCAGCAACAGTCATGCCCTACGGTTTTGTTTGTTGGCGGTGTGCATGGTGTTGAACGCATAGGAACTCAGGTGGTATTGGCATTTTTAAGCAGCCTCCTTAATCGCTTACCTTGGGACACTCATTTACAGCAATTATTGCAACAGGTGCGCTTAGCGTTTGTGCCTGTGGTCAATCCTGTGGGCTTTTTACGCGGTAGTCGCGGTAACGGTAATAATGTTGATTTAATGCGCAATGCCCCGATTGACTCTAGCGAGGACGTGACATTTTTAGTCGGCGGGCAACGAATATCCTCCAAACTGCCCTGGTATCGAGGCAAAGCAGGGATGGAACTTGAAACCGAAGCGCTTGTTAACTATGTCAAGCAATTACAACATCAAAGCACTAGTGTGATTGCACTTGATGCTCATTCCGGTTTTGGCTTGTTAGACCATGTGTGGTTTCCGCATGCGCATACTCGCCAACCGTTTGAGGGCATAGGTTATATATATCGATTAATGCAGTTGTTTGAGTCAGGTTACCCCCATCATGGTTATTATCGTCTGGCACCACAAAGTCATTTTTATCGCACTCATGGTGATATTTGGGATTTTTTGGTTGCCAGCAATACCAGTAATAAACCGTTTATTCCACTCACCTTAGAAATGGGCTCATGGGCTTGGGTACGTAAAAATCCGCGTCAACTGTTTAACTTTCCAGGTTATTTTAATCCGCAGCAATCCCATCGCCATCAACGTATTTTACGGCGCCATGTGGTATTAATGCAGTTTTTGATTGATGCGGCTTATGCTCACATTGTCGAACAGATTAAGCCCGCACAACTGAAACAGCTTAATCACCAAGCGACCCGTTTTTGGCATAAGAAATCGCAGCGAGGATAAGCCATGACTACCTTGGTGTTACTGAGAGGGTTAATGCGAGACAGCCGTCATTGGTATGGCTTTGATCAATATTTAGCCCAACAGGCTGTAGATGTGATTACCGTAGATTTGCCCGGCAATGGCACATTAGTTAATCAACCTAGCCCTACAGATCTGCAAGAATATTGCGATCCGGTGTGGCAACAGATTGATAATGCGTTAATTACGCGGGGTAAGTTACCTAAACAAACCAAGGTTGTTTTGGTGGGGGTATCAATGGGGGGGATGTTGGCGTTAACGTTAGCGGCGCAAAAGCCTGCTCGAGTGCGCCGTGTGGTGCTCATTAACAGTAGCGCGGCAAATTTATCCCCCTGGTATTATCGATTTCAACTTTGGGGACTAGTGATGTCGCTGTGTGTCGTGAGTATTAGGGCAATAAAGACTTATTGGTCAAAACGTGAACTGCCCAATAAAAACCAGTGGTTTGAGGCGATAGTGTTAACCTTGACGAGCCAGCACTTTAGCAAACGCGCTGAGGTGGTTGAGGCTTGGGGGATGTTAAGGTCACAATGTCGTACCTCATTGGCCAATGGGTTACGCCAGTTGTATGCCTGTGCGCGTTTTCATTGCCCCGTGTTACTCCCCGTTCCTGTCAGTGTGATTGTGGCTAATCAAGACAAGCTCGCGCACCCCAAATGCAGTGAAAAATTAGCCGTGTTTTATCAAACGCAGTTACACAAAATTGATGACTGTGGCCACGATGCCAGCCTTGATAAGCCGCAGCAATTACAGCAACTGTTAACAACAATACTGAACGTTAGCCTTGAACGTTAACCAGGCCTTTAGCGTGATGACATTAGCCGTTAGGCTTGCCATTTTTTGATGTCTTGCTGCCAGGCATTGGCGGTAAAATCGATAAAGGCCCTGACAACCGTTTGTTGATAACTGCGCGACAAATACACCGCCCACAGGGTTTTACCTGGTGCTGTTGTATTAGGTAGCACCTCTTTAAGCTTGCCCATTTGTAGATAATGGTTAGCCAAATCGGTAGACAAACACACCACACCGTTACCCCGCAATGCGGCATTGATTAATACGCCCATGTCGTTAGCTTGTAAATTGCCTTTTACGTCAAGTAGGTGAGATTGCGAATTTGCAATAACCTCCCAGTGTTGTTGGCTCGAGTGGCGTAAGCAATTGTGTTGTAATAAATCATGAGGCGCCAAAATGGCACCATGTTGTGCTAGGGTCTGTTGATCTTTGCTGGTTGAATTTTGTTCGAGTTAAAAACGTTTTAATCGAGGCGAATGGATTGAAGCCTAGCCACCTAAGCAAAATCTATTCAACAAAGAGTAAAACGTTTTTAGCCGAACCCTGTGGGCAGCGTTTGTCGGTCATTTTTACTGCATTATCGACTTTTTATGTAGAATAACTACACTTCAAAGTCTCTGCCTTGTATAAAAGACCAACAATTCGCTGCAAAAATAACCTTGAAAGATCAACAGACCCTAGGTAGTCGGCTGAGGCGCAGATGACGTTGTCGATGTGCATTAACCGTCTTGCGATTAAACTGTCATCTGGCTGGTGGGTGTACCGCAGAGCGATGTCGCCCCTGTCGTTGACTAATTGTGATAGGTTATCAGACAGTAATAATTGAATATTGACCTGTGGATGCAGCCGGCAAAAAGCCTCTACTACGTCGTACAGTTTTTGTTGTCCAAGGCCTATGGGGGAGGCGATGCGTATACTGCCAACCAGTTCAGTATTGTGGCTATTGGCGCGAGACTCCATGGCGGCCACTTCGCTTAAAATACGTTGGCAGTAGTGCAGTGTTTTTTCGCCCTGCAAGGTTAGGCTGACCTGGCGAGTTGTGCGGTGTAATAATCGCAAGGCTAACCACTGTTCAAGGTCTTTAATGTGCCGAGAAACCTGTAAACGGCTTAAACCAAGTTGTTCAGCCGCCTGGGTAAAGCTGCCGCAACTGGCCACTTCAACAAAGCTGCGCATCGCCGATATTTTGTCCATAAGTTACAGCCAAAGGTTATACCATTGTGCGTTAGCAAGTGATCTCTCAGCGAGAATTTAAAAGGGCTTAAACAAGGCGAATGACTGAATGAATAGTTATTCTCTTTCGAAGTCATGCAACGCAGTATAAGCTCTTTTAAAACTCGCCTGAAAGGAATGCCCCAGCGGCTTTTGCTCTGCGTTCTCGCTATTTGAAAGGGAACAACCATTACTACATAGCGACGCCTTAATCAAAAACCGCTGGACGCATTCTGAGTGGTCACTTATTAATGCGCAATGGTATTATAAGTTTTCGATGTTTTCTAATAGTGTATTGGCTTTATCAATAATGGCTTGTTGCGTGTGTGTATCCATTTTTTGCCAATTTTTATATACCATTGTCATGCGAGGGTTGCGGCTAAATTGCGCGTGATGCCGCTCGATAAAATGCCAATATAAACTATTGAAAGGGCAGGCGTTAGCTTCTGTTTTGAGTTTGACATTGTAATGGCATGTTTTGCAATAGTCGCTCATTTTATTCAAGTAATTGCCGCTTGCCGCATACGGCTTAGTCGCCACTAAACCGCCGTCGGCAAATTGAGTCATGCCACGGGTGTTGGGCATTTCGACCCATTCTATGGCGTCTATGTAGATACCTAAATACCATTGGTCTACCTCATCTGGGTGTAACCCCGCAAGCAAGCTAAAGCAACCTGTGACCATTAAGCGCTGAATGTGATGAGCGTAGGCATAATCAAGTGACTGCTTGATGGCTTGGTGCATGCAATTCATTTTGGTGTTGGCGGTCCAAAAATAATTTGGCAATGGCCTTTGGGCTTGTAAGGCATTTTTAGTGGCGTAATTGGGCATGTTGCCCCAATAAATGCCGCGTACATATTCGCGCCAGCCAAGTATTTGCCTTATAAACCCTTCAACTTGGGTGAGTGATATGTCGTGCTGATGTGCTTGCCAATATTGAATCACTTTATGGATCACTTCACCCGGAGAAATCATTTTTGCATTTATGGCAAATGAGAGGCGTGAGTGATACAGGCTCCAATCGGCACGGCTATTTTCGGTCATGGCATCTTGAAAACGACCAAAACGTATGAGTAAGTGCTGGCAAAAATAATCAAGTAACTGCCGAGCTTGACGGCGATTAACCGGCCACAATAATGAGCTTTGTGCTTTACCTATTGTGTTGATATTGTGCCGTTTTAGCCGAGTTAAAATCGCGCTAACATCGTTAGCAAATAATAAAGGCGAAGGAATGTCTGTGAGATCTTGTTGTTTAAAATGTTCGCGGTTTTGCTGGTCAAAATTCCATTGGCCGCCTAAGGGCTCATCGTCTTGCATGAGCACATTAAAGCGTTTGCGCATACGCCGATAAAAAAACTCCATTTTGACGTGTTTGTTAGGCGCAAATTGCGCCTTGATATCGTCAAACGGCAATAAAAAATGCTCGCTGTCATACTTGCTTTTGGTCACATTTGGCCAAGCTAACTCACCTAACTGTTGTGCTAGGCGATATTCATCTGGCTGTTGGTAGTCAAATGCCGTGAGCTGTTTACTGGTCATGATGTGCTCAAGCAATGCAGGCAAGTCTGGGTAGTGTTGAGTGTCATCTAGCGTAAGGTAGATTACCTGGTGGCCGCAATTGGCTAAGGCGTTGGCGAATTCGGCCATGGCGCTAAAAAAGGCACAGACTTTTTGCACATGGTGCGTGGCATAGGTGGCTTCTTGTGCTAGTTCAGCAATCAAATACACGGTATTTGGGCTGACATCTTTAAACCAACTGTGCGACGCATTGAGCTGGTCGCCCAAAATGAGTCTTAATGTTGTGGTTTGCGGCAACAGTGTCGGTGAAGCCTGTGTGTAAAGCGTCGTCGTAGTGATTACCTTTAATTATTGGTGTCGGCGACAGCGTTCGGAACAATATTTAACGTTTTCCCAGTCTTTAGCCCATTTTTTACGCCAGGCAAAAGGTCGTTGGCACACAACACAGACTTTGTGTGACAAATGTGGTTTTTTATGTGTCATGGCGAGGGCTCGTGCGTTTGGCTTTGGGGCGAACATGGCGGGTTAATACTGCCGCAATATGTTGTTTAACTTGTGGTTGTTCGCGATATGACCATAAGCGATCGCGGGCAGTTTGTGATGCCACAGTTAAATCAATCATAGGTTCAGGGTAGTCACGGCCTAAGATCATGTCGTTGAATATCGCTTCCATGGGCGGCTGTAACCATGGCTGGTGGATATATTCATTGGGTAAATTGTTAAGCTCGGGGCACCACTGACGAATAAACTCCCCGTTGGGATCTTGGTCCTGTGACTGCTTAATGGGGTTATATAACCTAATGGTGTTAATGCCTGTGACCGATGCCTGCATTTGCAGTTGTGGGTAGTGGATACCCGGTTCAAAATCGAGAAAATAGTTGGCTAAAGGTAGGCTTGCATGTTGCCAGGCAATGTTTAGATGGTGGGTAACAAAGCTGACTAACATGGCGCGCATTCTAAAGTTTATGTAACCGGTTTGGCGCAGGCAGCGCATGCAGGCATCAATAATAGGGATGCCTGTTTGGCCTTCTGCCCAGCGCTGAAGATCCTGTTGTACTTTATCGTCAGTGCGGTAGGGGTAATCGAGATACCCAGGGTTGACTGGCGTGAATTCCATACTGCATTGGCTTTCAAATTTTTGCATAAAATGACAATGCCAGTGTAGGCGCGACATCATTGCTAATAACGGTTTTCGCCAAGCTCTATTACTGGTTTGCACCTCTTGATAACGAGTTAATGTGGCTTGATACACTTGCTTTAAGCTGATGTTTCCCCAAGCTAAGTAAGGCGATAAACGTGAGCAATGAGTACGACTTAAGCTCGGGCTAGAAATACTGCGCTGATAGTTTTTACCTCTGTGAGTCAAAAAACTACTCAGTATTGCTCTGGCTGTCTTAGGTCCACCAGATTGAAACTGGTCATTGGCGGTTGTGAAGGCATCATCAAGCGTGGGAGCTTGATAGTGATTGAGTGTTTGTATTTGGCATTGCTGCCACTGAGGCACGGCAATGGGACTTTCCATTACCTGTTGCCAGTGTTTATCCCATGCGATGCGATGTTTACGCCCCCTGACAACGGCGCCAGTGGGTGATTGTTGCCAATAAATATCTTGTTGTTTACACCAATGTGCTACGGCTTTATCGCGCTCAAAACTATTGTGTAGTCCTATCTCTTGATGGCTATAAATGTTTTTTATTTCAAACTGTTGGTGTAACGCTTGCAGTAGGTCAATGATTGGTAGGTCAAAAATATAGACCTGGCCATTAAATCGGGCCAACTGTTGATTGATATCTTGAAGCGACTGCCACACAAAACGCCAATGGCGCTCATTGTAATGTGAGTCTGCAAGCATAAATGGTTCAAAACTGTATATCAGTAAGCAAGGTAAATGCTGATTAAATGCCTCTACCAGTGGTTGATGATCAGACAGCCGCAGGTCACGTTTAAACCAGACGATATTAATTGCTTGTTTGACCATATCGGACATGGCGCCAAATCCCACAGTGAATGAGAAAATACATACGTGTTAACTTGGCGTTTAGATTGCTTTTAAGGGCATATTTATCGGTTATTTTGTATCAAATATTGAAACAATTAGGCTCAGTATTCGGTATTTATCTCGAATTTTGTTAGCTATAAACTGGCTCCATTGTTAATTAATAGAGCGAGACAAAACATGAAACTAGCAGTATTAGGCGCAACAGGTTGGATTGGCAGCACAATTACCCACGAAGCGATTAGCCGTGGCCATCAAGTGATTGCCGTTGTACGTGATGCAAGTAAAGTGACCCAAGATATTAGCGTGCGTACTCTTGATATGACTCAAATGTCAGCACAAGACATTGCCACAGCGTTTGCTGGTGTTGATGCCGTGATTGCCTCAATTGGTGGCCGCGCCGCGCAAAATCATGAGGTTGTTGCACACACCGCACAGCAATTACTACAACACTTGCCTAAAGCTGGCTCACCGCGTTTGTTATGGGTGGGTGGAGCAGGTAGCCTTGAAGTTGCACCAGGTGTTACTTTGGTTTCAACCCCAGAGTTTCCTGAAGAATACAAAGCCGAAGCCATTGCGCAAGGTGAAGCACTTACTGTGTTCCGTACTACCGACTCAGCGATTAAGTGGACTTACGTTAGCCCTGCGGCGATGATTTTTCCGGGCGAGTCAGAAGGTCCATACCGTTTAGGCGGCGATGAGTTTTTTACCGATTCGGCTGGTCAAAGCCGAGTGTCGGTAGTCGATTACGCCAAAGCCATGCTTGATGAAGCAGAAAGTGCCAAGCATATTAACCAACGTATTAGTGTTGCTTACTAAGTAACCTCAGCTCTGGATAACAAACGCCTTTCAAGCAGTCCTTTGCCTTCCTCACTGCGTTGAATTAACTTGCAATAGGCTAGCTATTGACGCGTTAATTCGCCTTGT
>NZ_JAKILA010000035.1 GCF_023283885.1 Shewanella basaltis
GGGATGACGAGCAAAAAACATAAAGCAAAAATTAATAACAAACACCATCTACTACTACGTCATTCCGGCAACGCTTTTAAAGCCGGAATCCAGGTGTTGGCTTTAGGTTTTAAGTAAGGTCAAAAGAAACACCTGGATCCCTGATAAAAGCACTCAGGGATGACGAGCGAAAAGATAAAGCAACACAAAAAAAGCAAGCAAAGTTAACGACTAGGTTATTCTGGTTACGCCAACTTCTATGTTATTCCGCTAATGCTCAACTACTCCGTCATTCCGGCAACGCTTTTAAAGCCGGAATCCAGGTGTTGCTTTTGGGTTTCTAGCACCTAGCACCTAGATATAGCATCAAAAACCGTAAGTGAGGCGTTCTGTATACCGTTACGATTTCGTGCAATGTTGCAGTAACTTAATAAAAAATTCACAGCCTTTACGCTGTGCAAACGCAATATTCCGTTCAGGGATGGATTCGGGGTCGCTGTAATTTGCTAGTGCGACTTCCATACTTGCTTCTCGAATAATGTGCAAGGTTGGGTATGGCGCTCGGTTGGTAAAATTGGCCGCGCTGTCTTGGGATTCACCATCAAAGCAATAGTCGGGGTGAAAGGTCGCAAGCTGATATTCGCCTTCATAATCGTGGTCAACTAATAAGTTGTTGGCATCATCTACCAAGTCTAAATAAGCATAAAACCCTTCAAATCCTCGTGGCAAAATAAACAAGGTTGTTTCTGTTTCGGGGTGCTCATCAAGGTACTGGCATTCTGCTAATAGCGCGTTTAGTACGGCTTTGACTTTAGTGTGCTCAATGGCCACATAACGAATACTGGCACGTTCAACTTCACGGCGCGCAAACGGGCAAATATTGTACTTCATTATGACATCAACAACCCATTTGCTGGTATGGCTGATGCATTCATGTGGTTGCATAGTGACGGACCTTGACCAAAATTAATGTGACGATGCGGGTAACACCATCGGAATGATTGACGCTACAAGTAATAATGCCATTGAAATATTAAAAATACGTTGTTGGCGTTCATTTTTAAGTAAACGTTTAAGTGCCACACCAAAACTTAACCAAACTATGGCACAAGGAAAGGCAACACATAAAAATACACTGGCAATAATCACTACCTGGTGATTAAGCTCTTGTTGTACTGAGGTAAATGTTGCAATCGCCCCTACTGCCATTATCCATCCCTTTGGGTTGACCCATTGAAATGCCGCCGCTTGAATAAAGCTAAATGGTTTACTAACCTGTTTACCTTCCATTTTGCTGCTGCTATTGGCAATTAGCCACGACAAATAGAGTAGGTAGGTAATTCCCACTACTTTAATCACAGTATGAATAATCGGATAAGCTTGAAATATGGCACTTAACCCTAATCCCACTGCCAAAATCATGGTTGGAAATCCTAGGCTAATCCCTAATAAATGCGGGATGCTGCGTTTTATGCCAAAGTTTACCCCAGATGTCATTAACATAATGTTGTTTGGACCAGGGGTAATCCCAGCAGAAAAAGCAAATAAGGCAATGGCGAACACTAACTCCATGAAAGGATCTCTTAGGCTTAAGTTTAAGTAGCAGGATTTTAGGGGAAATTGATTGCTAGCCACAATGATTTTTTTAACAGTGTGTTAAATTAACCTGAGCTCGGGATAATAAATGCCTTTCAAACAGTCCTTTTCCCTGCTCACTGCGTTGAATCGACTTACAATAGGCTAGCTATTGACGCGTCAATTCGCCTTGTTAGCAGAACAAATGACAAGCTTGAAAGTGAGAGTGGGTAACCTGTTGATTTTAAATAGTATAAATTCATCCCTTATCCCGAACTCAGGTTAAATTAATTTCAATCCGCATAAGAATGTGCTCTTTTAGCGAAAGTTAGCAGTAAGCTACTCGAGTCAGCCTAAAATAGATCACAAATGCGCGCTCCATATGTGCCCAAGTAACCTCAAGATGCAAAGCTTAACGCCTCTTATTGTGTTCAGCACCAGGTCAAAAGCGTCGTTATGAGTGGCGTCCTAGGGCGAGTTTACTAGGCGTTTATACTCTGTTGCCAATGATCAACGTACAGCAACTATGCATCAAATCAGCTCCGCGTCTAAACGCCAATCAATAGTTGCTGTACCCTTATCTTAAAGTTATTTGGCTATAGGTTAACAGTGGACTTCAACCTCGTAAGATGAAAACTTACGAATATTAATCACACCAGTATCAAAAATAAGGTATTGGCCTTTAATGCCTTGTAAAATCCCTGTAACTTCAGCAACTTTATCAAAGTTATGTGACTTCACCTTGCTAGGAAACTCAGTCACAGGATAGTGAATAGCCTGAATATTATCGTCGAGTCGCTCAATGACAATATCTTGATGCTCTGCTGCTAGTGCCTGCAATTTATCTTCAATTAAAGGAATGAGTTTTGCCGCCTGCTCAACCAAATCAATGTCGTCATTGTGACCTTTAAGCATGGCTTGCCAATGGGTTTTATCATTAATGAACTTAGCGAGTTCAATTTCAATTAACCCCGACATTTTACGGGTTGATACTTTAAAAATGGGTAAGCCCTGAGTCGCGCCCTGATCAATCCAGCGTGTTGGAATTTGTGTGTGGCGAGTAATCCCGACTTTAATCCCAGAGGTGTTAGACAAATATACATAATGAGGCACAAAACAATGCGACATGGCCCATTCTGGCTCGCGGCAGGTGCCTTGATCAAAATGGCAGGTTTCTGGTTTCATAATACACATATCGCAACTGGCCAGTTTGCTCATGCAAACATAGCAATGGCCTTGCGAGTAACTCTTTTTGGTTTTTTTGCCGCAGCTGCTGCAAAAAATATTGCCCGTGTGGGTGATGGTGAGAGATTTACCAATTAATGGGTTTAGCGCTAAGCGCTGCTCACCCACGGGTAAATGATATTCCACCTCATGTTGCTCATTGAGGTGGGTTTTCAGTTTTGATAGCGTTCCAAACATGGTGTATCCGTTTTATCTGTATTATTTGCTGGCAGTTTAGCAGATGATGAAAACGGATTTTAGGCTTAATTTAGATGAAACGGATGAAATGTGTTGATTAACTCACCTTGTCTAACACAACATCATCACCCATTTCGTACAGCGATGTTTTGATGTGATCTTCTTGCGACAAATCAGAAAGGCCTAATGTCATTGTGGCTCTAAACAAATCAATTCCTGTGTGGCTGGCGGTTTCATATTGGCTACTAAACTTTTCAATGTTAATGCCTAATGCATTCATTTTATTAGAAATATGAAGCACAATGCCAGGGCGGTCATAGGCCACTAATTGATAACTTAATTGCTTAATGGGTTGTGCATGTAAACTGGTTTTTGAGAATGTCAGCGTTAAGCCATCAATGCATTCAAGCGCATCGACCAGCTCATCCCATTTATCTGCAGGGACTTCTAACTGTAATATTGCGGCAAAAACACCGTCGATATGACGCATTTCAGAGTCGAGCCAGTTACCATTATGGCGGCTTACAACATTGGCTATTTGTTCTACTAACCCTTTTCTATCAGGAGCTTGCAAAGTAATAAGGTAACGCATCATATTATATTTCTCCTATAAACATTGACTGTAACACAACTGTCATCTTTACGTCATATAATCGCAGCCACTTAAGATTGCGCTATGGCTTTACTGTTGTTTTACGACGATTTACCAATGCACCTAATAGCAATTAAATGGTTAATAATGGGACGATGTCACCACTCAATATTAATTATGCATAGAGTTATTTAGTCATAAATATTTATTGTTAGCATAGTAAACTGCACAATCAAAGCGCTAATTATGGCATCGATTAATTATTAGAGGTTCTTAATGGAAAGTCAGGTAAATCAACCTGGTTCTGCTGAAAAAAGTTTGCTCGCGGGTAAACAAGCATCACGCAGGGCATTTAAGGATAAAGCAGCACAGTTTGGGATAACAGTCGGCGGCACCATGGTGTTTGTGGCTTTGTTATTAATCTTTTTCTACTTGCTGTATGTCATCAAACCTATTTTTGATGGAGCGCACATTGAGCCAGTCACCAGCATAAGTTACCAACATGCTGATGAACAATCATTGATGATTGGCAGCGATGAACAAAACGAAGTGTTATATCGCGTCACGCAATCAGGTACTGTTGATTTTTACTCATCAACCACTGGCCAATTGATTTCATCTTTCACGCCGCCGTTACCAGAAGGTGTCACCATTACCAGTACCGCCAAATCGAGCCCAAGCGAGCAACGTTTTGCACTAGGGTTAAGTAATGGCCAAGTTATTGTGGTTGGTATCGACTTTACGGTCACCTATCCTGACAACCAGCGTAAAATTACCCCTAAATTAAATTATCCAATTGGTGATGAGCCCTTAACCATCAACCAAGACGGTGCAGTATACAATTTAGTGTTCGACTACAGCGGTAGCCGAATGAGCTTTGCATACCAAGATGCCAATGGTGCATGGAAACTTAATCGCCAGGAAGGTGAAGAAAACATGATGACAGAAGAGATCGAATGGTCTTCTGTAGAAGTGTTTATTGAAGATGCGCCAAATCAAGTGGTGTCTCAGTTAATGACCCCCGATCATCGTCAACTCATCTTAAGCACAACCAACAAACTGTTTATATATAACACCCGCGATGCTGATGAAATTGAGTTACTGCAAGTGCTCGATGTCAAAAAGGGCGATGCCAAAATCAAGCAAGTTAACCTCCTTGCGGGTGCTAGCTCAATTATGATCAGCTACGACAGTGGCGTGATCAGTCAGTATTTCCAAGTTAATGGTGACAAAGGCCGTTTATATCAACAAATTCGTGAGTTTGAAGATGTCTCGCCGGTTAGCGCTATGGCGACAGAGTTTTATCGTAAAAGTTTTGCGGTATTAAGTGATGCTGGTGAACTAACTCTACTGTACACCACAAGCCAACGTAATTTGTTTGACGAAAAGTTTTCGTTAACTAACCCAGGCTTAATGTCCTTTAGCCCGCGTTCAAATGCACTGATAATTGAAGCCGACAACCAGCTTAATCTGTTCTCGGTTGAAAACGATCACCCAGAGGTATCGTGGAGCGCATTATGGCAAAAAGTGTGGTACGAAGGTTATCCTGAGCCGCAATATGTATGGCAGTCAACGTCTGGTTCTGACGACTTTGAAGCCAAATTAAGCTTAATGCCTCTAGCCTTTGGTACCATGAAAGCAGCATTTTATGCCATGTTGTTTGCTGTGCCGTTAGCGGTAGCCGGTGCAATTTATACAGCTTACTTCATGACACCTAAAGTACGTAATGTGGTTAAGCCTACCATTGAGATTATGGAAGCATTACCAACAGTGATTTTAGGTTTCTTGGCCGGTTTATGGTTAGCGCCATTAATTGAAGACCACCTACCTGGCATTGTGGTGTTGTTAACCTTATTACCGATTTCAATATTAATCACTGCATTTGCCTGGAGCAAAATGCCGCAAACCTGGAAGCAGCGTTTACCTGAAACCTACCAAGAATTAATGCTGTTACCTGTAATTATCTTTGTTGGTTGGTTCTCGTTCTCAATTAGCCCAGTGATTGAAGTGGCATTGTTTGATGGCAACACTCGTCAATTTATTACCAACGAGTTAGGCATTACATTTGACCAACGTAACGCATTTGTTGTTGGTATCGCCATGGGCTTTGCGGTTATTCCGACCATATTCTCCATCGCAGAAGATGCTATTTTCTCTGTACCACGCCATTTATCAAACGGCAGTTTGGCACTCGGTGCAACAAACTGGCAAACCCTAACGCGTGTAGTGTTGCTCACTGCAAGCCCTGGTATCTTCTCAGCCATCATGATGGGTCTTGGCCGCGCGGTCGGTGAAACCATGATTGTACTGATGGCAACGGGTAACACGGCGATTTTAGAGTGGAGCGTGTTCGAGGGTATGCGTACTCTTGCAGCAAACATTGCCGTAGAAATGCCAGAGTCGGCCATTGGCAGTTCGCACTATCGTGTGCTGTTCTTAGCGGCTTTTGTGCTGTTTATATTCACCTTCTTCTTCAACACCATTGCAGAAGTCGTACGCCAGCGTTTACGCGACCGTTATAGCTCACTGTAAGGAAAGATGATGACTCATATATTGATTATTTCGCCAATCGCCTTGAGAGGTTTGTGCAATGGGTAAGTGGTTTAAGTCAGGCTCACCGTGGATCTGGATGACCGGTGGTGCTGTTAGTATCAGTTTAATTGCCGTTTTAGGCTTATTACTGTTAATCGCATGGCGTGGCCTAAGCTATTTTTGGCCTGCCGACATTTACGAATGGCAATTAGAAAACAGTGACGGTGTTAAAAGCACCTTAATTGGTGAAATTTACGACCGCGAAGAAGTGCCAACTGAGCGACTCATCTCGGCCGGACACAAATTTGCCGAACACCCAGGCGAATTTGTTACCCGTTACCTAGTGAAAACCGGTAACCGTGAGTTTGTAGGCCTGGATTTTCGCTGGATATTAGCCACTGATATCGTCAGCCGTACCACTCCTGCAGATGTAGCTAAGCTTGAGCGTACCAAAAACGGTAATTTTTACGGTTATCCTATTGCGGTTATTGAAGATGGCAAACGATTAGAGCTTAAAACCGAAGCCGACATCGAAGCGTCATTGTTTAACCACATTGACCGTGCAGTCGCGATTTCGGAGCAAGCGCTCGAGTTGCAAAAGTCTGATATTGGTTCAATTAACTACCAAATTGAACGTTTACGTTTAAAAGAACGTGGTTATGAGCTCGATGGCGAACTTACCGAACAACGTAAAGCAGACATTAAAGCGCAAATAGAGCAACTTAACCAAGACTATCTCGTGCTTGAAAAAGACTTATTTGCCCTACGTGATCAAGCGGCTCGTGATTCTGTTGTCGTACGTGATATGCGCGGCCAAGAGGTGATCCTCAAGCTAGACTCTATTTTAGATGTTAGCTACGTAAACCACATGAACGTGCTACAAAAAGTAGGCCATTGGTTTGTTGGTATTGGTCGTTTTATTAACGACGACCCGCGCGAAGCCAATACCGAGGGCGGGGTGTTCCCAGCTATTTTTGGTACGGTTTTCATGGTGTTATTAATGGCTGTTATTGTGACTCCCTTTGGTGTTATCGCCGCCATATACTTACACGAGTACGCTAAAAAAGGCCCAATTACTAAGATGATCCGCATTGCGGTGATTAACTTAGCGGGTGTGCCATCAATTGTGTATGGTGTGTTTGGTTTAGGGTTCTTTGTTTACATGATGGGTGGCTCAATTGACCAATTGTTTTTCCCAGAGGCCTTACCCGCACCAACATTTGGATCGCCAGGGGTCATTTGGTCTGCATTAACATTGGCAATTTTAACCTTGCCGGTGGTGATTGTATCAACAGAGGAAGGCTTAAGTCGTATTCCGAGTGCGGTTCGCCAAGGTAGTTTAGCCCTAGGGGCAACCAAAGCAGAAACCCTATGGCGCATTGTGATTCCAATGGCAAGTCCAGCCATTATGACAGGGTTGATCCTTGCCGTTGCCCGTGCTGCTGGCGAAGTTGCTCCGTTAATGTTGGTGGGTGTGGTAAAACTTGCACCAACGTTACCGATTGATATGAACTTCCCATTTGTGCATTTAGAACGTAAGTTCATGCACCTTGGATTCCATATTTACGATGTCGGCTTCCAAAGCCCTAACGTTGAGGCTGCACGTCCGTTAGTGTACGCAACATCGTTCTTATTAGTCTCTGTTATTGTTGCGCTTAACTTAACCGCCATTAGTGTGCGCAACCATTTACGTGAAAAATTCCGTTCGCTAGAACACTAATTAGCGATATCCTGAAGGAAAGAAAAAAATGATTTCTATTGATAGTTCAGCAATGCAAAAAGACGCAGTTGATTTAGTTAATTTACCCGAGCAGGATACCGCACTTGAGATCCGTAACCTCGATTTACGTTACGGTGATAAACAAGCGCTATTTGATGTGTCGATGAAGATCCCTAAAAAGAAGGTCACGGCATTTATTGGCCCAAGTGGTTGTGGTAAATCAACCTTATTGCGTTGCATTAACCGCATGAACGACTTGGTTGACAGTTGTAAAATCGACGGTGAAATTTTACTTCACGGGCAAAACATCTATGACAAAAATGTCGATGTAGCGTCATTGCGTCGTAATGTGGGTATGGTGTTCCAGCGTCCTAACCCATTCCCAAAATCGATTTACGAAAACGTGGTATATGGCTTGCGTTTGCAAGGGGTGAACAACCGCCGCGAACTAGACGAAGCCGCTGAACGTTCATTACGTGGCGCGGCGATTTGGGACGAAGTTAAAGACCGTTTACACGACAATGCATTTGGTTTGTCTGGCGGTCAGCAACAACGTCTTGTGATTGCCCGCGCGATTGCCATTGAACCAGAGGTGTTATTACTCGACGAACCTACATCGGCGTTGGACCCTATTTCAACATTAACGATTGAAGAACTCATCACCGAGCTAAAGCAACAATACACAGTAGTGATAGTGACACATAACATGCAGCAAGCTGCACGCGTGTCAGACCAAACCGCCTTTATGTACATGGGCGAACTGGTAGAATATGCCGACACTAACACCATTTTCACTACCCCTAAAAAGCGTAAAACGGAAGACTATATCACCGGTCGTTACGGTTAATCTTTCATCTTTAATAACCAGACAAAAAATTTAGGTGGGTAAAATGGAAAAAATAAATTTAAGCAAGCATATTTCTGGTCAGTTTAACGCTGAACTTGAAGATATTCGTAACCGCGTATTAGCTATGGGTGGCTTAGTGGAGCGTCAACTTGAGCAATCACTTGACGCACTGACCTCGTTAGATGCAGAGCTTGCGCAAAAAGTGATTGAAGGCGACCACAGAGTCAACGGCATGGAAGTGGCTATCGACGAAGAATGCACCCGCATTATCGCCAAACGTCAGCCAGCAGCCAGCGACTTACGCATGATTATCGCAATATCAAAAACCATTGCCGATCTAGAGCGTATTGGTGATGCCTGTGTGCGTATTGCCAAAGCAGCACTAGAAAAGCGTGTTAACACGCAGCAGCCGCTATTGGTGAGCATAGAAAGCATGGGGCGCCATGCTACTCGTATGTTGCACTCAACTCTTGATGCTCTTGCCCGTATGGATGCCGAGCAAGCTGTTGAACTGCATAAAGAAGATGCCAAGTTAGACAAAGAATACGAAAGTATTATTCGTCAATTAATGACCTACATGATGGAAGATCCACGCTCCATCCCTGGCGTATTAGACGTGTTATGGGCCGCTCGCGCCGTTGAGCGTGTTGGTGACCGCTGTAAAAATATCTGCGAATACATTATTTACTATGTAAAAGGTAAAGACGTGCGTCATACCTCATACGAAGATATGGAAAAAGATCTATAGCATAGCCAGTTGCCTTAACCACGGCATCATTCTCGCTTTTAAAAACGCTCTATGTGTACTGTTTTATATTGAAACAGTTATACTTAGGGCGTTTTTTTGTACCCCTTAATTAGTGATACCATTGCGCATTAATAAGTGATCAACTATTACAGCGTGGTCGTTGTTCTACTTCCAGCTTTTTAACGAAGTAATAAGCAGTGTTAACCAGTAAGCCTGTTCACATTTTTGTGCTGAGTTGGTTTAACACTTGCCACAAGCAATGCCCCAGCAGCTTTTATTTGCGTTGTCGGTGTTTAAAGGCGTGTGTTATTAAGTCAGGTTACAGAGCCGCGCTTTAATTAAACGGCTGTGGCTTTAAACATTCTGAGTAGTTACCTATTAATGGTATACGTTATTTAGCACCTTGTTTAACAATCTTAAAGAGTGACCCATGAAAAAGACCCTAGCGCGAGGTTTAATGAATTTATTGCCAATGGTGTTATCCATTTGGCTTTTTTGGTCCTTGTTTATTTCACTCGATGAGTTGGGTAAATTATTACTCGAACTTGTTGGCGTTGCCCCCGTGTTTGTCGGGGCCGGTTTTTGCCTTGTTGCCAGTTTAGTGTTTGTGGCTGGGCTGCTGTTTTCGGTCAGTCCTATCGCCTGGATCTATGGCTGGATAGAACGCCAACTGATGAAATTCCCACTGTTTAAGTCGGTATATGGCAGTATCAGAGATATCGCCAGCTTAATGAACCGCGACGGCCAGCCTAAAACCCAAAAAACCGTATTAGTCAAACAAGCTAATGGTGGTTATGTTGTTGGCTTTATCATGAGTGAGTCGGCGCCAGAGCCGTTAGCTGCAGCCTTGCCAGAAGGGGATTGGGTGCCGGTGTTATTTCAGCTCAGTTACCAAATGGCCGGTGTCACCAGCCTGGTTAAACGAGACGATTTAATTTTTGTAGACTGGTCGTTTGAAGACGCAATGCGCTTTAATTTAACGGCGGGTATTAGCAAAACCGAATAGTGTCTGAGTTAATCAACCAACAGGCCGAACAGACTTTTTATCGAGTCGAAGTGTTTCTAGAGCACGGTGGCCAGCAATACGACGTGATGGGATATACCCCAGAGCAAATCATTGCCGATATTATTACTCAGTACGAACGCTATTTACATTACCTCTATTTATCTAATTCTTCGCCCGTTGCAGAATAAAAATAAATTAAGGTAAGACAAACAATTGCCCCAAGTGATAACAGTGATTATCCTTGGGGTAATTTTATTATATTAAGTGATGCACTATGTCGACCAACCAACAGCCCAGCAAATTAGATAAAGTTTTAGCAGAAGCCCGAGAATACAAAGCCACCCGCGAAAAAGGCTACCGTGAACAAGCACTTAAACTATACCCATGGGTTTGCGGCCGATGCACACGTGAGTTTACCCACAAAAACCTAGCTGAACTCACCGTACACCACCGCGACCACAACCACGACAATAACCCGTCAGATGGTTCAAATTGGGAACTACTTTGCCTGTACTGCCACGACAACGAACACTCGCGCTTTGAAGAGCTAATACGTTACGGCAGCACCAAAGAAGCCAAACAAGAAGCCGCAACCTATAACCCATTTGCAGACTTAAAAGCCATGATGAAGAAATAAGCAACGTCACCGACCACACCCACAAAACCGTCATTTGCTGCTTTGTACTCAAATGACGAGTACAGCCTCATCATTTCGGCAACGCCCACCACTCCGTCATTTCGGCACCGTCCACTACTACGTCATTTCGGCAACGCTTTTAAAGCCGGAATCCAGGTGTTCAGCCCGTCATTCCGGCAACGCTTTTAAGCCGGAATCCAGGTGTTCAGCCCGTCATTCCGGTAACGCTGTTGAGCCGGAATCCAGCAGTTGTTTTTACGTTTCAAGCAAAGTCAAAAGAAACACCTGGATCCCTGATACAAGCACTCAGGGATGACGGCATAGAGCAACACCATCATTTGCTCACTCGTATTAAGATGACGCCCACTACTACGTCATTCCGGCAACGCTTTTAAAGCCGGAATCCAGGTGTTCAGCCCGTCATTCCGGTAACGCTGTTGAGCCGGAATCCAGCAGTTGTTTTTACGTTTCAAGCAAGGTCAAAAGAAACACCTGGATCCCTGATACAAGCACTCAGGGATGACGGCATAGAGCAACACCATCATTTGCTCACTCGTATTAAGATAACGCCCACTACTACGTCATTCCGGCAACGCTTTTAAGCCGGAATCCAGGTGTTGGCTTTACGCTTTTAAGCAAGGTCAAAAGAAACACCTGGATCCCTGATACAAGCACTCAGGGATGACGGCATAGAGCAACACCATCATTTGCTCACTCATATTAAGATGACGCTAACTACTACGTCATTCCGGCAACGCTTTTAAAGCCGGAATCCTGGTGTTCAGCCCGTCATTCCGGTAACGCTGTTGAGCCGGAATCCAGGTGTTGGCTTTACGCTTTTAAGCAAAGTCAAAAGAAACACCTGGATCCCTGATACAAGCACTCAGGGATGACGGCATAGAGCAACACCATCATTTGCTCACTCGTATTAAGATGACGCCAACTACTACGTCATTCCGGCAACGCTTTTAAAGCCGGAATCCAGGTGTTGGCTTTACGCTTTTAATCAAAGTCAAAAGAAACACCTGGATCCCTGATATAAGCACTCAGGGATGACGGGCGAAGGGATGACTGGCTATTCGGCAAAAGCCTAGTACCTAGACCCTAGCACCAAATCCCTAAACCCAATCGCCTTGGATACTCGACCTTTATCGCTTTAATCGCTTTTCTGCCTTGAGCCATTGGGCGCGGGTGAGTGCTTTATTATTGATATCGCCTAAATACAATTGTTTTCTGTCGGCTAATTTATCAATAATCTGTTGCTGCTGTTCATCAGATGCGCTCGACCAAATGACAATTTCATCAATATGACGAAAACATCCCATACAATAATCGTCATCATTTAGGCCACAGCGGGCGACACAGGGCGAGTGCATAGTTTACAATTCCGGTTTGGGGAGCTAATGCTCGCATCCTACCATTTCAATCGGCCAAGGTTAACTGTAAGCACAAATATGTCAGTAATCGATTATCAACATACTTTTGAGTCACTTGACTCACTGCTCGAAGCGTTAAGCCCTTTATGGCAGCTGGTGGCTTTTGAGTGTGACCACTTACCCTGGCAGCAAGCATTTCCGCATTTGGCGCAAAAAGTATGGCAAATACCCGACACAGATATAGACGCAATAGATGCAGATCAGCAGTTACTTGCGCAAACTTTACTACCAAGCTTAATAGCAGACCTTAAACAAAGCCCGCAGTTACCTCTTGCTCAGCTCATTGAGCACCTAGGCTTGTTAGTCATCACTTTGCC
Source organism: Shewanella basaltis (assembly GCF_023283885.1). Classification (GTDB taxonomy): domain Bacteria; phylum Pseudomonadota; class Gammaproteobacteria; order Enterobacterales; family Shewanellaceae; genus Shewanella; species Shewanella basaltis. The sequence continues at coordinate 12,812 of NZ_JAKILA010000035.1, forward strand.
CACAAGCTTGAGCACAGCAGAACCGACAGCTCAGCAGCAAGCTGACTTAGCTCATTTTAGCGCTCATATAAAAGGCCGAAAATGGCAACAAATTACCGCATTTGCTGCGCAAATTAACCCACAAGGCCATAGCCAGCTAAGCCGATTACCTATATTAGAATGGTGTGCAGGCAAAGGGCATTTAGGCCGTTTAATTGCCAAACAGCAACAAGTCGACGTCACCAGCCTCGAATGGCAAGCCAGCCTATGTAAACAAGGTGAGGCGTTTGCTACGCAATGGCAATTGCCACAACGGTTTATCTGTGCCGATGCATTTGCCCCACTTAGCTCAAAGCATAAGGTGTTTTATCCGCAGCAACATGCAATTGCACTGCATGCCTGCGGCGACTTACATGTGCGGTTAATCAAATTGGCAACGAAAGCCAATACCCAGGCCATTTCAATTTCGCCTTGCTGTTATCACCTAATTCAAGGTGCGCATTATCAACCGCTATCGCAACAGGGGCGCGCCAGCAAGCTCAAACTGAGCAAGCATGATTTGCAATTACCCTTACAACAAAGCGTTATTGCCAGCCCAAAACAACAGGCGCTGCGATTGCAAGAAGTTGCCTGGCGCCTAGGCTTTGACACCTTGCAACGCCAAGTCAGGGGCATTAATGCTTACTTACCTGTGCCCACCATCAAACAAAGCCAACTTAGCGGCAGCTTTACCGACTTTTGCATGTGGGCGGCACAACAAAAAGGCTTAACTTTAAGCAATAACATCGACTTTGACGCTTTTTTGCAGCGCGGCATTACAAGGCAGCGCCTTACCAAGCGCATAGATTTAGTCGCGCATTTATTTCGCCGAGCCTTAGAATGTTGGTTATTGCTAGACCGCGTGTGCTTTTTACAACAACAGGGATACCAGGTTACATTGAGCGAATTTTGTGCAAACAGTGTCACACCACGAAATGCGTTTATTCAAGCAATTAAAACAGCGACTTAAGCGAGTTAAAAAATTAATCAAAGTTAAGCCTTTGTTTAATAGCCTGTATTTCATTGGCTGTGATAACAATCAAAGCCGTTGTTAATCAACCAGCGTAATCGGCTGGTAAAAAAAATCTTAAATAACCCCGCTTGGCTGCGGTTTTTGATTGAATAATTAAGCCATTCTTGTTCAAATGGCGGGTTAATAACGACTAACAACTATTCTAGGGGCTTTTGGCTAACTAGAGCGAAGCGAATAATACGGTTTAATGAAATATTCACGTGTCTTTATCAATAGTCTGGCCTATGAGCTAGCACCACAGGTCGTGTCCAGTAGCGATTTAGAATCTCGCTTAGCACCCCTATATCAAAAGTTTCGCATTCCAATGGGGCAGCTTGCCGCATTAACCGGAATCACCGAGCGTCGTTGGTGGCCAAAAGGGCATCGCCTGTCAGACGGTGCCATTGCTGCTGCGCGCAAAGCGGTCAACGAAACTGGCATAGAGGTCAGTGAGCTAGGTGCTGTGGTTTACACAGGCGTTTGCCGTGACCAACACGAACCTGCAACCGCATGTCGTATCGCTGCCGAACTTGGTGTGTCAAAAGACACCGCCATCTACGACATCAGTAACGCCTGTTTAGGGGTGTTGTCGGGCATTTTAGATATTGCCAATCGTATTGAACTTGGCCAAATTAAAGCGGGTATGGTGGTATCTTGTGAGTCGGCGCGCGATATTGTCGACGCCACAATCGATCACATGCTAGCCGAACCCACAATGCAAAATTTTGCTCAGTCTTTAGCGACCTTAACCGGTGGCTCTGGCGCTATTGCAGTGATTTTAACCGACGGGACATTACCGCTTAAAACCGCTCGCCAGCATCAGTTGTTGGGTGCCAGCCATTTGTCGGCCCCAGAGCATCATCAATTGTGTCAATGGGGCCTGCAAGAAGCAGGGCACTTGTTATACCGCGAATTTATGCGTACCGACGCTGTCACCTTACTAAAAGAAGGCGTTGAACTGGCCAAACACACCTGGGAGCACTTTTTAGCACAACGTGACTGGGTAGTAGAGCAGGTCGACAAAGTTATTTGTCACCAGGTGGGCGCCTCAAATCGTAAACAAGTGTTAAACGCGCTAAATATCCCGCACGAAAAAGAATACCCAACCTATCAAAAGCTGGGCAACATGGGCACAGTATCGTTACCCGTTACCGCGGCAATTGCACACGATGCGGGCTTTTTACGTGTTGGCGATCAAGTCAGCTTTTTAGGAATAGGCAGTGGCTTAAACTGCATGATGTTAGGAATTAAGTGGTAACACTGAATTTTTGCATTTCATTATAAAAATAGTTTACAGGATGCATCATGCTAGACAACTTACTGCCCTTTAAAAGTCATTTTTTAGACCGTAATGGCAATAAACTGCACTACATCAACGAAGGCCAGGGCGAGCCAGTGGTGATGGTGCACGGTAATCCTAGCTGGAGTTACTATTACCGTAATCTCGTTACGGCATTGAGCGATAAACATCAATGTATCGTACCAGACCATATAGGTTGCGGTTATTCAGACAAACCCGACGACCCACAATACGACTACACCTTAACAAGTCGTATAGACGATTTAGAAGCATTATTAGACAGCTTAGACGTTAAACAAAACATTACCCTAGTGGTACACGATTGGGGCGGAATGATCGGCATGGGCTTTGCCGCTCGCCACCCGGAGCGCATTAAGCGTATTGTGTGTTTAAACACTGCAGCGTTTCATTTGCCTAAAACCAAGCCGTTTCCCTGGGCATTATGGATTTGCCGCGAAACCTTACTCGGCACCTTACTGGTTCGTGGTTTAAATGCGTTTTCGTCTGCTGCATCGTACGTGGGGGTTAAACGTAAACCCATGAGCAACGAAGTGCGCCAAGCTTATGTCGCCCCGTTTAACTCCTGGAAAAACCGCATCTCGACATTACGTTTTGTGCAAGATATCCCTTTAAAACCGGGCGATCGTAACTATGATTTGGTTACAAGCATTGGCGACAGCTTAACTCAGTTTGCCAACGTACCAACCTTAATCTGTTTTGGCTTAAAAGACTTTGTGTTCGACAAACACTTTTTGGCGCAGTGGCGTCAACGCATGCCTCATGCGCAGGTACACGAGTTTGCTGACTGTGGTCACTACATTCTTGAAGACGCCAGTGACGAAGTTATCGCGTTAATTAAAGACTTTATCGCCCAGCATTAATTAACCATAAAGGCTCGTTAGAGCCTTTTTATTGTATTAAGCAGCTATTATATATTGCAGTGTTGCTACCCTATAACGATTGATTATGACTCAAACAACCGTACATGCTAATGCCAACATTTGTCAGCACTTACACAGTGCTGCGCAGTCAATGCCAACTAAACTGGCTGTGGCAGTGCAACAAAGCAAAAATGGCAAGTTAACCTACCAAGAAATCGACTTTAAAACCCTGCATCAACAGTCAGATATCATCGCCAAGGGCCTGCTTCAATACGGTATCAGCCGCGGTAAAAAAGCCGTGCTTATGGTCACGCCAAGTATTGAGTTTTTTTCACTGACTTTTGGCTTATTTAAAGCCGGTATTATTCCTATTTTGGTTGACCCAGGCATGGGCATTAAAAACCTCAAACAATGCTTTGCAGAGTCACAGCCCGACGTGTTTATCGGTATCCCTAAAGCCCACATCGCTAGGCGGATTTTAGGTTGGGGTAAAGGCAGTGTAAAACAAGTGATTAACGTGGGTGGCTCAGGGCTACAGCGCTGGCTAACCAATGCAACCCATCTAGAAACCATAATTGAAATTGGCAGTCGCAATACGCATATTCATGACATGGCCATGTTAGAAAACGACGACATGGCCGCCATTTTATTTACCAGTGGCAGCACAGGTACCCCAAAAGGTGTGGTGTACAGTCACGGCATGTTCGAAGCACAAATCAGTGCGCTTAAAAATGACTACGGCATTAAACCGGGTGAGCGAGATTTAGCCACGTTTCCGTTATTCTCGTTATTTGGTCCAGCCTTAGGCATGGCCTCAATTGTGCCAGACATGGACGCCAGCAAACCCATTACCGCTAATCCAGCCAATTTGTTTGCGGCCATCGAGCAGTATCAATGCAGCAATATGTTTGTTAACCCCGCCTTGCTCGAACGTTTAGGCCAGGCAGGGGAGCAAACACAGCATAAGTTAAGCAGCATACAAAGAGTGATTTCTGCCGGTGCACCAGCCACCATTAGTGCCATAAAGCGCTTTAGTAAAATGCTCAACCCTAATGTGCAAGTGCTTAATTCTTATGGCGCAACCGAGTCTTTACCCGTCAGCATGATAGGCAGCGATGCGCTATTTAATACTAGCGATCTTACCGATCAGGGCAAGGGAATATGTGTGGGTAAACCTATCTCGTCGGTCGAGATCAGCATCATTGCCATAACCGACGACCCCATCGAAAACTGGGACAGCATTACCCCATTAGCCGCAAATCACATTGGTGAAATAGTGGTCAAAGGCCCGATGGTGAGTCAATCATATTACCGCCGTATGCAAGCGACTCAATACGCAAAAATTAACGACATCAACGTATATCGCCACCGCATGGGCGATGTCGGTTACCTAGATGACGATGGCCAGCTATGGATGTGTGGCCGCAAAGGCCATATTGTCGACGCTAAACGCGGCGAGCAACGGCTAAAACGCTATTTTACCATTCCGTGTGAGCGCGTATTTAATACACATCCGCAGGTAAAACGTTCAGCATTAGTGGGGGTTGATGTTGCTGGTCATACTGTGCCGGTTATCTGTATTGAACTGCACAAAGACCTTGTGTGTTCAAACGCCAACGTGCTGTACCAAGAGTTAACCAAACAGGCAGAGCAACACCCTCACACCCAAGGCATTAACCGCTTTTTAATCCATCCCGACTTTCCGGTTGATGTACGCCATAACGCCAAAATTTTCCGTGAAAAACTGGCCGTTTGGGCACAAGCAAAATGGCGAGAGTAAGGATACAGCATGAAACTAACTGACTTAGCCCCCCAGGAGCAAAACGCTTTAACCCTGCTAAGCGCTAAAGTAAACAAGGTGTTTGTGACTGGCGCGGGTGGCTTTTTAGGTTTTGCCATTTGTCAGCGTTTGCTGGCCGCAGGCATTAGCGTGGTTGGGTTTGCCCGTGGCAATTACCCTCAACTTGCACAGTTAGGCGTAGACATGCGCCGCGGCGACATTAGCGATTTTGCAAGCGTTAAACAGGCGATGCAAGGCTGCGACATGGTGTTTCATGTGGCCTCCAAAGCGGGGGTGTGGGGCAGTAAACAAAGTTACTATTCGCCAAATGTTGACGGCGCAAATAATATTATTAATGCTTGCAAGGCGCTTAATATTCCATCGCTTGTGTATACCAGCACCCCAAGTGTTACCTTTGCCGGCGTTGATGAAAACGGCATTAATGAGTCAGCACCTTATGCCAGCCAATACCTCAATTATTATGGCGAATCAAAAGCACTAGCTGAACAAAAGGTACTCGCAGCTAACAGTAACAGCTTAAAAACCACCGCGTTACGGCCACACCTTATTTGGGGGCCAAATGATCCTCATTTAGTGCCAAGGGTGATTGAGCGAGCCAAAGCGGGCAAATTAAAACTTGTAGGTAATCAAGATAAACTGGTCGACACTATTTATGTCGACAATGCCGCCTATGCCCATATTCTGGCTGCAGTCGATTTAGTCGATAAGGCTAACAGTGCCGGTAAAGCATACTTTTTAAGTAACGATCAACCCATCACCATGGCGGCCATGCTCAACAAGATCCTCGCCTGTGCAGCGCTTCCCCCCGTCAGCAAACGCGTACCTGCAGGTGTTGCTTACGCTGCAGGCGCAGTGCTAGAAACCCTCTACGGGCTGCTCAATAAAACGCAAGAACCTATAATGACTCGTTTTGTCGCCAGGCAACTCTCAACCAGCCATTACTTCGATATTAGCGCAGCCAAGCAAGACTTAGGCTACACTCCGTTGGTAAGCATAGAGCAGGGCATGCAACAACTTAAGCTGTCACTCACTCAATAACCTAACTAACCTGAGCTCGGGATAAGGGATGAACTTATACTATTTAAAATCAACATGTTACCCATTCTCACTTTCAAGCTTGTCATTTGTTCTGCTAACAAGGCGAATTGACGCGTCAATAGCTAGGGCCTGTTGATCTTTTCTGGTTGAATTTTGTTCGAGTTAAAAACGTTTTAATCGAGGCGAATGGATTGTAGCCTAGTCACCTAAGCAAAATCTGTTCAACAAAGAGTAAAACGTTTTTAGCCGAACCCTGTGGGCAGCGTTTGTTGGTCATTTTTACTGCGTTATCGACTTTTTATGTAGAATAACTACACCTCAAAGTCTCTGCCGCGCACTTGTATATGAGTAATGGCCAACAATTCGCTGCAAAAACAACCTTGAAAGGTCAACAGGCCCTAGCCTATTGTAAGTCGATTCAACGCAGTGAGCAGGGCAAAGGACTGTTTGAAAGGCATTTATTATCCCGAGTTCAGGTTAACTATGTAACATTGTATTTACAATCAACAAACGGCTTATTTGGCATTCGCTACTTGGCTAAAATGCAAACCGCTGTATCTTAAAACCTGACCACGAACAAAATAACTTAATAACAAAGTGGTTCAGGGAGAGATAATGTCACACAACAAGCACAAAGCATGGAACCCAGCCACCTTAGCCATTCATGGCGGCCATCAACGCGAAGCTTTTGGCTCGCTCACCACACCGCTTTACCAAACCGCCACCTTTGTATTTGACAACGCAGAACAAGGCGGCGCACGTTTTGCAGGCGACGAGCAGGGCTATATTTATACCCGCCTAGGTAACCCAACAACAGCAGAGCTTGAGCGTAAAATGGCACTGCTAGAAGGTGCAGAAGATGCCGCCGCCACCGCATCGGGCATGGCTGCTGTATCAAGCGCACTGTTAACCCATTTGCACGCAGGCGATCACCTGGTAGCATCAAAAGCGGTTTATGGCTGCACCTTCGCGCTAATGACCACCCAACTCACGCGCCTAGGCATCAGCACCACATTAGTCGACTTTACCGACATGCAAGCCGTTGAAGCCGCAATAAAAACCAATACCAAAGTGTTGTTTTGCGAAACCCCAGTTAACCCTCATTTGCAAGTATTCGACTTGAGTCAAATGGCAAGCATCGCCAAAGCCCACAACTTAGTGTCGATAGTCGATAACACCTTTATGACGCCACTATTGCAGCAACCGCTCGCCTTAGGTATAGACATGGTGATCCACAGCGCCACCAAATACTTAAATGGTCATGGCGATGTAATAGCAGGTATAGTGTGCGGTAACGCAGAGCACATGCACCGCTTAAAGTTTGAAATATTAAAAGACTTTGGCGGCGTCATATCGCCCCACGACGCATGGTTAATATTACGTGGGCTAAAAACATTAGATGTACGCTTAACCCGCCATTGCGACAACGCCGAGCAACTAGCAAGATATTTAGACAACCACCCCAAATTTAGCCAGATATTCTACCCAGGTTTAGCCCATCACCAGGGCCACCGCTTTGTCGGTAAGCAAATGAAACGCGCCGGCGGCGTTATCGCATTCGAACTTAAAGGCGACAAGCAAGATGCAATTAACTTTGTCAACCGACTCCAACTATTCACCATAGCCGTCAGCCTAGGCGACGCCGAATCCCTCATTCAACACCCAGCCTCAATGACCCATTCACCCTACACCCCAGAAGCCAGACAAGCCGCAGGCATCACCGACAATTTACTACGCATCTCAGTGGGGCTAGAAGATGTACAAGACTTAATCGCCGACATAGAACAAGCCCTACATTAGCTTGGCTTTAAGCAAAGTCAAAAGAAACACCTGGATCCCCGATTAAAGCATTCGAGGATGACGAGAAAAAAGATAAAGCAACAGCTAAAACCAGTGACCAACACCATTAACTACACCGTCATTTACTCATTCGTATTAAGATGACACCCACTACTCCGTCGTTCCGGCAATGCTGTTGAGCCGGAATCCAGGTGTTGGCTTTTATGCTTTTAAGCAAGGTCAAAAAAAACACCTGGATCCCTGATACAAGCACTCAGGGATGACGACATAGAGCAAACACCTAAAACCAAACACCGCCCACTACTACGTCATTCCGGCAACGCTTTTAAAGCCGGAATCCAGGTGTTGATTTTTATGCTTTTAAGCAAGGTCAAAAGAAACACCTGGATCCCTGATAAAAGCACTCAGGGATGACGAGAAAAAAGATAAAGCAACAGCTAAAACCAGTGACCAACACCATTAACTACACCGTCATTTACTCATTTGTATTAAGATGACGCCCACTACTCCGTCATTCCGGCAATGCTTTTAAAGCCGGAATCCAGGTGTTGATTTTTATCTTTTGTAATTGGTTACAGATTTAAAGCTCTGACGCTGTGCAACTAGCCTCACAATTAACTGCTATATTTTTTACATTATTTGAGCAGAGCTAAATGTTTATGGATAAGCAATCATATATTTACATCATGGCAAACCGACCTAATGGCACACTGTATATTGGAGTTACGTCCGATTTAATCAGGCGCAATTGGGAGCATAAAAATGGTTTGAGTGACGGGTTTAGTAAAGAACACTCAACTAACCAACTCGTTTATTACGAAGTGTTTGATGATATTTATAATGCGATTACGAGAGAGAAACAGCTTAAAAAATGGAAGCGGCAATGGAAAATCGAATTAATTGAAAAATTTAATCCACGCTGGGAAGATCTTGAAATCTAGAGATTAAAAATAAGGTCAAAAGTAACACCTAGATCCCCGCCAAAGGCATGCAAGGATGACGAGCGGTAAGGGCAACACCTGGATCCCTGATACGAGCACTCAGGGATGACGGCATAGAGCAGTAACAAACACGCCCACTACTCCGTCGTTAGCTCATTCGTATTCAGATGACGCTCACTACTCCGTCATTCCGGCAACACTTTTAAAGCCGGAATCCAGGTGTTGATTTTACACTTTTAAGCAAGGTCAAAAGAAACACCTGGATCCCTGATACGAGCACTCAGGGATGACGGCATAGAGCAAACACTTAAAACCAAACACCGCCCACTACTCCGTCATTCCGGCAACGCTTTTAAAGCCGGAATCCAGGTGTTGATTTTACGCTTTTAAGCAAAGTCAAAAGAAACACCTGGATCCCTGATACAAGCACTCAGGGATGACGGCATAGAGCAGTACCTAAAACCAAACACCGCCCACTACTCCGTCGTTCCGGCAATGCTGTTGAGCCGGAATCCAGGTGTTGATTTTACGCTTTTAAGCAAAGTCAAAAGAAACACCTGGATCCCTGATAACAGATCTCAGGGATGACGAGCGGGAAGGGCAACAGCTAAAACCAGTGACCAACACCATTAACTACACCGCCATTTACTCATTTGTATTAAGATGACGCCCACTACTCCGTCATTCCGGCAACGCTTTTAAAGCTGGAATCCAGGTGTTTTTACGCTTTTAAGCAAGGTCAAAAGAAACACCTGGATCCCTGATAACAGATCTCAGGGATGACGGCAAAAGATGACGAGCGGTAAGGGCAACACCTGGATCCCTGATACGAGCACTCAGGGATGACGGTATAGAACAGTAACAAACACGCCCACTACTCCGTCGTTAGCTCATTCGTATTCAGATGACGCTCACTACTCCGTCGTTCCGGCAATGCTGTTGAGCCGGAATCCAGGTGTTGGCTTTTATGCTTTTAAGCAAGGTCAAAAGCAACACCTAGATCCCCGATTAAAGCACTCGAGGATGACGAGCGGGAAGGGCAACACCTGGATCCCTGATACGAGCACTCAGGGATGACGGCATAGAGCAAACACCTAAAACCAAACACCGCCCACTACTCCGTCATTCCGGCAATGCTTTTAAAGCCGGAATCCAGGTGTTGGCTTTTAAGCAAGGTCAAAAGCAACACCTAGATCCCCGATTAAAGCACTCGAGGATGACGAGCGGTAAGGGCAACACCTGGATCCCTGATACGAGCACTCAGGGATGACGGCATAGAGCAAACACTTAAAACCAAACACCGCCCACTACTCCGTCGTTCCGGCAATGCTGTTGAGCCGGAATCCAGGTGTTGGCTTTTATGCTTTTAAGCAAGGTCAAAAGAAACACCTGGATCCCCGATTAAAGCACTCGAGG
>NZ_JAKILA010000036.1 GCF_023283885.1 Shewanella basaltis
AAGCTTGACAGTGGATTTTAGTCAATCTATTGATTTATATCGTTATCAATACATCTCTTATCCAGAGTTGAGGTTAATCAACCTGAGCTCGGGATAATAAATGCCTTTCAAGCAGTCCTTTGCCCTGCTCACTGCGTTGAATCGACTTACAATAGGCTAGCTATTGACGCGTCAATTCGCCTTGTTAGCAGAACAAATGACAAGCTTGAAAGTGAGAAAGGGTAACATGTTGATTTTAAATAGTATAAGTTCATCCCTTATTCCGAGCTCAGGTTAATCACACTTTGGTGCTGATAGGGATAAAAGTTACCACACCTTTATGTTGTTGATTTTGCCGTTAACGCAAGCACTTGCTGGCAGTAGGCTAAATGATGGCGAATATTATCTAAAAATTGTGATGCCTGATAATCCATTAAATACCAGTAACTGGCTTGCGTTTGCGGTTGTTCATTATAAAACAGTGCTTCCGCGGTGATTAAGTCAGCTTGTGTCGCATACGACAGCCAGTGCACGCTAGGCAAATTACTTAACGCCGCTAACAATGCATATTGCAGATCAGGTTGAGTGGGGCGCTCAGTGCTTGTTTGCAAAGCCAGCGCATTGGCTGAGCTAACATGATATTTCGGCTTAACATCGCAATTTTTGCGGCGAATATAATCACTTAATAATACTTCAAACGGGTTGATATCTGGTTGCTCAACGTGGCGATTAAGCTCTTTTGGAATCACGGCCTCATCAATCAATAGCCCCGGCCAGCAGATATGCGCGTTAGTGAGCTGTAACCCTAACGCAAGTCTGCGCTCACCTAACCAATTATGTACCAAACAAGGTAAATACTCCGTCTCGGTTAGCGTGCGCGGGCGGCTAAGTGATGGCATAAATGAAATGCCTTGAACCGTTAACTCACTGGCTAAAATTGACATTAAAAAACTGGTCACAAGCTCTGATGAAGGCCAACAATGTAATTGCTGCTCTAGAGTTTGCGCAACTTGGGTTAATAGCGCGACTAATTGTTGATCATTGGGGCTGTTGCTTACCGTAAAAGCATGAGGTGATTCTGCATAAGGATTAGCACTAATATTAATGACATTGCCTGCCTTATGTGCAATTGCACTAATCGCAATAGTATGGCCGATGTCATTAGGTTGCCAGGCCTCAGGTACATTGCCAACAACCGTCACCGATTGGTAAGGATTAACATTGTGATCTTCAGGGCGGGTAGGATGTTGTGGGGTGTGCATTCAGTCTAGTTCGCTTTATAACGTATCTAAAATCGAAGCGTATCATTTCATTATTAACCTGATATCACTTGGTAACAGTTAATTGTAACCCATTGAACTTACATTATGTCGATAATCTCAGGGCAAATCTTAAAAACGTATTAGATTAAAAACCCTTTCCATTTTGTTACGCTTTAGTATAAATTAAAACAACTGTTTTAATTATTTGTTTAAGAGAACCTTATGTACCCATATCAAGCACCATTAAAAGACATGCAATTCTTGTTAGAACAGGTTTTTGATGCGCCAACAACGTGGGAACAGCTTCCTGCCATGGCTGAGACTGTTGACATGGACACCGCATTGGCCATTTTAGATGAGTCTGCCAAAATTAGCCGTGATTTACTGCAACCTTTAAATCGCAATGGTGACGAGCAGGGCGTGGTTCACTCTGGCAATGACATCATCACACCAGATGGTTTTAAAGAAGCCTACAACCAATTTGCCGAAGGCGGTTGGGTTGGCTTGTGCGGTGAAGCGGATTTTGGCGGCATGGGTATGCCAAAAATGTTAGGCGTGTTAGTGGACGAAATGGGCTATAGCAGCTGTAATTCTTTCACACTTTATAACTCGCTTACGGCAGGGGCTGCACTGTGTATCCATGCTCACGCAAGTGATGAATTAAAACAGACTTATTTACCTCATTTATATTCTGGCCAGTGGGCTGGTGCTATGGACATGACAGAACCCCATGCTGGTTCTGATTTAAAAGGTATTCGTACCAAGGCTGAGCCGTTAGATGACGGCAGTTATGCCATTACCGGTAATAAGATTTTTATTACCGGCGGCGATCAAGATCTTACCGAAAACGTGATCCATTTAGTGTTAGCAAAATTACCTAATTCAAAAGGTATTTCGCTATTTTTGGTGCCTAAAATCAGTGTCAATGCCGATGGCAGTCTTGGTGCACCTAATGGGGTTACAGTGGGTTCAATTGAACACAAAATGGGCCTAAAAGCGTCAGCAACGTGTGTGATGAACTACGACAATGCCAAAGGTTTCCTCGTCGGTGAGCCCGATCGCGGTTTAGTTTGCATGTTTACCATGATGAACTACGAACGTCTAGCCATAGGATTACAAGGCTTAGGAAACGCCCAAGCTGCGTATCAAATGGCCAGTGACTATGCAAAAGAGCGCCTCCAGGGTGTTGCTGCAGAAGGTTCTCCAACAGGAGCGGTATCAGACCCCATTATTGTGCATGGTGATGTTCGTCGCATGCTGTTGACCATTCGCGCCATGACAGAAGCCGGTCGAGCGCTGTCTGTGTTTACAGGCAAACAATTGGATTTAGCCAAATACGCCAGTGATGAAGTGAAAGCAAAAGCGGCACGTTATGTTGGGTTACTCACGCCTGTGTCTAAAGCATTTTTAACAGATCGCGGCTTAGATGCCACGATAATGGGCCAGCAAGTCTTTGGCGGTCATGGTTACATACGCGAAACCGGAATTGAGCAGTTTGTGCGTGATACTCGTATTGCACAAATTTATGAAGGCACTAATGGTATTCAAGCCATTGACTTCTTAGGCCGTAAAATCACTCACGATAACGTGGCAACGTTAACTGAGTTTGTTGCTGAAGTGAATGCCAGTCTTGCTGAGCTAAGCCAGGTTAATTCAGCACATAAAGCCACTGTCGGTCAGGTATTTGCTGAATTATTAGTGACAGCCAATTACATTAACGATAATAAGAAAACCCAACCTGCACTGGTTAACGCGTGTGCGGTTGATTTCTTAGATGCGTTTGGTTATGCCTTATATGGTTACTTCTGGTTGTTAATGGCCGATAAAGCCTCAAACCATGAAGATAAAACCTTTGCGGCTCAAAAGCAGTACCTTGCAGACTTTTATATGGACAAGTTGCTGAGTAAGTCTCAGTACCACCTGTCGCAAGTTAACCAAGGCGATAAGTCTATTATGGCAATGCCTGCTGAGATGTTCTAAGCATCGATGTAAGCCGTAACCTGTGAGTCACTATTTAACCTCAACTCTGGATAAGAGATGTATTGATAACGATATAAATCAATAGATTGACTAAAATCCACTGTCAAGCTTGTGATTTGTTTTGCTAACAAGGCGAATTAACGCGTCAATAGCTAGCCTATTGCAAGTTAATTCAACGCAGTGAGGAAGGCAAAGGACTGCTTGAAAGTCGTTTGTTATCCAGAGCTGAGGTTATTTAGGTGATAAACAGTACTAAAGCCTTCCACTGGAAGGCTTTTTTGTGTCTATAAGCTTGCTCATCAGTTCAGCTTATTTACTGCGTTTCCAGTAAATCAGTGCCACGATAGCTACTAGGGCAATGGCTGGTGCAAGATCCATTAAGTGGTGAAATAATCCAACACCACCATGCCCCTCATGTGCCATAGCAAGAGATGGCATGGTGGCAAGAAAAACGGCAATTGATAAGTATTTCATGGCGTGTGGTCCTTTTGTTGTATATCTGTAGTGTGTGCTTTTTGTTGTGTTTGGGTGCAAGCCTAGGTCTCTAGGATCAGTTGCATTAACATCATGTCTTCACCGTCTATCACCTGAGTGTGCTGGCTATGGCAAATTGGGCAAATAATGGTTCTCTCTTGTACTTGTGATTGCGTATCACAGGTGCTGCATTGCAAAACTAAAGGCTGAATATTCATCACCAGTTTGGCGTGATGGCAAACAGTATCGAGCTTAAAGGTTTCAAAGGCTTGCGCTAATAAAGCCGGCTCTACGCCACTTAAGATACCAATTTTGAGCTCGACCTGTTCAATGTGTTGTGCCTGATGTTGTTGCGCAAAGCGTTCACATTGTTCCATTAACGACATCACAATTGAGTATTCGTGCATTAGCAAATCCTTGGCAGTAATTCGCCTTGGGGTAAATCCAAATAACGACTGCTGCCCCAAGGCGTCTTGAGTATCACTTTGCCGATTTGCTTGTCTGTAACATAGCCAATGATGGCCGCGTGTAGACAATGTCCATATCGCTGCATCACTTCAATGGTGCCTTGTGCAATCTCTTGAGGCACCGAGAGTAAAAATGTACCCTCATTGGCAAGATCATAAGGCTCAAAACCAAATAATTCACATAAGCCTTTCACTTCATTACTGACTGGGATCCTTGATTCTTCAACAGTAATACTGACATTAGAAGCAACAGCCCATTCATTCAAAACAGCAGATAAACCACCACGAGTAGCATCTCGCATTGCATGAATTTGAATATTTGATGCCAATAACTGTTCGACGACAGGCCATAAGGTTTCGCAATCACTGTGAAGGTCGGATTCAAGAGTGAGTCCATCGCGAGCCATTAATATGGCTGCGCCGTGGCAACCGATATCTCTTGAAACAATAATCGCGTCGCCAATTTGCAGGTTTTTAGCTGAAATAGTGGGGTATAAAATGCGCCCAACACCTGACGTGTTGATAAATAGACCATCAGCACAGCCTTTTGGCACCACTTTGGTGTCACCGCACACAATTCTGGCACCGCACTTGTGTAGTTCTTCCGCCATGCTGTTCACTATGGTGGTGAGATCGTCAATGGCAAAGCCTTCTTCAATAATAAAACTGCAACTTAAATACTCGGGTTGAGCAGCCATCATGGCCAAATCGTTTACTGTACCTGCAACAGCTAGTTTGCCGATGTTTCCACCAGCAAAAAAGAGTGGTGAAACGGTAAATGAATCGGTGGTGAAGGCGATATGGCCACACATATTTAATTTAGCGGCATCTTCCTGCGACGCCAAAATGGGGTTGTTAAAGGCTTTAAAAAATAAATCGGTAATCAGTTGATTCATTTCTTTACCGCCACCACCATGGCTTAATTGCACAGTCTTGTTAGTTGGCATGGTCAATCTCTCCATAGCGATAATAAGCGTTACAGGCGCCTTCTGAGCTCACCATACAACTGCCTAGTGGTGTTTGTGGTGTACAGCCTCGGCCAAATACCTTGCAGTCTTTGGGGTTAGCCAAACCACGTAAAATGTCACCGCATTGGCAGGCTTTATGGTCGTCAATTTCTGCTGTAGGTAATACTTCAGCGTAGATACGTTCGGCGTCTCGGTGTTGATATTCAGCTCGAAGTGTTAATGCAGACTCAGCAATCGGCCCAAGCCCGCGCCATCTAAAACTGTCTCGAACCGTAAAGTATTTATCCACCAACTGCTGAGCAGCCAAGTTGCCGTCATAGGTCACTGAACGGCTGTATTGGTTGTCTAGTTTGGCTTCGCCAGCCACTTTTTGCCTCACAATCCGTAAAATGGACTCCATGACATCAACCGGTTCAAAGCCAGACACGACCACAGGTGTCTCGTAGTTGTCGACAGCAGCTTGATAGATTTTTGCGCCGCTAATCACACTGACGTGGGCAGGGCCAATAAACGCATTCACCTGTGTACGGCTGTCTGCCATTACCGCATCAATGGCCGGCGGAACAAGTACATGATTAATATGAAACAAAAGGTTAGGGATATGCTGTGCTTCAGCCTGTGCTATCAAGGCGGCGGTCATCGGTGTTGAGGTTTCAAAACCAATGGCAAAAAATATCACTGTGCTATCTGGGTTGTCACGGGCAATGGTTAATGTGTCCAGTGGGTCATAAATAGGGCGGATATCGCAGCCCTTTGAGCGATATTGCGCCAAACTGCCCATAGAGCCTGGAACCCTTATCATATCGCCAAGGGTCACCAAAATAACATTATCTTGGCTGGCAAGCACTGCGGCGTGATCAATGCGCTCTTTAGGCATAATACAAACCGGGCAACCTGGTCCGTGGATAAAACGAATGTTATCTGGCAGCAGTGGCAATAACCCATATTTCATGATGGTATGTGT
Source organism: Shewanella basaltis (assembly GCF_023283885.1). GTDB lineage: Bacteria > Pseudomonadota > Gammaproteobacteria > Enterobacterales > Shewanellaceae > Shewanella > Shewanella basaltis. Next base: position 6,095 of record NZ_JAKILA010000036.1, read on the forward strand.
ATGGCCACCACACACTTCCATGATGTTAATTTGCTCTGAGGTTTGGGCCGCTTGCTCACCAATCAGCGTCGCTAAATGAGCAATTGTGGTTGGATCTCGAAACCCATGATAAAAGTCATTGAGGCTAATCATTATTCAGTTTCCAACTGCATTTTTGTAACGATTTCTTGGTATAACTCAAGACTTTGCTGCGCATCTTTTTCATCAATTTTATTCATCACAAACCCAATATGAATAAGTACAAAGTCACCAACCGATAATGGTTCAGCCATTAAATGACAGCTAACTCGACGGCGTACACCGAGAGTATCAACGGTTACGCTCATATCATCATGTATTTCAACTACTTTTGACGGTACAGATAAACACATCGTTATTGTTCCTGGTGATTAACAATCCAGTTTGCCAATGTTTTCATGGAGTCAGAATTTTTCACAGAAACCACCAGCAGTTCACTGTTTGGGTTAAGTTTATGTAACTGTTGTTTGGCGTGTTCAAGACTAAAGTCAAAGTAAGGAAGTAGATCTGACTTAGTGATAACAACCACATCGGCGCGTCTAAACATGACTGGATACTTTTCAATTTTATCGTCACCTTCCGGGACAGACAGCAAGACAATGTTTTTATGCGTCCCCACATCGTAACTGGCAGGACACACTAAGTTGCCGACGTTTTCGACAAAACAAATATCGATAGCGCCCAGATCGATATGATGTAACGCGCCGTGCACCATAAAGGCATCTAAATGACATGCCGAACCGGTTTGAATTTGATAGGCATTGATGCCTTTGGCGATTAATCGGTCGGCATCGCGGGAGGTTTCAAGATCGCCTTCTATTACGGCATATTTTTGCTCGAGGTATTCTGGCAAGCATTCAAGCAAGGTTGTTTTGCCACTGCCAGGACTGCTCATTAAATTAAACGCCGTCACATGATGTGAGGCAAAATGATCTCGGTTGTGCTGCGCTTCAACATCATTTTTATCCAAAATTTTATGAATAACCGATAAGGTTTTTTTATCATTTAACTGTGGATTGCTGTGAAGATGATCGCCATGACCATGGTGGCCCTGATGATCTTGTGTAATGGAGCAGCCGCAATCTTTGCACATAATGATTCCCCAAACTGACTTATCTTTGTCTTAGTGTCGGCTAAGTCACATTAGGATTCTTTGACGCATGTCAGCTTTTATTGAAAACAAAGTGAACACTCTCAGCAATAAGCTAATAATGTGACGTGGTCGACACTGTGTAACACATTGCAATATGCTTTGCTTATTGATGTTGATGTAAGCCATACCATAATTGCCCCAAGGCGATGCCGCCGTCATTTATGGGAACGTGTTTGCTGGGTAACACTGGGTGCTTGGCATGTTTGCTGTAAGCTAAACACTGGCTCAATAAGGTTTTATTTTGAAATACCCCACCACAAAACACCTGTGGTAAATGTCGATAAGCTTGTGCAACTTGGTCAATGTGTTTAGCAATTTGGTCAATAAACTGCCAACACAAAGCATCAATATGTCGCTCACTATGATGTGATGTTGTGCTTTTCTCAGGCACTTGATGAGCAGCAAGGACTAATTGGGTAATAAACAAGCTACTGTCCCATTGTATGCTTGATGTGTGGGGGCGTATTGGTAACGTTATTTCATCATCACACAGCTGAGCCGCCTGAGCATTAACGCGGTTGGCGGCAGTTTCAATTAGCATTCCTGCTTGGCCTTCATATTGATTATGCTCGATTAAATTGACCCCAACGGCCAAAGCATCAAACAGGCGACCCACCGAACGACAAGGTATACAGTGACTGCCGTTACGCCATAGCCTGTGTAAGTTTGTCACAGTATTACTACCAAGCTGTTTAATGGCGTTAATCGGCAGTGTAAGGATGTGTTCAAGTGATAGCTGCTCAAACAGCAAGGCTAACAAAATACGCACGGGTTGTTTAATGGCTTGCTCACCACCAATGAGCGTAAATTCACTAAAATGGGCGAGGGTACGAAAGCCTTTGAGATCTGCCAGCATGATTTCGCTGCCCCATAAGGTACCGTCGTCGCCAAGCCCTGTTCCATCAAAACTAATGCCTAATACCGTTTCTGTGTATTGGTTTATCGCCATAACAGACAAGACGTGAGCATAGTGATGTTGCAAACCGACAACGTTTTCAGCGGGCATTGAATGTTGCTCTTGGTAGGCATTCGCCCACTGGCTTGGGGCATATTGAGGGTGCTTGTCGTGCACAATATAGCTAGGTGTTACAGCATATAAGCGCTTAAAGGTGGCTAACGTTTGATGAAAATATTGCTGTGCTTCCAGGCTATAGAGATCGCCTATGTGTGGTGACAACATCATGCAATGGTCAAAACCCAATGCAATGGTATTTTTTTGCTGCGCGCCAACGGCCAACACAGGCGAATGAGCCAAATTGGCCTCATTTTCAGGGTTAATATTTATGGTTAAGGGAGCGTAACCTCGGGCCAGACGAATGACTTGTACCTGTTGATCAATCACTTGCACAACGCTGTCATCACAGGCATTCACAATATCTCTGTTGTGGTCCAAGATGGCATCAACAACTGAGGCTAACTGTTGCTCAATATCAATTTTATTACCAATGATAGGCTCTCCAGAACGATTAGCACTGGTCGCCACAATAGGATGCGGCAATTGACTCATTAACAAGTGGTGTAAGGGCGTATAAGGTAAAAAGACCCCAAGTCTGTCTATGCCTGGTGCTAGCTGCTCACTTAGCCCTAAGGGATTTTCAGTGTGTTTGCGCATTAAGACAATGGGCCTTTCTGCGCTGTTTAATACATCCCATTCACTTGCATCACCGCATACACATAATTGAGCTTGGTTGAGATCTCGGGCCATAATCGCTAAAGGCTTCGCGGGTCGTTGCTTGCGTAACCTTAACTGCCTCACGGCTTGATCATTGGTGGCATCGCACACTAAATGAAACCCACCCAAGCCTTTAATGGCGACAATGGCGCCTTGTTTAATTAGCTGTGCTGTTAGTGTTAATGGATCGCTGCCAATATTATGAGAAAATGATGAATTCAATATGCTTAATTGCAATTGAGGCCCACACTCAGGGCAACTGACAGGCTGTGCATGGTAACGGCGATTCAGTGGGTTTAAATAAGCATCTTTGCATGTTGCACACATGTCAAAATGGGCCATGGCAGTATGACAGCGATCATAGGGCAGCGCCTTGACAATGGTGTAACGAGGGCCGCAATTTGTGCAGTTAGTAAATGGATATAAATAATGGCGATTGCGCGGATTGTGCATTTCATCTAAGCAATCCTGGCAAACACTCTTGTCGGCAGAGACCGCAACATTTGCATGCTCACCTGCAAGAGCGGTGCTTTCAATAATACTAAAGGTCGTAAATGCCGATAAGGCTTCAACCTTGTGTTGTTCAATGCTGTCTATTCTTGCCAAGGGCGGGGGCGTTGTTGCCAGTGTTTCTATAAATTGCTTAATGGTATTGGGTAAACCTTGCAGTTCAATGGTAACGCCTTGATGATTATTGAGTACCGTTCCAAGTAAATGACATTGCTTTGCTAACCGATATACAAAGGGCCGAAATCCGACCCCTTGCACAATACCTTTTACTACAATGATCACTTGTTGCACTGTTTCCATTTATTGTCTGCCGTTAAATGAGCCAGTGTTATCGTAGCGTTTATCCGCGGCGCTGTTTGAGATATAGCCCACCAATTGCAATATTGACGCCATCGAGATCCAATAACGGATTAACCCGCAATGGATAGTTTTTGCCAACACGTAATTGGATGCGCTCAGCTAGCACTGGGTTTGCAAAATCACTGCCAGCGATCACCAATTGCTTAATGCCACTATTTTGATCGACATGTTCAATCCAATGACTTAAATAATCTGCAAATGAGTCATGAAACGCAAAAGCCAATTTGGCTAAATTGCTATCACCGGCGAGTTTAAAGCTCATCATAGAGCCTATGGTTTTACACCAGTTGAGGCTACGGTAGGCCATGCCCTTGGTTAACGGAAAATCAATCCGCGGAGCATTATTGCCTTGGTATGACATGGCCAGTGAGATAAATCTGTCTGCTAATGACTCGACACACGCTGGGTTACAGTCTTGGTGATAATGCTTTTGTCCCGCGCCAATAATAACTGCACAAATAGCCATTAACTGATTAAGCGAACCATCTGTGTTGCTGAAGCTTAAATCCAGTAACTGATTGTATTCTGATGGGTATAATTGTTTAAATTTATCCAGTACATTTTTTTGCGGTGAGTCAGATAATTGGTGGCACAATGCGTAACCGTTTTGCGAAAAATGCGGTAATTCAAAAAACAACGCCGCCTCGCTTTTATCATCAACGGTCACGATTTGGCATGGGTGAGTCTGGCTGAAATACAATACCGCAGCTTGTTTTACAAATTGAGGTTTACCATGATGCTCATCAATATCATGGCGTAAAAGCCCTGCAGATAACGCACACAAACTGAGGCTAATGTCAGATGATGTGTCACTTTGTTTTGTGGTTTGGCTTGCCATTGTCGATGACGATGGCGCCGCTGGGAGTGATTTGACATGCCATGCCAATTCCCGCTGACTGCATTTGACTAAAAATTTATGGGTAGCTGTTTTATAGCTATTTTCGTCGTGTAAGCAGGTTAAATTGGTGGCTAATGGCATACTGCCATCTGTCTCCGTGGTCAGTGGTAACCAGCCTTGGGTGATACTGGCCAAATACAATGGCGGGGCCATTTTGGCCTTGTCGATACCATCTTGGTTGACATACACCCAATGAACCCCTTTTTGGCGAAGCATTTCAGCTAAGATCACCAGCAAACGGTTATGAGCAAATTGGATCTCGTATAAAGGCGCATTAAGATTGGGATGATCGCTTGCAGGTCTTACACGCAGTAAGGGTTTTTCAATACTCGACAAGGCCAGCACCTGGTTATTTGAGACACAAAACTGGCTATTGAGTGAGTTGGGATTGCACACAAGTATCCGCGGGCGTCGATATTGAGTGTGACTCTTGTTAGGCGTCAAGCCCAGAGTAATGCCTAGCATGGGTAAGGCTAAGGTTTTGTCCTGCAACAAATGGTTAGCCATGGCTAATAAGTCGAATTTGGTTAATGACTTTTGCTCGTGGCTTAACTTGTAATGGCCTTTGCAGTGTTCACAAATTAGGTTTATGTCAGCAAAATGAGGATGCTGGTTATCACCTAATTGTGGCTGGCAATGCTGACAAAAATACAGGGGCAGACCTTGATGCTGTTGCACAACAAACGGCTTAGTTTGTCCTGTTTTACATTCAATTCGTTTAATTTCTGTTTTTATTAGCCATACCGACAGTAAAAAATCGGCGGCAATATCATCGGCTAACGCTTCAAGTTGTGCCTGTTGTGCATAGGCTTCAATAAAATAACACATGGCACCAGTGTCGTGTTGATGCTCGATACCTATGGTGATAGAACATTGTTTGCGTTGTAAATATTGGTTACATAAGTGCTCATATAAGGGCACCGAACGCTGGCAAACAAAATCAAATCGTATGTTATGCATCGTCATAGCAACCTCGCTTGTAGGCGTCTGGGATCACATGGTTTATGGTAATATTTGCAACCTGATGGTGGTTAAAGCCTAAAGAGGTTAACTGAGTGAGTAATGCTTTTTCCATCGTAGGGATTGCATGTTGCAGGGCATCGGTAAGCCCTAATACCATAGGTTCAATCACGGTAGGCGTCACACCTAACACAAAGGTTTGTGGGCGGTCGCCTACCATGTCCATCATGTTTAGGGTTTGTAACATTTCAACTTCGTGAGCACTGCCTTGCCAGTCAATTTCAGCAGGGGCTTGGTCAAAATCAAAAAAGTACACTTCGCCAGGACCTACGCCCACACTGTTAACTGTATCCACCACAATTAAATGATCATACTGGCAAATGATTGGAATAAGCCCTTGAGCTAGGGTACCACCATCAATAATATCCAGTTGCTTATCTGGGTGGGTAAATTGGTATTTATCTTTGATATAATTAACAAAATGCACGCCAACTCCTTCGTCGGCGTACAATACGTTGCCTATGCCTAACAGCAATATTTTTTTCACGCTAATTAGTGATCCTTATGGTAATCATAACCAGACACGATTGAATCGACAGAATTGTGTTTAAAGCGAATCCCAGACCACACCGCCATATACACATGGATCACCACAAAGATGATAAATGCCCAGGTTAAGTAGTGATGAATAATCCGTAAGTTAGCGAGACCGCCACATAAGGCCGTTAGCCAATCTGATACACCGCCGAGTAAACCACCGACGCCTAAGTGATACACATTGGCATACAGCACCAATCCTGTAATACATATGACTAATGCCACAAACGAAATTGCCACATAGGTCATAAACTGTAATGGCCCGTAAACCCCGGCCTTATCTAAGTGTCCCATCCAAATATACGATTTTAATTGTGTCACCCAACTGCGAATACTCAACACGTCTTTAAACGAGCGACGCTCAATGTCATTGCGGCTGAAAAAATACAAATAAAACCGGACTAAGGTGATACTGGTCAGCAAAAAACCAAACACGATATGTGCAAAGCGGATCCAGCCTTGTACCAGCACATCCGAGCTCTGTGGTGCCACTAAAAATGGCCACGAGATATAAAAGCCTGTGATCACTAAAACCAGTATCGACAAGGCTCGTAACCAGTGAAATATCCGAATCGCAGGCGTAAAGATGAGTTGCCTGTTATGGGTTGCAATATGTTGCATATTTTTATCCCTCCAAATCCATCACCTTGATTAAAACCCATTAGGATCAATTTTAAATTGACCAAGCGTTTGTTTGTTGTAATCCATCACATGGACAGAACACGCCATACATGGGTCAAACGAATGGATAATACGGATCACCTCTAGCGGCTTGGTTGGGTCTTCTAGTTTCAAGCCAATAAGCGAGGCTTCATAAGGGCCCATTTTACCGTTAGCATCGACAGGGCCTGCATTCCAAGTGGTAGGAACCACGGCCTGATAGTTTTCAACTTTACCGTCTTTAATGCGGATCCAGTGACTCAACATGCCACGTGGGGCTTCTATCATTGAGTAGCCTTCGTACACGCGAGCGGGGTCAATCTCCGGCTTAACGTAAGTCGATTCGTCAGACTGCATGTGAGTCAGTAATGCATCAAATGTGGCTAAACTGGCTTGGCCGACTAACACGGTTTGTAGCATTCGCGCTGCGGTTCTGCCTAACGTTGTAAATAGTGCATCGATTGGTAGCCCGGTTCGAGCCAGTAAGCCATCAACCGCATTAACCACAGTTTGATTGCCTCGGGCGTAGTTCACTAACAAACACGCCAGTGGACCTACTTCAACGGGCTCATCTTGATAACGCGGCGACTTAACCCACGAGTATTTACCGCCACCGTCTAGGGTTGGTAATTTGCCATACACAGTATCGCGTTCCACAAACCCAGTGTAATCAGGAATAGTGGTGCCTTCATAAGGGTGTTGTGGGCCCTCGGCTTTGTACCAGGCGTGGGTGACATCTTCACGGATAAGATCTGGGTTGATGTCCATCACATTGGCTAAATCGCCTTTAATGATCACCCCTTGATTAAACAAGAACTGCCCGTCAGCCATGATAAAATCATCGCCACACAAAAAGCTGGTCACATTTACACCACCAAGTACGCTGGCTTCGGTGCCAAAGGCCTCTGCTGCCATGACAATATCTGCCTGGTAAGCACGTTCAATAAAGTCTTGAACAATGGCGTGTTTTTGTTTCCATTCTTGTAAACGAGCTGGGCTTAGCATGTCGCGTACCGAGGTGACACCGCCCACCACAATCGATTGTGGGTGAGGGGATTTACCGCCAAAGATGGCAAGCATTTCGGCGGCGACACGTTGCACTTCTAATGCTTTTAAGTAATGTGATAACGCAATCAGGTTTTGCTCAGGGCTAAAGCGATAGGTACCATTCCCCCAATAGGCATTAGCAAAGGGGCCAAGCTTGCCGGTTTCGACCAAGCCTTTCACTCTGGCTTGTACTGCTTTTAATTCGCCTTCACCGGCAGCAATTGGCGCGTCTGAATAGTTCATGGCGACTTTAGCGGCAAGCGCAGGGTCGGCGCTTAATGCCGACACCACATCAACCCAATCTAGGCCATGTAAATGGTAAAAATGCACAATATGGTCGTGCATGTATAAAGATGACTGCATTAAGCTGCGTAAGTATTTGGCATTGAGTGGAATTTTTACCCCTAATGCATTTTCAACCGCTTCAGTACCACAGCGATAATGCGAATAGGTACACACGCCACAAATACGCTGCACAATTAAGCCCACATCCATAGGTGTGCGACCTTTTAATATCACTTCAATACCGCGCCACAAGGTCGACGATGACCAGGCTTTAGTGATGACATTATTGTCATCCACTTCAACTTCTACGCGTAAATGGCCTTCGATACGGGTGATAGGGTCGATAACGACACGTTTACTCATGATTATTCCTCCAAAGGCTTAGCAAATACGCTAGCAACTGCATGGGCGCCAATTCCAACAACGGTCGCACCTAAAATAACCGCTCCAATGGTGTCAGCGGTGGCATCAATGCCATGTAAAAGTTGACGTCCAAGTGGTTTTTCAAAATCGGCCATGTCATCCCAAAAATTGGGTTCAGAACAGCCCATACAGCCGTGACCGGCTAACACGGGCCAACTGGTGTGGTGATTAAAACGCTCGGTAGGACAATTGTTGTAGGTATAAGGCCCTTTACATCCCACTTTGTATAAGCAGTAGCCTTCTTTAGCGCCTTCATCGCCAAATTCCTCCACAAACTCACCGGCATCAAACCGGCCTCGACGCTCACAGTTATCATGAACCCGTGCACCATAAGCCCATTTAGGACGGTTAAACATGTCAAGGGCGGGCAACTTGCCAAACATAATGAAGTACATAAGCGTGCCCACAATGTTCTTTTCACTCGGTGGGCAACCGCCTAGGTTAATCACGGTTTTATCTACTACTTCGTGCACACCTTTAGCACCTGTTGGGTTAGGTGCTGCGGCCTGTACCCCACCAAAGGCAGCGCAGGTACCGACCGAAATAATCGCCGCGGCATTGGCTGCGGCTTCTTTAACAATGTGCAGCCCGGTGTGGCCTTTGCAGCCCACGGTTAAAAATGCTCCGTTATTAGCCGTTGGCACCGCACCTTCAACCGCGAGCAAATAACGGCCCTTGTAGGTGTCTAATGCATGCTCAAGATTTTGTTCTGCTTGCCAGCCAGACGCGGCCATTAAGGTTTCATGATATTCAAGCGAGATATGATCGAAAATGAGGCTGTCGAGGTTAGGTGAGTCGGTGCGAATGAGCGACTCAGAACACCCTGTACATTCGGCCATGTGTAGCCAAATTAACGGTACTCTGTCGGCTAATTCAGCGGCTTGGGCCACTAGATTACTAAAGGGTAAGGGCAAGGCAAACATTGCGGTGACCGACGCGGTCCACTTAATAAAGTCTCGACGAGATATGCCTATGTCTGCCATTTTTTGTTGTAATGTTTTGGGCTGACGTTGAGCAAATTGGCGTAAATAATCAAGGCGTTCTTGACCTTGCTGATAAAGGGCTGCATGTGTGTCCATGTTGATACCTTCTGCTTAATTTAGCGCGGAGCTAATAAATAGTTGCATTCCATCAGTATCAATATTAAAACCTGGTTAAAAATCCTCTTTGATGTAAATCAAATTGTTATAAATGCCCTTAGCATAAGTAGAGTAAATTGGTCGAATACATGATGTTGATCAAGATAACAAAAATGACAATAGACAAAATGTCTCAGTGATTGATTGTTAGTTGATGGGCGTTATGGCCAACAATGGGCTGCAAAATAGCTTGAAAGACCATTTGGCCCTGAGCAACAATCTTGTTTTGTAAATGGTATGATCACCATAACATGTCGGCTTAAACAGCCATCGTCGACACAATTCATACCATATTAGGATTGATCAGAGATTACTGAGCAACAACGACTTAACAACAACTTCTGAGCAACAATTACTCAGAATACGTCAGAAATTGCAGTCAGGTAGTTGTCTACCTTTAACATGTCTAACCAAGTGATAAGTGATGTTAAGCGCTAAGCATGATCACATTTTTGGGCTGATTGTATAAACAACATAATATAGGTGCAGGTTTGCTAGATACCATCACAGTCATTATCGATTTTCTTTTACAAAACAAATTATTATTAACTGCATTGTTAATTGTGTTGATCTCACTGTTCAAGCAATGGTTAGTGACTATTATACGTGGCAATGTCGCGTTTTTAACCGATAAACAGCGCAAATGGATTTCACGCAGCAAAAATGGCATTTTTCTATTAACAATTACAATCTTGTTTATGCTTTGGCAAACCGAAGTCAGTAAATTTGCCTTGTCGGTAACCGCCATCGCTATTGCCTTTGTTGTTGCCTCTAAAGAAATTATTTTATGTTTTACAGGTTCAATACAACGAGCCAGCTCGCGTTCATTTGTCATAGGTGACTGGATTGAGGTTGGCAATATTTATGGCCAAGTGATTGAACACAACTTAATGGCAACCGTGATCCAAGAAATCGATTTGGTTAATGGTCAGTACCATTTCACCGGTAAAACAGCAACCTTGCCCAATAGCATGTTTTTTACTTATGCAGTCAAAAACCATAACTTTATGAAACGCTATGTTTACCACCACATGACCATTACCGTGGCGCAATTTGTGGATCTGTATCCATTACTGCCTGAGCTCACCCGCAAAATTGAATCTTATTGCGAAGATTTTATTGAAGTCGCTAAGCGCTACAACAGCATGATAGAAAAACATGCCGGTGTTGATTTACCCGGTAGCGAGCCGCACATTCATATCACCAGTGGCGCCACCGGCGAACAACATGTCAACATTATGATATTTTGCCCAACAGAGCGTGCAATCGCATTAGACAGCAAAATAAGACAAGATTTTATGCAAGCGTTTGAACAGCACTTTAAACAAAGTGCGTAACAAGAGGGCATAACAAAAGGCTTATACTTTACTGGTCGTCATCGAGCGACATGGCGTGTTTAATTTCATCGCTGCTAAAGCCCTTGCGTGACAAATAACCATAGGCTTTAGCCTTGTCTTTATAATCGGTTAAGTCATAGCGCTTTTTAGCCAGTTCATTTTTGCAGCTTAGATAAAAATCGATGTCATCAGACAGACTCAGTTGATACACAGTGTCTTCAAAGTCGGTGACATCAATTAAGCGTTGTTTGAGTTCTTGCAAAATCAGGGTTTTGCCTTTGCCCTTATTGAACAGCTTGATTATCTCTCGGGATAAGTCGGCTTTATCAGCCTTAATGGCCAATGTTGAGCGCAAGGTATCACGCTGGGGATGTTGGGCTAACGCGTGGTCAATTTCGGCGCGCGAAAACCCTTTGGTGGTCATTTGCGCATAGACTTTTTCTTTGCTGGTGGCCTCAAAGTGTTCAAATTTGCTTTGTAATTTCGCACTCGCCATGGCAAAGGGATCAACATTTTGTGCATGCATAACATGCTCGATGGCGCTTTCGATGTCTGCCAGCGCAATACCGCGTCGTTGTAATTTCTGCTTTATTGCCAGCGCCCCAATCTCATTGCTAAAGGCCAACTCACAATAGCGCACAGCAAAATCAACATCTTGTTTTAAATAACCGCCTTCAATCAACCTTGCCAATACGGTGTCAATCCATTGTTGGTTATCGGTTTTTCGCTCAAGCTTGCTGCGGATTTCATCGATGGTGAAATCTTGCTGGCTTAAATGCCAATACGCACTACTGAACACGTTTTCAATAGTTTTGGCTTGTCGAAGTGGAACGCGCTGCATAGTCGTGTGATCTTTAATGGCCTATATCGCGCTTATTGTAGCAGCAGTCAGGGTGATGACAAATGCACCCGCTATTTAACCTGAACTCGGGATAACAAACGCCTTTCAAACAGTCCTTTGCCCCGCTAACTGCGTTGAATCGACATACAATAGGCTAGCTATTGACGCGTCAATTCGCCTTGATACTCATTGAGCCCCCTCCCTAGCAAGCCGCATCAGCGGTATGCTTAAGGTGACCAAACCAACAGGAGAAAGCTCAATGAGATTTTATAATAACTCACATCCA
>NZ_JAKILA010000037.1 GCF_023283885.1 Shewanella basaltis
TAGCCGAACCCTGTGGGCAGCGTTTGTTGGTCATTTTTACTGCGTTATCGACTTTTTATGTAGAATAACTACACCTCAAAGTCTCTGCCGCGCACTTGTATATGAGTAATGACCAACAATTCGCTGCAAAAATAACCTTGAAAGATCAACAGACCCTAGCACTCATTAATATTAGAATGTATCTATTTGGGGCCCCAGACCCAGTACAATGAAACGACGGTAGGTGTCGTCATCTGCATCAACGTCAGTTGAAAACATAATAGGCTGTGTGACACATCCGCGAAGGGCGAATTTATCAGTGTAGACCTCTGTTAGCCTGTTTAACGTAAGGCTGTATGGCTGCTGTCGGTAGAACAACGCAGGAGCCTTTTAAGAACACTATTCCCTCAAAAGGCTGCCCGCAAATACCGCACTAATAGTTTTCCCTAAAAGCAGATTCTAATGCGGATTGATATCATCATGTAATGGGCGTTTTTATCGTAGCAAAACCATGATTAGTTGGTTGATTTACGCAGCAAACCAACCCACACAAGTAACATCATGCTTAACCAGCCTAAACTACCGCCACCACTGCTACTGTCGGTTGATGTGGTGGTTGCCGTCGTCGCAACAGTCACGGTTACATTTTGGCTGACGCTTGACTCATTTCCCAATGAGTCGGTCGCCACCAATGTAATAGTGTAAGAGCCACTTTGCGTGTAAGTATGATTTGCATTTTGCGCAGTACTTGTAGCACTGCCATCACCAAAGTTCCATTGGTAAGTTAAACCACCAAAGCCCTGAGTTGAACGATTTGCCACACTCACTGTGGCATCGGTTTGGGTTAGGGTAAACGCTGCGACAGGTGCAATAATTACCCTAATGGTTTTTGTTGCCGTGACCGTATTACCCGCACTGTCTTTCACCACAAGGCTAACCACATAGTCTCCCGACTGTGTATAAGTGTAAGCAGGTGCTGGATCGGTACTGGTTGCATTATTACCAAAAGACCAAGCATAAGTGTAATCACTGCCCCCTGTGACTTCTGCACTAAAACTTACATTCGCACCGTTAACTTGTGCGATGATGTTAGCCGTCAGTGTTACCTCTGGTAAGACGCTGCTGTCTGCTAATGCAAATTCAACCGTTGCAGTGCTGCTGTCTGTGGCTTGCTGAGTGATTTGCATGGTTAAACCCAGTTCCGGCAATATCATTCCCGCCTGTGGTTTCAGTGGCGCGCTGTAGTCTCGACTGTCATCAAACAGAGATTCCGCACTTAAATGAGCATCACCAACATAAGCACTTTGGTTGTATAAACTAAAGGTAGCATCGCGCACTTGAACCTCGGTGCCTCTTGTGCCAATTAAGTTTTGGTCTGCATCAATCACGCCAATCAAACTTTCTCCGGGGTGCTCTGATACGTTATTGTCGTATTGGTTAAAGTTTTCTAACCACAGCAATACACCTGGCACATACTTACTGTAACTTAAACCTGCATCCACACCTTGATGGCTGCGTAGCTGCACAATATAGCGTCTAGCTTGTCCTGGTAGGCTATCATCTATACGACTGAATCCCGCTAAACTGGCAACATTGTCGGCTTCGGCGCCGTCAACGTAAAATGCAGCACCTTGATTTGTTAGCTGTATGTCATCAATTGCCATGCCATACTCACTCACGGCTTCGTCAGTTTTGTACACAATACTGATCTGCACATTGCGACCTGCATAAGCACTTAAATCAAAGCTCAAATCAACCCAATGATTAACACCTGAAGAACCTGCAATGTCGCTCGACTTACCTGTAATTGCATTTTTAACTGATGGATAAACCGAATTACTATTGTTGGTATAGTTTCCCTCAACGGCAACACTATCAACTAATACCTGTACATAGTCATAATCTTCTTCAATGTCCCAATGCGCTTTAAAGGTTAATGCTAGCGGTGTACTTAAAGGTAATGTCACGTCAAAAGACATGGCATTATTGAGCATGTTGCCTTGCCCAGAATAGTACTGATACTCACCTGTAAAAGGGGCCTTAAACGCAATGTTTTCAGCTGGTAGCGCAATTGATAGCTGGTTAACATCATCGGTATTGATCGCATGATTTAACTGAAAAGCTGTACCACTACTTGTTAAATCAGCTAAAGAGATATGTTGCTCATTAACCCACTTGCCTTTGTACTTTTGTTGTAAATAAGACTTAGCATAAGGGCTAAAACCACTCGGTTGAGAACCGGCAATACTTCCCGTCCAGCTACCTCCAGACATTAACGACCAGGCACCTACAGGCGAACCGTCACCACTGTTGGTTGTGTCATATTCGTCAGGTAAGCCTAAATCATGACCAAACTCATGGGTACATACCCCCGCAGCGGAGTCGATTGGCTGCACGGTATAACCAAATACCTTTATACCTCGGCCGGGAATGGAGTAACCCGTACTAGCAGAATCGACATAATATCGGTGTGACCAAATAGCATCATCACCTAAAACACCGCCACCAGCCTCTTCACCAATACTGGAGTGAAACAGCATGACATGGTCGATAATTCCATCAGACTCATCATAGTTACCATCATTATCAAGATCGTATGGGTCTTCAATGTCATAACTTTTGAGTTCTGCATCACTCATGTTCGCCACTGCTTTGACAACGGCTTCTTTAACTAAATCTGGTACAGCGCTATCATCGTCGTCGCTATTATTGCTGCCATAAAATGCGGCATTATTATCTGCGGTCACCCAATCTTGTACTTGGCCGGTAAAAAAGAAACTGTTACCTGACACAGCCTGGAAGTATTGATAGGCCGATTGCAACGTTTGATTGTTTGGGCCGACAAACCCGGTTTCAGAAAACAACAATTGTTGATAGTGCGATGCAGGATAGCTGCTGTAGTACATATCTGTATCACCAGCAACAAGTTGGTTCGCATCATGGGGTAAGTCAGGGAAATCCACCAGCACGGCAAGTACTTTGACCGTTTTGGTAATATCTTGATCAGCTTGAACTGTACTATTAACTGCTACATATTGTGCACTTTTACTCTTTTTTTGAGCAGCTTGTTTTAAGCGCACTTGCTCAGCTTTCAGTTCAATTGCAGCAGGCTTAAACGTCGCATCACGGCCACGACTCACAAAGGCGTCAATGGCCGCCTGCTGTTCTGCCTCACTCGCATCGGCAGCCAGTTCGCCACGTTTAATTAACCAATACAACACCTGTTGCTCGTTAATGAGTGCACCGTCTGCTGGTGTGCCCGTTTCCATAGCGGCTAAAGCAGCGCTGCTTGAACAGGCCAACAATAAGGTGGAGATAGCCATCCCTTGGAGTGTAGTTAACTTACTCATTACGACTTACCTGTATTTGGTGTGGGTTTAGGGCATTTTTTAAATGCTTGTTGGCGCTTAGTAATGTAATCGGCCACCGTTTTATCTATTTGCACTTGGTCCATGTCATCAGTAATGACACCTTTAGCACGCAAATTATCAATCAATTTACTGCGATCACGTATCGGTGGCATACCACTTGGGCCACAGTCTTTGACCAATGGTTTGGTTGCTATCTTGTCGACCACAGGTTCTTCTGTTGATTGATGCTGGCACCCTTGAACACTCAATATGGCAAGCACAAGCAGGAACATAATTGGCTTCATCATTTACCCCGCACAATAATTACATGAAACTAACATCTGCAACGATGGGCTTACAATTAAAATTAGACATTCTTTAATGTAAATGTGGCTGAACGCTTAAAAAGTAATTAAAAAAAGCCAGTAGCTTAAGCAACTGGCCTTGAATTAACCGTAACGACTTAAACACGTTAAGGTGTGGCAGTATTAATATAATTTGAAATCCCATCGAGTAGCATTTGCACCGAAATCATCACCAGGACCATTCCCATTAAACGCTCAACAGCGGTAAGGCCCTTTTCACCAAGAATACGAGTAAATAACTTGTAAAACATTAGGATAAAAGCACTTAGCGCCCAAGCTGACACTAATGCTATCGTCCAATCTATCATGCGGTTACCGTCGGTATGAGCTAATAAAATCAGCGCAGCCAAAATAGATGGGCCAGCCATCAACGGAATGGCCATAGGCACAATAAAAGGCTCTTCGCCTGCGGCCAAACCAGCAACCCCACCAGGTGACGGGAAAATCATTTTAATTGCGATTAAAAACAAAATAATCCCGCCAGCAATACTGACAGACTCAGAACGTAAGTTAAGGAAGTTTAAAATCGCTTCGCCCGCATACAAAAATGACAGCATAATGATTAATGCAAACAACAGTTCACGGATTAATACCTTGCGGCGCTTTTTAGGATCAATGTGACGTAATATAGACGCAAAAATAGGTAAATTACCCAGTGGGTCCATAATGAGAAATAACATTACCGCGGCTGAAAAAATATCCATGGACAACAATCTTTAGTTTGCAAAACAATGACTATATTGTATACCTAAAGCACAATCACAATCGACGTTATCCCTATTTTTAATTGTTTAATCTCAGACAATTTGCACACTTACATCTTTCGTATAAGCCTAAAGTCACGTTGAGAGAATCGGTTTTACGTAAATTTTTCAGCTTGAGCGTTTCATACGCTACAACGCCACTGAAAAATGCTATACTGCGTTGTTTTTTTCGATTGAATTTTTGGACATCATGCTCTATCTCATCGCTAGCTGTATCGCATTATTATTTGGGCCACTCTTTTACCGTTATTTCTCATCGGGAAGTGGTCTACAAAAAGGCTTAGACGGGTTTATTTTCGTCTCGCTTGGCGGTCTGGTACTGATCCATATTTTACCTGAGTTACTCGAGCACGGTGGATTTATTACCCTGTTTTTTGTCCTGCTTGGTGTATGGGGCCCTACAGCAAGCGAAAAGCTCTTTCATCGTTACTCTACTATCACTCATAACATCACTTTACTCCTTGGTATTGGAGGGTTATTGCTGCATACCATCACCGACGGTGGTGCAATGGTGTTGGCACAGCAAGAAGGAAACTCAACATTGCTTGCCTTAGGAGTCATAATGCACCGCCTTCCCGTTGGTGTTGCCATTTGGTGGCTGTTAAAACCACAAGTAGGTACACGCTGGGCAAGCGCTGTACTGGCTGCAATGATGGCATTAACTGCCGTAGGGTATTTTGCAGGTGAACACTTACTCACCCAATTAAGTTTAGAAAATACTGTTTATTTACAAGCGTTTGTTACCGGGTCAATCTTACACGTTGTGTTACATCAACCCCATGGTCACCAACAAGAAGACAAACATGGCAAGTACCAGTATCAAGCTGGTATTGGCAGCTTGTTCGGTTTAGGGTTATTAACGCTACTGCTGTTAATGGATACCGGTGGCCATGAGCATGCACATCAACCTCATGGCTCAGAACAGTTTTTGAGCTGGCTATTAACCATATCGCCTATTTTAGTAGGCAGCTATTTTATTGCTACATCACGTTTTGCTCTGGGCTTACGCCCATCAAGTCCTTCGTTAGCATTACGCTGGTTGCAGCGTCTGGCAGGACCTGAAGCGTTATTGATCACGCTGTTACTATTAGGGCCTTGGTTCGCCCTATATCAAGTGATTGGCCTATTGGCTATTGGGTTATTGATGACCATGACTCAAGTCAAAATCACCGACCCACACCCAAGCATTCCAGACTCGGCTTTGGATTTTGGTTTTGGCCAATTAGTCGATCGCAGCGCGCCTTGGATTATATTGAGTTTGGTTTTAGCCAACTTAATTGGTCACCCTTCAGTGCCCCTAGAAAATCCTGCATTACAAGTATTTATCTTACTATTAGTCTTTTTACCTATGCGTTTTTGTAACCTTGGGGCGGTGATTTTAGCCTTAGCACTGGCTTATAGTGGATGGAGCCAAATTGCCATCGCCTTTACCCTACTCGCCGCGCCAGTACTGAGCATTGGCCAGTTAAAACTAATGAATTGGAAACAAGGCTTAATGCTAGGCGGTATCCTGCTAGCAGGCCTTATGGTTGCCGACCAAGTCGTGCTGAGCTCAACGGTCACCTTACAATTGCCTGACACCGTCAACGTTTTGGGCTTGGTCATTATTATATTACTGTTTGGTGCAAGTTTATTGCGGCTTGGGCCAAGGCAATTTTTAAGTCGATTGATGATCAATATAAAATCGACTTCCCATCATCATGATCATGCAAGCAGTCATGAGAACTCAGCTGACCATAGCCATTCTCATACCAAAGCAAATCATACTGAGCATCATCACAAACATCAGTAAAACGATTAATTTATGGTTATGATGGGGTTATTGACTAACAGCGAGAAACCCCATGTGCATTTTATTTGTTGCTATTAATGCTCACCCAGATTACCCACTCATCGTTTGTGCCAATCGCGATGAATTTCATCATAGGGCAACAGAGCCCGCTCATCGCTGGTCAACTACACCTACGATTTATGCAGGAAAAGACAAACAAGCTGGCGGCACCTGGCTTGGCGTGAATGCTCGGGGAGAATTTGCAGGCTTAACTAATATAAGAGTGATTGAACAACAAGATGGAGTACGCAGTCGCGGTGAACTCGTGGTTCGCGCCTTGTGTTCAACTGAATTTTCATCACAATGGCTTAGTGAACATGCTGGAAATTACAATCCCTTTAACCTGTTATTTCAGCAACGTAATCAACTTTACTGCTTTAATAGCCAAACGTTACTCACCACAGAGTTATCTTCAGGATTCCATGCAGTCAGCAATGGCGCATTAGATGATATCTGGCCTAAAATGGCCAAAGGACAGCAAGCCCTACAGCGTTATATCCAACACACTGCACAACCAGAAATTGAAGCGTTACGCTCCTTAATGCTCGACACGTCACAACCGCAAGATGATGATCTCCCTAAAACAGGCGTTAGCCTTGAGTGGGAGAGACGACTCTCGTCTATTTTTATTCAGCACGAAGAATACGGTACTCGCTCCACCAGCATTATGTTGAAACACCGTAATGGCCAAATCACGTTTTCTGAAACTCGCTATGATGGTAAGGGGCGTAATTTAGGGTCACAACAGTTTATGCTCGGTTGACTTCAATATTTCACGGTAACAAACCGTGACCCACACCACATAATGGACACAATTCCATATCAGTAGCTGCTAAATTACACCCGTTAGCCTAGGCAACATTCATTTTTACAACCTAGATCAAGTTAATTTGTTTGTGAACATTGCATACTTCGCCTGTTGCTAATTTACTCCCGGAGGACACGCCTTGAAGCAGCCCACACAGATTAGTTGGGATCAGTCGATGATCGAAAAGTACAATTACAGCGGTCCCCGTTATACTTCTTATCCGACCGCATTAGAATTCGATGACGCCTTTACTGAGCAAGATTTACTGACATCGATTAAAAATAGCAAAACCGACAAACTGTCGTTGTATGTGCATATTCCTTTTTGCGCCAAGCTTTGTTACTACTGTGGCTGTAATAAAATTATTACTCGCCATGCTCACAAAGCAGATCAATATATTGAGTATTTAGCCGCTGAAATTATTAAGCGTGCGCCGCTATTTAAACATTACACTGTAACCCAAATGCATTGGGGCGGCGGTACACCAACCTTTTTAAGCCCTGAGCAAATTCTTAAGTTAACGGCGTTGATTAAAGCACACTTTAACTTTGCAGAAGTAGGCGAATACTCAATTGAAGTCGACCCTCGTGAGATTGAACTGAGCATGTTAGACACACTAAAAGAAGCCGGTTTTAATCGGGTATCGATTGGTGTGCAAGACTTTAATAAAGATGTTCAAGTCGCAGTAAATCGTGAGCAAGACGAACAATTTATTTTCGACTTAATTGCCAAAGCAAAAGCATTGGGGTTTGTATCAACAAACGTTGACCTTATTTACGGCCTACCGCTGCAAACACCTGAAACCTTTGCTCAAACAATTGCACGCATTATTGAATTATCGCCAGATCGTCTATCGGTATTTAACTATGCACACTTGCCATCTCGTTTTGCGGCGCAACGTAAAATTAAAGACGTTGATATGCCATCACCACAACAAAAACTCGATATGTTACATCAAACTATTGAGTCGTTAACGGGTGCTGGTTACCAGTTTATTGGTATGGACCACTTTGCTAAACCAAATGATGAGTTAGCCAAATTACAAAATGCCGGAAAACTACACCGTAACTTCCAAGGCTATACCACTCAGGAAGAATGCGACCTATTAGGCTTAGGGGTGTCATCAATCAGTCAAATTGGCGATTGTTATGCACAAAACCAAAAAGACATTCGCCCTTACTACGAGGCAATTGATGCAAATGGGCATGCATTATGGAAAGGTTGCAGCTTAACGCGCGATGATGAGATCCGCCGCGCAGTCATTAAGCAAATCATTTGTCATTTTGACTTAGACATGGCCAAAATTGAGGCTGCATTCGATATTCAATTTGAAAGCTATTTTGCTGAAGACTTAACGTTATTAAAGACCTTTATTGATGACAAGCTTGTCGATATTAGCAACCGTAAACTCTCAGTTAGCACGACCGGTCGTCTACTTATCCGTAACATCTGTATGTGCTTTGATGTCTATTATCGTCAAAAAGCCCGCCAACAGCAGTTCTCACGGGTGATTTAATTAAAACCGAATGAATAACTGAACATAAAAATAGCCAGCATTTGCTGGCTATTTTGCTATGTACTTTATAAGGTTAAGCTCAAACGCTTACAACATTCAAAAAACTATTTAGCTTTTTTGGCGTACAACGCTTTACGATCACTGTCGGACAAAAAGGCCATCTCAACGCCATTGCGCTGCAATGTTACCAACTGGCTATCGCTAAAGCCCATTTCTGATTTAACCACACGATACTCGTGCGCCATATCAATTGCACTCACGCCAGGATCATCAGTATTCAAGCCAATTAAGACACCAGCGTCTAAAAACTTACGCAAAGGGTGCACATCGTAGTTTGCGACAGTTGAGGTATGTAAATTACTGGTTGGGCACGACTCAATACCAATACGATGTTTGGCTAAGTATTCCATTAACTTAGGGTCGTGAATCGCATTAACCCCGTGGCCAATACGAGTTGCACCGAGTATGTTAATCGCTTGCCACATGCTTTCTGCGCCCGCAGCTTCACCGGCGTGAGCCGTTATTTGCAGTCCGGCATCACGGACACGTTTAAAGTGTTCAGTAAATAAATCGCCGGGGAAACCGAGCTCGTCACCGGCCAAGTCCATTGCAACAATGCTGTCACGGTGCGCTAAAATGCCTTCTAACTCTAAGCGGCATTTTTCTTGACCAAAAGAACGCGACATAATACCAATAAGATTAATCTTAACGTCGTGCTCTTTAACACCAGCACGTACACCATCAATTACCGCTTCAACCACGCCTTCAATAGGTAAATTATGATTCATTGCCATGTAGTAAGGGCTAAAGCGCAGTTCTGCATAATCTAAACCTTGAGCAGCCGCATCGGCTACGTTTTCATAGGCAACACGCTTAACAGCATCTAAGTCCGCTAATACTGCAACCATCCAGTCAAGTTTCTTTAAAAAATCAACTAAGTTGTTTTCTTTACCCTGAATTTGTACAAAAGGCGCGAGTGTTTCTAACGAATCAGCGGGTAACGTTATGCCATGTTGATGGCCTAATTCCCAAATGGTTTTTACGCTAACATTACCGTCTAAGTGACGATGCAAATCAACCAGCGGAATGGTTGTATCAATCATAATTAACCCCTATAAACTTACCCTGCCATTGGTTTGATTGTGTCGGTCAGAGAATAGTATTCAGTTTAACATGTATTTACATTATTTCTGATGACGATTGTTATTTTCTGAATTCAATCACAACATCTGCACAACTGTGTTTGCGATGTGTTTTTTGTGTCGAAATCGGGCATACTCTCAATGAATAAAAGCATACATTACCTACTGCCATTCTAAAGGACTTTTAATGCGCTTGCTTATCTTACCAGCTTTGTTTGTATTCAGTTTATCCGGCTGTCAAATCAACTCGCCCCAGCAACTCAACACTCAGGCGCTTAAAAACAGCAGCGTCTCGCAAACACATGCAGAAAAAGACTTGCAAACAATCATAGACAAAAGCTGGGCGCTCACATTGGCGTATTCACCAGAGCTTGCCGCTAGCTTGGGTGATGTAGAAGCCGCCAGTCAACTCGCCGATCTGTCACCGCATGCTTTAGCACAAAAAAATCAACAAACCTTGGCGCTACTTAGTGCCCTAAACAAGCTAAATCGTCACGATTTATCGAAAGAAAGCATCATTAATGCCGATATGCTGCAAGCTCAATTACAAAACGATGTCGACTTGTATCGCTTTCATGATCATTATTTACCCATTACCGCAGAAAGCGGTTTTCATGCCTATATTGCATCTATTGCAAAGTCACGGTTTAGTCGCATTGAAGACTACCAACAATATATGGCTAAATTAGCATTGATGCCACGCTATTTTGCACAGCAAACCTATTGGCTCAAACAAGGTATGGCCAGTGGAATTACCCCCGCTAAAGTCACATTAAAGGGTTTTGAAGACAGCATTAGTGCCTTTATTGTCGAACCAGAAAGAAGTGGCTACTTTGCGCCATTTACTCACTACCCAGAGCACTTTAGTCAAGCAGAAAAAGCCACACTAACCCAACAAGGCCTTGAACTCGTGACAAACACAGTGTTGCCTGTGTATCAGCAATTTTACGACTTTATGACTCAGCAATATATCCCTAATGCTCGCACTGACATTGCCGCTTCTACACTGCCAGATGGCCCTGCATTTTATCAAAATAGAGTGAATTACTACACGACCGTTGACCTGACTGCCGAGCAGGTCCATCAGCTAGGGCTTGATGAAGTGGCAAGAATTCGCGCCGAAATGGACACGATCATTAAGCAGGTTAATTTTAACGGTAGCTTTGCCGAGTTTTTACATTTTTTACGTACCGATCCGCAGTTTTATCCCAAGTCGGCTAACGAGTTGCTAAAAGAAGCCGCCTTTATTGCCAAAAAAGCCGATGCCATGTTGCCAAAATATTTCGGTAAATTACCACGTACACCTTATGGAATAGCTCCTGTACCTGCAGAAATAGCACCAAAATACACGACAGGGCGTTACTCTGGCTCAAACCGTGATGACGAGCCAGGGTATTATTGGGTTAACACCTATGCTTTAGACAAACGCCCATTATATGAACTAGAAGCACTCACATTGCACGAAGCAGTTCCTGGGCATCATCTACAAATATCCCTTAATAAAGAACTCGCAGACTTACCCAACTTTAGACGTTATAGCTATATTTCAGCCTTTGGTGAAGGCTGGGGGCTGTATTCAGAATACCTAGGACTTGAAGCCGGATTTTACCAAGACCCATATAGTAACTTTGGCCGTTTAACTTACGAAATGTGGCGAGCCGCACGTCTTGTTGTCGATACTGGAATGCACGCTAAAGGTTGGAGTCGCCAACAGGCTATCGACTTTATGGCCAGTAATACTGCACTGTCAATGCACAACGTTACCACCGAAATTGACCGCTACATCTCATGGCCAGGGCAGGCTTTATCATACAAAATTGGCGAATTAACCATTAAACGTTTACGCGCTAAAGCAGAGGCAGCCCTAGGAACAGATTTTGATATTAGAGCATTTCATGATGCTGTACTTGAAAACGGGTCTATCCCAATGTCAGTATTAGAGCAAATGATTGATCAGTTTATCGCGCAGCAACAAGCCTTAATTAAAGCGAACAAACAAATATGAGCGCCATATTATCTAAGATAAACCATAAAAATATTCACGAGCTGGCTGACACATAATGCATTACATGAAATTTTCATCTGAACTCAAGTTAGATACCAGTGCGCAACGCGACTTTTGGCTTGCTGTTATTCAAAGTCATTTTTGCACACCAGATGGAGTCAACATTGCCTTTGCATACATTGAACATCCAGATAGCCAAAAAGCAATCGTGATAAGTAATGGCAGGGTTGAATCTTACATTAAGTATAAAGAACTCATGTTTGATTTGTATCAGCAAGGGTTTAGCGTATATGCATTAGATCATCGCGGGCAAGGCTTATCAGATAGGCTAACCCACAATCCACATCAAGGCTACGTTGAAAAATTCAGTGATTACACTAATGATCTTAATCAATTTATCACTGATATTGTGGCACCAAACAAGCATAAAGAACTGTTTATGCTTGCTCATTCAATGGGATCTACCATCGCCACAGACTATATACACCATCATCCAAACACATTTACAGCAGCCGTGTTCTCGGCACCCATGCTTGGGATAAAACTGCCCTTTTCGCCGTCGCTCGTTCGTTGGCTAGCAAACAAATTTGACAACAGCCACATTAGCAACGGCAAAGTAAATAGCCGATATGTACTTGGTGGCAGTGGATATCAAGCAGTCACTTTTAAACGCAACCAATTAACACACAGTAAGCCACGGTATTTACAATACCGAAATCTATTTGACGCAACACCCAAAGCGCAACTGGGATCTCCAACTAATCGCTGGTTATTAGAGGCTATGAAAGCCGCAGATCAGAGTATTGAGTATGCCAAAAATAGCAAAACACCTATCTTGATATTACAAGCAGAAAAAGACAGCATCGTTTGCAACAAGGCGCAAAACCTTGCTCTAAGCAGCCAATGTCATAAGGTAGTTATAGAAGGGGCATACCACGAAGTATTTATCGAAACCGATCAAATGCGAAATATTGCCTTGTCTTATACTCTAGAATTTATGGCACAACACTCAAAGACAACTGGGTCTTAATTAACTGAATAATATCGTCCTCACTTAATGGCCGACTAATAATATACCCTTGGAACCAAGTGCATTTTGCATGCGTTAATAAATTAAGCTGTTGTTTATTTTCAACTTGCTTAGCCACCACAGGCAAATGAAGTTTCGTGGCAAAATCGACAACAGCATTAACAATATTAAATTTTTCAGGATTATACTCAAGCTCTTCTAAATAAATCGCAGCAAGCTTAACCTGAGAAAAACCAATCCCTTGTAGAATATGTACCGCACATGAACCGCCGCCAAAATTATCCATCGCGATGTTCACACCATGATGCTTTAACTCAACTATTTTTGATTTAGCACTTGTCGTATTGACCACAAAAATATCTTCCGCTAACTCAAACTGAAGCAAAGCAGGATCAATCTGTGCCGCATGAATTCGACTCATCACGACACTGACAAAATGCTCTTGGTGAAAATGTCTAGAAGAAATATTTAACGACATGATAGGTACTTTAGATTGTGCCTGGTTTAACGTTTGGATGACCTCTATCACTCGGTCTAATCCCCATAGCTCCAATTCAAAAATACAATCTGTTAACTCAGCTGCCGCAATAAACTTTGCGGGGCTAATAAAACCAAAGTGGGGATGATGCCAACGCATCAACACCTCAACACTCTGTAGTCGCCCAGCCTGATCAACAACGGGTTGATAAACTAACGACATTTGTTGATTAGATATTGCTTGACTTAACTCATTTTGCAATTTTAATGGTTGAATGTGATTCTTATCTAGCTCAGGTAAATAAATAGCACAACCATTGGTACTACTTTCTTTAGACTGTTCAAGGGCACTATCGGCACGGGCCAATAAGATTTGCGGTTCTAAAGATTCGATTCCGTCAAAAACAACGATGCCAATTCTCGCTGAAATTGACAAGTTTTGTTCTGCAATTGTAAACCCACGGCCAATAAGTTGTCTGACTTCACTGGCTAATGCTAAAGCACGTTTATTAGCTTGATCTATTTCGCTGCCTAAACTTTTCGCCAAAATAACAAATTCATCAGCACCTAGTCGAGCGACTAAACATGTCGCAGAAAAACCACCAGATAACCTTGCAGCAATTTGCATTAACAGACGATCACCTAACTGACGCCCTAAAGCATCATTAATGAGCTTAAAATTATCTAAATTAATCATCAACAAGGCAGAAAATTGACCGGTTTTACGACTAAACACCTGTAAGTCATATAATTCGTTGCCCAGTAACTCTCTATTAATCAGATCGGTTAATCCGGTATTATTTATTTTATCGACAGAAATACGCTGATTTTTAACATCACCTGACACATCGGTAATCGTACCAATTAATCTCAATGGCCTGCCCGAAACATCCCATTCTACAATTTTACCTCGATCAAGCACCCAAATATAACGGCCATCTTTATGGCGTAAACGATGAACACTTTCATATTCATCATTTTGATTATTAATATAGTTTTGTAATGTATTTAATACATGTTCTTTGTCATCACGGTGTAAACGCGACTCCCATACAGAATAATCATTATCTAGCTCATAGGGTTGGTATCCTAATATCTCTTTCCAACGATCTGAAACAAACACTTCACCAGTCGCGATACCCCAATCCCAGATCCCATTGCGAGCCCCCTCAACAGCAAACAACCAACGTTGCTCAGCATCATTAAGACGCTTGCGACTTCGAAATAAGCGGGCTTTAACCAAGTTGAGATAGTCTCGTAGATTGTTAATCTCAGAAACAACACAAACAACATTATTGTTAAAATCCGGTTCCTCTAAATTTTTAGCAGCCTGACTTAGTTGCTTGAGGGGTCTTATCAGCACGTAATGCAATAATAAGCAGAATAAAATTAAAACTATTGCACCACCACCCCAAATTTCTATAAACCGTTTCAGCAAACTTTCGGACGCTTCAGACAAGAGATTTACAATATCATATTCAAGGTAAACCAGCTCAGGTGCATTTGAATAACTAAATCGTGAATTGGTATTAAGAGGGTAATAGGCCTGTATAGACAAACGATCAAAATTGACATCAACGTACGGTTTATTGTTGATAACAGCACTTCTGTGGCGTTCTGCAGAATATCCTTCGATAACATTTGACGCATTACTGTCACGCCAAATAATATGATTTGCAAATTGAATGTCACTTGCAGAATCAAGGATCACATACACCATCATACTCTGCTCAGTAGACAAAAGAGCGACTTCTTGTTCTATACGTTCAAAGTCTTGCGTCACAATTGCCGACTCAATCACATGACGCATCCGAAATAAATCTTTTTGAATATGTTCAGTTTGTTTTAAAACAAGTTGCTCATTTAACTCAGCATGCTCATAAAAATACTCCCCGCAGACTAAGGCAAGGTAAAGGAGAAAAAGACTAAATGGTACAAAAAAAGTTAAAGAAAGCTTTGGCAACCGAGGCAAAATAAACCCACCCAATTAAACACATGAATATATGCTAGCGGTAATGTTAGCAGTAAGTAAAGAAATACTTATGTAACACAATCACATAAACCGAATTCGATTTAATTATATTGCACCCCAATAAGAGCTTTTAAGCCGATTCAACCTCATACAATACCGGGTTTACTTATGCCAATCCGCATTAAAATGTACTCTTTAAGCGAAAATTATCAGTGCGGTATTCATGCAACATTTGAGGGCCGTAGTCCAGTAGGGCATAGTGCGCTATGTTTAGAAAGGCTAACAAAGAATAGCACACTGATAAATTAGCTCTTCGGGAGTGATACCATTCCGCGTTTGAAAGGGAACAACCATTACTACATAGCGACGCCTTAATCAAAAATCGCTGGACGCATTCTGAGTGGTCACTTATTAATGCGGAATGGTATGAGTCACAAACATCATTACGGCTTCAAATGACGTTGATGTAGATAACTACACCTGCAGCCATTTTCATTGTACTGGGTCTAATAACGCAGCCTAAAATAGATCACACTCTAATAAGGATTGGTACTAGATAATTTAATGACAAGATCACCATGTTAAATGAACTATCACATGTGAAAAAGTGCTGACCACAAGTAACGGTGAAAATGCCATTATTGCAACAGCAATTTAGACAGGTAGATAAACGAAAAAATCCCCAACACGCAGTGCTGGGGATTTTTCGTATATTAGGCGCCTGGAAATGAC
>NZ_JAKILA010000038.1 GCF_023283885.1 Shewanella basaltis
CGCCACCTCAGGAGTAAACTCCCTTGTGCTGCCGCTCGACTTGCATGTGTTAGGCCTGCCGCCAGCGTTCAATCTGAGCCATGATCAAACTCTTCAATTAAAGTTTTGTTGTTCGACTACGTCGAACGGCTCAATCAATTCTACTGTCATAATTCGCTTCGCTCAAAGAGCTTACGAATTATTCACTACATTGCTGTAGTGTCATATAACTATGAACATTCTCATCATTGAGTTAAATTTTTTGATTGCCTACATTCCGAAGAACAAGAAGACAATTTCGAATAACTCAATACCTGTGAATGTCCACACAGATTACTTGATAAATTGTTAAAGAGCGGACTTGGTAACTCGCGTTTGATGCTGTGTTCCGTGTCAGTGGTGCGCATTATAGGGGGCTAATTATTTTGTGCAACCCCTGCTTAGTGTTTTTTATGCTTTTACCGTTTGAGTGACCAGTTTTTAATCATAACGCTGTTTTAGCAATCAATCTTACTTAACGTGCTCAAACCATTTGTGATTTTTTACGCTTTTTTGATTGTTGCTGGCACATCTTTGATGCTATCAACAACAAATGATGCCTCTTTTATGCCCGCTTCATCCACCACTTTACCGCTTCTTACTAAAATCGTTAAATTGATACCTGCAGCTTTAGCGGCAAGCATGTCATCGGCTTTATCACCCACCATGACCGAATTCGTTAAATCTATTTTTAAAAACTTAGCGGCATCAATCAGCATACCCGGTTTAGGTTTGCGACAATTGCAATCTTGTTTGTATTCTCCAAGACCTTTTTCAGGATGATGTGGGCAATAATAGATCCCATCAAGCTCAATACCTTTGTCGGCAAAGTTCCAATCCATCCATTCGGTTAAATGATGGAAGTCATCTTCGCTGTACATACCTCGAGCAATACCAGATTGATTAGTGACGACAACTAGAAGGTAGCCCATTTCTTTTAGAGCCAAGCATGCTTCAAATACGCCTTCGATATATTCGAAGTCATCAACGCTATGGACATAGCCAGTGTCTTTGTTAATCACACCATCACGATCTAAAAATACAGCCTTCTTCAATCTAATCACTCCCCTTACTGAATACAATTAAGATTATCCCACTGACATCGATTTGGTGCCAGACAAACTCACAAATTTTACTCATTTAGCCATTTAGTCTGTTTTTATGATGTTAATCTGCATTTATGTATATGTTTCACTTTATAAAGCAGCAGCTAAGCGTTACCCTTGCTCGAAGAGATCCGCGATGAACACAAAATAAATGAGCAATATACCTCCTATTATTCATAAAACACGCACACAACTTGTTGTGGAAGCGCTCAGAGAACAAATACTTTCTGGTGACATTGAAGGTGGCGAACCGCTGAGACAGTCAGCCATTGCTGAGCAGTTAAATGTGAGTAGAATTCCAGTCCGTGAAGCATTAGTACAATTAGAAGCGGAAGGTTTAGTTAATTTTGAACCGCATAAAGGCGCTACAGCAACAAAACTGTCTGTTGAACAAGTTACTGAATTATTTGAGCTGCGAGCAATGATTGAGTCAGATTTACTGGCGAAAGCTATTCCTAACTTAACTGAACAAGACATTATTGATGCTGAATCAGTGCTGGTGCAATTAGAACTCGCATTTAAACTTAAAGAATCTGTGGCCAGCTGGAGTGAACTAAACACCCGGTTTCATACTCGTTTGTATGAAGCGGCAAACAGGCCCCATACTCTCGAAGTCGTAAATGGCTTAAACACTAATTGCGATCGCTATATCCGTTTACAATTACTGTTTACTGGTGGAATACCTACCGCTGAGCGCGAACACCGAATTTTACTTGAACTGTGTAAAAACCGTGATGTCCAAAAAGCAACCGAGTTACTGCGCCTACATATTTTGCATGCTGCAGATTCGATTACTAAGTTAGTAGAACAAAAAATTAAATCATAACAGCAGTGATAACATCAATAAAACCATAATGACATAAATGTTTTAACGTTATGTTATTGGTGTCCAAAGCTTGTTGTTAATCCATATTGAGAGACTTGCTATGCAGTATGCACACATTACCGGTTGGGGAAAATCAGTACCGACCGCCACACTGACTAATGACGATTTAGCCTCATTCATGGAAACAACAGATGAATGGATTAAAACCCGTACAGGGATCAGTAAGCGCAATATCAGTCATGTTAATACCTCTGAAATGGCCTCTGTCGCGGCCAAACATGCACTGGCTGCAGCCGGCATTGATGGCAGTGAATTGGATTTAATTATTTTAGCCACAGCCAGCCCTGACACCTTAATCCCAAACATTGCTTCAACGGTACAGGCCAATATTGGTGCAACATGTGGCGCTTTTGATATTAATGCCGCCTGCAGTGGTTTTTTGTATGGCGTCGGTTTGGCCAGCTCCATGATAAAAAGCGGCCAAAATAAAAAGATTCTTATCATTGGTGCTGAGCGCTTATCTTTTTATTTAGATTGGTCTCGCCGTGAAACCGCCGTATTGTTTGGGGATGGTGCAGGTGCAATTGTACTTGAGGCGAGCGACACGCCTGGTGGAATATTAGGTTATGAGTTAAACAACGATCCTGAAGGGCGCGATATTTTACAATCGAACTTTGGTACGCAAATGGACCGGTTTGATACTGACTCGCTTGATTTTTATATCCACATTAATGGCCAAGATGTTTTTAAACGTGCCATTCATGGGATGGGAAATTTAAGTCATACCGTACTCGAAAAATGTGGGATGGCTATTGATGATGTCGATTTTGTTATTCCACATCAAGCTAACGAGCGCATTATTGATACTTTAGTCAGCCGAATGAAAATTCCAAAAGAAAAAGCCTTTGTGAATATTGCCGATTATGGCAATACTTCTGCGGCAACGATTCCTATCGCAATTTGTGATGCGCTATCACAAGGTAAAATTGTCGCGGGTCAAACCATTTTATCCTGTGCGTTTGGCGCAGGGTTAACATCAGCTGCCATGTTATTAAAATGGGGTGAACGTACCACCCCAATCAATGTCAGTGACGCCGCTTTACCAGCATGTGACAAAACCGCATTACAATTAATAAAACCCGCTGTAGATTATTTTTTAAGTAAGTCTGACACCACAAAATAACGAATTATTTAGAGCAAAAACCAGTCTTAATTGACTGGTTTTGTTTTCACCACTCCCTATTACCAGTTCATCCCCTAACATCGATTAATGTATTTACCGTGAGTTTGTTAACATCCCCCATGGCGGCGACTTGTGCTAACAACAGTTCTGCACAAGATAGCGCATCAACAAGGGCATTATGGGCAGAATAAACGGGTAAATGATAACGGGCTCGACTGGCGCCTAATCTTAGCGAACCCTGCTGCAGAAAGTCTTGTTGTTGTAACCTTCGTTTTTTTTCAATTGCTAAAGTGTCGATAAATACCAGCGGAATAGCGTGTCCAAAGCAGCGGATCAATTGCTGTTGAATAAACTGAATGTCTAACGGCGCATGATGGGCCACGAGAATATGGCCTTTGGTTTGTAACAAAAACCATTGCATGGCTTCTGCCAACGTTAATGCACTCTGTAGTTGATTATCAACAATGCCGTGAACGGTGGCGCTTTGTCCGACACTGCCGTTAATGGCAATCATCAAATGTTGTGCTTTGGCTAAGGGAATTTCGCCATTAATTATTGGCACTAAACCAATGCTAATGACTTGATCACTCGTGGGATCCAACCCTGTCATTTCAAGATCGATAGCCATTAATGGTGCATCACTAAATGAACATGATAATGCTGGGGTAATTGCATTGACGTATTGCTGTAACGGCTCAGCAACCTTAGTCAATCTTGTGCGCCATAACAGCAGTGTTATCCACCAGAGTCTCGCCACTAAAAACTCCTTAAAAACTTCAATTTAATCCCCGCCTGTGCATCGTGCACCACTTTAAAAGCATCGCGCAGTTGATGGCGTAATAAAGAGGATAAATGATGGGGTTTTAAGAAATTATTGACAGGTAAATTATGAGTCACCTGATAACCTTGATTCGCCAAACGCATATGAGCAATAAATTCATGCGCATCTGCCAGGTTAAGCGCATCTTTACGATTAATGATATTAGCATCCATCAAGGCTCTGATCCTTTTAGCCGTGTTCACTTCTTTAATGCCTGCACTCAACGCATAAACTCGAGCGATATCATTAATCAGTGCACTGCCTTTATGTTTTAAATCCATGCCTTTAACTTCACTGCCATCGCGTTCAAGGACAAATTTTCTGAAAAATCCTAATGGTGGAGATTCGGTTAATGAGTTACCTGCCATACCGGCCAGAAAAATATCGTTATCTTTTGTTGATGCAAGGACGTCATCTTGTAACTCATTAAACAAACTCATTGGGCCAAACACTGGGCGCATATCAAAAAAAATACTGGCATGCATTAAAGCTTTAGGCTCTGGTGTAACAACCCAACGCTTAAATAACGCCTTCCATTGATTCAAGGGCAAACGCCATTTCGGGTTTTGCGCCATGATATCGCCAGGGCAATACACATAACCACATTGATCAAGCCCTTTGCATACCGCTTTGGTTAAGGTGTCAAAATATGCCGCAGCAAACTCGTCTGGTTCGTGTGCCAGTAATAAACCATTGTCTTGATCAGAACAGGCCACTTGGTCTTGCCGCCCTTGCGAGCCAAAAGCGAGCCAACAAAATGCCATCGGCGCTTGACCTAATATTTGCTGGTTTAATTCAATTAAACGTCTCGTCAAAGCGTCAGTTACCGACGTCAACACACGGCCAATCTCTTCTGCTCTTGCATCTGCGCTAATCAAGTTTTGCAACAGTAACGGAATTTGTTTACTGACTTGAATAAGACTGTCAATGTTTGCTTGACGACCAATTTCGCCAATTAAAAAGAGTGGTTGAGAGCGCTGAGCACGCAAAATATCTGTGCTGGTTATCATACCAATCACTTGGCAACCATCGACCACAGGTAAATGATGGATATTATGCTCACTCATGGTTAACATGGTTTCAAATACTAGGGCATTGGCATGAGTTGTGATGGGGTTGACCGTCATGGCTTGGGTCACTAATGTCGTGGTATCTAACCCCTCTGCTATCACACGGTTACGTAAGTCTCGATCAGTTAAAATACCCTTGAGCTTATGATTATCAATCACTAATACTGATGAGACTCTATGCTCACGCATTATTTTAGCAGCATCAATCACACTGGCATGCGCTTGCACAATAATCGGATTTGCACACATTATTGCCGTGATACGACTGGTTGTTGTCAGATCCTTGGCCTTAAATCGTCCTTCATTACGCAAGCGTTTAGCAAACGCCCTAGTAAAAAACTGATCAAAACTGCGTTGTTCTGCACGCAATTGAACAAAAATAGCCTGGGGTAAATGATAAACTAAGCCATCTTCTAAGATAGCCACTTTATTAACGACTTTCTCACCCGACAATAGTGTAGAAAACCCAAAGCATTCGCCTTCTGCCACTCGATCGACTAACACACCTTCAGGATCGCGTACTTCAAACGCCCCACTACGAACGATATACAATTTAGGATTTTCTTTATTAAACTCGACAAAACCAGAGGCTTTACTGTAATACCCTACGGTGATGTTTTTAGCACAGTGACTAATCACCTCAGCAGGTAATGAATCAAACGGAGAGTGTGCCGCTAAAAACTGTTCGACAGGTTGTAACTCACTTGCATCCATATCTTTTCCATATTGAATACATCGATAAAACACTATATCAAAGGCTGCTATATTGCCGCTATAGGACTTAAGCCCAACAAAAAGAGCGCCGAAGCGCTCTTTAACATTAGTTCAATTTCCTGTGATTATTAGTGATCGTGTGCTTCGCCAGCCCCTTTCGGGAAACGAATAGACTCAACCATTGCAACCACATCATCAGGAATTTTTGTGGTCACTTTACTCACAGCAAATGCCACAGCAAAGTTAACAAACATACCCATCATACCAATGCCTTCTGGGGAAATACCAAAGAACCAGTTTTCAGATACGTTAGCCGCCGGATTAATAAATTTAAAGTAAGCAATATAACTTGCCGTAAACAATAACCCCACCACCATACCGGCAATGGCACCTTCTTTATTCATGGTTTTAGAGAAGATCCCCATGATAATTGCAGGGAACAATGATGCCGCCGCTAAACCAAATGCAATCGCAACCACCGCAGCCACAAAGCCTGGCGGATTAATACCAAAGTAACCAGCCATTACCACACCTAATGCCGCCGCAATACGGGCGTACATCAACTCTTTTTGATCAGAGATATCAGGCATTAAGTTTTTCTTGAGTAAATCGTGCGATACCGATGTTGAGATAACCAATAACAAACCCGCAGAAGTCGATAATGCCGCCGCTAAACCACCAGCTGCAACTAGGGCAATAACCCAAGCTGGAAGCGATGCAATTTCAGGCGTGGCGAGAACGATAATGTCACGGTCAATATTCATCTCATTTTTTTCACCATTAGTGTAAAAAATGTTACCGTCATTATTTTTATCTTCCCAGGTAATTAGGCCTGTTTTTTCCCAGTTTTTTATCCATGATGGTGCAGTTTCATAAGGTACACCCGTTGAATCAGGACCGTTAATGGTCTCAATCATGTTTACGCGTGAAAAAGCTGAAAGCGCAGGAATAGTAGTGTACATAATTGCAATAAATACTAATGCCCAACCTGCTGATACACGCGCATCTTTCACTTTAGGTACCGTAAAGAAGCGTACAATCACATGGGGTAAACCTGCTGTACCAAACATTAATGCACCAGTGATAAAGAACACATCAATCATGTCTTTAGATCCTTCAGTGTATTGGGAAAAACCCAGCTCGGCAGATAAACCATCAAGTTTATCGAGTAAGTACACCCCAGTGCCGTTACCCGCAGCATCAATTAGTTCAGCTCCAAAACCAATTTGCGGTAAAATATGACCTGTCATCATCACCGAAATAAAGATTGCAGGCACCATGAAGGCAAAAATCAACACACAATATTGCGCAACCTGCGTGTAGGTAATCCCTTTCATGCCACCTAATACTGCATAAAAGAACACCACCGCCATACCAATGTACACGCCCGTTTCGACTTCGACCTCTAAGAAGCGAGAGAACACCACGCCGACACCACGCATTTGGCCCGCAATATAAGTAAAACAAATAAAGATGGCGCAGATTACCGCAACGGTACGAGCCGTTTGCGAATAATAGCGATCACCAATAAAGTCTGGCACGGTAAACTTACCAAACTTACGTAGATAAGGCGCCATACATAACGCAAGTAATACATAACCGCCAGTCCAGCCCATTAAATAGACTGAACCGTCATACCCAACAAATGACACAATACCTGCAAGTGAAATAAACGATGCCGCAGACATCCAGTCTGCCGCCGTTGCCATGCCGTTCATCACAGGGTGAACACCGCCACCAGCAACATAAAACTCTTTAGTTGAACCTGCACGAGACCAAATGGCGATCCCGATGTACAGCGCAAAAGTGGCGCCGACAATTAAATAAGTGAGTGTTTGTACATCCATCGTAGTGCCCCTTAGTCTTCCTGAACATTGTATTTTTTGTCTAATGCATTAGCTTTCGCTACATAAACAAAAATCAGCGCCACGAATACATACATTGCACCCTGCTGCGCAAACCAAAACCCCAGTTTGAATCCCATAAAGGTGAATTCGTTTAATATATCAACTAATAAAATACCGCAGCCAAAAGACACTGCAGCCCAAATTGCAAGCAAACTAAGTACTAAACGTAAATTCTCACGCCAGTAACCCGCTGCCTTATCGTTATTTTCAAAACTCATTGCGACTCCCCTATGCTAGTTTTTGTAAAGTCATAGTTAATCTAGCAACTCAGGACCACACCACAATCAAGACCTTAGTCGTATTTGGTTTTAACATCTGGCCAACAAACAACAAAAGAACTTATAATTCAGCCACTTAATAAGTATCCCCTGATGTTTTCATGCGCTATTATTCAGCGGAGTTAGACCAAGGTCGAACAAAAAATGTGGCAATAACAGATAGGTAATAGATGTTTTTATGGTTAATCCACAAAATTAATTCTTGTATTTACATTGAAATATGACGAATTTCTTGAGATAAGTATTGAATAGCACAAAGATTTTTTTAATAAAATCAATAAGGATATATTTTTGAAGTTTCCTGTGATTAACAAACAACACTTATTGTTTTCAATTATCCTTGGCATAGTGGGTTTATTAATCAACTGCTATCCCATCCAGTTTTTTGCCAATGTACAATTTGTATTAGGCAACACAGCCACCGTTATCGCAGCAGTGTTAATGGGGCCTTGGTATGCATTGTTAACGGCAATGTTTGCATCAACCGGTTTAATGATTAACTGGGACAGTCCACACGTTTATTTATTTTTTGGACTCGAAGCCCTTTTTTTAGGATTTGCCAGACGTCGTGATATTTATGCCTTGTATGCTGATGCCATATATTGGTTGGTGATTGGCGTGCCGCTAGTGTACCTGTATGTAACATTTATTATGGACATCCCCTCGTCTCATCTAGGCTTTATTATTGCAAAACAAGGGGTAAATGGGCTTGTTTATACCAGTTTGGCCTCGCTTCTCATTTTAGCAATTCCCAAATTATGGTTCTTTAAAGATAAAGTTAAAGATCGCCAACGTCGGATGCTAAGTTCGCAATTGACGTACTTTTTTACCCTGATGGTGACACTAACGTTACTTTTTTCGGCACTTATATTTAATTATTACTTTTTAGAACGTCAGCAAACGATGTTGAAACAAAACATCAATGACGCGGTTTCTCACCTGGCGACGTCAGCACAAAACTACATTTCTAGCCATAAAACGGTCATTGCCAATGCCGCAAATCAGCTGACCATTGCCGCTGATGACCCATTACAATGGCAAGCTATATTGACTAATTTGCATAAAAGCTATCCTGGCTTTATTAGTATGTTGATTGCCAACCCGCAAGCTCAAATCATTGCTGCCAGTCCTCAATCTCGTTTACTGTCACAAAATAAAGCGCACAGCGTAAATATTAAGGACAGAGATTACTTTATCGAATCGTTTTACAACCACAGATTATTTGTGTCATCGGTATTTCAGGGCAGAGGGTTTGGCGACGATTATATTATTGCAATGAGTGCACCTTTTTATACCGATGAACAAAAAAGGACAACAGCGGGGGTGATTGAAGGCTCACTGGATTTAAATCATTTTTCACATATTGATCAACATGGCGAGTACACAAGCGATGAATACGTGGTGATGGTTGATGAACAAAATCAAATAATTTATGCCTCAGAAAAACTCGGTTTAAGCTCGTTAGCACCATTTGATTTTGTGGTTAATGATGGGGTTTACCGTACAAGCCTTGAACTGCTAAATATCGAAAAACCTAACTCCATCGTGCCTGAATATATCTATGCTCACCAAACGTTAGACAACGGCTGGACAGTGTATATTTTAAAAGAATTCTCTCCGTTACTTAAATTAGCTGAAGAGCAAATGTTCAACAGCTTTTTAATGTTATTAATTTCTATTGTGTGTACATTCTATATTTCAAAAAAACTAAGTGCGTTACTGACGGTGCCACTAGAAGCTGTAGCAAGCCAGTTTAGCCCTTCATCACTAGACTCCAACAAGTCCTCCAGCATTGATGAAAACTCACCTAAAGAGGTTTTTAGCTTATACCAACGCTTAGTGGCGACCAAACAACAACTCATTGATCATCAAATTGAATTAGAAGACATGGTTGCAAAGCGAACAGAAGAGCTAGAAAAAGCCAACCGTAAACTTAAAGAATTGGTTGATAGAGATCCATTAACAGGTTTGTACAACCGCCGCTATGCAGAACGTAAATTTACTGACTTATTAGATTTTTGCCTTCGTAGCGACCAAAACATCACAGTCGCATTACTCGATTTAGACTTGTTTAAACGCATTAATGATAACTATGGACATCTTGCCGGTGATGAATGCTTGCGTATCTTTGCGCAATTACTGCAAAAGTACTTTAAACGAGACATCGATATTATTGCCCGCTACGGTGGAGAAGAGTTTTTATTAATATTGCCACTCACAAATGATCTCCACATAGAACATCATTTAAATAGTTTCAGAGAAGCCTTAGCGGTGTTCGATATTATCTCTCCTGAGGACCAAAAATCGTTTAATGTGACTGTCAGTATCGGGGCCATTTCAGCAAGTGCAAAATATGCTGATGAATTAGATAAATGGATAAAAATCGCAGACGATAACCTCTACCAAGCAAAACAACATGGTAGAAATAAAACCATTATCCATATTATCAACGAATAACGCGGCCTACATTGATGGGCGATGTTGAGTAAACTCGTCCATTCTGCTCATC
Source organism: Shewanella basaltis (assembly GCF_023283885.1). GTDB lineage: Bacteria > Pseudomonadota > Gammaproteobacteria > Enterobacterales > Shewanellaceae > Shewanella > Shewanella basaltis. Next base: position 10,432 of record NZ_JAKILA010000038.1, read on the forward strand.
ATATACGGGTAAAACGGATTCCATTTTTGGCGCAGCATGTCTGCCGCAGTCACACTTAACACCCCTCGTTCACCTTGGTATATGCCGCGGCCAATTTGTATTTTGTCACTCTCTTCACTGACCAATGGGCCATACAAGGTATCCTCAACCGGAAAAGGCAACGCCAAATGAGATAATGAATACACATCTCGTGGCCAGCTTAATGCCAAGGTTTGTGTGTCAGCAAACTGATCTGTATTTACCAGTTCACGCACTTGTACAACATCCGCTTGCTGTGGATCATTTTCGAGTAAACTTAAACGATAAGGTAATGGTGTTGTTAGCCAAAAAGGCGCAAAGGGATTAAGTGGATCGTTTAACATTAATTGATTAAGGCTGTGTTTGCGATTGACATCAAATAACACCAATTGATGACCTTTAGATGCTGGCAAATGTTGATAGAGACGTTCCACTACAGACAACGACGATACTGTGTCATCAACCACGGATTGAAAGGTCAATATTGGTGGGATTTTATCATATTGTTGACGCGTCAGATTTGACAATAACGCTTGGTTTCGTAGGGTTAAACGATAAACCACATCCCCCGCATTGACCGCAAAAGATTGGTACCTAAATGGATCATATTCAGTTTGAATACTATTCCAGTAGAGTTTGTCTTGCCCTAATAACCGGCCTAATTTAGCTTGCCAATATGCCCCCGCAGCAATGGGGTCAAGGCCAACAGCTGGAGATAAAAATATCATGCCGGCAAAGTGTTGCGGCTTATTGAGGCTAATATTTTCCAGTTCGTGATTTAATGCTAAAGCAGCTCCCGTAGAGAACCCTGCCACATAAATAGGTTTACCGGGTAGCTTGTCAGCCAAATGTGCTGAAGCAAGAGACACCGCACCCGCTAAATCGGACCAGGTGATGTTTGTCAGCCCAGAAGGTATTGTGCCATGACCAGGTAACCTTAAGCCGATAATATGTGCTTGATGCTGATAATGTTCGGCAATATGTTTGATGACATATGGCGAATCCGACATACCATGAAGCAAGAGTAAACCAAATTCAGCCTGCGGGTTTTTCCACTCAAAAGAGCGATTCCAATTTTGTTGCCATAAGGCGGGATCAGACAAACTGTGACGTTCGTAACGATTAAGTGGCGAGGCGACTTTAGGCTGATATTTTCGGTAAATTTTACGATCAACTTCAGCAAATAATTTATCTTCTAATGCTAAGTATTGCTCAAAATTAGCTAACCCAGACTGCTGATGATAGTCATTGCTCAAGTATGTTGTATGCCACAAAGACAAATCAGGCCTATCATTTAACAACCACACCGCCACAAACAAAATGGCAACGGCAATACCTATTGCACCATAAAACGCGGCAAACAACAGGTGTTTTGTCGACCCAATAACAATGGCACGCATACTCAACCTTATATGATTACACTCAAAAACATTCATTTATGTTGCTGTAGTCACAACCCCAAAAGCGATCGACATCTAAAAAGAGACACTGACGACATTACGCTCGTTAACAGGTTACGCTACTTCACTAACTCAGTTGGCCAATTAACCTCAGCTCTGGATAACAAACGCCTTTCAAGCAGTCCTTTGCCTTCCTCACTGCGTTGAATTAACTTGCAATAGGCTAGCTATTGACGCGTTAATTCGCCTTGTTAGCAAAACAAATCACAAGCTTGACAGTGGATTTTAGTCAATCTATTGATTTATATCGTTATCAATACATCTCTTATCCAGAGTTGAGGTTATTTAGGTTTATCACCAAGATGATTTTGGCTTACTTTAGCATTAAACTAACAAAAACATGTAAACAGGCTTAACCGCAGGAGAAATATGCACAGCAACTTGGTAATGGGTTCAGACACAGCAGAGCTTATTTTTTATCTACCGACTCCACCTAAACTGCCAGAAAACTGGCAAGCAACGCACGCGGATGCTATTTCACAATTAATTGATTTAAATGGTAATCATTGGCGTAAAATTGTGACTATTATGGCCAAAATATGCTGTTTAGACATAAGTGTAAATCATACCACCGCGTGGAAAACCGTCAGAGAGCAGCTTTTTTTTGATGCCAAACACGCTGTTAGCACCGGTGCATATCGTCCTTCTGTCCCCAGATTAACCTGCCAAATTCAAATTGTGACCGCCAATATCGCTCCAGTGACGCTGTCTTCGGGCCAATGGCATATTGTGTGTGGCAAAGAAACGCAACAACGTTTGGGGCTTAACACTCATCTAGGCAAAGCGATCGACAGCGACCATAAAATAACGCACCAGCAAACATGTTTACTGACGCCCTATTTAGATTACAGACAATATTCAAACGCCCTAATAGAACTCACTAAGCAGACACTTAGTCGGGTCGGTTCACTCACTAATTAATCATAGATGGTTGGAATAGGTTGACGCTTATGCTGAGTCCGTTTGTAAATCCCAACCAGCTTATCTTCAACCGACTTCGACACTTCTTTGCCTTCTAAAAAGTCATCAATTTGGTCATAGGTTAAACCTAAAGCCACTTCATCTTCTAATTGCGGTTTATTGTCTTCTAAATCTGCCGTTGGCGCTTTGTTTACCAGTATCTCAGGCGCACCCAAAAAGGCCGCTAATTTACGTACTTGGCGTTTGTTTAAACCAAATAGTGGGGCTAAATCACAAGCGCCATCACCAAATTTAGTATAAAAACCTGTGATGTTTTCTGCACTGTGATCGGTTCCGACAACCAAACCGTTAACCATGCCCGCAATATTATACTGGGCCACCATCCGCATTCTAGCTTTTACATTTCCTTTGATAAAATCAACTTTGCTTTCATCAGGTAAGGCAATGTTGGCGTCGACTAAACCAGCCAAAGTAGCATGGTGGACACCTAACACACCATCGGCAATATTTACCGTCACTTGTTTAGACGGTTTAATAAATTGACATGCTAATTGCGCCTCATCTTCATCTTTTTGAATTTGATACGGTAAACGCACAGCAATAAACTGATAACAAAACTCACTCTGCTCGCTGTTTAAGCTATCAACGGCTAACTGACACAAACGACCAGCAAGAGAAGAATCGACACCACCACTAATGCCCAACACTAAACTAAAGGTATGGGACTCTTTTAGTTTTGCTTTAATAAATGCAACTCGGCGCTGAACTTCAAACTCAGGCTCGATAGCCTTAAGTACATGCATCTCTCTTAAGATTTGTCCTTTCACATGACGCTCCTGATTGCTGATTTTTGAAAGCTGATATTTTATGCGGTACAGGTAATTGTACCTGAGCTGTGACTATTCTATTAAATTCCAGGCAAAAAAAAACGATAATGATGGTTCATTATCGTTTTTTTTACTTAACGGGTTGTTATCGTTCCCAATAAGATTCTTCTAAACTGTCTTCACGCTCTGGTAAACCTCGAGATAAACGAGGACTATGCTGAGCCAATACTTCATAGGCCACGCGGTTGGCGTATTTACATACCTGTGAAAATGACGAATAACATAGGCCATCACGCTTATGCTTACTAGAACCTGGCACATTGGCTTTGTGGAAGGTATTAGCGGCCAAATCATGAAGTAAAGCCGATAAGGCTCCATCTCCTGCCCCGTTAGTATTACGTATAAGCTCAGGCCCACCCATGTAAGGTGAAATATGGGCATACACCTTGATAGGCGTTTCACAGTCTGCTTTTAACATAGGACGTGAAAACTCATAGCGATTAAACTCAGGAATAGCACCAGGCAGTAACAAGTGGCTTGTTTCACGTTTGGCGCTGTCTTCAGCGTAACCGGCGGTGTAAAGGCCGATTGGGCCAGCCGTTGTCAATACCATGTCGCACCATTCAAGTGCTGCTTCGCTGGCAAGTAAAGGATCTTTAAACCCGGTTAGCGCTTCACCTTCATCTTCGTTCATGGCCAAAATAGTCACATGATCACGAATAAAATTTTGCCACCAAGTCGGATCTTCCTGAATTAAGAATCGCGTACCTAATGTCAGTACAACAGGCACGTCTGCCGCTTTAGCATATTCAATCGCCGTCATAGCTGCATCTGTAATGCCATCACCGTCACTGGCTCTCATCAAATAGGCGGTTAACACCAGTGCAGAACTTCCTTGAACCACGTCTTTATTAATATACTCAGGGGTTAGCTTGTCCATAGCGCCTTTGCTGATGGCAAAAGTACGCTCTCCGCAATCGGAAATAAGTGTAAAGCAACGACCTATAGGTCCGTCTACAGGCTGTAAGTAGTTTAAATCGACTTTAGAGGAGGTATTACATAAATAGCGGTAAGCATAACTGCCTACCATTACTTTTTGGCTCATGACCCCAAATAACACCGAACGGTCGTCGGCTAAAATAGAATAGTTGTGTACCGTATTTCCGATAGTACCACCGGCAAATTCATCACTGATCATATTATTTGATTTCAGCTCATTATATAAATCATGAGCTTGCTTATCATTAATCAGGGTTGAATTACCTTTTGGTAAACCATAACGAGCCAGTAATTCGTCTTCTACTTTTGCTTCGATATCAACAAGCGTTTGGTCGATACCACAAATATAAGTCGAAAAGGGTTGCGGCTGTTGAGTGAGTTGAGCCAATAATGGATCACGACTGTTTACAGGAAAATAGTGCTTTGACTTACGTTGTCCAGGAAACTTCATATAAGGCTCTCATAGCATAGCATCCATGCCAGTGTGATATTAATTGCCTGTGCGACATAACACGATAATTTGTCGCTCCAGCTAAAATGGCGGCAGATTCTATCATAAGTTAACAATAATTTTATATCACTTTTATCGCATTTCCAGCCATTATGTATTCAAACAATCTATACCTTTTGCCATACAGGCAAATGGGATAATAGCTAGGGCCTGTTGATCTTTGCTGGTTGAATTTTGTTCGAGTTAAAAACGTGTTAATCGAGGCGAATGGATTGTAGCCTAGTCACCTAAGCAACTCTTTATTTGTAAAGCAT
>NZ_JAKILA010000039.1 GCF_023283885.1 Shewanella basaltis
GCTAAATGACAGACGAAGTAGATGAATTTGTTGATTGATTTTTATTTGACTGCAAAAGCAGTCAAATAAGTTAGGCTCGCCTATTGACTGGAGGAAGGCTCATATGTGTTAAGCTTACTTTGTTAGCGACTTTATAAGAGGAACTCTATATTCATTGTCTTTTTCATTTAATTCTAGAATTTTGGCCGAAACGTCAACATTCAAAAATACTTCGGAATACAAAGATTCGTCGGAGTCGGAATTAAAGAACAATTTCATTTTGCATGGCGTATTAAGAATGTCTTCCGGATTGCACGCAAGGCCAACAGCTTCGGCTGGAACAAATGGATGCGCCTCGGCGTGCTTTATTTGATTTCCGTACAAATTAGATAGAGCAACTATAAATGCAGAAGTTTCCGGTCCTGTTTCCTTAAAGATTGCAGCGCCCCAACAGAACGGCTGCTCAAAACCTTCAATCTTTTTTGGATCCCAGTTAGGAAGAAGCTCTATAGCAAAACCAACATTTTTATGATTCAAAGTTCCTTTTACCACAAACTCCGTATTGCCAGATTGTAATTTTTTCAATGACGATATTTTAAATTGAAGATCAACGAAACCGTCTTCCTGAGCAACTATGACTTCAGGATAGTCTTTAGCAAAAGTAAAAATACTCCAAATCATTAGCACAGCTCCAAAGACTATTTTCATTTGTTACTCGTGTAGCTTAACGCCCAACTTTGGGGCACAAATACATGGGCTATAATAACGAGCGAAGCGAAGGGAGCCCATGTGTTTGTGTCCCAGCGAACGCAGTGAGCGCCAACAGTTTTTTGTTAGGTGCTTCACTCTAGTTTATTAAAACTGAATACAATTTCATAACCATCACCGATGCAGTAATTCCCATACTCTGCGACTAGCACAGGCTGCTGCAATTCTTGTTTAGAGAAAAATAAGCTTGAATAGAAATAGCCATCGTCGCTCTTCTCTAGTTCTGGAAAGAAATATAGATCTGGTGAGTCGTAGGCACCTGACATAACCATTGCACCACTATATTCAAAATTTTTGTATTTAGAAGGAATGGAAAGAAAAAATACGTAGCCGCTATCTTCTTTTTGCATTTCTAACATGATATCAGAGTCAACCCTTCCATTTTCCTTAGGGCTGCAAAAGACTGATGTCGCATTTGAATTGAATGAAACCAACATCGTTAGTAGGAAAAAGAGCGATGATCTCATAGTGCACCTAACAGCTTATTGAAGGGCTTGCGCAGTAAAGTCAGTCCCTTAACTTATTGATTAATAATATCCTACATTTGCTATCTTATTGAAGTAAAGCAATTAATTGTGCCTAACAAACAAAAACAAACCGAGCTTGCGCGTAAAGTAAGATATGCCTTGACGGTAATAAAAATTAAAGCGAATAAAATCAGAAGATTATGATTTATCTATTTTTAATACGATACAACTAAAGAACGATTTTCAATCAATTTTTATCATAAATTGATGAAACTCCATTATAACTGTACATAAAAACAGTGCAGACCATATAAAAGTGGTGATGATTCTTTTGTCTTTAACGCTTTTGATTTTTAACATGCGCAGCATGTGTCTATGGGGTTCAAAGGGGTACTCCCCTTGCCCGAGTAACCATCCGACCTTTTTGGAACAAAAAGTGGGATGGTTACGTACCGGGTTACGTACTGGTCCCACTTTTTAAGTGGGTTAATCTTGAAGGCTTTTCATTGTTGTTATCAATACTCAAATAACAGATTGTCGATGTGATAAATCAGCCAATTAGGCTAAAAAACAGCTCCTGTACGCGCTTAATTGCATTTTTATGGGCATAAAAAAGCTAATAATTAAATACAGCAACACTTTGTACATTTTTTGCTCTCCTAAAGTGGCAAATACAAATATCGCAAAAACCGCTCGCTCTCTGCTGTAGCGAAACATTTACAGTTATTTATACCACGCTTAGTGTTATCCACCCTTTTTGTTTGTTCTTTGCTGTTTATGACATTCTGGCGGTTTTTATGGTCAATAGACTTGATGATTTTTGGGCTTGGAAATACGCTTGGAATGTGGTCAAAATTAGGTAAAGTTGTCATGCTATGGTGAAAAAATCGGAGCTAAATTCGTTTTTTCTGAGCGGTTTTTTATCGTTTTTAGTGATTATTTTTGTTGATAAGCGGTATTAAAAAGCCTTTAAAGATACCGCTAGTGACCGACTAGCGGTATTCGTTCCTCATATCGCCTCGGCAAGTGATGAACTAGTGACTCAACAATTTAGATTCTTCTACTGGTTTTTCCAAGTTTATTCTCAGAGGGCTTTAAAAAATCAATTAGGTAAGCTTCTATTGCGACGATCTCGAACCAAGACTCTTTTGGTACTGCCAAAATACCTATGGTTTTAATAAGTCCAGACCATTTTGATCCTTTAGAAAAGTGAGCTCCGAAACGATAACCGAGCACTTCAGCTTTACCTATATATTTAAGCTCACCGACTCCGTCAAAAAAGAAATAAACACATGGCTCATTTGTTAATTCCCTTAGGTAGCCACCTTCTGCCCAAAGTGATGCCCAATTTTGCTCAGTTATGTCTATAGATGAAAAACATTCTTTTAAACAATCAATACCAGGTCTCTTGAAATTAAGATCAAAAACCGTAATTGCCTCAATAACACACTTTATATTCATGTCAAAACTCATTTTAATGATTCGAGCATCACGATATCACTAATTCCGTTAAAATTATCCGCCACAGGAATGATTTTTATAGCATTTTTAAACATTGCATTTAAGTATTAATCGCTGTACTGTCAAACTCAACTCAAAGTTGATTTTATCCACCACTGGCTTGAGCGTTTTGATATCAAACTTTTTACCGTAACGTCCATAAGTGATGTTGTGATAAACGTGTCCAACAAGCTGTGCCACCATCGATTCTTCTATTTGCAGTTGTTTCAGCTCATCGATAAAGGTGTGACGGAATGAATAAGCTGTAGGTCGCTTACCTGCGATAAAATTGAGTTGGTCTAGTAATTTGCCAAACTCGCGGCAAAAGGTGTGTGACCAAATGCCGTCTTTGCTGGGTTGGTAATTGAATATTGGCTGATTTTTTGATGAACGGTCTTGGTGTTGTTTTATAAAGTCCATAAACCCCAGTTCAATCAGTTGTTGGTGTATGGGCAAAGTGCGTTTTGATTGGTCATTTTTAAGTTGTTGTCCTTCACCTTCATTAGTCACGCTCATTATCGCTATGCCATCTTTTATGGTTATATCGTTACTGTGTAGCTGGCAAGCCTCTGCGGGGCGAAAACCGCTGTACATCATCAATAGCGTTATCCATTTAAAGTCAGCGCTTTTGTCGATAAAGGCAGCTGAATGCACTACCTGCTTTATCTGGCTGGGCTGCCAGCGTAATCGCGCTAGGTCATGCCCTGCTTGATTACTTGGCTTTGATAGCTTCACTTCATCAAACGGGTTGGCGCTGGTGTAGCGCATCAGTTTGCACCATTTGAAAAACTGTGACACCGCTGCTAAGTAGTCTTTATTACTTTTATGGCTTCGACCTTCTTCGAGCAAGCAATCCTTGTATTCAATCGCCTCAGCGCTAGTGATGTCGAATACATCATCTAGGTGGGTTCTTTCAATAAAGCGGCCTATACGTTGATTAAGCTGCTTTACCGTTAACACTGAGACAGACTGCTTTTGTTTAGACGCAATAAACTTGATTAGTGCATCCGACAATGTGACGTTAGCGACTGAATTTGTTTTTTTTTACTACCCGGACTTTTTGATAACGCCAAGTTTGTTGGTGAGGGATAATTGTCACATGTCGCACTATTATGTGCTAATTACGTTGGTCGAGTAGGAATAAACTGAATGACTTCTCGCACAGGCTTGGCGTTATCATCAAGCGTATCGTTTTCCCCAACAAAGCCTGCTCGGGCATCATTAATCAACGCATTAACCTGAGTTTTAAACTCATCAGGCTGTGATTGTGGCGTTAAGTTGCTGATTAATGGTCGTAAGATACCCGCAACGACAAGGTTACGGCCTATCGCAATTGAGCGCTGTTTAGTGAGCAGGGATACTTTGATGTCGGCAGAGAAGCCTTTATCACGCAGATAAGCAGGCAACACCATGCGGGTATAATAGGTACAATTTGTGGCGCGAAATAAGTACATATGTCTCAGTCATCCGTTTTCCTGAGAATGTGCCCTATCTTAAACATAAGCCAGATGCTAGAAAGCAAAAAAGCCATTGATTATCAATGGCTTTTTCACTTTTAAATATGGCTGAGTGATAGCTTGCTTTGATAAACAGGAACCCGTGGGTTCAAATGTTACAAATACAAAAAAGCCTCATCATTTCTGATGAGGCTTTCTCGATAAATATGGCGGAGGGATAGGGATTTGAACCCTAGAACGGGGTAAACCGTTGCCGGTTTTCAAGACCGGTGCATTCGACCACTCTGCCATCCCTCCGAACGGCGTGAATAATATAAGTAACTTGTTTACTTGTAAACCATAAATTTAAAAAAAACACTTAACTGTATAGCATTTAATCAGCCTCAACTGATGATTTTTGGCCATCTTGTTTCGTCGTGATACATATTTAGGGATCAATAGACTGCATATTCGAACTTGCTTTAGATTCAGCTAAGGCTTTTACAGTGCTTTATGATAATATCCTTAGATTATTTTTCGTTGCCATGGCCCGATTATTACTCTATGAACCCAACGTTATTGCCTAGCGCTAAACTTGCCCCTCAATATCATTTACCAAAAACTGCAACTACGGCTTTTTTCCCTAGCCATTTATTGCTTGGGCAAGAGCGTGCAGTTGATGCATTTAAACTGATGACCAAAATAGATACGCAACATTTGTTTTTGGGTGATTTTCCTGGTGTTGATAGACCTTTGTTTATTAAAGCGTTGGTGTCACAGGCTGATACGCCGTCTAATCACTATTTAGTTGCTGCTAAACAATTATCTGACGAGTCTGAAGTTCAATTTAAATGGCAAGCAACATTACCTCCTCAACAGGTCGGGATTGTTGCAAAACAAGAATCGCTGTATTGCTATTTACAGGGCACACTTCGTCGTGCGGATTTATTAGGCAAAATGGTAAAAACCGATAAAAGCAGTGTTTATAAACCGGGCGCTTTAGCGACGAATCATCTGGTCTTTATTTGCTTGGAGTCGATTTGGCAACGTGAAAACTTATGGGATTTGTTAATGCAAATCCTTCATGATGGTTATTACCGAATTAATAATGAGCTTGCTCCGATCCCTATCAATTGTAAAATTATTCTCGTCGGTTCTGGGAATGCTTACAGTCAATTACGATTAGATGATCGTCAATTTATTCGCCACTTTCCATTACTTGCAGAGATGAGTAACGAAGTAGACTTGACACAACATCCAGAATCTTCATATATACAATGGCTTAATGTATTGGCTAAGGCAGAGTCAGTTGAGTTAGAAGCGTCCAGTTTATTGCCATTATTTTGGTTTAGCTCTCGTCTTGTGGAGCATCAGCAACGCTTAAGTTTAAACATGCTTGAAATAAAGCAGTTGTTAGCCCAAGCCAAGGCTTATGCCGGAAAATCATCATTAAATGCTGCTGCGATTGCCAAAGCGTTAGAAAAACTCAAATTTCGCCATAATAGTTCCGAGCTGTATTCGGCGCAGAGTTTTGATGATAATTTCATAAATCTGCCAACTAAAGGCGCTATAGTTGGGCAAATTAATGGCCTTACCGTAATTGATACGGGTGATTATACCTATGGTGAACCGGCACGGATCACTACTTCGGTGCATTATGGTGACGGTGAAGTCGCCGACATTGAAAGAAAGTCTGAGCTTGGTGGCAATATTCATGCAAAAGGCATGATGATTTTATCGGCCTGCTTATATCGCATTTTTGGGCGTGATGCACCATTACATCTTAATGCCAATATCGTTTTTGAACAGTCATATCAAGAGATTGATGGCGATAGCGCTTCATTAGCAGAATATTGCTGCTTAATGTCTGCGATTGCTGAACAACCTATTTTACAAAGTCTTGCGGTAACCGGCGCATTAGACCAATTTGGCAATGTGCAGGCGATTGGTGGAGTGAATGAAAAAATAGAAGGCTTTTATACTCTGTGCCAACGTCGTGGACTGTCGGGGGAGCAAGGTGTCATTATTCCTAAGGCAAACGTGTTACAACTCAATTTAGACCCAGCGGTGATTGAGGCTGTAAACAAAGGCTTGTTCCATATCCATGCAATAGAACATATGGATCAAGCTGTAGAGATTTTAATGCAAATGCCAGCAGGTGTTGCAAATGAAGACAATGACTTTGCGGCAGATACCCTTTATGGTTTAGTACAACAACGTTTAGACAAGTTGGCAGGGCAAGATGATGAAGAAGTGGAGCTTAACTTTTTTGCTAAATTGTTAGCAAGGTTACGGATTATATAGTGATCGGAGTTGTTTAGCTTACACGTGTTCGCTATCTTGTTGGGATTAATAGTTGAAAGAGTGGTAAATAATTAAATGGAAAAAGCTAACAGTTTCACTAAAGAACAACTTATCGCCTGTGGTAACGGTAATTTATTAGGCCCTAACAGACCTAAGTTACCGGTAGATAATATGTTGATGATTGACCGTATCATTACCATCAATGAAGATGGTGGTGAATTTGGTAAAGGTGAAATTGTTGCCGAACTTGATATCACTCCAGACTTATGGTTTTTTGACTGTCACTTTAAAACAGATCCTGTCATGCCGGGCTGTTTAGGACTAGATGCAATGTGGCAACTTGTTGGGTTTTATTTAGGTTGGGAAGGCGCTGAAGGAAAAGGTCGTGCACTGGGTGTGGGTGAAGTCAAATTTACTGGCCAGGTATTACCTGATGCGAAAAAAGTCACCTACAAACTCAATATTAAACGTAAAATCCATCGTAAATTAGTCATGGGTATTGCTGATGCAACAATGGAAGTCGATGGCCGTCAAATTTACTCTGCAACAGATTTAAAAGTGGGTATTTTTAGCGATACCTCTACGTTCTAAATCTTGCTTTTTATCACTCGACTTTTGCGGTTAACCTTTAGTAGTGATAACAATGCCCTCTTATTGAGGGCATTTTGTTAGGTATTATACCATTTCCATTAATTATGTGGCCAATCAGAGCCACTCAGACTTTTCAGTTTGAGGCGCATTGTTGAAAGAATGGTTATTCCCTTTTAAGGCGATGCAACACAGAAATGGAAAGTATGAGTGTCTCCTACAAGGCGGGTTTCTGTGCCTTCTATACTGCTTAATAGCATTTTGACGTACGACTGCATGGATGCAGGAGGTAGAACAACGCAGGAGCAGTTGTCGAGAGCAACTATGCCTACAATCCTATTACTTGCCTAGAAGACACAGAATTCCCGCTGAATGACCAGATAATTGCTGGAATTGGTATTATTTATTAAATAAGCCACTGAGCCGGCCATCAACACCTTCTCGCCATCCGCCAAGCCACTGAGACCGTGAGTCAAGATTAGAGTGAGGGCAAACTTCCTTTGAGCGCCCTCCTATACCGGCCTGAAATCCTTTTGAAAATGCTCTGTCTAAACGATCTCTTTTCTGTCTTTTCATGCATGCGTCCTCTTCATTTGCAGGCTTCTGGTTGACGGGAAAAATCTGAAGCCGTAAATATAGAAATAGACGTTTTTTTAACCGAAATCAAACAAAAAATGACCCTTTTATGGATTTTTTATTAAGGTATTGAGAATACAATTAAAAAAAATCGAGGAATAATTCCTCGATTTTTTTGATGAGTGTGGTTCTACAATTTCAATTAGACTGCAGACCAGCTTAACACTACTTTTTCACTCTACGGCGCAACCATAGTAAAGGTAATGTAAATAACCAAGCAAAGCTTGCTGCGCCTTTACGCTCGTAGTCAACGTCTTCTACTGCGTCCGATGTCGAACATGCTTCACCTGCTGTAGGTTTCAAAACCACCATACGCGGTAGATAAGATGTAACCGGATCACCGTTACCATCGAGTTCAAACAAAGGTAGGCCGTTTTCACCAATAATTAAATCGCCGTTACTGTCATATTGGTATTCAGGTTTTAAAATAAATCCTGTGCCGACAATCGTACCGTCTTCGTTAATGCTATTGGCTTCTACTACTGATATTTCGGTATTGTAAGTCAGGATTTCACCTGTACCGTCTTGAACACTCACAGTATGACGAACCCAATCACCATCGGTGTTTCTTTCATAACCTTTTGACTCACATGTCAATTGATCATTTAAGTTAACAAACTCAGCCGTGGTCATGTCATATAAAAAGCCCACTTTAGGACGAGGCTTTTCTTTATCGTATGATGACTCAATATAGCCAACAACCTGACCTTTGTTGTTGATGTCTTTAGGCTTACTGCTTAAGTCAGACAACGACGTTTGGAAGTCGTTAGGCGTAATAATGCCTTCTTCTGGGTTGTTGGTGTCCAGTGTAAAAAACTTACTGCGTAAATAACCACTGATATACTTGCTGTAACTGCCAACTAAGATGCCAGAGTCGTTGATGTCGTAAGCGATTGAGTAATAAACATCATCGTCCATGGGGACCCAGTTGTACTGGTAGTCACCATTAGCGTCTTTTTTCCAGTAAGCGGCATCGAAATATAAATCGTCTTCGTCGCCATCACGATATACGTGCGAACGGCCAGCGACATCACCATCAGAGTTAATTCCTAGCCCCTGAGCGCTAAAGATGAGTGTTGAATCTTCATCAGGCGTTAATCCAAGTGGCAGTTCAGTGCGCTCAGGTAAACCATCTTCATCTAAATTATCAAGATCCCATACAAAAGCACGAGTTTGATATTGAATATAGCGAGTGCCATTATCATCAGGATATTGCCATGATTGGACACAGATATCTGTTGGAATAGGATTGTCTGCATCAGTATCTTCTGCATCTTCTATGCAATTATCGATGCGAGTTTCACTTGATGAAGCCAGAGCAGTACTGCCGTAACCCACAACTTCATTATTGCTGTTTACTCTAGACGCAAGTGACCAGCCACCCACCTCAACTGTCGCGGCATCAACATCTGCGGTTTGCTCACGCTCATAAGTTGTGTACGCTGGCAGTAACGGATATTCCACACCATTTTTTACTGCGATACCACGCATTTCAAATTCGCGATAATAAAAATACTCTTGCGTGGTGCTGGTGCCTTCATAATCTAATGTTAATTGCTCACCTGTATAAGCACCAACTTTAACGCCATTGTTGTTGATACCATAAAAAAAGGTATCGACATCGTTAACGATTAATTCATCGTCAGAGTCTGTTTCGGTACTGGCTGGGTCAAATGTATCGGCCATACTAAAAAATTCAGGCACCCAAGCGCCAACAGAAGCATTATCACTGGCAATAAAAGTAAAGTTGTTTGCTTCTATTTCAGAGTAAACAGAATATGTGATGGATTCAGCTGCAGTAATACCATCTTCGATATCAATCACAGAATCATCAACGTCGTCGATTGTGAGCTTGTTTTTACCTTTTGAAATACCAACAAGTTCATCTTCGTCGTTCACCGCCATAGCATAGCCATTGCGAGTACCGTCAAGCGTACCATTTAAATCATAATCTTCAATGTTAACAATTTCGTACACAGAGGCGGCTTGTGCCGAACCGATAACACTTAATACGCCTATCGCGACGAGTGACAAGGCTTTATCAAACTTTAACTTCATGTAACCATTCCTGTTTTATTATGCTTTACTTCTGTGACTCAAGTTCTTCCCAGCGTTGGAAGCACAGCTCTAAATTTTGTTCTTTCTCTGCTAATGATTTCAGAGTTTTATTAACAGTGTCTGCTGGTTGACTGTAAAAATCAGCATTGCTGATCTGTTGTTGCAGTGTTTCAATCTCTTGCTCGAGTTGCTCCATTTGACTTGGAAGCGCGTCTAACTCTTTTTGTAATTTATAAGAAAGCTTTTTAGTTGGCTTTTCAGGTGCTTTTACAGGTTTTGTTTCAACAACTGGTGTCGTTTGGACAACAGTAGCTGCTACAGGTTCCTCAGAATAAAATTTAGCACCTTGAGAAATCGCATCTTGATAGCCGCCCACGTATTCTGACCACTGTCCATTACCGGCAAACCACCAGCTACTGGTTACGGTATTGTCGATAAATGCTCTATCGTGGCTAACGATCAACAAGGTACCTTCAAAATCGGTGAGCAGTGACTCTAACAACTCTAACGTCTCAATATCAAGATCGTTTGTTGGCTCATCGAGAATAATTAAGTTTGCAGGCCGTAATAACAACCTTGCGAGTAATAATCGGTTCTTTTCTCCACCAGAAAGTGCTTTAACCGGTGTGCGGGCACGCATCGGTGAAAACAAGAAGTCTTGTAAGTAGCTTAAAATATGACGGTCTTGACCATTAATCGTCACGGTACTTTTGCCTTCGCCAACGTTTTCTTCAACGGTTTTTTCAGGATCTAGCGCTTCGCGATACTGGTCAAAGTATGCGACTTCTAACTTTGTACCGACTTTAATTTCACCCGATTGAGGTTGTAGTTTTTCAATCAATAACTTAATTAATGTTGATTTACCGCAACCATTAGGACCAATAAGCGCAATACGATCGCCTCGCATAACTGTGGTGCTGAAGTTTTTGACTAAGTCTTTATCTGGCAGGTTATAGTTAACGTTTTTAACATCAAAGACTAATTTACCTGAGCGCTCAGTATCAGACACGGCCATTTTGGCATTACCTTGACGATTAAGTCGTTCACTTCGCTCTACACGTAAGGCTTTTAATGCTCTAACGCGGCCTTCATTTCGGGTACGACGTGCTTTAACACCTTGGCGGATCCAGACTTCTTCTTCAGCCAATTTTTTATCAAAATGGGCATTTTTTTCTGCTTCAACACGTAACCACTCTTGCTTACCATCTAAATAAGCTTGATAGCTACCAGGCCAAGAGGTCACAACGCCACGGTCTAAGTCGACGATTCGGGTCGCCATGCGTTGAATAAAGCCACGGTCGTGACTCACAAATACAATGGCACCTTTAAAGCCCAATAAAAATTGCTCTAACCATTCAATCGTGTCGATGTCTAAATGGTTGGTGGGTTCGTCAAGCAGTAATAAATCAGGCTCAACCACTAAAGCACGGGCTAAAGCCACTTTACGCTGCCAACCACCCGACAATTCATTTAGCGGTTTATCAGGATCAAGCCCCAACAATTGACAGTTTTGAATAATACGCGAATCTAATTGCCAGCCATTATTGTGGTCTAATACTTCCTGAATACGCTGCATTTGGTTTAGCATGCGCTCCATATCGTCAGGGCTAGCTTCGGCAACATCATGCGATAATTGATGGTATTGTTCTAGTGCCTCACCAATCTCTTTTAAACCTGCAGAAATATAAGAATAGACAGATCCCGTTTCTGCTTTTGGTGGGTCCTGCTGTAAGCGACTAACGTTAACATCATTGGCAATGTTAAATTCGCCATCATCGAGTAAAACATCACCTGATAACACTTTCATTAGGCTAGACTTACCTGCACCGTTGCGGCCAACAATACAAACACGCTCGCCCGGCTCAATAGTAAAGTCTGCATTATGCAGTAAAGGAGTGTAACCATAGGCTAACGAGCCATTATTTATCCGAACCAGACTCAATCTAAACTCCTATAAACTCTTGTAATTGTGTGGCATCAAAAGGCCAAAATAATTCACGGTCATCTTGCACTAGCACTGGAATGCTAATGCCATAACGCGCGGCTAAAGCGGCGTCGTCACAAATGTCAACGTGTTGAAAATCAATACCAGATTGCTTAATGAGTGCCAACGCAATATCACACAGATGGCAACCGTCTGTGTGATAAAGAGTGTAAGGCAATACACTACTTGGCATGGGTTAGTAACCACACATTATGGATATGCGGATTACGCTTGTAATCAAGCGGTAAGCATAAATGGTCAATATTGGTCACGCTGATGCCTACTTGGTTTAACGCGTCAATATCCATCTTAAACTTACGTTTGTTATTAGAGAAAATAAGCTCACCATTTGGGGCAAGTAACTTAATTAATCCAGCTAACATTTCGGCATGGTCACGCTGTACATCCCAGCTGTCTTCCATACGCTTTGAATTAGAAAATGTTGGCGGGTCAATAAATATCAGATCAAATTGCTGCTGGCTGTTATCTTTTATCCACTGCAAACAATCGGCCTGGATAAAGTCGTATTTAGCCCCAGACAACCCATTTAGCGCGAAGTTTTCTTTCGCCCAATTAATATAGGTGTTTGACATGTCGATGGTAGTAACCGATTTTGCCCCACCAATAGCGGCATGCACAGAAGCAGAACCTGTATAAGCAAATAAGTTGAGTACGCGTTTACCTTTAGATTTATCACCCACCAATTTACGGGTTACGCGGTGATCTAAAAATAGGCCTGTGTCGAGGTACCCCGTTAGGTTAAGTTTAAATCTGGCGCCGTATTCTTGGGTGATGACTTCAACTTTACGCTCATCTAATTTTTGATACTGACTTGTGCCTTTTTGGCGCTCGCGGGTTTTGAGTGTCACCCGATCTGGATGAATACCTAATGCACTAGGTAATGCCAACAATACATCGCTAATGCGGCGTTTGGTCACAGCTTCTGGGATAGTAGCTGGCGCTGAATATTCTTGGATGACCACGTAATCAACGTATTTATCAATAGCGACGTTATATTCGGGTAAGTCTGCATCGTATATACGGTAGCTGTCGATGCGCTCTTTTTTAGCCCATTTATCAAGCTGTTTAAGATTTTTTTTAATTCGATTAACAAATGCGGGAGCAATGTCGGCAATATCAACACCATCGGGTAATGTCACCGCTTCTCTTCGGGTACTTTTTGCATGCAGTGTGTAAATGTTAAACGCGCACTCGAGGGCGCCGTTGAACATTTTCATCTGCTTGTCAGCTTTAAGCTTTAGCGATGATAATAATTCAATATCGCTACACAACATGGCTATTTTCCAGCCGCCAAACTCTTTTTTAAATTTATCACCTAATTGGTAATAAAGCTGTAAAAGCTCAGTGACATTACCTAGTCGCTCACCATAAGGCGGGTTTGAAATTAAAAAACCTTCACTGACTGGTGGTGAAACAGCTAAGGCATCAGATACAGTGAACTCAATGAGATCTGCCACACCTGCATTTTCAGCATTGCGTTTTGCAATAGCAACGAGGTGCGCTTCAATATCTGAACCGTAAAACTTAACCTTACAGCGGGTTTTACCTAATGTTGCACGGGCTTGAGCTTCATCTAATACATTTTGCCACATTGCTTTGTTGTGACTTTGCCAGTTTTCAAATCCGAACTTTTCACGCTTTAAGCCTGGAGCGATATCGGCAGCCATTAATGCGGCTTCAATCAATACCGTGCCACTACCACAAAATGGATCCAAAATAGTGGTTTGATTGGCTTGCCAACCACTGCGCACGAGCATATTTGCAGCCAGATTTTCTTTTAATGGCGCTTCGCCCGTAGTTGAGCGATAACCACGCTGATGTAAAGACGCACCAGAAAAGTTCATCGAGATGGTTAATTGACCATTACGAAAATGCGCGTCAATTTTAAAGTCTGGGTTAACACGTTCAACATCTGGGCGGCTTGAGCCATCATCACGAAAACGGTCTACAACCGCATCTTTAATTTTAAGCGCGCCGAATTGGGTATTGTTAATGAAACCACCAGTGCCATGAAAATCAATACTGAAGGTTTTTTTATGCGAAAAGTGTGACGGCCAATCTATGCAATATGCTGCGTTATACAGTTGTTCGGCAGATTCGCATGCCCCTTTATAAATAACTAATACAACACGGCTCGCTAAGCGAGTCCATAAGGTGATTCGGTATGCCAATTCAAGCGGTGCAGAAAAATACACTCCAGCAACACTTTCTTTAACATCGGTAGCACCAAAATCTTTCAATTCTGAGGCAAGGCTATATTCAAAACCCTTAGGGGCAGCAGCAAAAAAATTAAACATGTATTAGTCAGTCATCGTTGCACAAAAATTCAGTGCAGCATTATACCTGTTCAAACACATATCCCCAACGACTTATCGAAATGGGGCGATAAATTGTTCAAATTGAACTGGAAATGATCAATATCAACTGCTTGCAGCACAACTCGCTTAATTAACCAGCAAACAAATATAAAGAAGTCGATTTTACTTGCAATGCTAAATCGAGATCGCTATAGTTCGCCCCGCTTTGAAGCAGACTAGTCAACACGCCAACAGGCATGTAGCTAAAAGGTAACGAAGCAGCGTTTATCGGACGCGGGATGGAGCAGTTGGTAGCTCGTCGGGCTCATAACCCGAAGGTCGTAGGTTCAAGTCCTGCTCCCGCAACCAATTCTTTAGTCAATAGAATTAAAATAATTGACAGCGTTTATCGGACGCGGAATGACACAATTGATAGCTCGTCGGGCTCAGCTTTTTATCAACAAGAGTCGAAGGTCGTCGC
>NZ_JAKILA010000040.1 GCF_023283885.1 Shewanella basaltis
CTCTGCGTTCTCGCTATTTGAAAGGGAACAACCATTACTACATAGCGACGCCTTAATCAAAAACCGCTGGACGCATTCTGAGTGGTCACTTATTAATGCGGAATGGTATTACTTATTAATGCGCAATGGTATTATTGCGTATTTGCCAATAAAAAACCTCGCGGCTGCGAGGTTTTTTATTGGGCAAGACAAAAATCATATTTAGTCTGGTGCGTAACCAGAGGGACCGATTAGGTGACCATCTAAATACGCTTTACCATCAAGCATTTTTAATCGACCTAGGCTAAACCATTTTACTACTAATGGGTAAATAGCATGCTCTTGTTCGTGTACGCGTTCAGCTAATACATTTGCATCTTCGTCTGCATATACAGGTACTTTAGCCTGTAATATGACTGGACCAGAATCTAGCTCTGGTATAACAAAATGTACGCTTGCACCATGCTCGTTGTCACCGGCATCTATTGCACGTTGATGAGTGTTTAATCCAGGGTACTTAGGGAGTAATGAAGGATGAATATTGATCATCTTCCCTAAGAAATGACTGACAAACTCATCGGTTAGGATGCGCATAAAACCTGCTAATACAATTAAATCTGGCTGATATTTATTTACTGCAGCCAATAAACGAGCATCGTATTCATTACGGGGCTCGTTCTTGTAAGCAATCACGCAGCTTGTGTCAATTTCGCTATGGTGAGCACGGATTAATCCATAAGCATCAGGTTTGTTGCTAATTACTCCAACAACGTCGGCATGTAAATTATCATCGCAACCATCAATGATGGCCTGGAGATTACTGCCATTGCCAGAAATCAGCACCACAACACGACAGCTTGAGCTCATTAGATGATCTCCACTTGCTCTTCGTCACCTTGACGTGTTGCAATTTCACCAATTAACCAAGCGTTTTCACCTTCAGCTTTCAGTAGCGCGAGTGCCGCATCAACCTGATCTGCCGGTAAAGCGATAATCATACCGACACCACAGTTAAAGGTGAGGTACATTTCATGCTCTGCAATATTGCCGTTTTGCATTAACCAATCAAATACCGCTGGCCATTGCCATGAGTCACCTTTGACCACTGCTTTACAGTCTTCAGGGAGAACTCTAGGAATGTTTTCCCAAAATCCACCACCGGTAATATGAGCCATAGCATGAATATCTGACTGCTCAATAAGCTTAAGTAATGGTTTAACATAAATTTTTGTTGGTTCGAGTAAATGGTCAATCAAAGGCTTACCAGCAAGATCTTGCTGGGTATCAGCTTGGCTGACTTCTAATACTTTACGGATCAACGAATAGCCATTCGAGTGAGGACCACTAGAACCTAATGCGATGAGCGCATCACCAGCTTTGACTTTGCTACCATCGATGATGTCAGCTTTTTCAACCACACCAACACAGAAACCGGCAAGATCGTAATCTTCGCCTTCGTACATGCCTGGCATTTCAGCGGTTTCACCGCCAATTAATGCACAACCAGATTGAAAACAGCCTTCAGCAATGCCGTTTACCACTGATGTGGCCGTTTCAACGTCAAGCTTGCCTGTTGCATAATAATCGAGGAAAAACAGTGGCTCAGCACCTGATACAATCAGGTCATTGACACACATAGCAACTAAATCAACACCCACGGTGTCATGCTTTTTGTAGTCAATGGCTAAGCGTAACTTAGTACCAACACCGTCAGTACCTGAAACCAATACTGGATGTTTATATTTAGTCGGTAATTCGCATAGTGCGCCAAAACCGCCTAAATTGCCCATTACTTCAGGGCGACGGGTACGTTTTACCGCAGATTTAATATTGCTAACTAACGCATTACCTGCATCGATATCAACGCCGGCATCTTTGTAACTTAGGGGGGTAGGAGTGCTCACGGAGGATCCTCTAGGGTACATCGTTTTATGGAATTTTATGGGGCAGTATTCTACCAGTTTGTCTCATTAGTCGAAAGCCATGTTTTAACTTTATCCTTAAAAGAAAACGATGAATTGCCTATTTTTTATTGGTTTAGCTCACGATTTGCAGCAATTTTGAAACTTTATGTTTTATAGATGGGATAAATCGACTAACATTTGTCAAATTTGCCTGAAAAGTCGGAAATCTAGGAGAAAGAAATGAAAGTCGTTGAAGTTAAGCATCCACTGGTTCGTCATAAAGTCGGTTTGATGCGTGAAGCGGATATCAGTACCAAACGATTTCGTGAACTGGCCACAGAAGTCGGCAGTTTATTAACCTATGAAGCAACCGCTGATTTTGAAACTGAAACAGTGACGATTGAAGGTTGGAATGGTCCTGTAAGTATTGAACAACTAAAAGGCAAAAAAGTCACCGTCGTGCCTATTTTGCGTGCGGGTTTAGGTATGATGGATGGTGTGCTTGAGCATATCCCAAGTGCGCGTATTTCTGTAGTTGGTATATACCGTGACGAAGAAACCTTACAACCTGTGCCTTACTTTGAAAAAATCGTCAGTAATGTAGAAGAGCGTATCGCGTTAGTGGTTGATCCAATGCTTGCCACTGGCGGGTCAATGATTGCGACCATCGATTTACTTAAAAAGCGTGGTTGTACCTCAATCAAAGCCTTGGTATTGGTGGCAGCACCCGAAGGCATTAAAGCATTAGCAGAGGCGCATCCCGATATTGAACTCTATACTGCTGTTATTGACGATTGTTTGAATGAACAAGGCTATATTTTGCCTGGCTTAGGTGATGCCGGTGACAAAATTTTTGGAACAAAATAAAACGCTTATCGTTAGTCATTAATGATATTGTAAAAAATGGGAGCCTATTGGGCTCCCATTTTTATGTCTATTTTATACTCATTGATAAAGCGATTGTGTTCTATAACACCATAGCTGCAATCCAGCCAAAGATTAACAATGGGATGTTGTAATGCACAAATGTAGGTATCACACTGTCTCGAATGTGATCGTGTTGACCGTCGGCATTAAGACCCGCAGTAGGACCTAATGTTGAGTCTGATGCTGGAGAACCTGCATCACCAAGCGCCGCAGCTGTGCCTACTAACGCAATCGTTGCTGCAACAGAAAAACCAAAACTTAGGGCTAATGGCACATAAATTGTGGCAATAATGGGGATGGTCGAAAACGATGAACCAATGCCCATGGTGATAAGTAAACCCACAATGAGCATTAATAGTGCAGCTAACGCTTTGTTGTCGCCAATAATGTCACCCAATGATGTGACTAAGGTGCCCACTTCACCGGTCGATTTAACCACAGCCGCAAAACCGGCTGCCGCAATCATAATAAAACCAATGTTAGCCATCATGTGTACCCCCTGATTAAACAAGTCCTTGCTAATGTCTTGTTTAATGATCCCAGAGAAGCGAAAAATGATGAAACCACTTAATGCACCAAAAATCATCGAATCGGTTTGCAGTTGCACAATCAGTGTGATGACAATGGCCGAGATTGAAATCACAATACTTTTACGGTTTATGGTCGGCGTTTGTGTGCTATTGGAGACAGGCTGCTCAATCATATACTGGCGCGGCTGACGGTAACTGATAAATATGGCGATGAATAAACCACATACCATCCCCAGGGCCGGTAATAACATTGCCTGTGGTATTTGTGACGACAGTGCATTTAAACCATTGGTATTTAAATTGGCTAATAAAATATCGTTTAAAAATATGCCACCAAAACCTATGGGTAAAATCATATACGTAGTGACTAAACCAAATGTTAAAATACATGCAATCAGTCGACGGTCAATGTTGAGTTTCGACATAACATGCAGCAGCGGTGGTATGAGAATAGGAATAAACGCGATATGGATTGGTAAAATGTTCTGCGATGAAATAGCCATTGCAAGAATGGTAAGCAACAATAGCCAACGAACCATTTGAGTGTTACTGCTGTTTGGCTCTTGCCCTAATTTATTAATGATGGCATGAGAGATTAATGTTGTTAGACCTGAATGAGATAATGCTGCCGCAAACGCCCCAAGCAGTGCATAACTTAAGGCAATTTGAGCACCTCCACCTAAACCATCATTAAATGCGGCTATCGTTTGATCGATAGTTAAGCCACCCACTAATCCAGCCACAACAGCACTAATGGTTAAAGCAACCACAACATTAATTCGAATAAAGCTTAAAAAAAGCATTAAACAGACAGCGATAACAACCGCATTCATAATCGATATTCTTTAAAGTAAATGAGAAGGCTATTTTTGACTGCAGTTAAGGTGTTTGTCCAGCCTAGATGAATTTTTTAATGGAGCAAGCCGTGTTTAAATGAATAACTGGGTAATTTTAGTACAAATCGACCCGCGAATTATTGTGTCGTCTCTAAAAGAACATGTCATCTCCTGTTCAGGATGATCGAATCACAGAATGCAAAAGAGCATATAACAAGCAACATCATGTTTTTGTCACACAGCTGTATTATATTAGTTAGTCTGCATGTTTTATTTTTCAGCAGGTAAACTTTTTTCAACTGAAATAGCTTATAAGTCTGTTAAATTAACTGTATGGTATATGACTGAATCAGTATCAATGGTCACAATGTTTGAGTAAGGGGCAACCTCGAAAGAATATTGCTACCCTTGTAACATGTAAAAAGCCATTAAATGGAGATTGATAATGAGCGTATTAGTAGGCCGTCCAGCCCCAGATTTTACAGCAGCAGCCGTTCTTGGTTCTGGTGAGATTGTAGACACATTTAACCTAGCTACCGCAATTAAAGGTAAGCCAGCGGTTATTTTCTTCTATCCACTAGATTTTACTTTTGTATGCCCATCAGAGCTTATTGCTTTTGATCACCGCATGGAAGAGTTCACTAAACGTGGCGTGGAAGTGATTGGTGTTTCTATTGATTCACAGTTTACTCATAACGCATGGCGTAATACCCCAGTTGAAAAGGGTGGTATTGGCCAAGTGAAATACACTCTAGTTGCTGACGTTAAACACGAAATTTGTAAAGCATACGATGTTGAGCATCCAGAAGCGGGTGTTGCTTTCCGTGGTTCTTTCTTAGTAGACAAAGAAGGCCAAGTACGTCATCAAGTGGTTAACGACTTACCATTAGGCCGTAACGTTGATGAAATGATCCGTATGATCGATGCACTTCAGTTCCATGAAGAGCACGGTGAAGTGTGTCCAGCGGGCTGGTCAAAAGGCGAAAAAGGTATGACTGCGAGCACTGAAGGTGTTGCAGCATACTTAAAAGATAACTCTGCAAAGCTATAATGTTGCGAGTTTAGCTCAACAAAAAAGCTGCTTCGGCAGCTTTTTTGTTGAATGACATTAACGCATTATTCTGTATCGTCATCAGCCAAGTCAGGATTAGCTAATGGCCAACCTCCGAGCGCTTTCCAACGGTTTACGATATAACAAAATAATTCAGCAGTACGCTCTGTGTCGTATAGCGCGGAATGAGCCTCTTTATTATCAAAATCAATTCCAGCCATTTTACAGGCTTTCGCTAGTACCGTATGACCAATGGCCAGGCCTGCCAGTGTTGCAGTATCAAAGCTTGCAAATGGATGAAACGGCGATCGTTTTAAGTTATTTCGTTCAATTGCTTGATTAACAAAACCCAAATCAAATGCAGCGTTGTGAGCCACAATAATACATCGGTGACAATCTGCGGCTTTTTGTGCTTTTTTAACTTCTTTAAAAATTTCTAAAAAAGCCGACTTTTCATCAACGGCACCACGAAGCGGGTTTGTGGGGTCTATACCATTGAACGCCAGTGCTTCTGGCTCTAGGTTTGCACCTTCAAAAGGTTCAATATGAAAATGTAAGGTTTTGTCTAATTCAATGACACCATCACTGTTCATTTTTAACATGCTGACGGCAATTTCGAGCAACGCATCGGTTTTGGCATTAAAACCTGCGGTTTCAACGTCTATCACCACAGGGAAATAACCACGGAAGCGGTGTTTAAACTTGTTAGCGTCGCAAATATCAGTCATTACAGTCTTCATCCTCAATTGATATCATTTTCAGAGCAAATGATATAAGCCGAGTATTATGCGCAAACTAACGCGCAGTGTCATGTTTGATTGTGGTTTTTATCAGCGATTAAACATGATTGTTTACTAAAGAAACCCTATAGAAGGCCGATAGCTTCTATGTAACCGATATAAAGGGTGTTTTTATGTGGCGAAAACTGATGGTTCTCACAAGTTTGTGTCTTTGCTCAGCGGCTCATGCCGATTTGAGACATTATGTTGCGTCTTTAGAAAACTCATTATGGCGAGTAGGTGAGAATAATCCCATTGAATGCCGACTTGAACACGATATCCCTGATTACGGTCGTGCCATTTTTACCAGCCATGCCGGTAAAGAAATAAACCTACATTTCACGTTAGACATGTGGTTAAAGCCTGATTCGGTAACCAAAGCGACGTTAATTAGCCGTGCCCCTAGTTGGCGTCCGGGCCATACTTCACGAGAAATTACCCAGTTAACCTATCAAAAACAGTTTAATGGAGAAGTGCCGAAAAAAACCGCTTGGTCCATGTTGGCAGAATTAAGCCAAGGTATGGAGCCGACATTCTATTATGCTGATTGGTATAATCAGAATTCAAAAATCGCAGTCGGTTTGTCCTCGGCCAATTTTAATGGGAAATATCGCGAGTTTCGCGCCTGCTTAGCCAATTTATTACCGTACAGTTTTGATGATATTGCTTTTACCGTATTAAATTACCAAGAAGGGGGTGTTGAGCTCACCCGTTTCTCTAAAATGCAGTTAAAGAAAGTGCAACGTTATCTTTCTTTTGATCCTGAAGTAGAATTGGTTCTTATTGATGCTTACACAGACAGCTATGGTGGTCGCTCAGTGAACCAAAAAGTGTCAGATAAACGTGCTGATTCGGTAAAAGACATTTTGGTTGCCAGCGGTATTCCGCAAGACCGCATTCATACCCAAGGTCACGGCGAAAAGCGTCATGTTGCAGCAAACGATCTTGCACAGGAGCGGCAAATAAACCGCCGCGTGGTGATTAAAATCACCAAAGAGATTTAATCTCTCCGACATCTATAGTCAGCCAAACAGTGTAAATGAGTATGAGCCCAAGCAAGACACTTGCTTGGGCTTAATGTTATGCATTTTAAAGGACCGTTTTAAAAGGGCGGTTTTTAAATGGCTGACACATGCGTTGTATGGCTTCGAGAGAGAGTATCTACTCATTCAGTCATCCGCCTTATTAAATACCAATCCCTATTAGAATGTGATCTATTTTAGGCCGCATCACTTGATCCAGTACAATGAAAATGACTGCAGTGTAGTGATCTACATCAAACTCATTTGAAGCCGTAATGGGGGGGCAACTGCGTAGGGCGAATTTATCAGCGTGGTATTTTTTGTTAGCCTGTCTTAGCCTAGTGCGTTATAACCTAACCTCAACTCTGGATAAGAGATGTATTGATAACGATATAAATCAATAGATTGACTAAAATCCACTGTCAAGCTTGTGATTTGTTTTGCTAACAAGGCGAATTAACGCGTCAATAGCTAGCCTATTGCAAGTTAATTCAACGCAGTGAGGAAGGCAAAGGACTGCTTGAAAGGCGTTTGTTATCCAGAGCTGAGGTAACCTAGTGTACTAGGCCCTCAAAAGGCTGCCTCGAATACCTCACTGATAACTCTCGTTAAAAGAGCGGTTTGGTAAAAGCCCTTTTAAACTTTTGCCGAGTCATCACTTATTAACACAAAATAGTATTATGAGGTTCGACTCAATAAAGCTTGTCAAGCAAAGTCAGTGACATCATGAGTCGTTACTGTTTATCGTTTGGTGAAAAAAAGGCAAAAAAAACCCACTTAATCCAAGTGGGCTAAATAATTTGCAATCAACAAATTTAAGGAAGGAAGTCAAGCATAAGAACTAGGGTAAACTGACGTATTGGGCTACACCAGTTTGACGTTCTAGGTTTTCAACATCTGAATCGGATGTGTCCTGAAAACAAGGTTATAATAGAATGAAAGCACTAATACGACAAACTAGAAAAATTGCCATTTCACATTAGTAAAACTAATGCTTTGGTCAGTTATTTAAACGTGAAAATAGGCTTTATATCCAGTAATAGCGGTTTGCTAAGTTATTATCCATTTTTGTTGCATAATTACTCGGATTAGCAAATTGGCCTTAACGATAATATTTAACAAATGCATTAGTTGTTGATGATGACTTCAGCGTTTTGCGATAAATAGTTATGTTCAGGCTATATTTTTAGCTTTATTCAGCGTTATTAATTGACTGTTTTTGTTCGATGAAATGTGCCTATAACATGCACGTTAGAATGTTATTTTAAGGTTAAATTAAGTATTGATAAGTTTTATGAAGGATCTTTTGCTATTGTGTGCTATTTCACACTTTGTGTTGATAATACTAAAAGTTTATTTTATGACGTAGAGCCATAGATGCCGGAGGGAAACAGAATATCAGACGGAAAATTGACTTGTGCTATTTATGATGAATGAGTCCCAAATGATTGAGTCGTTTGACGCGGTATAAGCTGTCGTTTAATTAGGTTTTTTTGTTTAAAAATTTGTTAATGTTTTGGGTAAAAACATTAATAAAGCTTCATCTATTACAGTTCCTGAGGTATTTCGCGTGTTTTAACGCATTTTGAGCAAAATAAAGTCTGTTTTTCCCCTCTAATATTATTCACAAGCGTGCTGCTACTCGGTATAGTAAGCCAACTTTTGTCGCTACGTTTTGATACTCTAAATATGTTTGTTTGGCCTATATCAATTTATTTTGAAGATACCGATGCCGGCGGCGTTGTGTATCACTCAAATTACTTAAATTTTTTTGAGCGGGCACGGACACAATGGTTAAAAGCAATGGGGATCCGCCAAGCGCAATTACTGGCAGATGATATTGCTTTTGTCGTTAAACATGCAGAGATAGATTTTCGTAAAGCAGCAAAATTTGAACAGGACCTATTGGTTGAATCCAAGGTCAAAGAATTAAAGAAAGCGTCATTGGTGTTTCACCAGCGCTTAGTAGATCATCAAGGTGATTGCTATTGTGAAGCGACAGTGGTTGTCGCGTGTATATCTTTGTCACGTATGCGTCCCCGCGCTATTCCCCTAAATATTGTTCAGGAGTTTGACAGTGCACGCTGAAATTTCGTTTATTGGCTTGTTTTTAGAAGCTAGTGTGTTAGTAAAATTGGTCATGTTGACCTTGTTGGCATTATCGATTGTCTCTTGGGCGGTGATTCTTCAACGTAACAAATTACTGAGTTCTGCCAGAGTGAAAGCACTTCGCTTTGAAGATACATTTTGGTCTGGCGTAGATTTAAATCGACTATATAAAGAACTTATCGCTCGTGGTAGCGCTATTTCGGGATTAGAAGCTATGTTCGTTGCAGGCTTTAAAGAGTATACCCGTTTAAGTAAAGTAAACAGCAAATCGCCTGAAGCCGTGATGGACGGTACGTCACGTGCTATGCGAGTCAGTTTATCTCGTGAGATGGAAAAGTTAGAGAATCACTTGCCTTTATTGGCCACAATTGGTTCAACGAGTCCTTACATCGGTTTGTTTGGAACGGTTTGGGGGATCATGAACTCATTTATCGCATTAGGCGCAGTTGAGAATGCCACATTGGCAATGGTTGCTCCTGGTATTGCTGAAGCGCTTATTGCAACAGCTATGGGTTTGTTTGCCGCGATCCCCGCGGTAATTGGTTATAACCGATTTTCGACACATGTTGAAAAGCTTGAAAGTTCATATGCCAACTTCATGGAAGAATTCTCGAACATATTGCAACGTCAAGCATATAGCGAGAAGGAAGCCGTTTAATGTATCAGCGTAAACGTCGTCGTCCGGTTGCTGAAATCAACGTGGTGCCATATATCGACGTCATGTTAGTGTTATTAATTATTTTTATGGTGACGGCACCTATTGTGTCGCAAGGTGTGAAAGTGGAATTGCCACAGGGCAATGCTGAAACCTTGCCGCCAGACAGTAAACCGCCCATTGTTGCCTCGATTGATGCTGCTGGGGAATATTTTTTAAACGTGGGCAGTAGCTCTAATTCTTCAGCAATGGATTTAGAGCAAGTTTCTACGGAAGTGGGGGCATTAATTCAACTTGAACCATTACGTCCTGTTGTGGTTAAAGCTGATCGTTCTATTCCGTATGAAAGTGTTATCCAACTAATGATAAGTCTTCAAGGTGCGGGAGTACCTGCTGTAGGACTTATGACCGATTCACCGAAGGAGAAATAGGTGGCTGGAAACTCAGATTTAACCGTACCCGTTTCGATTTCTGCTGGTATTCATATCGGGGCGATTGTCATTCTTGCATTAGGGATTAGTTTTGACGACAAACCTAAGCAAATGCAGACCGCAGCGAGTGCGCCAGCGGTTCAAGCTATTGTGATTGATCAGCAAAAGGTCAGTGATAGAGTTGAACAGTTAAAAAAACAAAAACAAGATGCGCTTCAACAAGAGAAAGCACGCCAAGCAGAATTAGAGCGTAAAGCTTTAGAAGCAAAGCGTGAACGTGAAGTGGAACAGGAAAAGATTAAAGCGTTAGAGATCCAACGCAAGTTAAAAGAAGCTGAAACGCAAAAAGCAAATGATGCCGCCAAAGCCGCTCAGGTAAAGCAGCAACAAGAGAAAGAACGTGCGTTAAAAGCAGAAGAGATCAGAAAACAGAAAGAGAAAGAACAAAAGGCTGCAGAAGAAGCGGCTAAACAAGCTGCTGAAAAACGCAAGCAAGAGGAAGCTACGGCCAAAAAAGCACAAGAAGAACGTCAACGTGCTGAGGAAGAACGCAAGCGTAAAGAAGAAGCGGAGCGTAAGCAACGTGAAGAAGCAGAACGTAAGCGTAAAGCGGAAGCCGATGCAAAAGCACGTCAAGAGCGTGAAATGGCAGAGGCAATGGCAGCAGAGCAAGACTCTTTGTCTAAAACACGTAATAAACAAGTATTATCAGAAGTGGATAAATACAAAGCGATGATTATTGCGACGATTCAACGTAACTTAGTTGTTGATGAGTCAATGCGTGGTAAAAGTTGTCGAGTATTTATTCGTTTAGCCGCAGACGGGTTTGTGACAACAGCACAAACACTTGAAGGTGACCAGGTTGTTTGCCGCGCAGCAAAAGTATCGATAAACAAAGCCGGACGCTTACCTGTATCGCCAGAGCCTGCTGTTTATCAACAGTTAAAAGAAATTAATTTAACCGTTTCACCGGAATTTAATTAATATCAAACGTATTTAAGATGGAATTAAATTAAAGGAGTCGCATGAAGAATTTGGCTAAATGGTTAACACTGGCACTGGTTGTGTTAACGACACCTGCTCGCGCAGCATTAGATATTGTTATTACAGAAGGTGTGGATGCGGCAAGACCCATAGCGATTGTGCCATTTGTTTGGCAAGGGCAGGGTCCTGCTCCTGCGTCAATATCTGATGTGGTTACGTCAGACTTAGCCCGCAGTGGTGCGTTTAAGTCTCTTGACGTACGAGCTTTACCACAAACAACGATATCATCTGTTAGTGGTTTTGCCGCGCAAAACTGGACAAATGTAGATGCTGAGGCTGTTGTTGTAGGAAGCGTAAAACCTTATGGCGCTGACCAATATCTTGTTAGTTTCGAACTGATTGACTTAGTCAAGGCACAGAACCTAATCAGTAAAGGCCCTGTTAACAACAACGAGTTATTACTTGAAAGCCGTGAAACAGTGATTAATGCCAGTCAATTTAGACAATACGGCCATCGTATTAGTGACATTGTTTACGAAAAACTGACAGGTATTCGCGGTGCTTTCTTAACTCGCATTGCATATGTAGTTGTAAAACAAGGCCAAAAAGCACCTTACCATTTGATGATTGCTGACTATGATGGCTATAACGAACAAATGTTGTTACGTTCACCAGAGCCATTAATGTCGCCAACATGGTCACCAGATGGTCGTCGTTTAGCTTATGTGAGTTTTGAAAACAGAAAGGCAGAAATTTTTGTACAAGACATCTACAGCCAAACGCGTACTATGGTAAGTAGTTTTAATGGTATTAACGGCGCGCCGTCATTTTCACCGGATGGCAAAAAGTTAGCCATTACACTATCAAAAGATGGTCAACCTGAAATTTATGTTGTTGATATTGCGACTAAATCGTCACAGCGCATTACCGACCATTACGCGATTGATACTGAACCATCATGGTTCCCTGACGGTAAATCGATATTGTTTACCTCTGAGCGTGGCGGTAGACCACAGTTATATCGTGTAAATTTAGATACAAATAAAGTCTCTCGTATGACATTTGAAGGAGAGTGGAACCTTGGTGGTTCAATTACTCCTGACGGTCGTAGTATGATTTTTGTAAACCGTACTAATGGTAAGTTCCACATTGCTAGAATGGATTTAGCAACACGCTTTATGCAGGTGCTTTCGTCAACTCAACTTGATGAATCACCAAGTGTTGCTCCAAACGGCACTATGGTTATCTATGGTACAACCCATCAAGGTAAACAAGTATTAGCTGCTGTCTCTGTTGACGGCAGATTTAAAGCAAGATTGCCTGTCGGCCAGGGCGAGGTGAAATCACCAGCATGGTCTCCGTTTCTCTAAATAGATATTGATAAGGATTTAAAATGGATCTGAATAAGTTGTTTAAAGCTATGTTGGTTGCAGTTCCGCTTATGGCACTGGGTGCCTGTAGCTCAACTTCAGACTCTGAGACTGACGCTAACGGTTCTATGAGTGGTACTGGTAGTGAGTATGGTGCTGGTGGTATTGAAACTGGTGGTGCTGGTGCAGTATTAAGCCCAGCTGAACAGCAGCGTTTAAAAGAACAAGAGCTACGTCGTCAAAACATCATTTACTTTGATTTTGACCGCAGTGAAGTTCAAAGCGAAAACGCCCAAATCCTTCAAGCACATGGTAACTATTTAGTAGAAAACCCAAGTGTTCGTGTATTGATCGAAGGTCATGCCGATGAGCGTGGTACGCCAGAGTACAACATCGCTCTAGGCGAGCGTCGTGCTAAAGCGATTGCTAAATACTTACAAGGCATGGGTGTACAACCTAACCAAATGAGTATCGTAAGTTACGGCGAAGAGAAGCCATTAGATTTCTCTCGTACTGACACAGGCTTTGGTTTAAACCGTCGTGGTGTGTTAGTTTACTAAGCGTTAAAAATACAAAGCCAACCGCTAGCGGTTGGCTTTTTTTAGGAGTGAAAAAATGAAACAAGCCATATTAGTTGCGGCCATGTTCTTCACTACGGCAACAGCATTTGCAGCCCCAGCCCCTGTCTCGGATGCGTCAGGTGGATCATATGAAGATCGAATTGCAAAGCTAGAACGTATAATAAAAGCCAAGCAACAGGGCGAGTTTGAAATGCAGCGCCGTATGGACGCATTACAAAATGAAGTGCTGGATTTACGTGGCATTACTGAGCAACAAAATTATCAAATGAATCAAATATTGCAGCGTCAGCGACAACTGTATGAGGAAATTGCTAATCTTACTGCTAAGTCTTCAACCTCCACAGTGCCTGCAGAAGCGCAACATACCGATCCTGCTGTCGTAGCGGCCGCTAGTACAACATTAGGTGAGACGGCTAGCTATGAAGCAGCTGTAAACCTTGTGTTGAAAGA
Organism: Shewanella basaltis; assembly: GCF_023283885.1. Classification (GTDB taxonomy): domain Bacteria; phylum Pseudomonadota; class Gammaproteobacteria; order Enterobacterales; family Shewanellaceae; genus Shewanella; species Shewanella basaltis. The sequence goes on from NZ_JAKILA010000040.1 coordinate 13,609, forward strand.
TCGTAAATACGATGATGCTATTCCTGCATTTCGTGATTTTATTAAGCAATACCCAGATTCTAGCTACGCAGCAAATGCTAACTACTGGCTAGGCCAATTGCTCTATAATAAGGGCGATTACAGCGCCGCCAAGCAAGCATTTAGCACCGTTGTGAGTAAGTTTTCTGACTCCAATAAACGTGGAGATAGTTTAGTAAAATTGGGCATGATTGCTGAAAAAGAAAATGATTCAGCAGGAGCGCGTGCGTTATATAATAAAGTGCTTAGTGAATACGCAGATAGCGCGTCAGCACGTCTAGCTCAACAGCAATTAGCAGCATTAAAAGGCTAATTAAGACAAAAAACAGCCTCTTAGTCTGTTTTTCATGCAAACAACAAGAAATTATAAATTTGCGCTTGCATGAGAAATTGAAAAAGGTATTATAGGCGCCCTCAGAACGGCACAGCCTTCTGAGGGGTTTTAAAGCATTAATCTCTAGTGCAGTTCCTGCATAACAAAGCGATAGCGCTTATAAAACCTGAATGGGTCGTTAGCTCAGTCGGTAGAGCAGTTGGCTTTTAACCAATTGGTCGAAGGTTCGAATCCTTCACGACCCACCACTTTTTTAAATCGTGGTTAAAGAATTTAAACGTTTTATCAGATGGGTCGTTAGCTCAGTCGGTCTTGAAACATAGACAGTTGGCTTTTGTTCCAGTAAGTGATGAAGCTTATAAAACCAGAATGGGTCGTTAGCTCAGTCGGTAGAGCAGTTGGCTTTTAACCAATTGGTCGAAGGTTCGAATCCTTCACGACCCACCACTTTTTTGAATCGTGGTTAAAGAATTTAAACGTAATACTAGATGGGT
>NZ_JAKILA010000041.1 GCF_023283885.1 Shewanella basaltis
ACAAGGCGAATTGACGCGTCAATAGCTAGCCTATTGTAAGTCGATTCAACGCAGTGAGCAGGGCAAAGGACTGTTTGAAAGGCATTTATTATCCCGAGCTCAGGTTATTTAAGAATAGGGGTTAAATACCCCGTGCCCAGTTGGCGCATTTGCCGTTCAACCCACACAACGCGCTGGCTAAGATATGGGGTTAAATAGTTTGGGTTACGATTTCGCGGGCTGGGCAATAATACCGCCAGTTTTGCCGCTTCTTTACTGCTAAGGTGCCTTGCGGGTTTATTAAAATAATGTTGGCTGGCCGCTTCTACACCATAGATGCCTTTGCCAAATTCGGCCACGTTTACGTACACTTCTAAAATGCGTTTTTTGCCCCAAATCACTTCAAGGCCCAGCGCAAGAATGGCTTCTAATCCTTTGCGCACAAAGCTTTGCCCTGGCCACAATAAAAGGTTTTTGGCGGTTTGTTGAGTAATCGTGCTGGCACCACGCAGGCCCTGGCCGTCATCGTATTGTTGAATGGCTTTGTTGATGGCGTCAAAGTCGACGCCAAAGTGCTTAGGAAAAAGCTGATCTTCCGAGGCCACCATGGCAAGAGGAATGTGCGCTGGCAGTTCATTAATGTTGACCCACTGGTGCGACAGCGGATATTGGCTTTGTAACATAAATGACGTTGTAGGCGGTGGAACAAACCTCAGTAGCAGCAACAATAGCGTGAGTAACACTAAAAAGCGCCACGTTACGTACCATGTCCATCCGAAAAAACCGCGCTGACGATTTGCCATTCATTGCCCCATGTTATACCAATTCCACTAACTATCTGATCACTCAGCGGGAATTCTGTGCCTTCTAGGCAATTAATAGTATTGTAGGCATAGTTGCTCTACGTCAAAATGCTATTAAGCAGCATAGAGGGCACAGAAACCCGCCTTGCAGGAGAGACTCAGACTGTCCATTTCTTTGTTGCATTGCCTTAAAAGGGAATAACCATTATTTCAACAATGCGCCTCAAACTGAACAATCTGAGTCGCTCTGATTGACCACATAATTAGTGGAATTGGTATTAGATATCACCTCGTGTTCAACGCGCAAGAGTATAGGATATTGCTAATTAAAGCGAAATGCCCGTACAAGCTTAGAACCTATATCTTAGCCAGCACAGTTTGAATGTCGGCCATGCTGGTTTGCCAGTGCTGATAATCAAGGGTTATGGGGTAGGCATGATTGTTAGCAACGAGCACCAAAGAGGGGAACCCTTGTATGGGTAGTTGGCGGGCAAGGTGAATCTCGTTTTGCAGTTGTTGTTCAGTTTGCTCACTCAATAATTGCCGTTTACATTGCTCTGGATTAATGCCTAAGCTTTCGGCTAATGCACACAACACCTCAATATCTGACGGATTTTGCGCATACAAATAATAAGCATGCTGAATGGCATTAACCATGGCTTGCTCTTGACCGTATTGGCGGGCTACAAGAGTGGCACGGCAAGCGGGATAGGTTGAGCGCCGCGGCTGGCACACTCGCCAAAAATCATGATTAAACTGAGTGCCTAACTGCTGGTGAATTCGTTGCCAGGTCTGCTTAAGCATTTGCTGCATTGCTTCTGGCATGGGTGCTGATGAGTCAGGTGCTAAACCGCCGACAAGGTAGCTAATATCAAGTTGCTCAGCAAACTCTTGTTGTAGTTGTTGTTGCAACATGTCCCAAGTTGGGCGATAACCCCAGCACCAGCTACACATAGGGTCGTGTACATAATACAATGTTGGTTTAGCCATGGTGATCTCGTTCGTTGTAATTGTCATATAACTTCATTATTTCATTCACATTTAACCAATAGACTATGCCATCTCAACCATCTATGCCATTAAATAAGTGGTTAGATATAAGTGATGCAACACATCGTCAGTAACGTTAGATTAACGAGTACAGTAAAGGAGTGATGAAATGGCAAGGAACAACAAGACGGCATTGGGTGTATTGGCCATATTGGCCATATTGGGCAGCGTAGTCTGTTTGTCTGCATGTAATAGTAATGACAGCGATAGTGCATCGACAACGGATATGAATAAAAGTGTCAGCGCGCAAGTCGGCCCTAGGCCGCTTTTTTTAGTTGATCAAATGCAAGAAAATGAGCTGAAAACTCAATTAGCGCAATGTGAGTCTGGGCCATTTTACCGTACAGATTTTTCTATTGGTCATCGTGGTGCCTCAATGCAATTTCCGGAGCACACTAAAGAGGCTTATCAAGCGGCCATCGACTCTGGTGCGGGTATTGTTGAGTGTGATGTTACTTTTACCAACGACAAAGCTTTGGTGTGTCGACATTCACAGTGTGACTTAGCCACCACTACCAATATTTTAGCAATACCAGAGCTTGCCAATAAGTGCTCGGTGCCATTCACGCCAGCCGATGTTGCTAACGGTGTTAGCGCAGCAGCCACCTGCTGCACGAGCGATATTAGCCTTGCTGAATTTAAAACCTTAACAGGCAAAATGGACGGCTTTAATCCTAATGCGACCACGGTTGCTGAGTTTATGGATGGCACGCCAAGTTGGCGCACCGATTTATATGCAGGCTCTGGCACCTTAATGACTCACGCTGAAAGTATCGAACTGTTTAAATCGGCTGGGGTTAAAATGACCCCAGAACTTAAATCTGCCAGTGTAAGCATGCCCTTTGATGGTTTTAGTCAACAAGATTACGCGCAAAAAATGCTTGATGAATATACCGCGGCAGGTGTGGATGCCTCGCAGGTGTTCCCGCAATCATTTAATTTAGATGATGTGAAGTACTGGATAGCCAACGCACCAGAATTTGCTGCTCACTCTGTGTACTTAGACGACCGTTACGATATGGCTGGTTTTGACCCACAAAACAGTGCGACTTGGTCTCCAAGCATGGAAACCCTTGCCGCCGATGGTGTCAACATTATTGCGCCGCCGTTGTGGGTATTAGTGACGTTAGATGACAATAACGCCATTGTACCGTCTGAATACGCTAAGGTTGCCAAGGCCGCAGGACTAAAGATCATTGCCTGGTCGCTTGAACGCTCTGGCTTACTCAGCCAAGGTGGCGGCGGTTGGTATTATCAAAGTATTGCTGAGGCGATTGATAACGAAGGTGACACCTATGAGTTAGTTGATGTGTTAGCCAAAGATGTTGGGGTGATTGGGATATTTTCAGATTGGCCTGCCACGGTCACTTATTATGCTAACTGCATGGGGATGTAATCCACAGGCCTTGGTTTACTGCTAAATCAACTCACACAAAAACCATGATGAAAGGTGTCGATATTGTAGGCACCTTTTTTTATTGATAAGCGGCTATACTCAATAGTCATGCTTTTAGACGATAAAACACGCGATGTGTCAGCATTAAATGGCTGAAGTATTTTCACCGACAGCCGAAGTGACTGAAATCGTAAAATAAATGCTATGTAGGCTAATCGTATTAGCCTTTAGTCTATATAGATCACATTAGAGGTCGGTGTTACGGTATCAACAAAATAATATATATAAGCATATAAGAAATAAGGACATTGCAGATGAAACTCACCAAACGCTTTTGTATGATCGGCGCCGCAGCCGCATTATCAATCAGTACCGCAGTGATGGCGGCCCCAACGTTTATTAATATTCTCACCGGTGGGACGAGTGGTGTTTACTATCCAATTGGTGTGGCACTGTCTCAACTCTACAGTAATGGTATTGAAGGTTCTAAAACCTCAGTACAAGCCACTAAAGCCTCGGTCGAAAACCTAAATTTATTGCAAGCTGGTCGTGGTGAACTAGCGCTTGCTTTAGGCGATTCAGTGTCTGCCGCATGGGAAGGCGATAGCGAAGCGGGCTTTAAAGCGCCGTTAAAAAAACTACGTGTTATTGCATCTACCTATCCTAATTTTATTCAAATTGTTGCCAATAAAGATGCTGGCATCAACACCTTGGCTGACTTAAAAGGTAAACGTATTTCAGTGGGTGCACCTAAATCTGGTACTGAACTGAATGCCCGCGCTATTTTTGCAGCCGCTGGCTTAAGTTATGACGACATGGGTAAAGTGGAGTTTTTACCTTATGCTGAATCTGTTGAGCTAATTAAAAACCGCCAACTTGATGCCACGCTTCAATCGTCTGGTTTAGGTATGGCTGCTATTCGCGACTTAGCCGCCACTATGGACATTAACTTTGTGGCGATCCCTGAAGATGTGGTCGCTAAAATCAATAACCCGGCTTATCAAGTCGGGGTGATTACTGCTAACACCTATGAGGGTCAAACTGAGGATGTTAGCACGGTGGCGATTCAAAACTTATTGGTAAGCCACAGTAAAGTGTCGGACGATGTGGCATACCAAATGACTAAGTTGATGTTTGAAAATCTTGAACGTTTAGGTACAGCTCACTCTGCCGCTCAAGACATTAGTTTAGACAAAGCCACTAAAAACTTACCCATTCCATTACACCCAGGTGCAGAGCGCTATTACAAAGAAGTCAATGCGCTGTAACGCCTAGTTCACGTTATTAGCGCTTGTTTGGATTAAGGCCAAGCAAGCGCTAAGTTGTTTTTAGACATACCGATTTTTAGCAGTAGTCCGTATAGAGGCATATCATGAGCGATCCATCCATCAACCCAAGCCCGGTGTCTGAGCAAGGTTTAAGTGCCGACACTCGTCATTGGCCAAAAGCGTTATTTTTTGTCGCGCTGGTTTTTTCTATTTTCCAAATTACTACCGCAGCGTTTCATCCGGTGTCGACTCAAGTTTTACGCGCTGTACACGTGGGTTTTTTATTATTAGTGGTGTTTATGAGTTACCCAGGTTTGGGTAAAGGCAAACCCTGGCAGCCATTGGCCTGGGTGCTTGGCTTGGCTGGCATGGCAACAGCAGCTTACCAATGGGTGTTTGAGGCCGATTTAATTCAACGCTCAGGCGATTTAACCCAAGCCGATATGATAATAGGTACTGTGCTTGTGGTGCTGGTGTTTGAGGCGGCAAGACGCGTGATGGGCATAGCCTTACCGATTATTTGTGGTTTATTTTTGGCTTATGGTTTATTTGGGGAGTTTTTGCCCGGTGAGTTAATGCATCGTGGTTACGGCGTTGACCAAATTATTAACCAATTGTCGTTTGGCACTGAAGGCTTATATGGCACGCCAACCTATGTGTCGGCCACTTATATTTTCTTATTTATTCTGTTTGGCGCGTTTTTAGAGCAAGCCGGGATGATCCGTTTATTTACCGATTTTGCCATGGGATTATTTGGCCATAAGGTGGGCGGCCCGGCAAAAGTGTCGGTGGTATCGTCGGCATTAATGGGCACCATCACTGGCTCAGGGGTGGCCAATGTAGTGACTACGGGGCAATTTACCATTCCGTTAATGAAGCGTTTTGGTTACCGGCCAGCCTTTGCTGGCGGGGTTGAGGCCACGTCTAGTATGGGTAGCCAGATTATGCCGCCGATTATGGGCGCGGTGGCGTTTATTATGGCCGAAACCATTAACGTGCCGTTTATTGAAATCGCGAAAGCGGCGATGATCCCGGCAGTATTGTATTTCTCTTCAGTATTTTGGATGGTGCATTTAGAAGCCAAGCGGGCAAAATTATCAGGGCTACCTAAAGATCAATGCCCTGATCCTTGGGCGGCAATCAAACTGCGTTGGTATTTATTGATTCCGTTGTTTATTTTGATTGGCTTGCTGTTTTCGGGGCGTACGCCGCTGTTTTCTGGCATTGTGGGCTTAGCGTTAACTGCGATTGTGATTATAGGCTCTGCGATTATTTTAAATGTGTCATCAAAGGCGATGCGCATTGTATTTTGGATAGCTTTAGGTGTGCTGTGCGCAGGCTTTTTCCAACTAGGGATTGGCGTGGTGTTTGGTGTTATTGCTTTGCTGGTGGCCATTTGCTGGTTTGTTAAAGGTGGTAAAGAAACACTCACCTTATGTGTGCATGCATTAGTTGAGGGGGCGCGTCATTCGGTGCCTGTGGGTATCGCTTGTGCGCTGGTAGGGGTGATTATTGGTATTGTATCGTTAACCGGTATTGCGTCGACTTTTGCGGGTTACATTTTGGCTGTGGGCCAGGACAATTTGTTTTTGTCGCTAGTGTTAACCATGGTGACGTGTTTGGTATTAGGTATGGGTATTCCCTCTATTCCTAACTACATTATTACCAGTTCAATTGCCGCGCCGGCTTTATTAGACTTAGGTGTACCGTTAATTGTGTCGCACATGTTTGTGTTTTATTTTGGCATTATGGCCGATTTAACACCGCCTGTGGCGTTGGCTTGTTTTGCAGCAGCGCCCATTGCAAAAGAGAAAGGCTTAAAAATCAGCTTATGGGCCATTCGCATTGCCATTGCTGGGTTTATTATTCCGTTTATGGCGGTGTACGACCCTGCATTAATGCTTCAAGGTGGCGGCGTGCTTGCAACCGTGTTTGTGGTGTTAAAAGCCACGGTGGCGATTGGTATTTGGGGCGTTATTTTTACCGGCTATTTATTACAAAAGTTGTATCTGTGGGAGCGTATTTTAGGCTTTATTGCTGGTGGTAGTTTAATTTTAGCGACGCCATTAAGTGATGAAATCGGCTTTTGCCTTGCACTGACGTTTATTTTGCAGCATGCATGGCGTGCTCGTAAGTTAAAACGCCTAGCACAGGAAGATTAAGGGTTATGTTAGGGTTATGTTTGGGGGTGGCAGGTAGTATTTGGGCACAAATGCCTGCTGAGCAAATAACCTTGTCGTGGACGCATACCATTGAGAAAATTCGTTGGGCAGAAGATTATCGCATTTTGCCTAACGGTTTTATCCTTGAGCAGGCCAGGGTGAAAGGCAGTGGTGCAGGGATGGAAATCCCCGCTGATGCAGTGCTAAAAAACGGCAGCTGGCAATATCAACCTAAATTACCTGTGTTGCCAATGCTAAAGCTGGGGCGCACCCCTGAGGCGGGAGATTATCGGTTGTGTGTCTCGTCTGCCAATACCGAGCAACAATGTCACCTCATGAGTTTTTGGGTGGGTGAGCCAACCGCCGCGCAACCCTCGATAGAACTGTGGGCTTGTGACATGCAAGATTAGGGCTGTGAGCTTAAATAATCAGTTATCATTAAGTTTGTTTGGGGTATAAAAAAAGCTGAATCAATCGATTCAGCTTTTTTATGTTTAAGGTGACTTACTTTGCAAACGCATCTTGCAGTGCAGGCACAACTTGTTTTTTACGGCTTAATACGCCATCTAACCACACTCGGCCATCAACGGTTGGCTTGCCATAAGCGCGTTCGGTTAAATCAGCAGAGTCAGAAACCACTAGCATTTCTGAGCCTTCTTTCATGATGTCAGTAAGTAGTAGTAATACGCTGTGACGGTTACCTTCAGCTTTTAATTTTGCAATGTCGGTTTCAAGTTCAGCTTTGATGTCGTCAAAAACAGATAAGTCGATAACTTCTAATTGGCCAATACCGACTAGGTTACCGTTCATGTTGAAGTCTTTAAAATCACGCATTACAAGGTCGCGCGCAGGGGTGCCTTCAACGGCTGATTTGACTTTAAACATGTCCATACCGACGGCTTTAAAATCGTCAATGCCGGCGATTTCGGCTAAGGCTTCAACACAGCGGATATCGGCAGTAGTACAGGTAGGTGATTTGAAAATAACCGTGTCGCTTAAAATGGCGCACATCATAATACCCGCGATGTTTGCAGGGATTGCTACTTGGTAAAAATCGTACATCATTTTAATCACTGTGTTACTGCAACCCACAGGGCGGATCCAACATTCTAGCGGAGTAGAAGTGGTTAGGTCGCCAAGTTTATGGTGATCAACAATACCAACAATAGTGGCTTGAGCAATATCATCTGGAGCCTGGGTGATTTCTGAGTGGTCGACAATATACACGTCTTCGCCAGCGTAGCTGGTTTTGTATTCTGGTGCTTCAAAACCAAATTTTTCTAAAATAAAGGCGGTTTCTGGTGATAATTCACCTAAACGTGCAGCAATGGCTGGCTCGCCGATTTGGTTTTTTAAATATGCTAATGCGATAGCACCACAGATTGAATCAGAATCAGGGATCTTGTGACCCACTACATACATTGCCATTGAAAGACTCTCCTATAAAGTTGTGCTGATTTTAACAAGGATTAATGGTCCGTGCATCAAATAATACAGCGTTTTTGTTCTCTATAAATCGTAAAAAAAGCCCCGAGCGGAGAGTCTCGGGGCCTTCTTTAATATAACTCACGGCATAATACCGTGGCGCGTATTTTGATTTGTCAGATTACGCTAACACCCTTAAGCATAGTTCAATTTTGCTAAGTGAGGGTAAATTTATGAAACAACATAAAAATAGCCAAACATTATGGTTACTAGGGCCTGTTGATCTTTGCTGGTTGAATTTTGTTCGAGTTAAAAACGTGTTAATCGAGGCGAATGGATTGTAGCCTAGTCACCTAAGCAACTCTTTATTTGTAAAGCAT
>NZ_JAKILA010000042.1 GCF_023283885.1 Shewanella basaltis
TTTAATACTTTTAGATTTTAAGGTTAAACACGTAAGAGCTAACACCTGGATTCCGGCTCAACAGCATTGCCGGAACGACGGAGTAGTGGGCAGTGTTTGAATATTCAAACCATTCGTCATCCTCGAGGGCTTTTATCGGGGATCCAGGTGTTTCTGTTTATTTATATTTAATACTTTTAGATTGTAAGGTTAAACACGTAAGAGCTAACACCTGGATTCCGGCTCAATAGCATTGCCGGAACGACGGAGTAGTGGGCAGTGTTTGAATATTCAAACCGTTCGTCATCCTCGAGTGCTTGTATCGGGGATCCAGGTGTTTCTGTTTATTTATATTTAATACTTTTAGATTGTAAGGTTAAACACGTAAGAGCTAACACCTAGGTTCCGGCTCAACAGCATTACCGGAACGACGGAGTAGTGGGCAGTGTTTGAATATTCAAACCGTTCGTCATCCTCGAATGCTTTTATCGGGGATCCAGGTGTTTCTGTTTATTTATATTTAATACTTTTAGATTTTAAGGTTAAACACGTAAGAGCTAACACCTGGATTCCGGCTCAACAGCATTGCCGGAACGACGGAGTAGTGGGCAGTGTTTGAATATTCAAACCGCTCGTCATCCTCGAGTGCTTGTATCGGGGATCCAGGTGTTTCTGTTTATTTATATTTAATACTTTTAGATTTTAAGGTTAAACACGTAAGAGCTAACACCTGGATTCCGGCTTTAAAAGCATCACCGGAATGACGTAATTGAGCAGCGACTCGTCCTTCTGGTAAATCATTAAAAGCAAACACCTGGGTTCCGGCTTTAACAGCGTTACCGGAACGACGTAATTGAGCAGCGACTCGTCCTTCTGGTAAATCATTAAAAGCAAATACCTGGGTTCCGGCTTTAACAGCGTTACCGGAACGACGTAGTTGAGCAGCGAAGCGTCCTAGGCCCTAGATTCTAGCGCCTAGGTCCTAGGCCCTTCTTTTGACTAGGCTTTATTGCTGATCCATACGGTTTGATATGGCTGCAGCTGTATGGTTTGGGTGATGTCTTTTATTTCGTTGCCACTGAGTAAATCTACCCAAAATTCTGATATGACAAGGTTTAACTCATTAATTGGCAAGTCGGTCACTTGGTCTGATACGTTACTGATGCAAAAAATGCTTTGTTTACGGTTACGGCTTTGGCGCCAAAATCCAAAGAGTTGTAAACCCAAATGCAGGGTAAACTGAGTAGCGTTTGGATGAAATGCGATTTGTTGGGTGCGGATATTAATCAGTTTAGTCATGGCCGATAGCACCTGGCTGTGGGTGCTTTGAGCATCGCTTAACTGTTGCTTTAAGTTATCTAGCTCCCAACGATGGCGATTAATGGAACGGTTATGAGATGTATTGGCCAGTTTTTCGTAGTCATTTCGGGTGCCTAGCAAACTGTGTATGTATATGCCTGGGATCCCTTCTAGTGCCAACATGATGGCATGTGCGCACATAAAACGTTGCATGCCCCATAAGTCTTTGCCTTTGGTTGTGCCTTGCAGCGCATCGTATAAGGCTATGTTCATTTCGTACGGTTTTTGCTCGCCAGTTTCGCTGGTTCTGGACGATATTTGCCCACCAAATTGTTTCATGGTGTCTACAAGAGTGTGTATTTCATCATCGTCTAGTAACCCTTCTGCTGGGCGTAAACCAATGCCGTCGTGGGAGGCGATAAAGTTAAAATAAGTGGTGCCATCTTGTGCAGGTGGCATGCTCATTAACCAACGCTTTAAGTACAAACAGTTGCCAGTAATGAGGGTGTTGATGAGTAATGGCGGCAGTGAAAAGTTATATATACAATGGGCTTCGTTGGCATTACCAAAATAGGTAAGATTTTGCGTATTAGGAATATTGGTTTCGGTGATGATCATTGCATCGTTTTGCGCGTGTTCAATTAAGGTGCGCAGTAAACGTATAACCTCATGTGTTTGCGGCAAGTTAATGCATTTAGTGCCAACGACTTTCCACAAAAAGGCGACGGCATCTAGCCTAAAAATACTCACGCCAGCATCTAAATATTGGCGAATAATGCTAACAAATTCGATAAGCACGTTAGGGTTTCTAAAATCAAAATCAACCTGATCATGACTAAATGTTGCCCAAACATATTGCGTACCGCTTGGGGTTTCTGTTGGCCTTAATAAAGCTGAGGTACGGGGCCGAACAACCTCGGTTAACTCATCGCTTGGTTGGGCGGTAAAAAAGTAATCATGGCCTGGGCCTTCACCTTTGCAGAAGTTTTCAAACCACAGGCTGCGGCTTGAACAATGATTGATGACTAAGTCAGACATTAAGCGTCGTTTACTGGCAATGGCGCTGATGTCAGCCCAATCGCCTAGGCTTTCGTTAACGGTCGAATAGTCTATTACAGCAAAACCATCATCTGAACTGTACGGAAAAAACGGCAAAATATGCACGCCATTAATGCACCCTACATAACTGTCGATAAACTGTGACAAGGTTGTTAGTGGCCGCTCACCTTGCTGCACAACGCTGTCGCCATAGGTGATCATAATGGTGTCTTTTTCAGACCAGTGGTTGGCAAAGGGTTCTGGTATTTGGCTAAACTCGGTGATCCGCATGATTGCGACGAGTTGCTCTGCCAGGGTGGCGATGGGGGTATCAAGGTCGATATCCTTGTAAATGCACTCAAGTTGATGTTGCAGCTTTTGTTTTAATCCGTCCATTACTGACATAAAAAATCCTTAGCTAAACTCTGCGTTATCGGCCTCGACTGCGGCTTTAAGTTGTTCTAATACATCTGGCATGGCACTCACGACCCGACTCCATGTTGGCATAAATGGGGTTTCCATGGGGTTGTCTAAAAATCGTTGTCCGGCGGTAACAATGTTTTGAGCAAACATTTCTACTGCTTTTTCTTCTAGGTGAATATCTGTTGTTAAACCATTCATTAGCGCATCGTTGTGGTATGTTTCTACGTAATCGAGGGCGACACGATAATAAGTTGCTTTTAACGTTCTAAATGATTCTGTGCTAAAGGTTTCACCTTGAGTGGCCAATTTACGGAAAAATGCCTTGGTGATATCAATCGACATTTTTGATAAACCGGCTTCTTCGTTGTCGAGCGATAAATCTTGGTGTTTGTGATCGTAATTATCGGCAATGTCGACCTGACAAATACGATTATGGGCATAATTACGCTGCATTTCTGACAGCACACCAATCTCTAACCCCCAGTCACTGGGGATGCGCAGGTCGGTTAATACATCACGTCTAAACGAGAACTCACCGGCTAATGGATAACGAAAGCTGTCCATGTATTCGAGATATTCATTGTAGCCGACCACTTTTTTAAGGGCTTTAATTAATGGGGTTACCAATAAACGTGATACTCGACCGTTAATTTTTCCGTCTGATAATCGTGCGTAATAGCCTTTACTAAAAGCATAGTTAAATTGTGGATTGGCTACTGGGTAGAGCAATCGTGCTAATAATGACTTTTCGTAAGTGACAATATCGCAGTCGTGCAAGGCGACAGACTCTGATTTTCCAGACGCTAAAATATAGCCCATGCAGTACCACACATTTCGCCCTTTGCCCAACTCTGTTGGTGCAAGCCCGAGCTTTTGTAATTTGGCGTCAAGTGCTTTTAAGCGTGGCCCATCGTTCCATAAAATTCGATGATGTTGAGGAAGCTCGGCAAAAAATTGCAGAGCATGTTTATATTGTGCTTCATCTGCGCGATCTAGGCCGATAACAATCTCAGACAGGTAGGGAACATCTTTAAGGTTAGCCACAATGCCTTTTAGGGCGTCGCCCTCTAACTCTGAAAATAAAGAAGGTAAAATGAGGCCCAGTGGTCGTGTTTTTGAAAATTTAATTAAGTCTTGTTCGAGCTCTTCGTGAGTGCGTCGGGTAAGATTGTGCATTGTTGTTACAATGCCATTTTGATAAAAATCGGCCATATTATACGCCTCCTAAAGAGATGGGGTTGCTGGTGTTAGCTTGGGATGGAGTCAGTAGCGTTGCAGTGATGCATTCGGCCCAGCCTTTGGGACCACACTCTTGGCTTTTAATGGTTTGTTTTTTTCTCAGCACTGGAAATTCGTGGGTTGGCGATTTAATTTGAATGGCAATGTCGGCCGCTTCTAGCATGGCGCTGTCGTTACCACTGTCGCCCAAAGCAATGGTGGTAACTGCACTTTGGTATTGCTTTGCATAGACTTGGGCTAGCCAGTTCATCGCTTTACCTTTGTCGCTTTCACCGCCAATGTGCAAGAAACGCCCTCCTTGTAACATGTGAGCGCCTAATGCTGTCATGTAGTCGATAAATTCTTGTTTACGTTTTTCATCCCCTTGCCATAGTAACGGTTCAGAATAATGTCGAACTAACGCAAGGCGCGCTTTGTCTGGCGCAAGATCGGTAACTTCACATAGTTCTTCAACACTAAACGATGAAAAACCAATATATTCATCTTCAAACTCAACGGCTTGTTGAGACAACAAGTCAAGCCAATGCTGACGAGGTGGGCAAAATTCTTTTACCCAGTAGTACCCTTGTTCAAATGTGCCTTGTGGTTGCTCACTAAAATAGCCAATTGGGATGTACACTACAGCACCATTTTCTGAAATAAACGGCGAGTTAATGCCGATGGTTTGCTGCAACTTTTCCATTTCTGCAAAGGTTTTACTGGTATTGGCGATAATGGGGATATGACGTTCATTGAGCGCTTCGATTACGTCAATAGCATGGTTAAAACTGTAATCAAAATGGTCGAGTAGCGTCCCATCGATGTCAGTGAAAATCAGTGGTCTGGATGTCATATTGAGTCCCTTTACATGTTAATACGGGATAAAGCACAAGTACCGCTTACGCTTTAACGTTCTGCTTTATTGATAATTAACCTCAGCTCTGGATAACAAACGCCTTTCAAGCAGTCCTTTGCCTTCCTCACTGCGTTGAATTAACTTGCAATAGGCTAGCTATTGACGCGTTAATTCGCCTTGTTAGCAAAACAAATCACAAGCTTGACAGTGGATTTTAGTCAATCTATTGATTTATATCGTTATCAATACATCTCTTATCCAGAGTTGAGGTTAATTAACTGATTCAGGATATGTGCCAGCCCAATACACATTGCCCAAATATGGTTCAACATGCCCATTAACCACTGAATTTTTAGGTTTTTATTTGTTCTATTTTTGGAGGCGTGCCGTTCACAATTTGCTGTTATTAACAAATTTTGTGCCATAAGGGAATTAATTTGCACCATATCGGTGCAACATTGCTGCGCAGGAATCAATGTTAAAGCACGCCTTTTAATGTAAATAAGTCATTAAAAAGATCGCTTAAAATAAGAAAGGAATCACAAAGGCTTAGTGGTTATACGTTAATGATTAAAACTAGGGTCTGTTGATCTTTGCTGGTTGAATTTCGTTCGAGTTAAAAACGTTTTAATCGAGGCGAATGGATTGAAGCCTAGCAACCTAAGCAAAATCTATTCAACAAAGAGTAAAACGTTTTTAGCCGAACCCTGTGGGCAGCGTTTGTTGGTCATTTTACTGCGTTATCGACTTTTTATGCAGAATAACTACACCTCAAAGTCTCTGCCGCGCACTTGTATATGAGTAAAGACCAACAATTCGCTGCAAAAATAACCTTGAAAGATCAACAGACCCTAGGAATGGTAAAATACTGAAAAGATTTGTGAAACACTGAAAAGAATGGTGCAAAGTGTAGCGCTTGAGATGTTCAACGGACAATATGTATTTTACGTCCGTTGACCTGACAACTCATACCATGTCGCATTAATACTGGCTTTCGAAATAGCTTTCAATGATTAATACCGCAGAAACGGCGTCAACCTGACCTTTTGTGAGTGCTTTGAAACCACCGAGCTCAAACAGCCTTGCTTTGGCATCTGCGGTTGTGAGGCGTTCGTCTTGTGTGGCAACCTTGACACCAAAGCGGCCATTGATCCGGTTGGCAAATTTACGTGCCCGTTGCGTCATCTCTTGCTCGGTTCCGTCCATATTTAAGGGTAATCCAACAACCACTAAATCTGGCTGCCATTCTTTAAGCAATTTTTCAATGTCGCCCCAATTAGGGATACCGTCTACTGCTTTAATTGACAGCAAGGGGGTTGCACTTGCCGTAATAGCTTGCCCAATAGCGACACCGATACTTTTGGTGCCATAGTCAAACCCTAATACCGTCTGTGGTTGCATGTTTTTCTCTTTGCGTTGTTTTTAGGGGTTAGGAGCTCGCTCGCCAGAGAGCGGACTTCTAGGTTCTAGGTTCTAGGCCCCGTCCTCGAATGCTTTAATCCCGGCTTTATAAGCGTTACCGGGACGACGTAATCGAGCAGCGTAGCAGACCAAAGGTCGCCCTAGAACCTAGCAGTGACGAAGTCACGTCCTAGCAGCGAAGCGTCCTCGAACCTAGAAGCGCAGCGCTATACTGTTAAACAATTAAAAGCGAACACCTGGGTTCCGGCTTTAACAGCGTTACCGGAACGACGTAATCGAGCAGCGTAGCGTCCTAGCAGCGTAGCGCCTTAAAACCTAGAAGCACAGCGCTCTACTGTTAAACAAATAAATGCGAACACCTGGGTTCCGGCTTTAACAGCGTTACCGGAACGACGTAATCGAGCAGCGTAGCGTCCTAGCAGACCAAAGGTTGCCCTAGAACCTAGCAGTGACGAAGTCACGTCCTAGCAGCGTAGCGCCTTAGAACCTAGAAGCGCAGCGCTCTACTGTTAAACAAATAAAAGCGAACACCTGGGTTCCGGCTTTAACAGCGTTACCGGAACGACGTAATCGAGCAGCGTAGCGTCCTAGCAGACCAAAGGTTGCCCTAGAACCTAGCAGTGACGAAGTCACG
>NZ_JAKILA010000043.1 GCF_023283885.1 Shewanella basaltis
TTTGTTGCATCGCCTTAAAAGGGAATAACCATTCTTTCAACAATGCGCCTCAAACTGAAAAGTCTGAGTGGCTCTGATTGGTCACATAATTAATGGAAATGGTATTATACACTCTCGTGAAGTCAGCACTTATGGATGCGCAATAGCATAACGCTGTGCCATATTGCTTATGGGAAAAAAATAAGGAGCCGATGGCTCCTTACTGAAGTTGATTTAAGATGCTAAATCTAGCTGTTTTTTAACGCAGCAATGCGTTTCTCTAATGGTGGATGGCTCATCATGAGTTCAGCCATAGAACGCTTACCATTAATACCAAAAGCAGACATTTGAGCTGGCATAGCACCAGATTCTGGACCCTGGCGTAATCGCTCAAGGGCAGCAATCATTTTAGCCTTACCGGCTAAACGCGCCGCGCCTTCATCGGCTTTATATTCACGAATACGTGAGAAGTAAGCCACAATGATAGATGCCAAAATACCAAACAACATATCTAGCACAAACACAACGGCCATGTAAGCAAACATACCTAGCCCTTCACCTTCTTCGTCGTTACTTGAAACAACGTTATCAATGATCCCAGCAACTACACGTGCGGCAAAAATAACGAAGGTATTCACCACACCTTGAATTAAGGTTAAGGTCACCATATCACCATTGGCAACGTGACTCACTTCGTGTGCTAATACACCTTCAATTTCGTCTTGCGTCATGCCGTACAACAATCCACTACTGACGGCAACAAGGGCATTATTTTTACTTGGCCCTGTAGCAAACGCGTTCATTTCTGGCGACTGATAAATGGCCACTTCAGGCATATTGATACCAGCTTGCTTAGCTTGACGTGCAACGGTCTCGACTAACCAACGCTCGGTATTATCACGTGGATGGGTAATGACTTCACAACCCATGGTTTTCTTCGCCATCCATTTTGAAATGGCTAAACTGATAAATGAGCCACCAAAACCAAAAATGGCAGCAAATACTAACAGTCCACCCATCGTTTGGGTATTTACCCCAAGAATAGACATTACGATTGAGGCAACCAGTAAGATGGCTAAGTTGGTTGCGATCAACAAAAATATACGCTTCATTTAAGCTCCTGTATGGCAAAATGCCGATTTTCGATTGTTACTACAGACATAATATGTCCATAATTTTAGAATTCAAGCTTAGTTATATTAAAAAAGATTTATGACTCTTTTTAGCCAAATAAAACCACACCAAATATCTAGCGAGCAGAGTCTAGGTAGAGATTATTAATTGAAACTGAAAAACATCAAACGACAGTAAACTCTGTGTATGCAATGGTTAATCTTTGATAAACTGTCAAAAATAAAATAACAATAAGGCATGTTTATGACCATTAACGCATTAATGTTAAGCGCTTCAAGAGTGGGTGACTCAGACTATTTATCTCACACGATTGAACTTATCCGTCCATTGACTCAACCAGGGCAACAATGGCTATTTATTCCCTACGCTGGTGTTAGCCTAAGCTATGATGAGTATTTAACCAAAGTGCAAAAGGCATTAGCGCCGCTTTCCATCACCATTAACAGTATTCATCAGTTTGCAGATCCTAAACAAGCCATCCAAGAGGCCGCAGGTATTTTGGTTGGCGGTGGCAATACTTTCCAACTGTTAAACGAACTATATCGCTACGATTTAGTGCATTTAATCCGCGAAAAAGTGCAAAATAGTACGCCTTATGTGGGGTGGAGTGCAGGTTCAAACATTACTGGTACCAGTATCCGTACCACAAATGATATGCCAATCATTGAGCCCCCCTCATTTACAGCACTGAATATTTTGCCTTTTCAGTTAAACCCACATTACACCAATTACCAAATGCCAGGCCACAATGGTGAAACTCGCGCTCAACGCTTACTAGAGTTCACCATTGTCGACCCGTTAACACCTGTTATTGGTATCCAAGAAGGCAGCGCGTTATGGCGCCAAGGAGATAAATTAACCTTAATTGGCGATCAAACTGCCTATTTATTTCATGGTAAGCAACAAGAAGTGGAAATTGCCGCCAACAGCGACTTATCTGAATACCTCAGATAAAATCGTTGAATAAAAAATCACTATTGGGCTTATTAATCAAAGTTATAATCCCAATAGTTGAACCATTAATCGTATTGGTTTCGCTCACTGGGAATACCCGTTAAATACTCAACAAACTCAATTTCAAAGCCGTTAGGGTCAATAAAATAACGACTTTTATAGGCCTCGTTTACCGCGCCCACAATCGCCACCTCAAACCCTATGTTTGCAAGTCTTTTCACTAATGCATCGACGTTATCCACCACATAAGCAAAATGTGCTAAACCAATCGTATTGCCTTTAAGGTCACGCGCTTTTCCGGTACCAGAATCATTTAGCGATAAATAATGGTAATCATCACCAAAGTGAAGCCATTTCCGTGGCGTACCATGCCAAGTAGACTCCCCGCCCCCACGTACTCGCCAGTGAGGAAATGCCGCCTGATAAAAAAATAATGATTCATCTAGATCGTTAACAACTAAATTTAAATGTTCTAAGCGCATAATCTATCTCCTACCTAATTGTTGATGTGACACAGATTAATACCTCAAGTTAACTTGAGGTAAAGTATTATTTTTGCCAAAATGATAAAAAAATTCGGAAGCTTAATGTCAGTAGATATGAAACTAAGTGTTGGTCAAGTCGCCAAGCGTTGTGGCATAAACATCTCTGCGATTCACTTTTATGAACAAAAAGGCTTGATTAAGAGTTGGCGAAATAATGGTAATCAACGGCGTTACTCGCGAGATGTAATAAGAAGAATTTCTTTGATAAAAGCTGCACAACAACTCGGCATATCACTAGAGGAAATTGCCAATGCATTTGCCTCTCTGCCT
This sequence comes from Shewanella basaltis, assembly GCF_023283885.1. GTDB lineage: Bacteria > Pseudomonadota > Gammaproteobacteria > Enterobacterales > Shewanellaceae > Shewanella > Shewanella basaltis. The sequence continues at coordinate 2,883 of NZ_JAKILA010000043.1, forward strand.
AATGGCAGAACGGCCACACAGCAAGATTGGACTAGCTTATCTCTGATGTGGAAAGACACGTTGTCTCAGCGAATTAATCAATTACAACAGTTAAAAGATTCGCTTGAAAGCTGCATAGGTTGTGGTTGTTTGTCCATGACACATTGCCCGCTATACAATCCAAATGACAAATTACAATCCCAAGGCCCGGGACCGGTACTGTTAAACAAAAAAGCCTAGTATTAAATAGACACTAGGCGCAAGCAATAAGCTAAAAAACGGGGATAATCAATTGGGGGTAATAAACGATAAAGTGATAGCGGTAAGCTTTAACTACCACTTTACCTGCCCAGTAAAGGGCTACACTGGATTAACCCAGTGTATTTGTGCTGACAATTTCAATTTTTCGAGGTTTCATGGCCTCAGGAATTTCACGTACTAAATCAATATTTAATAAACCGTGTTCTAATTCTGCACCTACAACGCGTACATAATCGGCAAGTTGAAAAGTGCGCTCAAAACCGCGTTCGGCAATGCCTTGATGCAAATATTTACGCTCATCATTTTTTGCTGTCTTATTGCCTTTCACTAACAGTTTTTCGCCTTCACTCATAATGTCTAACTCAGACATTGCAAAGCCAGCTACCGCCATGGTGATGCGATAACGATTTTCACCAAGCAGTTCAATATTATAGGGAGGGTAACCACTGTTAGCATTGTTAGCTGCAGCATGTTCGGCAAGTTGGGCTAAACGATCAAAACCAATTGCGCTACGGTAAAGAGGAGCTAAATCTGGAGTAAGATTAAAGTTTCGCATGTTCATATCCTTGTCTAAAGCAATATGGAAAATAATGACCACTTGTTCATAAAAGTGGCAATCTAGTTAACAGCCCTTACGGCACTGTTTAAGCAGGTATACAAAATCCCATTAGGGCATTTTGTTGATCATTCCTGCTACAAAATAGATATATGGACTATCTAAACATTATCAAGTGTCAATGACCAATAATTCACAGCTACACATAAATAAAAAATTAAACTATTGTTTATAAAGTATATTAAAAAAATAAATGTTTGGAATCACCAACTATGATTGTACATAAAACAGACAAAATACATTATGACTTTTGTCACTGGTAATTCAATGTGAGTTTGGCACAATAAAACAAGCAATAAATTAGCAACGGACTTAACAAAAAGGACATCCTATGAACCCTGCAACAATGGCTTTACTTATCCCTATCATCGCAATAATTGGTAGTTTCATCGTCAGTATTATGAAGTTAAAAGAACGCCAAATGGTTGCCATGAATGAACAAGCAAATAAAAATAAATCGATACACGATGAAATACATGCTCTGCGTCAACGAATCGAAGTGTTAGAACGCGTCGTGACAGAAGAATCGTACGATTTAAAACAGAAAATCAATAATGCATAACAAGACCGATTAAGCTGGCTAACAAACCGATGTTGTTAAACTTTAACTAAAACCGTTTTTAATACCAATCAGAATAAGTAAATGATTAAAGATTGCATGGGGAACATCGCTTAGAATAAAGTTGGAATTGCATCGAGCTAGTTGTTCTAGCTTCAACAATTCTCGCCAGACTATAAGCAATGTTAACCAGTAAGCATGAGCACATTGTTGTACTGATTAGTATTATACTCCGGAATTAAACCCAATTGAGCAAGTTTGGAGTTGGTTGAGGCAGCATAAGTTAGCTAATCGTTGCTTTGAGGGTTACGAGTCAATAGTCGATGCCTGTAGTGAGGCATGGAGTGCATTCATTGAAGATAAAGAGCGTGGGAAAAAATTATGCCATCGACAGTGGGCAACAATGATCACTTAATTATGCGGAATGGTATAATCGTAAACGCATCCGAGCATCTGCTGTTTGCTTGGATAGCCTGATTAATTCGAAACTGGTGTGTTGTTTCATTGCTAAAAAAGGTGAGTAACGGATATTGCAATTAGATCACATCTTTTCGCGGAATGGTATAACGGTGAAAATGCCATTATTGCAACAGCAATTTAGACAGGTAGATAAACGAAAAAATCCCCAACACGCAGTGCTGGGGATTTTTCGTATATTAGGCGCCTGGAAATGACCTACTCTCACATGG
>NZ_JAKILA010000044.1 GCF_023283885.1 Shewanella basaltis
TCATTCCGGCAATGCTTTTGAGCCGGAATCCAGGTGTTTGCTTTTGTTGTTTGGTTGTTTTGTACTCATGGCCTGCGGCCACTAACGTCGTGGCGCTTCGCCCACACCAGACCAAGAGGAAACCAACGGCTGTTCCCTCTTTACTCTTTATAAAAGAATTGGCCCAGCCGCCACATCAAAATTATCATTCTTGTTACTAAACGAGAGCTGCTATAATTTCGCGATGTGGAACAATCCAGCTTTTGACTGCATTTGAAACCTGCTTCGGACTTATTCGAAAATGCTAACGCTTCCGATGGTACATCCTGTACCGCGAAAGCTAAGCTCACATCCATGTGAGCTTCACGCTATTTTCTTCAACGTCCTCAAGTTCTGAGTTGAATCACACCAATTGCGAGCAAGGTATGCAAATCATTTATGCCCCCAAGCCTGTTACCTTTTAATGAGTAAGTTGTCCATTGGCAGGTGATTTTAAGTGTATTCAGCGTGTGCTATCTCATTATTACGATTTAGATGTATTCATTTACTATTGAAAACAGTAAAACTACGTTACTAAATCTGTACTCTCAGAAACATACATGCTGACTTTGTTTGTTGATAAATATTTACTGGAAGTATTGAGTAGGCTTTTCGATAAAGACCATTATTTACTGGTTAGATTGTGCTTAACCGAATGGACTGATTTTTTCTACAGGTTTAAATAGATTTCACTTAATTAAAATCAACCAATTTCATGAAGCATGCCAAAAGTTCATGAAGTAAGCCTAAAGTTGTAATGTGGATTTATTTCGAAAAGTATAATTGATTGATAATATTGCAAATAAATTTCACCGCTTGTTTTTTGAACGACATTAACGCGCAACCTCGTTTTGTTTTGGGAGGTTGAGAGTGTTTTATCACTTTACATCAAAGACATAGAGAATGTAGGATGATTTAAATCAATAACTTGAACCGCCGACTTTATCGGGCGAGCCGTTCAATAAGCTGTTATGAAGCAAAGGAGTCCCATTAATGATCAAGACCGTCGGAGATACTCAAATACAAGAGAAGCACTTAGCTTCATGCCATTGTGGATCAGTCAAACTCGAGTTATCGCTTCCAAATGGAATTGAGAAACCTAGACGTTGCGATTGTTCTATTTGTAGACGTAAAGGTGCAATAGTGGCTTCTGTCGCTTTGGATGGGATTCGAATCATTGAGGGAGCAGATATTTTAAAACTCTATCAATTTAATACTAAAACTGCGAAGCATTATTTCTGCTCTAATTGTGGCATCTATACGCACCATCAGCGTAGGTCTAGTCCAAATGAATATGGTTTTAATGTTGGGTGCCTTGAAGGTGTCAACCCATTTGATTTGGGTGATGTAGTTACCAATGATGGTATAAATCACCCAGCCGATAGGTAAGCTTCATAACAAGTCAATTTAAACGGAACAAAAACAGTTGGCTATTGTTTGTTCCTCACAACGTTATAGCCAACAATTTTAGTCCGTTTAATGTGGGCGTTATATTTACCTCAAATTGGAGCATTTCAATTGGCAAAAGTTAAAGTTGGTAAAAGTGTAAGTCTTGATACACCTTTATGGAGATATATGTCATTGGATAAACTGATTAGTTTACTCGAAGATAATATTTTATATTTTACTCCTCTAGACACATATCGAAATTCAGACCCTTTTGAAGGTTATATGCCAAAAGTGGCTTTTGAAGCTTTTGCTGAAATATTTGGCTCTCAAGTAAAGGAGCTAGACAAAGCACATGAGCAACTTAAAGCGAGGGCTGGTAAAAATGCAGATCAACTCGCGGAGTTGTCGAAGATGAAAGATGGAATTTTAGCCTTAAGTGAGTCAACCAAACATACATATAAAACTATTAGTAAAGGAATAACTGTAAATTGCTGGCACGCTAATAAATCTGAATCAGAAGCTATGTGGAAATTATATTCAGATAATGGCAAAGGGATTGCAGTAAAAACAAGTGTCTCGTCACTTGTAAAGTCAATCGAACACTTTCAGCAAGATATATTAGTTCAACTTGGTGCAGTTAAATATTTAGACTTTAACGATGATCAACTTAGCCCCAAAGATTGTGTTACTGATGGAAATCTATCACCGCTGTTGAAACGAAGCTCTTTCAGTCATGAAAATGAAGCTAGATTGTTCACTGTACCAAAAATTGACACTTCAAATGTGAATGATTTCAAGTCTAAGCCAGAGTTTATTAAAACACTTGCATTAGATTTAATTGAAGAAGTTTATATTTCTCCTTTTGCTGGCGAGCCTTTTGTTTCTAGTGTAAAAGCAATATGTAAAAAGTATTCCATTCCTCATGAGACAGTAAAAGAGTCCAAATTATTGGAAGGGCATGAAGAGCTTTTGGATAGCATTAGTCAATGGTAAATATAACACATATGAGCCTTCCGCCAGTCAATAGGCGAGCCTAACTTATTTGACTGCTTTTGCAGTCAAATTAAAATCAATCAACAAATACATCTACTTCGTCTGTCATTTAGCTGTCAAATCATCGTTTACAGCAAACACATATAGAGGCTCTCTTAGTGCGATCTTATCGCTGCCTGACGCTTTTCATTCCTTTGAAATGTCAGGGGCACTAGACATTTATCGGTTAACCCTAAGATGGCGCTATTCAAGTCAGAGGTGCTTTATGCACAGTTAGTTTCAGGCTCATTTAGGGTGTAAACGACTTTGTTGATTGTACTTATTAATGCGCGCCAATAAGGTGTCATTCTTTATAAAGTCAAGTGCAGGCGATGTAGCTTAAATAGCATTTGGCATAGTGATGATGGTGAGAAGTCATTGCTTCATTAGCCACATCATCCACGGTCATGCTCGCTTCTCTTTTTAAGAGTATCTAGTTAGACGTTCAGCTCACCTTATTGCGCGACTTATCCTTTTAAGAATCGTTGTTCATCAAACACCGTTTTGTTCTTCAGCATGAAATAGACGCAGCGGCCAAGCTTATGTGCCAGTGCAGACAACGCTTTTGCTTTACTCATTCGTTTTTGTAATCGATTAAGGTAGTTACGTGCTTTGTCATTGCCTCGCAGGTACAGCACCGCTGCTTCTGAGAATGCCCATTTCAAATGAGCATTACCGATTTTATTGCCATTGGTGCCATAGGTTTTACCCGCTGATTCTGCTTTGCATTTGACCAATCGAGAGTATGAAGCAAACTTTTGTACTGATTCAAATCGGCTGATATCACCGATTTCATAGAGGATTGTCAGTGACAAAATCTTGCCAATACCTGGTACTGTTTTCAGTAATTCTAAATAGACGGGATTATGGTTTTTGGCCTGTTTTTCAATGAACCATTCGACCTGTGCGAGTTCCTTTGCATAACAATCAAGTAGTGCCATGTCTAAATCAATGTTGCGTTGGACGATAGGGTCTTGATATTGCTCGCGAAGCTTTTGTCTTGCAGAGATG
>NZ_JAKILA010000045.1 GCF_023283885.1 Shewanella basaltis
ACTCATTTGGGTTGTATGGTTAAGTGACTAAGCGTATACGGTGGATGCCTTGGCAGTCAGAGGCGATGAAGGACGTAGTAACTTGCGAAAAGCGTTGGCGAGCTAGTAACAAGCATTTGAGCTAACGATGTCCGAATGGGGAAACCCACTAGCATAAGCTAGTATCTGCACATGAATACATAGTGTGCAGAGGCAAACCCGGGGAACTGAAACATCTAAGTACCCGGAGGAAAAGAAATCAACCGAGATTCCCCTAGTAGCGGCGAGCGAACGGGGATTAGCCCTTAAGTCTATGGGGTGTTAGTGGAATGTGTTGGAAAGCACAGCGGCACAGGGTGATAGCCCCGTACACGAAAACTAACCATAGATGAAAACGAGTAAGGCGGGACACGTGACATCCTGTTTGAATATGGGGGGACCATCCTCCAAGGCTAAATACTCCTGACTGACCGATAGTGAACCAGTACCGTGAGGGAAAGGCGAAAAGAACCCCTGTGAGGGGAGTGAAATAGAACCTGAAACCGTATACGTACAAGCAGTGGGAGCGGTTCTTGAGACCGTGACTGCGTACCTTTTGTATAATGGGTCAGCGACTTACATTTTGTAGCGAGGTTAAGCGAATAGCGGAGCCGTAGGGAAACCGAGTGTTAACTGCGCGTTTAGTTGCAAGGTGTAGACCCGAAACCCGGTGATCTAGCCATGGGCAGGTTGAAGGTTGAGTAACATCAACTGGAGGACCGAACCGACTTATGTTGAAAAATGAGCGGATGACTTGTGGCTGGGGGTGAAAGGCCAATCAAACCGGGAGATATCTGGTTCTCCTCGAAAGCTATTTAGGTAGCGCCTCGAGCGAATACCATTGGGGGTAGAGCACTGTTAAGGCTAGGGGGTCATCCCGACTTACCAACCCTTTGCAAACTCCGAATACCAATGAGTACTACTCGGGAGACAGACGGCGGGTGCTAACGTCCGTCGTCAAAAGGGAAACAACCCAGACCGTCAGCTAAGGTCCCAAAGTGTATGTTAAGTGGGAAACGATGTGGGAAGGCTTAGACAGCTAGGATGTTGGCTTAGAAGCAGCCATCATTTAAAGAAAGCGTAATAGCTCACTAGTCGAGTCGGCCTGCGCGGAAGATTTAACGGGGCTAAACATACCACCGAAGCTACGGGTGCATGCCATTAGGTGTGCGCGGTAGAGGAGCGTTCTGTAAGCGGTAGAAGGTGAAGGGGTAACCCACACTGGACGTATCAGAAGTGCGAATGCTGACATGAGTAACGATAAAGGGAGTGAAAAACTCCCTCGCCGAAAGACCAAGGGTTCCTGTCCAACGTTAATCGGGGCAGGGTGAGTCGACCCCTAAGGTGAGGCCGAAAGGCGTAATCGATGGGAAACAGATTAATATTTCTGTACTTCTGCTAACTGCGATGGAGAGACGGAGAAGGCTAGGCTAGCGCGGCGTTGGTAGTCCGCGTTTAAGGTGGTAGGCAGTGAACTTAGGCAAATCCGGGTTCACCTCTTAAGTGAGAATGCTGAGAGCTGATGACGAGCCGCTATGGCGGTGAAGTAGTTGATGCCATGCTTCCAGGAAAATCTTCTAAGCTTCAGGTTAGTAGGAATCGTACCCCAAACCGACACAGGTGGTCGGGTAGAGAATACCAAGGCGCTTGAGAGAACTCGGCTGAAGGAACTAGGCAAAATGGTACCGTAACTTCGGGAGAAGGTACGCTCCTGGCGGTGATGAGACTTGCTCTCTAAGCTGCTGGGAGTCGCAGATACCAGGTGGCTGCAACTGTTTATCAAAAACACAGCACTGTGCAAAATCGCAAGATGACGTATACGGTGTGACGCCTGCCCGGTGCCGGAAGGTTAATTGATTGGGTTATCGCAAGAGAAGCTCATGATCGAAGCCCCGGTAAACGGCGGCCGTAACTATAACGGTCCTAAGGTAGCGAAATTCCTTGTCGGGTAAGTTCCGACCTGCACGAATGGCGTAATGATGGCCACGCTGTCTCCAGCCGAGACTCAGTGAAGTTGAAATTGCGGTGAAGATGCCGTATACCCGCGGCTAGACGGAAAGACCCCGTGAACCTTTACTATAGCTTGGCACTGAACATTGACCCTACATGTGTAGGATAGGTGGGAGACTTTGAAGCTTGGACGCTAGTCTGAGTGGAGTCGTCCTTGAAATACCACCCTTGTAGTGTTGATGTTCTAACTTGGCCCCATTATCTGGGGTAAGGACAGTGCCTGGTGGGTAGTTTGACTGGGGCGGTCTCCTCCCAAAGAGTAACGGAGGAGCACGAAGGTTGGCTAAGTACGGTCGGACATCGTACGGTTAGTGCAATGGCATAAGCCAGCTTAACTGCGAGACATACACGTCGAGCAGGTACGAAAGTAGGTCATAGTGATCCGGTGGTTCTGAATGGAAGGGCCATCGCTCAACGGATAAAAGGTACTCCGGGGATAACAGGCTGATACCGCCCAAGAGTTCATATCGACGGCGGTGTTTGGCACCTCGATGTCGGCTCATCACATCCTGGGGCTGAAGTCGGTCCCAAGGGTATGGCTGTTCGCCATTTAAAGTGGTACGCGAGCTGGGTTCAGAACGTCGTGAGACAGTTCGGTCCCTATCTGCCGTGGGCGTTGGATGATTGAAGGGAGCTGCTCCTAGTACGAGAGGACCGGAGTGGACGAACCGCTGGTGTTCGGGTTGTTATGCCAATAGCATTGCCCGGTAGCTACGTTCGGAATCGATAACCGCTGAAAGCATCTAAGCGGGAAGCGAGCCCTAAGATGAGTCATCCCTAGAGCTTTAAGCTCTCTAAAGGGCCGTAGGAGACTACTACGTTGATAGGCAAGGTGTGTAAGCGTTGTGAGGCGTTGAGCTAACTTGTACTAATGACCCGTGAGGCTTAACCATACAACCCAGATGGGTTTTACTGATACTTAGTATTAGAATAGAGCACTTAGATAGTGT
>NZ_JAKILA010000046.1 GCF_023283885.1 Shewanella basaltis
ATGACGTCCATGTCATGGACGGTCACAGTCGCGCTTAAACTTAAGGATTAATATCTTCGTTGCTGGCTGTGTAGCGGCATAGATGTGAAGAGAAATATCAGCTCATGGATGCGGCAGAATCACCTCGCACAAAAGGGGAATATTAACTCTAAGCATCACATGTGAAAAAATCAAAAGTGTTAAAAAAAACATCAGCATGAATACTTTTATGTGGCATGTACTAATTTTATGTACAGGTATAATGGTTTCTCATCGATTTACGCTAAAGAATGATTAAAAATCAGTCTTTAGTTGTATCGTTTTAAAAATAAAGAAATCATAATTAATTGATATTGTTATCTTTAATTTTTCGTCAAGTGAAAGTGAATTCTACTTTACGCGCAAGCTTGGTTTGTTTCTGTCTGTTAGAAAAAATTAATTGCTTTACTTCAATAAGATAGCAAATGTAGGATGATATTAATCAATAACTTGAATGGCCGACTTTATCGGGCGAGCCCTTCAATAAGCTGTTAGGCAAATAAAATCGAGTTCATAAGTATGTCGTCACCAGAAAAGAAACATCTTGAGAATGTATTAAAATCTTTCATGAAGAGTAAGGGTTTTAAGAAAAAAGGTGGTACTTGGTGCAGGGACTTTGGTGACTATTTGCACGTGGTAAATATTCAAGGTTCTTCATATTCAAAGAAATTTTACATTAATCTTGCTGTATACATTAAAGCTCTCGGGAATAACGTGTGGCCAGCAGAGTATGATTGCCATATACGAATTCGTTTAAACTCTTATTGTCATGACCAAAATGTCAATGAGTTGTTAAACTACGAAGATTTCGGAATGAATGAAATAAATCGAGACAAATTAACAGAAGTTATGGAAAATAAAGGTATTCCTTGGCTAGAGTCTTGTTCAAGTTATGAGGGCGCTAAAAAAGAATATGTGTTACCAAATAGAGTCATGACTAAACATCAACGTGATACATTGGACAAATATTTTGCCTAACAAGTGGCTCAATAGGATTGGTAACACTTGTCACCTTTTGTGCAAAAAGACGCACAAAAGCCGCCAAGTATTACCAACCCATTAGCCAGGCGTTATGTTTTACAGGAGAGTTTGTGGCAATCATTCGACAAATCATTTTCCCAGTCATAATAATTGTGTTGGCGCTAATCATAAGATCATTTTTGTCTTTACCTTTTATCGAAATAGATGGTGAATATTTGTCTACAAATGAAGTCATTTCTCATAGTGAATCAAATAACAAAGTTGTTGAAAAAGCCTTTCTACAAGGTGCTACAGAACAAGAGGACTTAATAGCAACTTTCAGTGATTTCACAAGAGCACAAGCTAGTGACTTGGAAGTACTAAGAGAAGCATTTGATGTTGTTGCTAGTATTGCTGATTTGATAATTATAATTACAGTATTTTTTGTTTTACCATTAGCTCTTAAACGTAAAACATAACACATATGAGCCTTCCGCCAGTCAATAGGCGAGCCTAACTTATTTGACTGCTTTTGCAGTCAAATTAAAATCAATCAACAAATTCATCTACTTCGTCTGTCATTTAGCTGTCAAATCATCGTTTACAGCAAACACATATAGAGGCTCTCTTAGTGCGATCTTATCGCTGCCTGACGCTTTTCAATCCGTTGAAATGTCAGGGGCACTACGACTAAATGGATTTAGGAGGTAGAGCGACGCAGGAAGCCAAAGCCGAGACATTTATCGGTTAACCCTAAGATGGCGCTATTCAAGTCAGAGGTGCTTTATGCACAGTTAGTTTCAGGCTCATTTAGGGTGTAAACGACTTTGTTGATTGTACTTATTAATGCGCGCCAATAAGGTGTCATTCTTTATAAAGTCAAGTGCAGGCAATGTAGCTTAAATAGCATTTGGCATAGTGATGATGGTGAGAAGTCATTGCTTCATTAGCCACATCATTCACGGTCATGCTCGCTTCTCTTTTTAAGAGTATCTAGTTAGACGTTCAGCTCACCTTATTGCGCGACTTATCCTTTCAAGAATCGTTGTTCATCAAACACCGTTTTGTTCTTCAGCATGAAATAGACGCAGCGACCAAGCTTATGTGCCAGAAACGAAAAATAACATGGCCACCCATTCCATCTGGCTAAATATTCAACACTGAACTAGGCTTTATTTACCCTTTCCAAACGGTAATTAAAGATGGCCAGACCAAGACAGACAATCGTTAGCCTGGAAGATACGCCTTACTACCACTGTTGTTCGCGTGTAGTGCGTAAGGCATTTCTTTGCGGAATTGATAATTCAACAGGTGAGAACTTTGAGCATCGACGCGAGTGGGTCGATTCACGCATTCTTGAGTTAGCGACCATTTTTGCTATT
>NZ_JAKILA010000048.1 GCF_023283885.1 Shewanella basaltis
CAGGTGCGGGTTTGGCAGATAGTAATCGTTCTGATGATTGGTCACCAGAGCAAAAGTTTTCAGTTGTTTTAGAAACAGCAGCATTGAGCGAAATTGAGTTAAGTCAGTATTGCCGAGAAAAAGGGCTTTATCCTGAACAAGTTAAAGAGTGGAAGCAAAGCTGTATTGCGGGTAATCAAACGCAATCTCAGATGCGTAAGCAATTAGCCCAAGAGCGAAAGGCCGATCATAAGCGGATTAAAGAGCTAGAAAGAGAGCTAAAGCGTAAAGATGCAGCGCTTGCCGAAACCGCAGCATTATTGGTGCTGAGAAAAAAGTTAAATGCCTACTGGGGGGAAGACGAGGACAGTTAATCTCACTCACAGATAGGCAGCATTACGTATCCTTGATTGATGAAGCCGTTACCTCTGGCGCCAGAAAAGAGAAAGCTTGTGAAGAAATAGGTTTGTCGATACGAACGCTACAGCGGTGGCTTGAACATGGTGAAATCATAGCTGATAAAAGGCCTGCTGCAGATAAACCTGAGCCGAGAAATAAGCTCACAGAGGCAGAGCAGCAAGCAATATTAGCTATCAGTAACCAAGAAGAATACGCCCATTTAGGGCCTAGCCAGATAGTGCCAATGCTGGCAGATAACGGGCAATATATCGCATCTGAATCAAGCTTTTATCGTGTGTTGAAAGCCAATGATCAGCTAATCCATCGAGGAAAAGCGAAACCTAAAGGGAGTCGTTCGAAACCTAAAGGATACACAGCGACTGCACCAAACCAAGTGTGGACTTGGGATATCAGTTACTGTCCGTCAACTGTCATTGGTCGGTTCTTCTACCTTTATATGATAATCGATATTTTCAGCCGTAAAATTGTGGGTTGGGAAGTACATGATAATGAGTCAGGTGAATATGCCGCTGAGTTACTTGAGCGCACTCTTTGGGCTGAGAAATGCGTTAAACAAAATGTGGTATTGCACTCAGATAACGGCAGTCCAATGAAGAGCCTGACGATGCAGTCCAAAATGCTTGAAATGGGTGTAATAGGCTCTCGAAGCCGCCCAGGTGTCAGCAATGATAATCCGTATTCGGAATCACTGTTCCGTACGGTCAAATACAGTCACCGCTGGCCAAGTGAAGGCTTTAAGAGCCTTGAAGATGCAAGAGTTTGGGTAAAAGACTTCGCTGATTGGTACAACAACGAGCATAGACACAGTCGTATCAAGTTCGTGACCCCAGCGCAACGCCATAATGGTGAAGATAAAGCGATACTGGAAAAACGCCGAGAGTTGTACAAAGAAGCACAAGAAAATAACCCTAACCGCTGGTCAAAGGGGATCAGAAACTGGGATGAAATCGGTGAAGTGGAGTTAAATCCAGAGAACAAAAAAGAAGCAGCTTAACAGCTTAGGCGACAACTACCTTGAAAAACGCCG
>NZ_JAKILA010000049.1 GCF_023283885.1 Shewanella basaltis
GGAAACCATAGAGCTGTGGTCCCACCTGATCCCATTCCGAACTCAGAAGTGAAACACAGTATCGCCGATGGTAGTGTGGGGTCTCCCCATGTGAGAGTAGGTCATTTCCAGACGCCTAATTTCTCTGAGAAGAGAGTGAAAAGCCCGTTGCTAACGCAACGGGCTTTTTTGCGTCTGTAATTTCATTAATGATTGCTGAATGGTATGCGTGTAACCGTCTAGCGAACCACACCTCGCATCGTTAATCTGCCTATTTGAAAATACCTGCTCAACGATAAATTTGGAGCAGGTGATGAAAACATACAGAACAGCGGCACAGTGGCTGGAGCTACTTCAGCAACGCAGTAATTTTAAAGGTACTAATATTGAATTCTGCCAACACCATAATGTCGCTATTACCACTTATTATAAACAGCGCGTCCTACTGGTTAAGCAGTCAAACCCAAACTTACCGCAGCAATCACTTAATGCCACTTCATCACGCTTTATTCAGTTAAAACAAACCAACACTGAAGTCTGCAGGTAAACTCATCAAAATGTGGTGCAGTTTGATATCCACACAGGCCAGTTAATGTTTCATGTCAATTTTAGCAACGAACGATTTCGTTTCAATCATTAAAGACCTGATGCCATAAAGATGTTTGTTGATGTGCCCACAGTTTATTTATGTGCAGATGTGGTCGATTATCGTAAATCGATGAATGGATTAGCCGCCTTAGTGGAAGCAGAGCTTGAACTACCGGTGCTCAGTGGTGCGCTATTTGTATTTTGTAATAAGGGCCGTAACAAAATCAAGTTGTTGTACTGGGATAACACTAGTTTTGCCATGTGACCGCCATGGATGGCGAGAAGCTGAATAACGCAGGAGCAGTTGTCGAGTATAAATGATTAGATAAACATAAGTTCAAATGGTCCAAACTCATGCCCCCCTCCCTTAAAAATCAGAATATTTTAAATAGCGTTTTCCTCTTACACTAAGACAAATGGAGAATCACATCAAAAAGACACGTTTTACTGAAAGCCAAATGAAAACGCTATTTTCAAAATCACCCATTAATACAATAATAGTCATTTTCTTTGCTAAGCAATTGGCTAAGCAATTGTTAGTATCTCTCGTTCATGTCGTTTTGCTAGTGCAGTTTAGTAGTTACGCAAGTTTCTAATGACTCATATTATATGCCTCAGAATATAGGGGTAGATAAACTTATTACGTCTATTTGTGGATAAAGTTGTGGGTAACGTGTTTCTAAATTGGTGTTAACTAGAGTATAAAAATTAAATTTAAAATTAGTGAAAAAAGGGGTTGCACTAAATCTTTTGCTGCCTATAATGCGCATCCACTGACACGGCAGACAGCGAAAGCAGTCACCGAGTGAGTTGAACCAAGTGCTTCAAAACACAAGG
>NZ_JAKILA010000050.1 GCF_023283885.1 Shewanella basaltis
AATGACAGCTTGCTTGTGCTCTTCTGGATAATGCTTCACTCATAACTAACTTACCGCTCCCTGTTTTATTTTTATGAAAAACTGAGGCGACAACTATCCTGACACAGGGGGATAACTTAGATTCTAGCTTTGGAAATCAGCGAAGTATGTTTGATAAATTTCAACATGACCATTTCAAATAAACAGTTATGACTAAACACAGAACCAAAGTAACGCTTACTAAAACACACTGACAATCAAACCAAAAACATACCACAGGATTTGAAAAAGTCAGGTGGTATAAACTTAAAACAAAAGCGCTCTGAATAGATGTTTGTACCGTAATAGTGCAAAAAATTGTTAGCGCCAATATAACCATCTGATTATAAAAACTAAAAGGCCAAAGTCACGAAGTGACACAAAACTCATTTGGTATGTGAAACCACACACAATACAGGGATGGTTACAAATACATATAGATCCTATTTAACATAATATACATTGTGCGCAGTTTTGTGTGGGAGTGTTTTTAGATGAGCTTTAATGCCGATAAGTGACTATATCGGCATTACCTTGTCATGCTTCCTGCGCTCAGGCTTCGCTCGTCAGCATGACGCGTACATATTAAGAATGTCTAAATGGTTCATCCTCGGTCACGTTGAGTAACTCACCATTGCAATGCGGACATTGGATAAACAACGAAGTGAAATCATCATACCACCAAGGCTTGTTACATTGCTTGCATTGCAGTTCTGGTTTGTCGTTGCGTTCGACCATGCTCATGCCGCCTGCGTATGGGATTATTTGCATGATGATTTTCCTTTCGGCATTACCACGTTTGATAAATCTGATGGATTGGCTATCAGTGATGGATTGATCCAAGGTTTATGTTGTTCACTACAATACAGTTGGCCATCTTGAGCCGCTTTACTGCAACGTGTGCCTTTTAATGTAAATGCGGTACATCGATTAACTTCTTTTGTTTCTGTATAACGATATCTCACGGTTTTTTCATCTTCAGACATCGATTCAAATGTGTATACATCAGATAAATGATAGATCCATAAGCTATTTAATTCGCCCTGATAAATGCCAATATCATCCGTGTTAGTGGTTCCAAAGTAAGTTTTGCGTTTCATGTTTAGTGAATTACGAAGCCTGTTCTTAGGCACATTTAATATCGTTTCACCATTAAGTGAGCCACCATTAAAAACAACATTTAAA
>NZ_JAKILA010000051.1 GCF_023283885.1 Shewanella basaltis
ATGGATGTGAGTTATTATAAAATCTCATTGAGCTTTCTCCTGTTGGTTTGGTCACCTTAAGCATACCGCTGATGCGGCTTGCTAGGGAGGGGGCTCAATGAGTATCAAGGCAATGAACCGGATGGTTTTTAAGTAGCATTTTTGCCATTCCGCTTCGCTGCATTTTACGGCAAAAGTGCTACTTAAAACCCACCGGTTATCGCAACGTTAGGTGCACAAAAAGGTATGAGTATATTTCAGACTGTTTTAGTTATCGCACTAAGTTTATTTTTAAGCGCATGCTCAACTGGCAATGATAATTATGCTCAATTAAAAGAAGGTTATTCCTGCTTTAAAGAGCCAAGTAATTTTGATGATAACTATTACTTATGTGTTTTTGAATTGAATACCGCTAGTCCATATTACAATGATGACTTAAGGTCTAAGTTAGTCGATGAATTTATCGAAAGCTTAAATTCCAGTTGTACAGTAATAAGGAACTGGGAAATGATTGATGCTTTTGATCATGTGGAGCATTCAATGTTTTTAATAAACTACCGAATAAAGTGCACCTAACAAGCCAATTAAGCGGGACTAAAAACAGTTTGCTCGGTTTCGCTTCGCTACACATTTTAGCAAACAATTTTTAGCCCCTTATTGGGGCGTTATATTGCAGGATGAAATTGAAGCATCTATTTATCGGAACGATAATCCATACACTAGTTTTAATTGTATTTCTATTTTTGGGGTTGGGTGCTTCACTCGGGCTTGGGTT
>NZ_JAKILA010000052.1 GCF_023283885.1 Shewanella basaltis
GCCTTGATACTCATTGAGCCCCCTCCCTAGCAAGCCGCATCAGCGGTATGCTTAAGGTGACCAAACCAACAGGAGAAAGCTCAATGAGATTTTATAATAACTCACATCCATACTACTGTGGTATCGATTTACATGCACGTTTACTTTACGTCTGTATCATTGATTCTAAAGGGGAAGTTGTAGCCCATAAAAAGATAGGTGCCAGTAAAGATGACTTACTGCTCATTTTGGAACCTTATATCGGCAATGTGATTGTCGGGGTTGAGTGCATGCATTGTTGGTATTGGGTGTCAGACTGGTGTGCTGAACTGGGGATTGATTTTATCTTAGGTCATGCGCTTTATATGAAGGCCATTCACGGTGGTAAAACCAAAAATGATAAAGTCGATTCCTTTAAAATTGCCACACTACTGCGTGGTGGTAACTTCCCCATAGCTTATGATTACCCCAGTGAAATGCGCGCAGCTCGTGATCTACTGCGCCGAAGAATGAAGATTGTCCGTCACGGGGCTATGCTCAAAGGCCATGTGGTTAACACCAACAGCCAATACAATTTACCTGCCACTGAACTTAATCTTAAAAACATCTCTGCAAGACAAAAGCTTCGCGAGCAATATCAAGACCCTATCGTCCAACGCAACATTGATTTAGACATGGCACTACTTGATTGTTATGCAAAGGAACTCGCACAGGT
>NZ_JAKILA010000053.1 GCF_023283885.1 Shewanella basaltis
TGTTACTAGCTCGCCAACGCTTTTCGCAAGTTACTACGTCCTTCATCGCCTCTGACTGCCAAGGCATCCACCGTATACGCTTAGTCACTTAACCATACAACCCAAATGAGTCTTTCTTACGCTTGTTACTCATCTTATTATCCGGCGTTTTCAGTTTCACTCCTCAATCCTGTAGCGCTGCTACACTCATTCGTCGTTCAACTTCAAGCCTTGCCTAATAAGCGATTAACTGCGCTCACCCTTTGTAGAAACAAAAGATAAGAAAACGTGGGTCATATTGTGACCAGCTGGTTTTTACTTTGATAATTCATGCACTTTCGCACACGAAATCGCCTTAGTTTTTAGAATATTCAAGACACTTAAACAGTGTTTTGAGAACTCAATGTTCAATACTTTCGTATCGAACGATTTGTAATTAATCACATGACAGACTCATGCAATTAAATACTATCAGCTTTCCTAATTGTTAAAGAGCGGGCTTAAAAAAGCCAAAGATAAATTTTGTTTATCTTTGGCATCTCTAACCAATGCATGTCATGGTGGAGCAATGTGAGTAAACCATTGAACCAACAAGTAAATGGTGGAGCTATGCGGGATCGAACCGCAGACCTCCTGCGTGCAAGGCAGGCGCTCTCCCAGCTGAGCTATAGCCCCATTTACATGCAGTTGA
>NZ_JAKILA010000054.1 GCF_023283885.1 Shewanella basaltis
GTTCCAAAGTAAGTTTTGCGTTTCATGTTTAGTGAATTACGAAGCCTGTTCTTAGGCACATTTAATATCGTTTCACCATTAAGTGAGCCACCATTAAAAACAACATTTAAAGTAAATTTGCTCATTTCTATCATCCATTGATAAAGGTTAAATGACTTGGGTATTGGGTTTACCAACTGCGGTAATACGTTTGATTTTCAAACCAAAGCGTTTCAACTCAAGACCACCAAAGTTATTAACGACATAGCTTGAACTATCGACTTCATACTCGCCGGCGGTGTATGGCTGACTTGGATCGCTTACTTGAAGTTTCATTTGAACGGGAAATTTACCGCCTAAATGTGCATAAGCCACTTGTTCGTAAATAGTTCGTCCAGGCTTACCATCTTTGCCTGGCATATTGCGGCCATTTACGGTGACATCTTCTTGAAATACTTCGATTTTAAACATGTTATTTGCTCCTATGCGTAAGCTTTAAAAGGTAAAATATTTGATTGGGATACAATTGGCATTTGATACCAATGCGGGATTTGTAACGGTTTAACTTCAATGACTTCTGAGCGTTTTAATGTTGGACACATGCGGCT
>NZ_JAKILA010000055.1 GCF_023283885.1 Shewanella basaltis
CGACATTAACCATCACAGTGACCCCTGTTGATGATCCGTCGGTACTGGTTAATGACAGTAATACTATCGCTGAAGATACCGTTGCTACCGGCAATGTATTAGATAACGACAATGATCCAGACTCAGATCTCAGCATCGTCAGCTTTGAAGTGAACGGCGACACCTATGATGCCGGTACTGAAGTGACCCTAGAAGGTGGCGTTTTAGTTATCAATGAAGATGGCTCATACACCTTTACCCCAAACGAAAACTGGAACGGCAGCGTTCCTGTGATCACTTACACCACCAATACCGGTGCGACCGCGACATTAACCATTAGTGTGACCCCAGTTGATGATCCGACCGTCACAGTGAATGACATGGTAACCGTAACTGAAGGTAACGCTGCTACCGGCAATGTATTAGATAACGACAGTGATCCAGATTCTGATCTCAGCGTTGTCAGCTTTGAAGTGAACGGCGAAACCTATGATGCCGGTACAGAAGTCACTCTAGAAGGTGGCGTTTTAGTTATCAATGAAGATGGCTCATACACCTTTACCCCAAATGAAAACTGGAACGGCAGCGTTCCTGTG
>NZ_JAKILA010000056.1 GCF_023283885.1 Shewanella basaltis
TTCAGCGCGAAAAGAAAGTTTGAAAAAACACTTGACGCGAAGATGGGAAAGCGTAGAATACGCAGCCCAAGCCGACGACCTAGCGTCAAAGGCGATGCACGAAACACGGCATCAACGCTCTTTAACAATCTAAACAAGAAATCTGTGTGGACATTCACAGGTATTGAGTTATTCGAAATTGTCTTCTTGTTCTTCGGAATGTAGGCAATCAAAAAATTTAAACTCAATGCAACGATGAGTGTTCATAGCAATATGTACAAAAGACTTATTTCACTTTGGTGAAATAAGCAATCAGAATTCATTGAGCTGAATCGCAAGATTCAACAAAACTTTAATTGAAGAGTTTGATCATGGCTCAGATTGAACGCTGGCGGCAGGCCTAACACATGCAAGTCGAGCGGCAGCACAAGGGAGCTTGCTCCTGAGGTGGCGAGCGGCGGACGGGTGAGTAATGCCTAGGGATCTGCCCAGTCGAGGGGGATAACAGTTGGAAACGACTGCTAATACCGCATACGCCCTACGGGGGAAA
>NZ_JAKILA010000057.1 GCF_023283885.1 Shewanella basaltis
AGAACAACGCAGGAGCAGTTGTCGACGACTGCATGGACGCA
The DNA here is from genome assembly GCF_023283885.1 of Shewanella basaltis. Taxonomy (GTDB): domain Bacteria; phylum Pseudomonadota; class Gammaproteobacteria; order Enterobacterales; family Shewanellaceae; genus Shewanella; species Shewanella basaltis. Next base: position 42 of record NZ_JAKILA010000057.1, read on the forward strand.
GGAGGTAGAACAACGCAGGAGCAGTTGTCGAGAGCAACTATGCCTACAATCCTATTACTTGCCTAGAAGATACAGAATTCCCGCTGAATGACCAGATAATTGCTGGAATTGGTATTAAATAAACACCCCCTAGCAACAGATAAAAAAAGACCCAAAACTATCCAATTGTTTTGGGCCTAGGGAAAGGGCTCAATTAAGAGCCTTGCGCTATCGTTAGGCATCATGGCGTTAGCCTAGGTGCCAAAAGAGAGAATTAACAGTTAATCATCTTACTGAATTAAGTATAGACAGACATATTTTATTTGCATAAAAAATATCCAACATTTTTTTCAAAATGAGTTTGATGACAAATAACCGCAGTTAAAAGTAAAATGGTGATACTAATCAACCTCAGCTCTGGATAACAAACGCCTTTCAAGCAGTCCTTTGCCTTCCTCACTGCGTTGAATTAACTTGCAATAGGCTAGCTATTGACGCGTTAATTCGCC
>NZ_JAKILA010000058.1 GCF_023283885.1 Shewanella basaltis
TGTTACTAGCTCGCCAACGCTTTTCGCAAGTTACTACGTCCTTCATCGCCTCTGACTGCCAAGGCATCCACCGTATACGCTTAGTCACTTAACCATACAACCCAAATGAGTTTCACTTGAGCTGTATTGCAACTAGCTGGTTTTTACTTTGATAATTCATGCACTTTCGCACACGAAATCGCCTTAGTTTTAGAATATTCAAGACACTTAAACAGTGTTTTGAGAACTCAATGTTCAATGCTTTCGCATCGAACGATTTGTAATTAATCACATGACAGACTCATGCAATTAAATACTATCAGCTTTCCAAATTGTTAAAGAACAACACTTAACCGGCTTGCGGTGTGTTTTCGCTCTACTTCCGAAGAAGTTAACAAGCAATCTGTGTGAACACTCACATGCATCGCTGCACTTTAGGTATTGAGTTAGTCGTATAGGTAAGGAGGTGATCCAGCCCCAGGTTCCCCTAGGGCTACCTTGTTACGACTTCACCCCAGTCATGAACCACAAAGTGGTG
>NZ_JAKILA010000059.1 GCF_023283885.1 Shewanella basaltis
GTCAGTCCCTTAACTTATTGATTAATAATATCCTACATTTGCTATCTTATTGAAGTAAAGCAATTAATTGTGCCTAACAAACAAAAACAAACCGAGCTTGCGCGTAAAGTAGAGTTTGTGGTCACTGCCAGAAAAATTAAAGGCATTAATATCAGATAATTACGATTTTTCTATTTTTAATACGATGCAACTAAAGAACGATTTTAAATCGTTTTTTAGCGTAAATAGATGAAATCCCATTATAACTGTACATAAAAACAGTGCGTACCACATAAAAGTGTACATATTGATTTTATCTTTCACGCTTTTGACTTTTTCACATGCGCCGCATGTGGCTGTTGGGGTTAAGGGGGTCTCCCCTTGCCCGTAGCTCCTATCCGACCTTTTTGGAACAAAAAGTGGGATAGGAGCGTACCGGGTTTCGCTGTAGTCCCACTTTTTAAGTGGGCTGCTTTGGCTTCGCACTCACTGAGTGCGAAACGGTTTAAATTGCATTCTTTAAGTG